>NZ_JBSGGS010000002.1:0-574394 GCF_053604015.1 Rhodococcus sp. NPDC004095
CCGGATGTGCTCGCGAAGGTCTCGCGTGGTCTGGGCGAGGCGATGGTCGGCATCAACGTCGACGAGATCCCGCAGCCGCACCGGCTCGCCGAGCGTGGTTGGTGACCCACCACCGCTGACCATGCACGGCCCCGCATCCACGATGCGGGGCCGTCGCGTTGTTACGTTGAGCACCGCCGGAAGGGGAACGACATGTCGTCGATCGAAGAGATTCTCGAACTCGAACAGCTCGAGAAGGACATCTTCCGCGGGATCGTCGCCGAGACCATGCTGACCCGAACGTTCGGCGGTCAGGTCGCCGGGCAGGCACTGGTGTCCGCGGTGCGCACCGTCGACCCGGAGTTCCGGGTGCATTCGCTGCACGGGTACTTCCTGCGGCCGGGCAACCCGACCATCCCGGCGGTCTTCCTCGTGGACCGGATCCGTGACGGCCGGTCGTTCTGCACCCGCCGGGTCACCGGTGTCCAGGACGGGCAGGCGATCTTCACGATGTCCGCGTCGTTCCACGTCGGCGACGTCGGCATCGAGCACGGGGACCGGATGCCGCCCGTGCCCGATCCCGAGGACCTGCCCGACACCGCGCTGTCGGCCGACGAGCTGTCGTGGGAGTTCCGGGAGTGGGCCGACTGGGATCTGCGGTTCGTTCCGCAGGAGGACATCGACCGTCGCCCGGGTGTGCCCGCGCAGCAGCAGGTGTGGTTCCGGTACCGCGGCACCCTGCCCGAGGATCCGGTCTTCCACATCTGCACGCTCGCGTACATGTCCGACATGACGCTGCTCGGGTCGGCACAGGTGCCGCACGCCGACGCCCGACTCCAGCAGGCCTCGCTCGACCACGCCCTGTGGTTCCTGCGTCCGTTCCGCGCCGACGAGTGGCTGCTCTACGACCAGTCCTCGCCGTCCGCGGGTTTCGGGCGGGCGCTGACCCAGGGCCGCATCTTCGACCGCTCGGGCACCATCGTCGCTGCCGTCGTGCAGGAGGGACTGACCCGCCTGCTGCGGGACTGACCCCGGTCACGCCGGCGCGAACTGCACGACGTGGTAGCCGATCCCGTGACCGAGCGGCGCCTCGGTGAGCTGCGAGAGCACTGTGGTGCCCTCGACCGGATGCCACCGACGCCATGGCGTCCAGGGACGGTCCGGCCATGCCGGTGGCCACCGACAGCTTGTGTCGGTCGGGTGGGGTTTCGGCGCCGCGGAGGGCCGGGGTGGCCGTGTGTTGACGCGTCGTCACCCCCCGTATCCTCTATCTGTGCAGCCCACCGCCCCGGATCCCCTGACCGTGACCGGTGACGTCCTGTACCGGGAGCGGATCGCGTGGCCCCGCGGTGCGGTCGTGACCGTCACCCTCGAGGACGTCTCGCGGATGGACGTGCCTGCCACCGTGCTGGCAACCCAGCGGATCACCGACGCGGCCGGTGTCCCGGTGCCCTTCACCCTGACCACGGACCGTGCCGCGATCGACGGACGGGCCCGGTTGGCGGTGCGGGCGCGCATCGACGTGGACGGCGAACTGCACTGGACCACCGACACCGCGCACCCGGTCCCCACGGCCGGTCCGGTCCCCGAGCAGTATCTGCTTCTGGTGGGTGTACGCCGCGCCTGAACACGTCCGGCGCGCAGGCGGCCGGCCCGACGACTCGAAAACCCTTTCCGGCAAATGAGATTGGAACAGTCATCAACACCGTGTACGCACCCGTGACCACGCCCGCCGAGGAACTCGCCGACCGACCGACGGTCGGCGTGCTGGCCCTGCAGGGTGACGTGCGTGAGCACCTCGCGGCGCTGCGTGCGTCGGGGGCCGACGCGATCACCGTCCGCCGCCGCGAGGAACTGGACGCGGTGGACGCGCTGGTCATCCCCGGCGGCGAGTCCACGACGATGAGCCGGCTGCTGGTGGTTTTCGACCTGCTCGAACCGATCCGGGAACGACTGCGGGCGGGCATGCCCGCGTACGGGTCGTGCGCGGGCATGATCCTGCTGGCGTCCGAGGTGCTCGACACCCGGCCCGACGCCCACTGCCTGTCCGGCCTCGACATCACCGTGCGGCGCAACGCCTTCGGCCGCCAGGTCGATTCGTTCGAGGAGGACCTCGACGTGACGGGTGTCGAGGGGGAGCGGATGCGCGCAGTGTTCATCCGGGCGCCGTGGGTCGAACGGGTCGGCGAGGGTGTCGAGGTGCTTGCCACGGTGCCGGAGGGGCCCGCCGCGGGGCGGGTCGTCGCGGTGCGGCAGGGGGCGGTCCTGGCGACGTCCTTCCACCCCGAGGTCACCGGCGATCGGCGCATCCACGAACTGTTCGTGGGCATGGTTCGCCGGGCCAGGGCCGAGCGCGGGTAAACTGGCGCTACTGTGTGCTTCCCGCCGTGGCCGCCTCGCTGCTGCGGGCGCACCCAAACACACCGGGAAGAGGGAATTCACGTATGAGCGGCCATTCCAAATGGGCCACCACCAAGCACAAGAAGGCCGTGATCGACGCCAAGCGCGGTAAAGCCTTCGCGAAGCTGATCAAGAACATCGAGGTCGCCGCGCGCACCGGCGGTGGTGACCCGGCCGGAAACCCGACGCTGTACGACGCCATCCAGAAGGCGAAGAAGACCTCGGTCCCCAACGACAACATCGAGCGCGCCCGCAAGCGCGGTGCCGGTGAAGAGGCCGGCGGCGCCGACTGGCAGACCATCATGTACGAGGGTTACGGCCCGAACGGCGTCGCGGTGCTGATCGAGTGCCTCACCGACAACCGCAACCGCGCCGCCGGCGAGGTGCGCACCGCGATGACCCGCAACGGCGGCAACATGGCCGATCCGGGATCGGTGTCGTACCTGTTCACCCGCAAGGGTGTCGTCGTGCTCGACAAGGCCGGCCGCAGCGAGGACGAGATCCTCGAGGTCGTGCTGGAGGCCGGCGCGGAGGAGATCAACGACCTCGGCGAGCAGTTCGAGATCGTCGCCGAGGCCGGCGACCTGATCGCGGTGCGCACGGCCCTGGTCGACGCGGGGATCGACTACGACTCCGCCGACCCGGACTTCCGTGCCTCGGTCGAGGTGCCGGTCGACGTCGACGGCGCTCGCAAGGTGTTCAAGCTCGTCGACGCGCTCGAGGAGTCCGACGACGTGCAGAACGTCTACACCAACGTCGACGTCTCGGACGAGGTGCTCGCCGAACTCGACGCCTGAGCGGCACGCCCCCGTGCGGTTCCGTGACGGTCGGGACGTCCGCTGGAGTGTGAGGCGGCGATGGCTGCCCTGGCGCCGGCGGACGTCGGTCCCCGACTGGGGACCCGGCTTCGACGGCATCTCGCTCGGGGACGACCCGATCAGCGCCGTCATCGGCATCGTCCTGCTGGTCCTGATGCTGCCGGTGCTGGTCCTCGCGCTCGTGGTCGGCCTCGAGTTCCTGCTGTTGTTGCTGCTGCTGCCCGTGTGGGTGGTCGTACGCGTGCTGTTCGGCGTGCCGTGGATCGTCGTGGTTCGACGCGACGGAAAGGTCGTCCACGAGGAGGCGGTCCGCGGCTGGGGGGCGTCGACGGCCCGGATCGAGGCCATCGCCGCCCAGCTCCGCGACGGTCGTGACCTGGCCGCGATCCGATCGAACAGATGACCGGCGCCGGCCGGGGCCGTGTTGGTCCCGGCCGGTGTCGGTGCACGCGCCTATACTCTCGAACAGCTGTTCGCAAGATGTCGAGAGGTGGGCGCGTGCGTGTCTTCGGAGTGGACCCCGGACTGACCCGGTGCGGGTTCGGGGTGGTCGACGCGGGCCGCGGGCGCGAGGTCGTGCCGGTCGCGGTGGACGTCGTCCGCACTCCCGTCGACATGGACCTCGCGAACCGGTTGCTGCTGGTCGCCGACGCCGCCGAGCGGTGGCTGGACGAGTACCGTCCGACGGTCGTCGCGGTCGAACGGGTCTTCTCGCAGCACAACGTGCGCACCGCGATGGGCACCGCACAGGCCGGTGGCGTGGTCGCGCTGGCGGCCGCGCGGCGCGGCATCGACGTCTGTTTCCACACTCCGAGCCAGGTCAAGTCCGCCGTCACCGGCAACGGCGCCGCGGACAAGAAGCAGGTCACCGCGATGGTCACCAAGATCCTCGGGCTGGCGACCGCGCCGAAACCCGCCGATGCCGCCGACGCCCTCGCGCTGGCGATCTGTCACTGTTGGCGGGCGCCGATGCTGTCGAGGATGGCGCAGGCGGAGGCCGCGGCGGCCGAGCAGCGCAAGCGCTACGAGGCCCGGCTGGCGCAGGAGAGAAAGTCCCGGATGGAGAAGGCAGGTTCGAGATGATCGCGTCGGTGCGCGGTGAGGTGCTCGAGATCGCGCTCGATCACGTGGTGATCGAGGCGGCGGGTGTCGGTTACCGCCTGAGTGCGACCCCGGCGACGCTCGCGACGCTGGAGCGCGGTGCGGAGGCACGGCTGGTGGCGGCGATGATCGTCCGCGAGGACTCGATGACGCTGTACGGCTTCCACGACACCGAGTCCCGCGACCTGTTCGGGTTGCTGCAGACGGTGTCGGGTGTCGGGCCGCGGTTGGCAATGGCGATCCTCGCGGTCCTCGAGCCGGAGTCGCTGCGCAAGGCGCTCGCCGAGGGCAACGTCTCCGCGCTGACCCGGGTTCCGGGGATCGGCAAGCGCGGCGCCGAGCGGATGGTCGTCGAACTGCGTGACAAGGTCGAGGCGGTTCCCGCGGGCCCGGGGTCGCCCGTGGCCGCCGCAGCGGCGGGGCCGATCCGGGACCAGATCGTCGAGGCGCTGGTCGGGCTCGGCTTCCCCCTCAAGCAGGCCGAACCGGCCACCGATTCGGTGCTCGCCGCCGACCCCGAAGCGGACACCTCGCGTGCCCTGCGGTCCGCACTGGCCCTGCTGGGTAAGACCCGGTGACCGAGCGCGGGGCGTTCGAGGACGGGGACACCGTCGACCCCGCCGAGTCGCCGGTCTCGGCGGAGCTGGTCAGTGGTGACGGCGACATCGAGGCGAGCCTGCGGCCCACCTCTCTCGAGGACTTCATCGGCCAGCCGAGGGTCCGCGAACAGCTGCAACTGGTGCTGGCCGGCGCGAAGTTGCGCGGCGGCACGCCCGACCACATCCTGCTGTCCGGTCCGCCCGGACTCGGCAAGACGTCGATGGCGATGATCATCGCCGCGGAGCTGGGCACCTCGCTGCGACTGACCTCGGGACCCGCGCTCGAGCGGGCCGGTGACCTGGCTGCGATGCTGAGCAACCTCGTCGAGGGCGACGTGCTGTTCATCGACGAGATCCACCGCATCGCGCGTCCCGCCGAGGAGATGCTGTACCTGGCGATGGAGGACTTCCGCGTCGACGTCGTCGTCGGCAAGGGACCGGGAGCGACGTCGATTCCGCTCGAGGTCGCGCCGTTCACGCTCGTCGGCGCGACGACGCGGTCCGGTGCGCTGACCGGGCCGCTGCGGGACCGGTTCGGTTTCACCGCCCACATGGACTTCTACGATCCGCCCGAACTGCAGCGAATCCTGTTGCGGTCAGCGGGAATTCTCGGTGTCCGGCTCGGCGAGGAGGCGAGCGCGGAGATCGCGGGCCGGTCGCGCGGCACCCCGCGAATCGCGAACCGACTGTTGCGTCGCGTGCGGGACTTCGCGGAGGTTCGTGCCGACGGCGTGATCACCCGCGACATCGCACGGGCCGCGCTCGCGGTCTACGACGTCGACCAGCTCGGCCTCGACCGCCTCGACCGGGCGGTGCTCAGCGCGCTGGTCCGCAGCTTCGGTGGTGGCCCGGTCGGAGTGTCGACGCTGGCCGTCGCGGTCGGGGAGGAGCCCAGCACCGTGGAGGAGGTGTGCGAGCCGTTCCTGGTGCGGGCGGGCATGGTCGCGCGCACCCCGCGGGGCCGCGTCGCGACCGCCGCCGCCTGGCAGCAGCTCGGAATGACGCCGCCGCCGGACGCCGCGACGGGCGGAATAGATGTACGTGTCAACGAACCGCAGCAGGGTGTGTGGGAGTGATGGCACACTGGTGTACTGCGCCGGTCCGCACGGGACCGGTCGTGTCGACAACCCTCAAGGACTGACTTCAACGATGGAATTGCTGTTTCCGCTCCTGATCCTCGTTCTGCTGGTGCCGATGTTCCTGGGCATCCGGCGTCAGAAGAAGGAGATGGCGAAGACCGCTGATCTGCAGGATTCGCTGAAGGTCGGCGACCGCATCATGACCACGGCGGGCCTGCACGGCACCGTGGCCGCGCTCGGCGACACGACCGTCGAGCTGGAGATCGCACCGGGCGTCGTGACGACCTGGTCGCGCCTCGTGGTTCGCGAGCTCGTCACCGAGGACACCGACACCGATTCCGATGTCGTGGATTCCGATGTCGTGGACTCGCCCGTGCAGGACGAGACCCCCGAGCAGACCCAGCGTCGCCTCGACCAGGACTGACCTGATCGCCTCCGCTGCCGAGTGAGCACACTCGGCAGCGGTCGCGTGCGGGGCGGGTTGCGCGGACACGGCTACTGCGACCAGTCCGCACTGAGCACTAGGAGAACTACGGATCGTGGCATCACCCAGCGGAGCCGTACGGCCTGCGCGTTCGCTCGTGATCTTCGGGCTGATCGTCGCCGCCCTGTACGCGCTCGTCTTCTTCACCGGGGACAAGTCCCCGACCCCGAAGCTCGGCATCGACCTGCAGGGCGGAACCCGCGTCACCCTGACCGCGCGAACCCCGGACGGAAGCACACCGAGCCAGGACAGCCTGCGGCGGGCCCAGGAGATCATCGAGACCCGGGTGAACGGACTCGGTGTGTCCGGCTCCGAGGTGGTCATCGACGGTGACAACCTGGTGATCACCGTGCCGGGTGACGACAGCGCCCAGGCCCGCACGCTCGGCCAGACCGCGCGCCTGTACATCCGCCCGGTGCTCGGCTCCCAGGTGTCTGCGAACGCGCAGGCACAGTCGGGTCAGGCCCCGGCGCCCGCTGAGCCTGCCCCGGCACCCGCCCCGGAGACTCCCGCCCCGGCCGCCGAGGCCCCGGCACCGCAGAACCGGCCCTTCCCGGCGCAGGAGCCCACCGTCCCGCCGACCGAGGCACCGCAGACCGAGACTCCGGCGCCGGCCGCGGGTGCCGACGAGGGTGACGAGGCGGCCGCGCAGATCGCGGCCGCGAAGGCGACCCGGCAGAGCACCGACCCGGCCGTGCAGCAGCAGGCGATGGCCACGCTCGACTGCAACGCCGCCGACCCGCTGCAGGGCAACGACGATCCCGCCCTGCCTCTGGTTGCGTGCTCCACCGACGGCACCACCGTCTACCTGCTCGGCCCGAGCATCATCGACGGCCAGGAGATCTCGGACGCGACCTCCCAGTTCAACACCCAGCAGGCCCGCCACGAGGTCAGCCTGACCTTCAAGTCCGGTGGCAGCAACACCTGGGCGCAGTTCACGGCCGCCAACATCGGCAAGCAGGCCGCGTTCACTCTCGACTCGAAGGTGGTCAGCGCGCCGGTCGTCCAGGGGGCGACCCCCGCGGGCAGCGCCACGTCGATCACCGGCGACTTCACCGCCACCACGGCCAAGGAACTGGCGAACACCCTCAAGTACGGCTCGCTGCCCCTGTCGTTCCAGGCGTCGGAGGCCGAGACCGTGTCGGCGACCCTCGGACTGGCGTCGCTGCAGGCGGGTCTGATCGCGGGCGCGATCGGCCTGGTCCTGGTGCTGCTGTACTGCCTGGTCTACTACCGGATGCTCGGCATCCTGACCGCGCTGTCGCTGATCCTGTCGGGTGTGCTGGTCTACGCGATCATGGTCCTGCTCGGCCGCTACATCGGCTTCACGCTCGACCTCGCGGGCATCGCGGGTCTGATCATCGGTATCGGTATGACCGCCGACTCGTTCGTCGTGTACTTCGAGCGCATCAAGGACGAGATGCGTGAGGGCCGCAGCTTCCGTTCCGCGGTGCCTCGCGGCTGGGCCCGCGCCCGCCGGACCATCCTGTCCGGCAACGCCGTGAGCTTCATCGCCGCGGCCGTGCTGTACGTGCTCGCCGTCGGCCAGGTCCGGGGCTTCGCGTTCACCCTCGGCCTGACCACCATCCTGGACGTCCTCGTGGTGTTCCTGGTGACCCATCCTCTGGTGCACCTGGCGTCGAAGTCGGCGTTCTGGTCGAAGCCCAGCGTCAACGGGCTCGGCGCCGTGAGCCAGGTGGCACGGGAACGTAAGACGGCGGCCGCCGCCACGCAGGCGAAGGAGTCCTGAACATGAGCAACAGCACGGACATCCCCGACAGCGTCGTCGACGAGGCGGCCCTGCCCAAGCACGGTCTGCTGTCGCGGCTGTACACCGGGACCGGCGCGTTCGAGGTCGTCGGAAAGCGCAAGCTCTATTACGGGATCGTCGCCGCCGTCGTGGCGATCTCCATCCTGAGCATGATCTTCCGCGGCTTCTCGCTGGGCATCGATTTCGAGGGCGGCTCGCGGATCCAGTTCCCGGCGGCCTCCGGGGCGACGACCGAACAGGTCGAGAAGGTCTACGCGGACACGCTCGGGCACGATCCGGTGTCGGTGCAGACCGTCGGTTCCGGCGACAGCGCGACGATCCAGATCCGCTCGGACGCGCTCGACGCGCGGCAGACCGTCGAACTGCAGAACGCGTTGTTCGACGAGTTCCAGCCGGAGGACAAGAACGGCGTACCGAGCAAGAATGCGATCAGTGTCGCCGACGTGAGCGAGACCTGGGGCAGCCAGATCACCAAGAAGGCGTTGATCGCGCTGGTGGTGTTCCTGGTGATCGTCAGCGTCTACATCGCGATCCGCTTCGAACGGGACATGGCGATCGCCGCGATCGTGGCCCTGTTCTTCGACATGGTGGTCACCGCCGGCCTGTACTCACTGGTCGGACTCGAGGTCACGCCGGCGACGGTGATCGGTCTGCTGACGATCCTCGGTTTCTCGCTGTACGACACCGTCGTGGTGTTCGACAAGGTCGAGGAGAACACCCGCGGCGTCCTGCACACCACCCGGCGCACCTATGCCGAACAGGCGAACCTGGCGGTCAACCAGACCCTGATGCGATCGATCAACACCACCGTCATCAGTGTGCTGCCGGTGATCGGCCTGCTCGTCGTCGCCGTCGGCCTGCTCGGCGTCGGCACCCTCAAGGACCTCGCGGTCGTGCAGTTGGTCGGCATCGTCGTCGGCGCCTTCTCGTCCATCTTCTTCGCCACCCCGCTGCTGGTGTCGATCAAGGAGAGGTGGGGGCCGGTCTCCGCGCACACCAAGAAGGTGCTCGCGCGGCGGGCCGAACGGTCCGGCGGGTCGAATTCGGTTTCGGCCGCCGCACTGGCAGGCTCGGCCGGGGCGCGGCCGACGGCCGCCTCACGGCGGCCCGGTGAGGCGCCCAAGCCGGGCGCCAGGCCGACCGGAAAGCGCGACAAGAAGAGGCATTAGGAACATGCGGAGCAGTGCGAGTGGTGGCGACGGGCGTCGACGGAACGGAAGGAAGCGGGCCCCGGCAGTCGTCGCCGCACTCGCGCTGATCGCGACCGGCGCGGCCTGCGGCGCCCAGGAGGACCAGGTCCCGTCGATCGGTTACGGCATCGACAACGTGGTCAGCACGTACAACGCCAACACGGTGGACGGCGCAGCGAGCGGAGCGCGGCAGGCGTTCGTCCGGGTGCTGGCCGGGCTGAGCTACATCGGCCCGGAGGGCACCGCCCTGTCCGACGGTGACGTCGGGAGCGCGATGACGGCGCCGGGCGAGACACTGACCGTGAATTACCGGATCAACCCCGCCGCCGTCTACTCCGACGGGGTTCCTATCACCTGCGACGACATGGTGCTCACCTGGGCGGCGGGCAATGGCCGGTTCCCGGAGTTCCACGCCGCCAGCCGGGCGGGTTACGCCGACATCGACCGGGTGGACTGCCAGCCGGGCGCCAAGGATGCGACCGTCGTGTTCAAGCCGGGGCGCGCGTACGCGGACTGGCGCGGGTTGTTCGGTGCGACCGAGCTGATGCCCTCGCACGTCGCCGGCCGGATCGGAGGAGTTCCCGACGTCGTGGCCGCCGTGCAGTCCGGGGACACCGAGGCGATCGGCCGGCTCGCCGGGTTCTGGAACACGGGATGGAATCTCGTTCCGGGGCAGGCGGATCCGGCGTTGTTCCCGTCCTCCGGGCCGTACCGGCTGGACTCGGTGGACGAGGACGGCGGGGTGACGCTCGTCGCGAACGAGCGCTGGTGGGGCAACAAACCGGGCACCGATCGAATCGTGGTGTGGCCGAAGAACTCCGACCTGCCCGCCCGCCTGGAGGCCGGCGATCTCGACGTGATCGACGTCGGGGCCGGTGCCATCGAGGGCGTTGCCCCCGGAGACGGGTTCACCACCCTCACGCAGCCGTCCCGTAGCAGTGAACAGTTCGTGCTCGCCACCGGCGGCGTGTTCGGGTCCGCCGACGCACGACGCGCGTTTGCCTCGTGCGTACCGCGGCAGGACCTGTTCGACGAGTACGGACACCCCGGTTTCGACCACTCGTCGGGACTCGGGTCGGGCGTGCTCAATTCACGATTGGCGCAGCAGGACATGCTGATCTACCCGACGGCAGCCGGGGTGGTGGGGGAGCGGTACCTGCAGCCGGATGTCGACGCCGCGAAGTCGGCTCTCGCGGCCTCGGGTCAGGGCCCGATCACCGTGCGGGTCGGCTACCTCGCCCCGGACGCTCGGCGTGCGCAGATCGTCGCCGACGTCGCCGCGGCCTGCGCGCCGGCCGGGATCACCGTGCAGGACGCGAGTTCGCCCGACTTCGGTCAGGGTGCGCTCGGAGCGGGCCAGGTGGACGCGGCGCTCGGTGGCACCTCCTCCGCGCAGGGCGCTGCAGGGCTGGATTCGCTGGTCCCGCCCGCATACGCGCTGGCCACCGGGAACGGCACCAACATCGGTAACTACCGCAACGGTCGCGTCACCGAGATCGCCGACCAGCTGGCGGTCGACACCTCCGACGGCAGCCGCCTGAACCTGACCACCGAGGCCGAGAACATCTTGTGGTCGGACATGCCGTCGATCCCGCTGTTCGCGGCGCCCCGGACCACGTCGATCGCGAACGGCATGCACGCGGCGGTCCCGAATACGACCGTCGCCGGGGCGGGGTGGAACATGGACCGGTGGATACTTCTCCGGTGAACACCGACAGCACCTTCTCCTCGGGCTCGGCCGAGAGCGCACTCGCCTCCGCCTCCGCCGACGTCGCACGTCTGATCCGCTGGGCGGACGACTTCCCGGAGCCGGGTGTGCGGTTCGCGGACCTGACTCCGGTGTTCGCCGATGCTGCCGCCTACCGTGACGTCGTCGATGCGATGGCCGCACTCGGTGACGATGTCGATCTCGTCGCGGGCATCGACGCCCGCGGATTCCTGCTGGGAGCCGGTGTGGCCCGGGCACTGGACGCCGGGGTGCTCGCGGTCCGGAAGGCCGGCAAGTTGCCGCCGCCGGTGCTGGCCCGGTCCTACCAGCTCGAGTACGGGTCCGCGACGCTGGAGATTCCGGCCGACAGCATCGATCTGCACGGGCGCCGGGTGCTGGTGATCGACGACGTCCTGGCCACCGGCGGCACCCTGGGCGCGGCCGCGGAACTGCTCGAGGCTGCGGGCGCCGAGGTGGTCGCGATCGCGGTGGTGCTCGAGATCGAGTCGCTCCGCGGGCGTGACCGACTCCCGGACCGCCCGCTGACCTCGTTGCTGAAGGTCTGAGGACTACAGTTGGCTCGGGTGAGAAGTTCGATCGGTGGGAGGTGACGGATATGACGCAGAACCTCGACAGGTCCGGGTCCGGGAGAGTGACGCCCAATGACGCGGCCGCGCAGCCGGTTCCGACCTCGGCGTCGCGTCGGGTGCGGGCTCGGCTGGCCCGACGGATCACCGCTCAGCGAAACGCGGCGATCCGGCCGGTTCTCGAACCGCTCGTCGCGATCCACCGCGAGCTGTACCCGAAGGCGAACCTGGCGACGTTGCAGCGTGCCTACGACGTCGCCGAGGAGCGTCACGCCCACCAGAGCCGCAAGTCCGGCGACCCGTACATCACGCACCCCCTGGCTGTCGCGACGATCCTCGCGGAACTGGGTATGGACACCACCACCCTGGTCGCGGCACTCCTGCACGACACCGTCGAGGACACCGGCTATTCGCTGGACCAGCTGACCGACGACTTCGGCGACGAGGTCGCCCACCTGGTCGACGGCGTCACCAAGCTGGACAAGGTGGTGCTTGGCAACGCCGCGGAGGCCGAGACGATCCGCAAGATGATCATCGCCATGGCGCGCGACCCGCGCGTGCTGGTGATCAAGGTCGCGGACCGCCTGCACAACATGCGCACGATGCGATTCCTGCCGCCGGAGAAGCAGGCGCGCAAGGCCCGCGAGACCCTGGAAGTCATTGCGCCGCTTGCGCATCGGCTGGGTATGGCGACCGTGAAGTGGGAGCTCGAGGACCTCTCGTTCGCGATCCTGCACCCGAAGAAGTACGAGGAGATCGTGCGCCTGGTCGCGGACCGCGCGCCGTCCCGCGACACCTACCTGGCGAAGGTTCGGGCCGAGATCAACGCGACCCTGGTGGCGTCACGGATCAACGCGACCGTCGAGGGCCGCCCCAAGCACTACTGGTCGATCTACCAGAAGATGATCGTCAAGGGCCGCGACTTCGACGACATCCACGACCTCGTCGGTGTCCGGATCCTGTGCGACGAGATCCGCGACTGTTACGCCGCCGTCGGTGTCGTGCACTCGCTGTGGCAGCCGATGGCGGGCCGGTTCAAGGATTACATCGCGCAGCCCCGGTACGGGGTGTACCAGTCGCTGCACACGACCGTGATCGGCCCCGAGGGCAAGCCTCTGGAGGTACAGATCCGCACCCGGGAGATGCACCGGACCGCCGAGTTCGGCATCGCCGCGCACTGGCGCTACAAGGAGACCAAGGGCAGGCATTCCGGTGACGCCGCCGAGGTCGACGACATGGCGTGGATGCGACAGCTGCTCGACTGGCAGCGGGAGGCCGCCGATCCGGGCGAGTTCCTGGAGTCGTTGCGCTACGACCTCGCGGTCAAGGAGATCTTCGTCTTCACCCCGAAGGGCGACGTGATCACGCTGCCCGCCGGGTCGACACCGGTCGACTTCGCGTACGCGGTGCACACCGAGGTCGGGCACCGCTGCATCGGCGCCCGCGTCAACGGCCGTCTCGTCGCGCTCGAACGCACCCTCGAGAACGGCGAGGTCGTCGAGGTGTTCACCTCCAAGGCCGTGAACGCCGGACCGAGCCGGGACTGGCAGTCGTTCGTGGTGTCACCGCGCGCCAAGGCGAAGATTCGTCAGTGGTTCGCGAAGGAGCGCCGCGAGGAGGCGCTCGAAGCAGGCAAGGAAGCGATCGCGAAGGAGGTCCGGCGCGGCGGTCTGCCGCTGCAGCGGCTGCTCAGCGCCGAATCGATGACCGCGATTGCGCACGAGTTGCGGTACGCCGACGTCTCCGCGCTGTACACAGCGGTCGGTGAGCACAACGTCTCGGCCCAGCACGTCGTGCAGCGCCTGGTGGCGCAGCTCGGTGGGGTCGGCGCGGTGGAGGAGGAGCTCGCCGAACGGTCGACGCCGTCCACGATGCCGATGCGCCCGCGCCGCGGCACGGACTCCGGGGTGCTTGTGCCCGGCGCCGAGGGCACGGTCGCGAAGCTCGCCAAGTGCTGCACCCCGGTGCCCGGCGACGAGATCATGGGCTTCGTCACGCGCGGCGGCGCGGTGAGCGTGCACCGCACCGACTGCACCAATGCGACGTCGCTGCGTGGGCAGTCGGAGCGGATCATCGAGGTGCAGTGGGCGCCGTCGGCGTCGTCGGTGTTCCTGGTAGCGATCCAGATCGAGGCCCTCGATCGGCACCGGCTGCTGTCGGACGTGACGAAGGCGCTCGCGGACGAGAAGGTGAACATCCTCTCGGCGTCGGTCACCACGTCCGGCGATCGCGTCGCGATCAGCCGGTTCACCTTCGAGATGGGCGACCCGAAGCACCTCGGGCACGTCCTCAACGTGGTCCGCAACGTCGAGGGCGTGTACGACGTCTACCGGATGACCAGTGCCGCATAGCGGCTCAGCTTCCGAACGGCGGGTCGGGCAGGTCGGCGCCGAACACGTCGGGCAGGTCCGTGGACACCCGATCGGGGAACGTCGCCGGCCGCTTCTCCAGGAAGGCGGCGATGCCTTCGCGAGTGTCGGCGGCGACACCGCGGAGGTTGATGCCGCGGGATTCGACGCGGTGCGCGAGCATCGGATGGTCGGCGGCGAGCATGCGCCACACCATCTGCCGGGACAGTGCCACGGACACCGGTGCGGAGTGTTCGGTGATCCGGCGGGCCAGCGCGTACGCCTCGTCCACGACGCTCTCCTTCGGGTGCAGCGAATGGAACAGTCCGGCGGTGTGCGCCTCCGCGGCGTCGACGATCCGCCCTGAGTAGATCCAGTCCAGGGCGGTCTGCAGGGGCACCAACTTCGGCAGGAACCACGTCGAACACGACTCGGGGACCAGGCCGCGCCGGTTGAAGACGAATCCGATGCGGGCGTCGTCGGCAGCGATGCGGAAATCCGCTGCCAGGGTCATCGTGATGCCGACCCCGACCGCCGGGCCGTTGACCGCGGCGATGATCGGTTTGCGGGACTCGAACATCCGCAGCACCACCCGGCCACCGCCGTCGCGCCGCATCGCGCCGTCCCGGTGCTCCTCGCTCCACGCGACGAAGGTGTCCGGGCCGCCGGACAGGTCGGCGCCGGCGCAGAACGCCCGCCCGGCGCCGGTCAGGACCACCGCCCGCACGTCGTCGTCGGCGTCGCAGCGGTCGTAGGCGTCGATCAGTTCGTTCTCCATCGTCGTGGTGAAGGCGTTGAGCTGCCCCGGACGGTTGAGTGTGATGGTGGCGAGACCGTCGGCGACGTCGAGTTGAATGTGCTCCATCGGCACAGTGTCGCATGCAGACTGAACGAGCGATAGTTACTCCTCGGGAGTCGATTCGTGCGGTTGCCAGGGGAGGGCGACGAGCGCAATCTCCGAACAGTCGTTCGGTACGCTGGCGATCATGTGTGCTGCCAAGGGAACCGTCGGCCGGCAGGTGATCCTGGACTCCGCCGTCCGGAACATGACCGAGCGGGGCTATCACGGGACGTCGATGCGGGATATCGCCCGTGACGCCGACATCACGGTGGCGTCGATCTATCACCATTTCGCGAGCAAGCAGGAGATCCTGCAGGACATCATGGTCCGCGCGCTCCACGACGCCATCGCGATGACGCGTGGGGCGCTGGTGCGGTCGGCAGGCACTCCGGCGGATCAGCTGCGGTCGGTGGTGCGCGCGTGGGTCATGTTCCACACCACGCGGCAGTCGGATGCGCGCGTGGGCGCCAGTGAGATCCGCAGTCTGGACCACGATGGCAGGCGTCTGGTGGTCGCGTTGCGCGATGAGCAGGAGAGCATATTCCGCGATGTCATCGATCGCGGTGTCGAGGAATCCGTGTTCGCAACGCCGCTGCCGCGTGACGCGGCGCGGGCGATCATCAACATGGGGCAGTCGGTGTGCGCGTGGTGGCGCCCGGATGGCCCCCTGGCCCCGGAGGAGCTCGCACAGCGGTACGCGGATCTCGCATTGGCGATGGTGCAGGCACGGGAATGACCCGAGCCCGGGAGACCGGGTCGGTGGCGAACGATCGATTGGCGGCGCATCCTGCGCCGCCATTCTCATTTCTCCACCCGCACGTCAGGGCGTTGGAGCAGAAGCCTGTTGACACTTAACGTGCGCTAAGTCACTATTGCTCAAGCCGAACGATCGTTTGGCTGAGAGTGTGACGAAGGGTATCTCCCGTGACCGCATCCCTGCGTGAAACGCAGTCCGTCCTCGACCTCCCGTCGCTCGCCGATCACCTCCGGGGTGCGCTCGGGGGTGGCCTCGAGGGTGAGCTGACGGCGACGCTGATCGGCGGTGGGCGGTCGAATCCCACGTATCGCCTGACCGACGGCGCGCGGTCGTGGGTGCTGCGCCGTCCCCCCTATGGGCATGTCCTGCCGACCGCACACGACATGAAGCGTGAGTTCACGGTGATCGAGGCGCTCGGTGGCACCGCGGTTCCCGTGCCGCGGGCCGTTCACCTCTGCCTGGACGAGTCCGTGCTCGGTGCCCCGTTCTACCTGATGGACCTCGTCGACGGTGTGGCCGTCGGCACCCCGGAACAGGCCGCCGACCTCACCGCCGGCGAGCGTCGCCGGCTCGGGTTCGCGTTCGCCGACACCCTCGCCGCGCTGCACGGCGTCGACCCCGCGGCGGTCGGACTGGCCGAGTTCGGTCGCCCGGACGGCTACCTCGAACGGCAACTGGGTCGATGGGAACGTCAATGGGAGGCGTCGCGGACCACCCATCGCCCGGAGGTCGACGTACTCCTGCGGAGGCTCCGGAATGCACTGCCGCAGAGTGACTTCCCCGGAATCGTGCACGGTGACGTGAAGCTCGACAACGTGCTCGTCACCCGCGAGGATCGTGGTCGCATCGCGACAGTCCTGGACTGGGAGATGGCCACCCTCGGTGACACGCTCGCCGACGTCGGCATCATGCTCGGCTTCTGGGACATACCCGGCGAGGTGCCCAACCCCATCACCCGGGGACTTGCAGCGCTGGACGGGTTTCCGACGCGCGACGAGATGCTCGAACGGTACGCCGCCACGCGGGGAATCGACCTTCCGGACATCGACTGGTACGTCGTGTTCGCCGATTTCAAGATCGCGGTGATCGTGGAGGGCATAGCCGCCCGACACGCCAAGGGGGAGACCGTCGGGGACGGCTTCGACGGCGTCGCCGACATGACCGCAACGCTGCTGCAGCGCGCCCTAGACCAGGCCGCGCGTTCGTCGGTCCCTGCGCTCAGACACTGACCATCTCCCGAACAGGAGTTCAAGACAATGGATTTCGAGTACAGCCCGAAGGTGCAGGATCTCCGGTCCCGGCTGGCGGTGTTCATGCAGGAGCGGGTGTTACCCGCCGAAGCGATCGCGGCCGAGCAGTTGGCGAGCAAGCCCGACTGGTGGGGTGCGCCACCGATCATGGCGGACCTCAAGGCGGCCGCGAAGCGGCAGGGACTGTGGAACCTCTTCCTGCCGGACAGTGGTGAGGCGGGGCTGTCGAACCTCGAGTACGCGCCCCTCGCCGAGTTGACCGGGTGGAGCCCGACCATCGCGCCGGAGGCACTCAACTGCAACCCGCCGGACACCGGGAACATGGAACTGCTCGCCCGATACGGAACTCCGGAACAGAAGCAGCAGTGGCTGATTCCGCTACTGGACGGCGAGATCCGGTCCTGCTTCTCGATGACCGAGCCCGACGTCGCGAGTTCCGATGCGAACAACATCCGCCTCGAGATCGCAGACGAGGGTGAGGAGTGGGTTCTGACGGGTCGCAAGTGGTGGTCCACCGCCGCACTGCGCGACGACAACCGGGTCGCGATGGTCATGGGTGTCACCGACCCCGACGGCCCCGTCGGGTCACGCCACTCGATCGTCCTGGTGCCCATGGACACCGCCGGTGTCGAGGTGGTCCGCTCCACCTCGGTCCTCGGATTCGACGACCGGCACGAGGGCGGACACGGCGAGATCGTGTTCCACGCGGTGCGAGTACCGAAGGCCAACCTGCTCGGCCCGCGGGGCAGGGGGTTCGCAGTCGCGCAGGCCCGCCTCGGTCCGGGGCGCATCCACCACTGCATGCGGTTGATCGGCATGGCCGAACGGGCGATCGCGCTGATGGCCGAACGCGCCCGCACCCGGGTCGCATTCGGCAGGCCGCTGGCCGACGAGGGGGTTGTGCAGGCCACGGTCGCGGACGCGCGCATCGCCGTCGACGCGGCGCGACTGACCGTTCTGCGCGCCGCCTGGCGGATGGACACGGACGGCGCGAAGGCCGCCCGCCACGACATCGCCGCCGCGAAGGTCCTCGTGCCCCTGACGGTGAAGAAGATCGTCGACGACGCCATTCAGATCTTCGGCGGCGCCGGCCTGTCCCAGGACACGCCCCTGGCGATGCTGTACTCGCAGGCCCGATTCCTGCAGATCGCCGACGGCCCGGACCAGGTGCACAGGCGTTCCCTCGCCCGCGCCGAGTTCGCAGCGACTCCCGTCCTCACCGAGGTTCGAGGATGACCGCCACCCCGACCGACCTCCCCCCGAACGAATCGAGACACGACATGAGCTCCGACACCGTGGGCGTGACACCGCAGCCCGGCACCACCACCGAGGCGCCACCGAAAGCCGGCCGCGCCGCCATTGCCGCGGCGATCTCCACCTCACTGGAGTGGTACGACTTCTTCATCTACTCCACCGCTGCCGCGCTGGTGTTCAACTCGACCTTCTTCGCCACCGGCAACGAGGTCGTCGCGGCGGTCAACTCCTTCGCGACGGTCGCGGTCGGCTTCATTGCCCGGCCGATCGGTGGAGTTCTCGCCGGCCACTTCGGGGACAAGGTCGGGCGCAAGCCGGTCCTGGTCGCCGCCGTCGTCATGATGGCCGTGGCGACGTCACTGATCGGATTCGTGCCGAACACCGAGATCGTCTGGCTCGCACCGATGATTCTCGTGACACTGCGGATCTGCCAGGGACTCGCGGTCGGCGCGCAGTGGGGTGGCGCGGTGCTGTTGGCGACCGAGAACGCACCCGCGAACCGGAGAGGATTCTTCGGCAGCTTCGCCCAGCTGGGTGTGCCGATCGGCGTCGTACTCGGCAACGTGGTGTTCCTGGTGATCACCTCGACCGTCGCCCAGGACTCGTTCCTGAGCTGGGGGTGGCGCATTCCGTTCTGGATCAGTCTGGTGATGCTGCCCGTTGCGTTCGCGATCCACCGCTACCTCGAGGAGACTCCCGAGTTCAAGAAGGTGGCGAAGAAGCTGGACGAGGCGCCCACGGTGGAACGCTCGCCGATCCTCGAGGTGCTGCGCAAGAACCCGGGCACGGTGCTCCTCGCTGCCGGTTCGAACGCCATCGGAATCATCTTCTTCTACACGATGATCACCGGTTCGGTCCAGTTCGTCACCACTTACCTGGACGTCGAACGTTCGACCGTGCTCACCTACATTCTCATCGCCTGCGCGCTGCAGATTCCGCTGGTGCCGCTGTTCGGCCACCTGTCCGACCGGTTCGGTCGCAAGCTGATATTCGGTCTCGGTACCGCCGCCATGACGCTGTGGGGCCTGCCGATGTGGCTGCTGATCGCCGCATCCGGTCCCGGCAAGGTGTGGCCGTTCGCGATCGCAGTGATCGTCGGCGTCGTGGCCATGTCGTTCCAGACCGGAACACAGGGAACCCTGTTCTCCGAGCTGTTCCCGCCGGAGGTCCGGTTCTCCGGAGCATCGCTGGGCTACCAGATCTCCGCCATCGTCGGCGGGTTCGCACCGATGGTCATGGTGCTGCTCGTGGGCGGCGACCCGGCCAACGCGTGGAAGGTTGGCGCGATGATCGCGGTCGGCGGAGCGATCGGACTCCTCTGTCTGCTGGCCATCGTCCGCAGGTACTCCCAGCCGAACGAGCCCGCGCTCGCATCCTGAAATCGCGACGAAGGAGGACGAAACCGATGGTGGACTTCCCGGACACCCACGCCGTGACAGACCCCGACCGGCCCGCGTACATCATGGCGGACACCGGCGTCGTCGTGACCTATCGCGAGCTGGTCGACGACTCCCGCGCGATCGCGGCGCTGTTGTGGTCGCGCGGGATGCGGCACGGCGACTGTGTCGCAATCCTGATGGAGAACAATGCGTGGTTCCTCAAACTCGCATGGGCGGCGCAGCGCATCGGGTTGCGCTACGTGACGCTGTCGACGCGGCTGCTCGCCGACGAAATCGCCTACATCCTCAGGGATTCCGGTACGAAGGTGCTGTTCACGAGCGCCCGGTACCTCGAGTCCGCGGCCGGGGCCACCGCGGACCTGCCGGCGACCGGTCACCTGTTCACGATCGACGATCCGGGACTCGGGTTCGAAAACCTCTCGGCCGCAGTCGCATCGGTCCACGGGTCGGTGGCGGTGGCGGAGTGTGAGGGCGTCGACCTGCTGTACTCGTCCGGGACCACCGGTCGGCCCAAGGGCGTCATCGCGGAATTGCCCCTGCATCCTCTCGGGACCCCGCCCGGCGTCGCCCAACTGCTGCACAGTCGGTGGGGAATCGACCGCGACGCCGTGTACCTGTCGCCTGCACCGCTCTATCACGCGGCGCCGTTGCGGTTCAACATGACCGTGCACCGGCACGGCGGAACCTCGATCGTGATGGAACGCTTCGACGCGGAGCGGGCGCTCGAGCTCATCGAGCGATACCGGGTCACACACACCCAGATGGTGCCCACCATGTTCATCCGGATGCTCAAGCTGCCGGACGTGCAGCGGACCGGACACGACGTGTCGTCGCTCCGGGTTGTGATCCACGCCGCCGCGCCGTGCCCACCGGACACCAAGCGCGCAATGATCGACTGGCTCGGACCGATTGTCCACGAATACTATTCGTCGACCGAGAACTGCCTGTTCACCGCGCTGGACTCCCGCGAGTGGCTGGCGCATCCGGGATCGGTCGGGCGTCCGCTGCTCGGAGCCGCGCACATCGTCGACGAGACCGGGCAGGAGTTGCCCGCGGGTGAACCGGGCACCATCTGGTCCGAGGGCGGCCTGCAGTTCGAGTACCTCAATGATCCGGAGAAGACCGCTGCCTCGCGCAACGACCGGGGCTGGACCACGGTTGGCGACCTCGGCTACCTCGACGAGGACGGCTTCCTGTACCTGTCGGACCGGCGCGCGGACCTCATCCTCTCCGGCGGAGTGAACATCTATCCCCGCGAGGCCGAGGACGTGCTGGTCGTGCACCCGAAGGTCGCGGACGCCGCGGTGTTCGGGGTACCGCACGACGAACTCGGTGAGATCGTGCACGCCGTCGTGCAGCCCGTACCGGGTGTGACGGCGGGCCCGGACCTGGAGGAGGAGTTGCTCGCCTTCTGTCGGGAGCGGCTCGCGACCTACAAGTGTCCGCGCCGCATCGACTTCGAGGCCGAGTTGCCGCGCCATGCGACCGGCAAGCTGTACAAGCGACTCCTGCGCGACCGGTACACCCGGACCGTGTCGCGGTGAGCACCGTCGAGGTCGTCCGGCCGGTCGACGGCATCACGCAGGTGACGTTGAACCGGCCGGACGCGCTCAACTCACTCACCGCGGAGATGGTCGGGGAACTGAGGGAGGTGCTCACCGACATCGGGGCGGACCGCTCGTGCCGGGTCGTCGTGCTCACCGGGGCCGGCCGCGCGTTCAGCGCGGGCCTGGACCTGAACGGCTACGGCGACGAGGACGAGGTCGCGGCGGAGGGTGTGCTCGGGCGGACGCTCTCCCGTCAGCGGGAGATCGCCGGGCTCGCCCAGCAGCTCCACGAGCTGCCGCAGCCAGTGATCGCGGCCGTCAACGGTCCGGCCGCAGGGGGCGGGCTGGCACTGGTGTGCGCGAGCGACATCCGGATCGCCGCGACGCCCGCGGTGTTCGCGGTGTCGTTCATCCGAGCCGGTTTCTCCGCCTGCGACATCGGGGTGTCGTGGCTCCTGCCCCGGATCATCGGGGCGGGGAGGGCACACGAGCTGATGCTCACCGGTCGCCGATTCGACGCCGGTGAGGCGCTGCGGCTCGGTCTGGTCACCGACGTGGTCCCACCGGATGAGCTGCTCGACGTCGCGCTGGCGAAGGCGGGGGAGATACTGCTCAACCCGCCGCTGTCGGTGGAGCTGACCAAGCAGGGTATGTGGATCGCCCTGGAAACCGCGTCGTTCGACGCGTCGGTGGAGTTCGAGAACCGGCAGCAGGTGTTCACCGCGCTGACCGAGGACCGCGCCGAGGCGACCGCGGCCTTCCTCGGGAAGAGGCGCCCGACCTACCGCAGGCGCTGACGTGTTCGTGCGTGGTGTGCGGGTACCTGACCCGCACACCACGCATCGGTCGCGGAGCGGCCTAGCCGACCGTGACGGTCTCGATCTGCACCGGGGTGTTCGGCTTGCCACCACCGGCGGACATCGAGCCGTCGTCACCGGCCGCGGCGACCTTCTCGATCGTGGCCAGGCCGTCGTCGGAGATCGTGCCGAAGACCGTGTACTGCGGGGGCAGCACCGAATCCTCGTACACCAGGAAGAACTGACTGCCGTTGCTGCCCGGGGCACCCGAATTCGCCATGGCCACCGTGCCACGCGGGTACTTCACCGGCTGCTGCGCGGCCGGGTCGTTGGCGGCGTATGCGGTGGTCGGGTACTCGTTGTCGAAACCGTAGCCGGGGCCGCCGGTGCCCTGCCCGGTCGGGTCGCCGCACTGCAGCACCTGCAGGCCCGCGCTGGTCACCAGCCGGTGGCACGGGGTGTCGTCGAAGTAGCCCTGCGTGGCGAGGGAGACGAACGAGTTCACCGTGCACGGCGCTTCGGCGCGGTCCAGCGTCAGGCCGATCGGCCCCTGTGAGGTGGCCATGGTGACCTGCGCGGTGCCGACGGTGGAGACGTCGGTCGTGGTCGGCGCCTGCACCGGCTTGGCGGCCTGGCGGGAGGACGAGGGGTACTCGCAGGACACCGTCGACGCGGCCGGAGCGGGGACGGCGGGGAGCGCCGCGAATCGGGACAGGTCCGGCGCCTGCTGGGTGGTCTGGGCCGTGGCTGTGGTGGTCGACGAGGACTCGCCGCCGTTGTCGGACGAGCACGCGGTCGCGGTCAGGGCCAGGCCGACGCCTGCCGCGGCGACGATCGTACGAATCATCGGGGTACGCATCATGCCGCCACGGTAGCGGTCTGGATCTGCACCGGGGTGTTCGGCGTGCCGCCACCTGCGGACATCGAGCCGTCGTCACCGGCTGCGGCGATCTTCTCGATCGTGGCCAGGCCCTCGTCGGAGATCGTGCCGAACACGGTGTACATCGGCGGCAGCGGCGAGTCGTCGTACACCAGGAAGAACTGGCTGCCGTTGCTACCGGGCTGGCCGGTGTTCGCCATCGCGATCGTGCCGCGCGGGTACGTCACCGGCTGCTCGATGTTGGGGTCGTCGGGGCTGTACTGATCGGTGGGGAACTCGTTGACGAAGCCGTCGCCGGGACCGCCGGTGCCCTGACCGGTCGGGTCGCCGCACTGCAGGATCTTCAGGCCGGTGGTGCTCAGACGGTGGCATGGGGTGTCGTTGAAGTAGCCCTGCTGTGCGAGGGCGACCATGCTGTTGACCGTGCAGGGCGCCTTCGCGCGGTCGAGGCTCAGGCCGATCGGACCCTGGTTGGTGGCCATGTCGACGGTGACGGTGCCCTCGGTGGAGACCGCAGTCGCGTTCGGCATGGTCGCCGGCTTGGCCGGGGTCTGGCCGTCGGGCATGTAGGTGCAGTCGACGGTGGCGGGCAGTGCCTCCGCGCGCGCGGCCGGCATCGCCCCGGGCGTCGAGTCGGGCATCGAGTCCTGCGACTCCGAGGCCGTGGTCGACGCGTCGGAGGAGTCGTCGGAGCGGGTCAGGCCGAAGACGATCGCGCCGGCGGCGACGACGAGGACAGCGCCGAGGACCGACGCACCGATCGTCATCCGCTTCCGTTTGCGGTCCCTTTCGGCACGGCGTTCGAGCTGTCGCTCCAGCTTCCGTTTCGCGGTCTGGCGACGCTGCTCATTGCTTGGCACTGCTGCTTACCTCCGGATCTGTGCCCTGACACGGCGACGCCGGGGTTCGACGTCGGAATTCTCGGTGAACGAGTGTGCCACCCGAACCTGTGAAACAACTTCACAGTCGGGGACATAGGCTGTGCGGTGGCCCCTTCCCCTCACCCCCGTAGGAGCGATTGCCGTGCTCGTCACCGGATTCCCGGCCGGCGCCTTCCAGACGAACTGCTACATCCTCGCGCAGGACGGCGCGAGCGAGTGCCTCGTCGTGGACCCTGGCCAGAACGCGGCGGAGCCGCTCGTCGAGTTCCTCGGCAAGCAGTCACTGACCCCGGCCGCCGTGTTGCTGACCCACGGTCACCTCGACCACACGTGGTCGACGGCGCCGGTCTGCGAGAAGTTCGGCATCCCCGCCTACATCCACCCCGAGGACCGCTACATGCTGTCCGATCCGCTGCGCGGCACCGGCGCGGCGCTGTCCGCGATGATCGGCGACACCGAGTTCCGGGAGCCGTCCGAGGTGATCGAGCTGGCCGACGGCGACGTGCTGGACCTCGCGGGAATCACGATCACCGTCGACCACACGCCCGGCCACACGCAGGGCTCGGTGGTGCTGCGGACCACCGCGGACACCGATCAGGGGCCGGTGCCGATCGCCCTGACCGGCGACACGCTGTTCGCCGGCTCGATCGGGCGCAGCGACCTGCCGGGCGGCAACCACGAGCAGCTGCTCGCGTCGATCGCGGCCAAGCTGCTGGTCCTCGACGACGGGACGGCGGTGCTCCCCGGGCACGGCGGCGCGACGTCGATCGGGCAGGAGCGGGCGTCGAACCCGTTCCTGGTTGGACTGTCCGGGTAGCGGTAAGGAAAAGTAGAGATCGTGAGCAAGTCCAGCAACACCGCCTTCTCCGCGCCCAAGGGCGTACCCGACTACGTGCCGCCCGTGTCGGCGGAGTTCGTCGCCGTGCGCGACGAACTGACCCGCGCCGCCCGGCTGGCCGGATACGGCCACATCGAGTTGCCGATCTTCGAGGACACGGGCCTGTTCGCGCGGGGCGTCGGCGAGTCCACCGACGTGGTCAGCAAGGAGATGTACACCTTCGCCGACCGCGGTGACCGCTCGGTGACCCTGCGGCCGGAGGGCACCGCCGGTGTGATGCGCGCGGTGATCGAGCACGGTCTCGACCGCGGGCAGCTGCCGGTGAAGCTGAGCTACGCGGGTCCGTTCTTCCGGTACGAGCGCCCGCAGGCCGGCCGGTACCGCCAGCTGCAGCAGGTGGGTGTCGAGGCGATCGGCGTCGACGACCCCGCTCTCGACGCCGAGGTGATCGCGATCGCGGACGCCGGGTTCCGTGGGCTCGGCCTCGACGGCTTCCGGCTGGAGATCACCTCGCTCGGTGACGACACCTGCCGGCCGCAGTACCGGGAGTTGTTGCAGGAGTTCCTGTTCGGTCTCGACCTCGACGAGGACACTCGTCGCCGGGCGGAGATCAACCCGCTGCGCGTGCTCGATGACAAGCGCCCGCACATCAAGGAGATGACCGCCGGCGCGCCGCTGATGCTCGATCACCTCTCGCAGGAGGCGAAGGCGCACTTCGAAGAGGTGCTGGCCCACCTGGACGCGCTCGGGGTGCCGTACACGATCAACCCGCGGATGGTGCGCGGCCTGGACTACTACACGAAGACGACGTTCGAGTTCGTGCACGACGGTCTCGGCGCCCAGTCCGGGATCGGCGGCGGCGGACGCTACGACGGCCTGATGGCGCAGCTCGGCGGTCAGCCGCTGTCCGGCATCGGGTTCGGGCTCGGCGTGGACCGGACCATCCTGGCGCTGGAGGCGGAGGGCAAGGCCGCGTCGACGCCGGCTCGCTGCGAGGTGTTCGGGGTGCCGCTCGGCGACGAGGCCAAGGGCAAGCTGGTGGTCATCGCCGCGCAGTTGCGTGCCGCGGGGATCCGGGTCGACATCGCGTACGGTGGCCGCGGCGTCAAGGGCGCGATGAAGGCCGCGGACCGGTCCGGTGCGCAGATCGCGCTCGTGCTGGGCGAGCGGGACATCACCGACGGTGTCATCGGGGTCAAGGACCTCGCGACCGGCGATCAGCGGCAGGTGCCGCTGGACTCTGTTGTCGCGGAGGTCGGTGCGGTCCTTGCCGACCGGTGACGCCGGGTCCGTCGAACTGGACCTGGTCCCCACGCACCTGATCGTTCCCCGCCTGCGGCGCCTGGCGCTGCTCGCGGTCGCGCTGGGTGTGGTCGTCGGTGTGATCGTCGGGTTGTTCGCGACACCGACCACCGGGCTCGTGGTTGGCGTTCTCATCGGGCTGCCGACCGCGCTGTCGGCATTGCTGGTGACGCGGCGTCGAATGTGGATGAGCGGCACCGTGATCCATGCACATTCCGGGGTGCGGACGGTGTCCGTGGATGTGGCGCAGGCGGTCAGCGCGGAACTGCTGGTGCGCAGCGGACGGGTGTCGCAGGTGGCGTTGAAGGTCGGGGACGGCAACCGCCAGATCACCGTGCCGCTGGCGCTGTACACCACCGACGGCGGCCGGGAACTCGAGGTGCTGCCGCTGCGCGCCCTCGCCGACGGACTGGTCTCCGGTGAGCTGGCTCCCGCGGTCGCGATGTCCGCGGCACTGATCGCCCAGTTGCGGGCCGAGGCCCGCGGTGCCGGCCTGGAGGAACGCCCGCTCTACCGCGCCGTCCAGCTCGCCCGCGAGGCGAACCGGGTGCCGCAGACCGTCCTCACCGACGACGAGGTCGTGCGACTCACCGACTGACCGTCGCCTGTGAGGCGGTCGGGCCGCTACCCGTTCAGCGGATCAGCTTGCCGCGCCGGTACTCGTGGCCGCCCCACACGCCACTCTGCGCGGACTCGCCGGCGAACACTGCGCACTCGGCCATGATCGGGCAACGTGCGCAGACGGCGGCGGCGTACTCGAAGGTTTCGGACGGGTCCGGGAACCAGCGGTCGGGATGGGCATCGCCGCGGCAGGCGGCGGTTTCCCAGTCGGCGGGGTTGTCGGTGAGCGGAAGCAGATCGGCCAGGGTCAGTGTCATCGTTCGTACGTCCTTCGCTGTGCCCACGCGCACAGCGGCGGGGCGGGTGGCGGCAAGCCTCGTTGGCTTTGGCGGGGTGGTGGTTCTCGGACGCGATGGGCCCGTGGGTGGCGAATCGCCGAACGGCGACCGCGGTCCCGGGGCTTGCGCGCCCCGAGAGGGGAGCGTCAGCCGACGCGGATCCCGGTGTCGGGATTCTCGCCTGCCCCGTTCCGGGCGGCCGGTGGAGACATGTGCTGCGGGTACGAGCTGGTGTCCATCGGGCGCTCCTTCCGGTCGTGGGGCTGGCGGTGTTCGGCGACCCAGTCTGCCATGGCTCGCTGCGGTGAGAGCGGAATTGTTGCCGACATCGCATCGAGTCGGTGGTCACAGATCGCGGCGCCCGCAGCCACAATGCTGGGGTGAACGGAAACCGAAGGATCGCAGCAACGGCCGCCGCGTTGGCGGCCCTGTGGGCGACCGGCTGTTCCGCGGAGGGTGAGTCGCCGCAGGGGGCGCTTCCCCCGAAGGTGGAGGCGTCGACCGCCTCCGCCCCGGCTCCGCAGGGTGCCGAGCGCGGCGAACCGGTAGGCGATCAGCAGCTCATCGACACGACGGTCACCACCGAGGGAGTGACCGCGCGCCGGATCACGTACCGGTCCACCTCGGGTCTCGACGGCGGGGGTACCGAGGTGACGGGGGTCGTGTTCATCCCACCGGGCGCTCCGCCGGAGGGCGGCTGGCCGATTGTGTCCGTCGGACACCCCACCACCGGTGTCGACGACGCGTGCGCCCCGTCCGGACACCCGGACCTGCTGGGTGGCGTGGCCATCGTGGATGCGCTGCTCGCCCGCGGATTCGTCGTGGTCGCCTCCGACTACCAAGGCCTGGGCACCGACGGCCCGCACCCGTACCTGGAGCCGAAGTCGGCCGCATACAACCTGATCGATGCGGTCCGCGCGGCGCGGGCGATCGTGTCCGGTGCATCGAACAGGTGGGCGGCGTTCGGCATCTCGCAGGGCGGCCAGGCGTCGTGGTCGGCGGCGGAGCATGCGGCGGACTACGGTGACGGGCTCGAATTCGTGGGGGCGGCAAGCCTGTCCCCGGCGGCGGACCTGTCGTACATCGCCGACGACCTGAGCGGCATCGAGTTGACCCTGTCGCAACAGATCTTCCTGCCGTTGCTGCTCGCCGGCATCGAGGTGCAGCACCCGGACCTCGATCCGGGGCGCTACGTCCACGGCACGCTGGCCGAGAACGAGGACATCTTCACGGCCTGCGCCGGGACGAGGACCGGCGAGAAATGGGATGCCGCGCTGCGGATCACCCGAGCCGACAGCATGCCGTCCACCGCCGCCGACACCGACCGGATGCGGGAGTGGCTGCGACAGATCGCGCTGCCACAGCGCCCCACCGCCGCCCCGCTCCTGGTGGTGGTCGGTGACACCGACGACCTGATTCCGGCCGACTGGACGCGGGCGGCGGTGGCGAAGGCATGCGGCATGGGCGACCTGATCGAGTTGCAGGATCGTCCGGGGGAGGGGCATGCGGACGCGCGGGCGAACCCCGGCGCGGTGGCGTGGATCGCGGACCGGTTCGCCGGGGTGCCCGCACCGAACACCTGCGCGGCCGACGTGCCCCCCCTCCCAGCCCTGATCGGGTTCAGTGCAGCGTCGCGGTGGTGACGGCGAAACCGGCGATGTATTCCTTGATGGGGCGGTAGAACTCGTAGGTGACGTCGTACTCGCCGCACGCGCGCAGCGCCGAGTAGGCGGCGACCCAGGTGCGTACCTCGTGGGAGGAGTGCCCGGCGACGGCGTCCATGCCGTCGGCGGTGTAGCGGTCGAAGTCCTCGACCCGCCCGGAGCGGCAGATTGCGAGGAACTCCCGGTCCCAGTCGGGGTTGAGGTCCATGATGTCGGCCTCGCCCGCCGCGAACCTGCGTGCGGTCTCGATGGTGCCGGCCTGCCGGTTGGCGCGGAACTCGGGCGTGGGATTGCGTCCCGCGGTGAGGAATTCACGCTGCGGCTCGGTGGCGGTCGCCCACTGCGGGACGGGTGGGTCGTGGGAGAGTCCGCCGGATCCGATGAACAGGACCCGCTTGTCGAGTGCGGCGAAGTACTCGCCGATCACCTGGCCGAGTTTGCGGACACGCGAGACGGGCACGAACGGCCGGGCGACCGAGTTCACGAACATCGGCAGCACCGGTTTGGCGGCGGCGTTGCCGTCGTAGAGGATCTCCATCGGCTGGACGGCGCCGTGGTCGACCTCCATGCGGCGCGAGATCGTCAGATCGATCTCCCGGTCCGCGACGAACTGCGCGAGGTCCTCGGCGATCGCGGTGGGCACGTCGAGGTCACCGGCGTAGGAGTCGTAGTCGCCGACGCCGTGGGCGGCGAGGCCCAGGCAGAACGGCGGCAGCATGTCGTAGAAGAACCCGTTGAAGTGGTCCGGTCCGAAGTTGACGACGAGGTCGGGGTCGAAGGTGTGGACGAACGAGCGGGCGTGGTCGAAGGCGGCGTCGACTGCGGCCTTGACGTCGGCCGGAGGGTTGGCGTGGTCGAGCAGCGGGCTGTGGGACATGCACAGCAGTGCCTGGGGCATCGCGGTGCCTACTTTCCGGTGACGCCGTGGCGTGCCAGGTAGTCGCCGATGACGGCGTTGAATTCCTCGGCGCGTTCGACCTGGGACCAGTGGCCGCACTGGCTGAAGATGTGCGCGTCGGCGTTGGGGATGACGTTCAGCAGGTCCCAGGTGCGGGAGACGGGGATGACGACGTCCTGGACGCCGTGGATGAGCAGCACCGGAATGTCCAGCTTCGCGAGGACATCGAAGTCCAGCGGCAGTGCGTGGCGGTCGCGGTCGCGGGCGGCGACGACCTGCGCGAGCCGGTCCGAGGCGGTGTCGTTGAGGGCCGATTGGTAGCGCAACGACACGAGCTCGTCGGTGACGAGGGACTTGTCGACGACGAACAGTTCGAGGGTCTTGCGGATGCCCTCTTCGGTCAGCGTCGGGTTCGCGTGGCCGGCCAGCGCCCCGGTCAGCTTCGCTCCGCCGGTGCCCATCGACACGACGCCGAGCAGTCGTTCGGGGAAGTCGATCGCGAACTGGAAGGCCAGCCAGCCACCGAGGGAGTTCCCGACGATCCACGTCTTGTCGATGCCGAGGGCGTCGAGGACGCGCACCGCATGCCGGACCCATTCCCGGATGCCGTACTCGGTGCCGTCGGCGACGACGGTCTGGCCGTAGCCGATCGAGTCGATCGCGATGCAGCGGCCCTGCTCACTCAGCTGGGGCAGGTTCAGCCACCAGTTCGCGGCGGCGGTGACGCCGGTGCCGGAGCCGTGCAGGAACAGGATCGGGGTGCCCTCGCCGACCTCGTGGTAGTGGGTCAGTTCGCCGTCGGCGGTCGGCAGCCACTTGTCCTCGAGGGCGAAGAACGCGTCGGTGGTGTAGGCGGGAATCGAGACGGTGCTCGTCATGGTGTTCTCCTGCGGGTCGATCTAGACGGTGGCGGTTTCGCGATCATCCTGCGCCGCAACCAGTTCCGAGGGACGGCCGCGGAAGTGCATGGCGTCGAGGATGGCGTCGAGTGTGGCGGGGGCGTGCTGGGCCAGGCAGGCGCCGGCGACGAAGCGGTCGGGGCGGAGGAACACGATCGGTGTGGGACGGTCGTCGAACCACTTCTTCAGCCGACCGGTGTGGTCGCCGAGCACCAGCACGCGCGGGTCCATCCGGTTCTGCGCCCAGACTCGCTGGGTCTCGGGGACCACGGCGACCAGGCGGGCGCCGAGCGCCTCGAGCTTGTCCAGCGAGGCCCGCGGGAGCATGTCGGTCGGGTCGTTGCCCCAGACGATCACCGACCACCAGTTCCCGATCGCGTCGTCGAGCAGAACGTTCTCCTGCCCGTTCGCGTGGACCCGCGGCTGCGGGAACTGGACGCCTACGGGCGAGACCTTGGTGTTCGCGGTACGCACCGGAATCAGCTTGCTGGTGAGTTTGCCGGCGGCCCGTCCGCCTGCCTGCGTGGTCGGGTCGGCGAGGACGCCGCGGGTGTAGCGCGGCATCGGCTTGAATCGCATGTCCGCGAAGTAGCTCTTGACCTGCGGGAAGAGATTCAACGCGGTGGACGCCGCGTCACGTGCGGCCGCCGCGAACGGGTTGGTGATCTTGATGAACCTGCCGAACGTCAGGGACAGGTCGACCATCGCCTTGGCGTGGTCCTTGCGCTCGTCCGTGAAGGTGTCGAGCAGGGCGTCCCCGGCCTGACCGGAGAGCACCGTGGCGAGCTTCCAGCCGAGGTTGGTCGCGTCGCGCATGCCGGAGTTCCAGCCCTGACCCATCCACACCGGCATCAGGTGCGCGGCGTCACCGGCGATGATCTGGCGGCCCTTGCGGAAGTGGGATGCGACCCGGCCGTGGTGGGTGAACACCCGCCTGCGGATGAAGTCCAGGCTCGTCGGATCCGGAACATGCTCCGCAAGAAGGGAATTGACGTACCCCGGATCGGTGACCTGGTCCTCGGACTCGTCGTCGTGGAGCATGAACTCCCAGCGGCGCACCCCGTGCGGGAGCCCGATCGAGACGTACGGGCGCTTCGGGTCGGCTCCGAGGAAGACGTTGGGTGTGCCCAGCGGGTCGTTGTTCACGTCGACGACAAGCCAACGGGTGGAGGGTGATTCGCCCTCGAATGTCACGCCGAGGCGTTTGCGGGTGGGGGACTTGCCGCCTTCGCAGCCGACGAGGTACTCCGCGCGGAAACGTCGTTCGTGCACCTCGCCGTCGGCGCCGACCGTCCGGGCCACGGCGGTGACCGACGTGGCGTCCTCTTCGACCTCCTCGACCCGGTGGCCGAAGAGGACGCGCACGTTGTCGTAACGGCTCAGGCCCTCGTACAGGGCGCGGTCGACCTCGGGCTGGATGAAGCCGTGCTTACGCTCCCAGCCGAACTCTTCGGTCTGCGGATTGTTGACCAAGATGACCTTCCCCGCCCCGTTGACCAGCCGCATGATGTGCTGCGGGTTGGTGTGCGGGCGGACTGCGTCGACGAGGCCGACGGTCTGGATCGTGCGGAACGACTCGTCGTCGAGGCCGACGCCGCGCGGGTAGTCGATCAGCTGGTCGAGGGCTTCGAGCACGGTCACCGACCGGCCGTACATGCCCAGGATGTTCGCGAGCATGAGCCCGACGGGTCCGGCGCCGACGATGACGACGTCACTGTCTTCGGTGGTGTTCATCGCTCCCTGCTCTGGTACTGCGCGGAATGCGCCGAGGTCGCCCCGTGACCCGCGACGCACGTCGCTAGATGTTCGTTATGTGCACACTTATGATCGTTAGTTGCACGCCTGTGGTCACTATGTGAGCACGGTCGCATCGCGGGTGTCAAGGCTGGGGTCGGTGAAACGACGAGACCCGCCTCGGCGCGGTGCCGGGGCGGGTCTCGTGTCGGGAGGTGTGAGTCCGGATGAAACTCCAGGTCACATGGCGTATCGGCTGAGTTCCGCCGCTGCCGCGAGTGTGGCGTCCACGGAACTGTCGATGAGGTCCTTCGAGGCGCTGATCAAGGTCAGGCAGGCCGCGGGTTCGTTCGCCGGGCGCCTCAACGGGACGCCGAGACCCCAGTAGCCCGCCTCGACCTCGCCGAAACTCACCACGTAGCCGGTGCGCCGGCCCTCGGTCACCCGGGTGTCCTCGTCGGGACGTGGCGGCAGCGCTGCGAGCAGGGCGTATCCCGCCGCTCCGCGGCCGACGGGGTGCCGGCCGCCCTGCCGGAACGACACCCGAACCGTCGAGTTCGCGGGTTCGGTGACGGTGACCGCGACGGCGTCGTCCGCCTCGGCGACGAACAGCGCGACGCTCGCGCCGAGTCGGTTCGCCAGGTCCTGCATCAACGGTGTCGCCTGCTCCCGCAGTCCCGAGTACACCTCGCGGGCGAGCGCGGCGAGACCACCGGCGGCGCGGTACCGCCCGTCGGGGCCGCGGTTGATCAGCCGGTGGTCGGCGATGGTCGAGAGCAGCCGGGTCGCGATGCTGCGGTGCACGCCGAGTCGATCCGCAACGTCCTGAATCGTCAGTCCCCCAGGGGAATACGCGACCAATTCCAGTGCGCTCAGGCCGCGGGCGAGGGTTTGGGTGCCCGCGGCGCGGGTCGACAGGGTGTTCGTCTCCGGAGTGGCCACAACTCACCTTAAGTCGCAGCGGGTGACCGTCGCTCACACGAGCCGACAATTGACATCGGTCGTGAGCGCTGTCACTCTGGGCTCCGCCGCGAGTGTTCCGGAGCCCCGCCGTCCCTCGCGATCACCCCTCTCAGCGCAGCCACGGACGGTGGTCCGACTGCGTCGCCCTCGATCTCCGCACCAGCCGTGCCGACGTGACGATTGCCGTCGCGCGCCCACGATGCCGGGGATCGACCCCGCCCGAAAGGCCCGACAAGATGGACATTCGCGAGGCGATTCGTACCCAACCGATGCGCCCCTTTCAGATCCGGACGATCGTGATCTGCTTCCTGCTGTGCATGGTCGACGGATTCGAGATCCTCATCATGGCGTTCGTCGCGCCGCACCTGAGCAAGGACTGGGGCCTCGACTCCGTCCAGGTCGGGTACCTGCTCAGCGCCGGACTGATCGGTATGGCAGTCGGGGCGTTCGCCCTCTCGCCGCTCGGCGACCGGCTCGGCCGGCGGACGATGACGATCGCGTGCCTCGGCCTCGTCACCCTCGGCATGGGATTGTCGGCGGTCGCGTCCGGCCCCGAACAGCTGATCGCCTTCCGGGCATTCGCCGGACTCGGTATCGGTGGCATCGTCGCCGGTCTGAACATCCTCGTCTCGGAGAACAGCAGCGACAAGCGGCGCGGTCTCGCGCTCGGCATCTACGGTGCCGGCCTGCCCGCGGGTGTTGCGCTCGGCGGCGCGATCTCGGGTGTGCTGATCACGCAGTGGGGTTGGCGGTCCGCGTTCGTGTTCGGCACGGTCGTCACCGCGATCCTGCTGCTCGTGGTGATCCGGTCGCTGCCCGAGTCCACCGAGTTCCTGATCGAGAAGCGACCGAAGAACGCACTCGAGAAGTACAACGCGATCGCCACGAAGCTCGGGTACGAGACGTCCGCCCGCCTTCCGGAACCGGTGGCCGCCGAGCAGGTGCGCAGTGTCCGCGGCGGACTTTTCACCGGCATCATGGGCCGGCGCACCGCGATGCTGTGGCTCGGCTACTCCTGCCTGATGGCGGCGTTCTACTTCGCGAACACCTGGACTCCGAAGCTGCTCACCGATGTCACCGGTGACGCGGGCACCGGCACCGTGGCCGGTGTGCTGATCAACATCGGTGGTGTGATCGGTGCGCTCGTGTTCGCCGCGCTGACCATGGTGGTGCGGCCCCGGATCGTCAACACGATGCTGATGTTCGGTGGGGCGGTCGTGTTCGCCGCCTACGCAACCGGATTCGAGATCGTGGCGCTCGGTATGGCGCTGTGTGTCCTCGTCGGAATGGCCGCCAACGGCGGTGTCGCCGGCTACTACGCGATCAGCCCGTCGGTGTACCCGGCAGCCGTCCGCGGCACCGGTGTCGGGCTGATGATCGGAGTCGGCCGGCTCGTCTCCATCGTCGCCCCGATCCTCACCGGCTACCTGCTCCGCGGTGGATGGACGCCGGAGAAGCTCTACTACCTCTTCGGTGGCGTCCTCGTCGTCGCCGGCGTGTTCATGTTCGCCCTCGACCGCACCTACCGCGGACGCAGCGAGAACCCGGAAACCCCGGACGCGATGAGCGACGATCAGGATCCCGGAGATCGGGGCCCGACCCGGACGGCCTCGTACGCGTAGACCTGGAACACACCGATCCCGACCGAGCACCTGGCCTCGGTGCCCGCCACGACAATCACGCGGGTTTGTCGAAGGCAGTCTTGACCCAAAAAGACGAGTAGTCCACCACTCGTGCCCATCTCGCCCTTCGGCGAGCACGATGTCTTTGGTGACGAGTGCACGCGATTGTGTCCGTCACACATCACCGGCGTGGCGCTCCCACACCGCTGTTTCGGATTTCACAACACGACTGATCCGGCCGAGGAAGGGTGAGTGTGCGATGACACGGATAACGATCAACGGCGTATCCCTGGACCCGGTGATGCAGTCGGTCGCGTTGATGGCGGCGGCGCCGGAAGTCGCGGACGCCACTCGGTCCAACTACGTCCTGGTCCAGACGCGCGCGCCGTTGTCGGACGACGAGAAGGACCAGTTGGCGGACCTGGGAGTCGTCATCCACGAGTACGTACCGGACGACACCTACCTGTGCGGCTTCCAGCCAACGGATCTGGCACCGATTCGCGCGTTGCCGTTTGTCACCTGGGCGGGGGTATACCTGCGCGGATTCAAGATCAATCCCTCGTTGCGGACGGCTCCGGCCGACCCGTCCGCCTCGATCGTGCCGACCGGCATGGCACATGGACCCTCGCGAAAGCCCCGCACGGTCGACGTCGTGCTGCACGACGACGCGGACAGCACGTCCACCGCTGTCCTGGAACAGCTCTCGGCGGCCACCAGGCTCGACCCGACGGCACTGCACGCGGGACGGCGCAAGGTGAGGCTCACGGTCGAGGAAGGTCAACTCGACAGGATCGCCGCACTGGACCAGGTGCACCACATCGAGGAGATCCCTCAGCGACAGCTGTTCAACGATCGGTCACGCCAGATCATCCACGCGAACACCGTCGTGAACAGCACGACCTATCAGGGCGCCGGCGAGGTCATCGCCGTGGCGGACACCGGTTTCGACCGCGGCTCCACCGCCAACGTCCACCCGGCTTTCACCGGGCGGGTGGCCAGGCTCTACCCGCTGGGGCGGCCGAACCCGGTGTGGAGTGACCCCCCCAGGGGCCGCGCTCCGGAATGATCTCGACCTGATCGTACGAGCGGCGAACGGCGCCGAGCGTCACGGAAACATGGGCGCGTCCACGAGATTTGACCGCCTGAACAACGTCGAGCAGGTCGTCTGGACGACCGTGCCGCCCGGAAAGGCCGACATCATCATCCGGGCGTTCCGGATCACCAGGTTCCCGCAGCCCTATGCGTACGTCTGGCGCCTCATCTAGACGGTAACCGGAAGGTTCACCAGGTTTGAAGCGTGCCAGTCTGGGGAGATGACCGAACGCGTGCAGGCGCTTCGTTGACGCCGGAGGAGAGTGAGCGACTGCTGCAGGCATGGCTTCTCTCCCTGATTCTCAGCACAGCGCGTACGCGTCGACGGAAGCGAGCGAATCCCGCCTGTGAGCGGATCGCACGCCCCACCCTCACCGAGGACGGCGGGAGGGCCCCGGCGCTACGGTTCGTACGACCCTCGGGTCCGTGTCCGTGTCCGTGTCCGTGTCCGTGTCCGGGTCCGGGTCCGGCTGGGATATGTTCGGGAGCCCGGCGATCGTCACCGCGGGCGTCGACCTCGCGGGGTGGGCTCGCACACCTCGAGCACCTCCCGGTCATGCCAGCTCGGGTACGCGCAGATGCGCGAGCGCGAGCTCGAACTCGTACACCTCGAGCACCTCTGCGCCGGCCTCCTGGATGCCGACGACCCGGTTCGCGGCCGCCTTCTCCCGGTTCCGGTCCATGGCCTCGTGGCTGTCGAACGTCTCCGAGGACACCGCACGGCCGGTCGCGCGGTCGACCAGCAGGCTGGCGCTGCAGAACCCCTCGAGATCCTCCATCATCGGAAGCGCGGCGACCTTGTAGATGTCGATGGCCCGGTCGGCCTGATCCGGCTCGACCTTCACCCGGATGGCTCGCACGCACGCGCCTTCGTGGGAGCGGTGGTCCCGGTGCAGGACGGCGATGTCCCACTCCTCGACCTCGGTGGTGCCGCCGAAGATGTCCGCGGCCCGCTCACGGAGGGGCCGGATCCGCTCGTGCCCAGCGCGAGGCGATGTCGGGCGGCGTCGTCCTCGAGGATCAGCGGGTCGACGCGGATGGTGGCCACGCCGGTCTCGGCGGCCAGGGGGAATCAGTGCGTCGATCCCCGCGCACGAGTTCTCGGGGGTCGTCGGTCTGGCCGAGTTCGAGTTCGTCGACCGCCCCACCGGTCGATCTCGTGCGGCTGCGGGATCCGGGCGACTGATGCCGTCCCGTGCCGCCCGGCCGCAGATACCTTGCCGGGCAACACGTTCTCTCGAGTCACCCTCATGGCATTCCATCTCGTCGGGCTCCGACCCCCTGGGCGGTCGGTCCGCGGCTCCCAGGCCCGGAGCAGTTGCCTCCGCTCGTGATCCGGCGCACCCGGGCAGTCACTGTCTCGCTAATCGGTTTCCCTCGCCCCGGCCCCGACGGCGGTGGCCCGATCATCCGGGTGCCGGGCGGGATGTCATTGGTCGGATGACCAAGCGGGTCCGGGATCCGCTGGCACACCGGAGGATCGAACGTGGGCGGACGGGTGGTCCCCGGATCCGGAATGCCGGCCCCGGTTCGATGTGGGAGGAGATCTGCGATGCCGACGGGACGCGTCGAGTGGTTCGACGCGGAGAGGGGCCATCGGAGCTCGAATCTGCGCTTCGCTCCGATTGCCCCACCAGGTCCCGGCTGTTCGGCGAACCTGCCGACCGTCGTCCCGGCGCCCGTCTGCATCGGCGGTGACAGTGGGCGCCCCGTGGTCGTCATTCCGGGCGACGCTCAACAGTCCGCACGCCGAACCGCCGCACCAGGTTCCGGTGGAGACCGTGTCGGTACCGCTCGCCCACACCGGAGACCGAACGGTGGTCGCCGGTGCAGACGCGGGGTGGGGGCGGGGAAACGCTCGGTCACCAGGGGAGACGTCGGTCGACCCGGGTTCGGGCACGCGGTCCGGTGATATGACATCGGGTGCCGAAATCTCTTGCCGCCTTAAGTAATTGAACGATTGTCCGGGTGGTGTCGGTCATATTTGTGATGTAGAAAAGACCCGAGCGGCACCCGATCGTGATTTGCCTCACATGTTGGTGTGACCGCCGGACACATTTGAAGACGCCTGCACACAGAGCTCCGTCGGGGAGCCGGACCGCTCGCGGTCCTGCGCGGACTTACTGGAAGGGCCGAAGTTTTGCTGTTACCGATGTCGCCGACCGATTCGATGTTCCTGCTCGGCGAGTCCCGTGACCATCCGATGCACGTGGGGGGCTTGGCGGTGTTCGAGCCGCCGGAGGGTGCCGACGCGCGGGATGTGCGTGCGATGCTCGATGCGGCGCTCGCGCGGGGCGAGGTGTCGGCGTTGCTGCGCAAGCGGGCCGCGCGGTCGGTGACCTCGTTGGGGCAGTGGGGCTGGGTGACCGACACCGAGGTCGACCTCGGTCATCATGTCCGCCACAGCGCGCTGCCTGCGCCCGGCGGTGTGACCGAGCTGATGGACCTGGTCGCCCGGCTGCACGCCGGTCTGCTCGACCGCAGCCGGCCGCTGTGGGAGGTGCACCTGATCGAGGGCCTCGCGGACGGCCGCGTCGCGGTGTACATGAAGATCCACCACGCCCTCGCCGACGGGGTGTCGGCGATGAGGCTGCTGCGCAGCGCGCTCAGCGAGGACCCGGATGCGCGGGAGATGCCCGCGCCGTGGGAGCTGCTGGAGCGGCGCCGGCACCTGACGCTCGCCCCGGCGCCGGGCACCGGTCAGGACTCGGGCGGCTGGAATCCGCTCGACCTGTCGGGGGCCGCCGTCGGCGCGGTGAGCGGCGCCGCCCGGGAGGTGGCCGGCCTGCTTCCTTCACTCGCGGGCACCGTGGACCGGGCGCTGCACGGCCGCGGCGGTGCGCTGACGTTGGCCGCGCCGCGGTCGATGCTCAACGTCCCGATCGGCGGGGCGCGGCGGTTCGCGGCCCGGTCCTGGCCGCTCGAACGGCTGCGGCTGGTCGCCAAGCATGCCGACGCGACTGTCAACGATGTGGTCCTGGCGATGTGTTCGGGTGCGTTGCGCACGTTCATGGGCGCGCTCGGTGCGCTGCCCGAGCACCCGCTGATCGCCATGGTGCCGGTGTCGCTCCGTGGCGAGAATCGGGAAGTGTTGGCGGGCAACCGGATCGGGATGCTCTCGTGCAACCTCGGCACCCATCTCGACGATCCGGCACGGCGGCTCGAGGCGGTACGCGCGGCCATGACCGAGGGCAAGGATGCGATGGCCGCGATGAGCCGCACCCAGGTGCTGGCCGCGAGTGCGCTCGGCACCATCCCGTTGGCGCTCAGCATGTTCGGGCTCGGCGGGCCCCTGCGGCCCGCGAACGTGATGATCTCCAACGTGCCGGGACCGGGCGCGCCGCTGTACTGGAACGGCGCGCGGATGACCGCACTGTACCCGCTGTCGATCCCGGTCAACGGGCAGGCATTGAACATCACCTGCACCAGCACCGACGACGAGATCGCGTTCGGGCTCACCGGTTGCCGCCGCAGCCTGCCCCACCTGGCGCCGATGCTCGATCACCTCGACGACGAACTCGGCGCCCTCGAACGCGCCGTCGGCCTGTAGTGGACGCCGCGACGCACAGCCACAGACCCGACGGGGCCGGCACCGGCACCGGCCGCGCGCGATCCCGGGCCGCGTCGGCAGCCTCCCTCACGGGGGCGGTGGCCGCGACCGCGGCCACCGGCGGCACGGCCGTCGTGTCGAGCGGATCCGTTTCCCTCGGCGTTGCGGCGGCGGTGCTCACCGTCGCCTGCCTCACCCCCGAAGCCCACACATGACCCGACAGAGACAAGCGAAAGCGGCTCCGGCGCAACCGGAGTCACCGGACACAAACGACAGGATCCCCCATCCATAACCGTATCGACGGCACCGGCACTCGCCCGCCACACCACCGCGCGCGGCGGCTCGATGAGCACCGAGGAGATCAAGGCCCGCATCGAAGCCATGTACGCGGACGATCCGGCACCCGCCCCGCACGAATCGCCCGAGAGGAAGTTGGCGTGAACACCAACGTCGCGCAGTTGCTGCTGGTCCTGACCGCCGGGATCGGAGGTACGGCGGCGGCCCAGGCGACCCTCCGCCGCCGCGACCGCCGCGGCCCCCGCCGCAGGCCGCTCCGCCTCGGCGAACACATCATGCGCTCACACGAACAGGAAGACCACGCGTCCTCGCCGCCGGCGGAATCGGCGGCGAGGACGACGGGTGGGTGACCATACCCGCCCACGCCGTCGGGGTGCCGATCACCAAGGTCACCGACGAGATGCCCCTCGAGTCCGACGTCGCCCGCGTGCGCGCCACCTCGCCGCAGGCGGCCCCGCCTGACCCGTGGGGCCAGAACCAGTAGGCCCCCCACCGCCAGGGCTGACCGAGATCGCGTAGTCGACCACTCGGTGGTCACCACCGCGATCCCCGACTCCGGATGGACGCCCGCTCGGCAAACCCGCTGGTCCAGCGCTCTCGAGTGCCCGGTAGCGGTTCAGCATTGCTTTGTGTCGTTGTCGCCCTCTCGCGGAACGGCGAAGGCCCGCCGGGTCCGGCCCTCATCGGGGTCGGCGGGCCGCACGAAGGGAGCGGCAGTGCCGGTTTGGGTTGGTGTGGTGCGCGAGGCGGACGCCGTCGAGGTGGCGGCGTGGGACGAGTTTGTCACACGCGCCGCGGACGGCGGGAACGTCTGGCGCGGCCTCGGCAATGCGAGGGCCAAGCAATCCATCGGCTACACGATCCGGTACCTGTTCGTCGGCGACGACGCGGTGACCGTGCACGTCAAGAAGGTTCCGCTGCTCGGTCGGTTGTGGATCGTGCCGTGCGGGCCGTCCGGGGTCACCGTCGGCGAGGTGCTGCCCAAGGCGCGGGCGCTGGCGGCCTATGCGGCAGCGCAGGGCGCCTTCGTGCTGCGAATCGACCCCCGGGTCGAGGCCGACGAGGAGACGACCCGGCAGCTGCGTGCCGCGGGCTACCGGTTCGCCGGGAGATACACGCCCAGCCGGCACACCGTGATCGTGGACCTGCACGGCACCGAGGACCAGATTCTCGCCGGCTTCAGCAACGGCGCGCGCCGCGCGATCAAACGCGCGACCCGCGACGGCGTGGTGGTCGAGCGGGTGCCGGCCACCGACGAGAACTGCGACATCCTTTACGACCTGCTCGCCGAGACCGGGGGCGGCCGGCTCGGGGTGCGCAGTCGCGAGTACTGCCGGTTCACCTACCAGCGGTATGCCGCGAGCGGGAACGGGCAGATGTTCTTCGCCCGGATCGACGGGCGCGTCGCCACGGCGTCCTTCGAGATGAGGTTGGGCACCAGGGCGATCGGCCTGCACAAGGGGTCGGTCCGCACGTCGCCGGGAGACTCCGCCGCCAAGGGGCTGGGCTCACAGGGCATCGGTCACGCACTGCAGTGGGCGGTCATCCGCTGGGCCAAACAGAGCGGCGCACTCGAGTACGACCTGTGCGGGACGCCGCCGTCGGCGGAGGTCGACAACCCGGAGCGCTACTTCTACGGCAATGGCAAGTTCAAACGCAGCTTCAAAAGGGACGTCACCGACCACGTCGGCGCCTGGGACCTTCCCCTGAGCGGGTGGCGGAGCCGGATCTGGGCGGCGGGGTACGAACGTGAGTGCGAGCGCTTGTCGATGGTGCTGCGCCGCACCCTCTTCTACTGATGGGAGGTACGGCCCTCGTCGCCGCGCACAGCGGCACCGTGACGGTCGAGTCACCCGACAGCGGGGGAGCGGTGTTCCGGGTGCTGCTGCCGCGCTCCGGCGGGGATCAGTAGGGTCAGGGGACGGTGCTTCCCGCGCTCGGCGACGGCCGCCCGCGCGCTCGGTGCGGTGTCCGGAGTCGTTCCGACCCTGGACGCTCAGGTGGACGGCTCGGCCGGGAGGAGCAGGCGAAGGGCGCGTTCGAGGTTGTCGGCCAGGTCGGTGTCCGGGTGGGCGATCCAGTACTCGTGGGCGGTGAGCGTCGCGGCGAGGGCCGCGTGCCCGACCGCCATGGGAAACAGTGCGTCGGCGGGTTGTCCGGTCCGAGCGCCGGCGTATTCGACGGCCGCGGCGCGCCAGCGGGCATGATGCTGTGACGCCTGTGCCTGCACCGCGGGTTCCGTCAGCACGAGCTGAGCTCGGTGCCGGGCCCACTCGATCTGATCCTCCGGAAAGGTCGCGAGCGCGTCGACCACCGCCCGCACGATCACGGTCTCGTACCGCTCGGTCGGCGACCCGGCGGCGAGCAGCTCGCGGAGCAGGCCGATCTCGCCCTCCGACTCGACCCACAGGACGTCCCCCTTGGTCGGGAAGTACCGGAAGAAGGTTCGGCTGCTGATCCCTGCCGCCCGCGCGATGTCCTCGACGCTGGTCTGCTCGAATCCCCGCTCGACGAACAGTCGCTGTGCGACGGCGGCGAGTTCGTGTGCACTCGTCGCGGCCGGTCTGCCTCCGCGGTCCACGCGGCCCCCTGTGCTGGTCACGTGCCCATGCTTCCAGGTCGGGTAACGAGTCGGTGTCGTTCCACTCGGTGATGTCGGAACCATTCCCTTTTGTCATTGACTGTCATAACCTCGGGGCACGACGCAGTGCTGCGGAAGGTCGGCGCTGCATGTGCCGAAAGGTCAACTGTCATGGGACAACTCGATGGCCAGGTCGTCTTCGTCACCGGCGCCGCGCGCGGTCAGGGGCGCAGTCACGCGGTGCACCTGGCGCAGGAGGGTGCCGACGTCATCGCGGTCGACATCTGCCGGCAGGTGGAGACCGTGCCCTATCCGACTGCGACACCCGACGACCTCGCCGAGACCGAACGCCAGGTCAAGGCGCTCGGGCGTCGGATCGTCACCCGTGAGGCCGACGTCCGCGATCTGGCGGCGTTGAAGGAGGCCGTCGACGCCGGGGTGGCCGAGCTGGGCCGACTCGACATCGTGCTTGCCAACGCCGGTATCTCGGTGCCCGCCCCCACCCTCGAGATGCCCGAGCAGACGTGGTCGACGATGATCGACATCAACCTCACCGGCGTGTGGAAGACGTGCGCGGCCGCGGTGCCGCACATCATCGCCGGCGGCCGCGGCGGGTCTGTGGTGATCACCAGCTCGCTGGCGGCGTTGAAGGCCAACGCGAACACCGCGCACTACTCGGCGGCGAAGGCCGGCCTGGTCGGCTTCATGCGGGTCCTGGCGCAGGAACTCGCGCCGCAGAAGATCAGGGTGAACACCATCCACCCCACCACCGTCGCCACCGACATGATCCTCAACGACGCCACCTACGAGTTGTTCCGGCCCGATCTCGCGAAGCCGACCCGCGGCGACTTCGAGGAGGCCGCGCTGACCCTCAACGCGCTGCCGGTGCCCGCGCTCGAAGCGATCGACATCTCCAACGCCGTGCTCTACCTGGTCGGGGAGAGCGGACGGTACGTCACCGGCACCACGCACACCGTGGACGCAGGCGGGCAGCTCTGACGACCGCGGTCGCACTGTCGACATCGGTTCCACCGAAGTTGTTTCACCACCACATGTTCCACGAGAACTGGAGGACGAATCAATGGGAATGCTGGACGGAAAAGTCGCATTCGTCACCGGCGGCGCGCGCGGACAGGGGCGTGCGCACGCGGTGACCTCGGCCCGCGAGGGCGCGGACGTCGTCATCGTCGACATCGCGCGGCAGATGGGGTCGGTGCCCTACAAGATGGCCGACACCACCGACATGGCCGAGACCGTCGCCGAGGTGGAGGCACTCGGCCGGCGGGCTTTGTCCTTCGAGGTCGACGTCCGTGAACAGTCCGAGCTCGACGACGCCGTCGCGCGGACGATCGCCGAGCTCGGCAAGATCGACATCCTGATTGCCAACGCCGGAATCTGGACGCAGGGGCCGTTCTGGGAACTGACCGAGGACGCGTGGGACGAGATGATCGGTGTCAACCTCACCGGCGTCTGGAAGTCCGCGAAGGCCGTTGCCCCGCACATGATCGAACGGCAGAGCGGGTCGATCATCATCACGTCGTCGGTCAACGGACTCGAACCGGGGATGAACTACGCCCACTACGTCGCGGCCAAGCACGGCGTTATCGGGCTGATGAAGAACATCGCGCTTGAGCTCGCGCCGTATGGCGTTCGCTGCAACTCGATCAATCCGGGCGCGATCAAGACCCCGATGACCGACCACCAGGGCGCGTGGGACATGTTCGCCGGCCACGAGGGAGGCACCGAGGCTGACATGCTCGAGGGCGGTTACCACTTCCACGCCCTCAAGGGCACGACATTCATGCCGCCGCAGGTCATCGCGGACACCGCGCTGTACCTCAACTCGGATCTGGCTGCCTCCGTCACCGGGGTGACCATCCCGGTCGACGCGGGCCACCTGCTGCTCACCGGCGTGAACCCCGCACCGGTCAAGTAGATCGGGGGGTGCCGGGCGAGCGGTGGCCGCCCGCCCGGCACGACGGAAGCCCAGGGGTACCGGGGCCGACTGTGGCGTGAGAACGACACCTCGTCCCGGATGTTTCGGTAACCCGTTGAGGCAGTGTTGATTCCGATGGGGGAGCGGTTGTCGGTGCCCGGCCCAGGCCCCATTTGCCGCGTCGGGACGGAGCGCCCCACCGCCACCCCCGCCCTCGAGGTGGCCTGAACGAAGTCTCCACCGGATCCAGGGCGGGTCGATCCCGAATTCGGATCCCGAAGCCTGCGGTGGACAAGACGTTCCGCCCGTTCGATCCGAGGCAGGGGTTGTTGTGGCCTCTACCTGCTACTACGCTGACACAAGTGCCCGGCAGCGGTCTGCGCAAGGTGGGTGTTGAAGAAGAGTTCCATCTTATCGACGCCACTACCCGGCGCCTGACCCGCGCGCCCCGGAACTGCTCGCCACCCTGCCTGAGAACGACTACGTCGAGGAGCTCCAGCGGTGCGTGGTCGAGGTGAACAGCGGTGTCTTCGCAGGCCTTCAGGACCTGCGGGAGGACCTGGTGCACCATCGACAACTCCTCGTCGGGGCCGCCGACCGCCTCGATATCGGCGTCGTCGCCGCGGGCGCGGTACCGCTTTCGGTTCCTGCTGAGATGCTGGTCACCGAAACTCCCCGTTACCGGCGGATGCTGGCGGACTACCAGTTGCTGGCCCGAGAGCAACTCATCTGCGGCACCCAGGTTCACGTCGATGCGCCGGTGCGCGACGAAGCTGTTCGAGTGGCCAACCGCGTCGCACCATTTCTTCCGCTCTTCCTGGCGCTGAGCGCGAGTTCACCGTTCTGGTCCGATGGCTCGGACACCGGTTACGCCAGCGTTCGGACGTTGGTGTGGCTTCGCTGGCCCAGTGCCGGGCCGTTTCCGTCCGCCGTGAAATCCGCCGCCGAATACGATGCCTTGATCGCCCACGGAATGGTGTATTTCGACGTCCGCCCCTCGGCGCGGGTGCCCACGCTGGAACTGCGGGTGTGCGACAGCTGTCCGGACGTCGACACCATCGTCCTGATCGCCGGCCTGTTCCGGGCCCTCGTCGAACATGAAGTGCACGGCCTCCGGGCGGGCGTCCCTCCTCTCGAAATATCGCCCACGCTGGCGCGGGCCGCGCTGTGGCGCGCTGCACGGTCCGGACTCGAGGGGGACCTGGTGGACGTGGCAGCAGCGGTGCCGCGACCGGCCCGGGAGCTGGTCGAGCAGTTCGCTCACATGCTGCGCCCCGAACTCGACGAAGCCGGGGACTGGGACACCGTATCCGAGTTGGCAGCGGCGGCCATCCGCGGCGGGAGCTCGGCATCACGACAGCGTCGATTCCTGCGCAGGCGTGGCCGACTGACCGACGTGGTCGACCTGCTGCGGGCCGAGACAACGGGCCTGATGACATCGTCGGCGGCGGCCGATGACCCCGATGGGACGTTGCTGTACTGCTACCGGCCGATACACGACCCCGGGACGGCGGATTGCTCCGGCGAGGCGGCCGCTCCGGACGGATCACCCCACTAGGAATGACTTGCGCACGGCGGCCCGCTCGGGCTCGATCGAGCCCGGGGAGTGGGGCGGGCTCGCCTACGCGGGCTCGAGGTCGCGCTCGAACTCGATTTCATCCCGAATCGGGATCTTGTAGTAACCCACGTCGGGGATGTCCGGCTCCAGGGTCCGTCTCGCCTCGTCCGCTGCGCCGCATCGAACGGCCGACAGGTGGAAGCCGCGCCGCTGGTAGAACTGCATCGAGTCGAGGTTGTCGTTCGTCGTGACCAACCACAGTCGGGAACAGCCTTGTGCACGGGCGACTTCGACGATGCGTTCGATGAGTGCCGTGCCGACGCCGCCCCATTGGCCGGATGCGCGCATGTTGACGATTTCGCAGTTCGTGCCGTCGATGTCGTAGATCAGCACCCCGACCGTCTCGTCGTCGGTCGATGCGATCAGGGCCGGGCGGTCGCGTGCGTCGACCAACTCGCCGCGCCGGGCAATCTGGGTGGTGTGCTGCGCCTGGAGGAATGACGTCAGGCGTGGCTCTCCTGCGGGTACCTCATAGATGTCGACCATCGTCCCTATTTTCCTCGCCCCGCCTCGGCTGGACCAGGGCGGATCTGTCGGGTTGGGCCGCGTGACGCACCAGAACGAACATGGTTGCGTTCCCCGGGAGGTCGGCACGATGTTGTCCACTGCCGCGAAGATCAGTGCCGACGGTCGTCGGCGACCCACCGACCGAACGACACAGCGGCACCGCCGACCGGCTCGCCGCTCTGGTGGCCGATCTCGATGAGAACCGCCCGAACGATTCCTCCGTCGCCGACGCCCCGGCGTGTTCAGTCCCAATCGGACCGAGTGCGGTTCAGCTGGAGTGTGCGGGCGATCCTCGGGCACGCTCGTCCTGCGCGTGCTCGACGACCCAGGCCGCGATCTGGGCTCGTGAGGTGAACCCGAGTTTGGTGAGGATGCGTTGCACGTGGCCCTGCGCGGTTCGTTGGGATATCACGAGCCGGGTGGCGATCGCCTTGTCGGTCAGGCCCTCGGCGACGAGGTCGGCGACCTGCCGTTCCCGGTTGGTCAGGCTCGTGTGACCGGCGGGTGGTGCCGCGGCCGCGGGGTGCTCGCCGAGGGAGTGGGCGACGGCTTGCTCGAATCCCAGGGCCGCACCCTCGCGTCGGGCGGCCTCGAACGCTCGCTCACCGAGTGCCCGGCGGGCCTGCCGCTCGCAGTTCTCGTGGTGGGCGAGCAGGTTGTGGAACAGCACGGGGGAGCTGCCGGCGGACCGGCCCAGCGCCTCGGCGGCGCCCAGCAGGACCGCGGCGCCTTGCGCCTTGTCCTGTTCGGCGGCGATCCATGCCAGTGCCTCCAGGGCGACGGCCGCGGTGAGGGGTTCGTCCGCCAGCCGGGTCAGCCGCAGGCACTGTTCGAGTAACCGGGCTGCTCGACCGTGATCGCCCTGCTGCCTGACCGCCACCCCCATGGCAGCGGGTCCTCGCGGGCCTTCAGCTCGTCGAGCGAGTCTGCGGACCCCGCCGGCTGATGGGGTGGGTCGAGCGGGCGCGGCACCGACTCGGGGGAATGAGTCCAGGCGTCGGCGGCCCGGCTGTTGACCATCGCTCTGCTTGCCGATGAAGTGGCGGGACATGCCCGGACAGGGGTTCGGCCGAAAATGCTTTCACATTCTCGGCCGGATCTCTGCTTCTCGAGTTTTTCACCGTTCCCGATTACTCGTTCGATCCGCGAATCTCAATGTACGCGCGCCAAGCGGCCCAAGGCAATGCCGCGCAATCCGGCTCGCGGCGGGTGCTGCCGACGAGGGTGCGGCGGCCGCGGGTCGGAACATCTCGGGGGTCCCTCGCAGGTCGCTCCGCTCGTCGTCACGCCTGCCGAGCTCGGAGGCCAGCACGGGATCACGCGTGCGCAGGACCTGTTCGCCGACTGTGGCCATCTCACCGGCCGCCCGCCCCATCCGGGCGAGCAGTTCCTCCGCCTCCCCGGAGGTGACGTGGTCGGGGTGTCGGCGGCGCACGCTCTCGGCCACGTGTTGCGCCAGCCCGCCCATCCGGCTCAGATCCGACACCGCCACCGCGATCGCCCTCCCCGGCCGGCTTCGTGCTCGCCGCGAGTGGTCACCGGGAGGCCGCGTCCCCGGTGCCGATGGAGCCCGGTCGAGCGCGGCGCGGCGTGAGGGGTCGGTACTCGCCGTGCCGCGGTCGGTGAGCGTGTCGTCTGCGGTCGGTTTCGGTCATGCCGCCCCGGTGGCCGAGGGAACGCTGGGCTCGACCCGGCAGTGGTCGTCGACCAGCGGGTGGCGAGTCGGGCGGGTGTGGCACCACCGCAGGACCGGGACGCCCGAGTCGGCGTTGCGGTGGATCCCCGTGTGGCCCGGCCGCCGGTGGCCTCCTCACGGGCAGGTTCAGCGGGCGCCAGCCATCCGCCGCCACACCTGCACCCGAAAACCGCAGTGCGAGTGGACAATCTCTTCGACACGGTCGGAGCCCGAAACGCGGGTGGGAGAGTCTCGGAGGTCACCCCCCCGGGGGGAGGTCGGGCGGTCCTTCGTGCCGTCTAGCGTGAGACGTATGTCGGTGGTTCTCGCGGGTCGGTACGAGTTGCGGGGAGTGCTCGGTCGCGGCGGGATGGCGGACGTCCACGAGGGGTGGGACCGGCGACTCGGCCGTCCGGTGGCGGTGAAGGTGCTCCGTGCGGAGTTGGCATCGGTTCCGGGCACCCGTCGGCGTTTCGAGTCGGAGGCCCGGTTGGCCGCGACCCTCAATCACCCGAACGTCGTCGCCGTCCACGACAGCGGCGAGGATGCCGGTGTCCCCTACATCGTGATGGAACGCCTGCCCGGTCGGTCGCTCGCCGACGACATTTCCGCCGGTCCCCTGCCCGGACCGCGGGTGCGCGCGATCCTCGCCCAGATCCTGGCCGCGCTCGGTGCGGCCCACGCGTTGGGCATCGTGCACCGCGACATCAAACCCGGGAACGTCCTGTTCGACGCCGCGGGCACCGTGAAGGTCACCGACTTCGGCATCGCCAAGAGCGCCGACACGGACCACACCACGACGGGCCTGGTCCTCGGCACCGTCGCCTACCTCGGTCCCGACCGCATCGCCGGCAATCCCGCGACCGTCGCGGACGATCTCTACGCCGTCGGCGTCGTCGGCTACGAAGCGCTGTCGGGGCGACGCCCGTTCACGGGTGAGACGATCGCGTCGCTGGTCCACGCCATCATGAGCGGGCAGTACCCGCCGCTGGCCACTCTGCGGCCGGACGTCGACCCCGGCCTCCTCGCGGTGATCGACCGCGCGATGACCCGCGACCCGCACCGCCGCTTTCCCGACGCACACGCCATGGCCACCGCACTGCAGGCCCCGCACCCGACGGCTCCACCGCCGACGCGGGCGTTCACCCCCGCAGCACCCGCGCCGGCGGCATTGCCCGCTCCGGTTCGACGATCGCGGCGAATGGGCGTGATCGCCGCCGTCGCGGCTCTGCTGGTGGCCGTCGCGCTCGTGGCACTCGTCGTCTCCATTCGTGACGACGGGAGCACCGTCGGCCCCGCCTCGGTCAGCCCGACTCCTCCACCGGTCACCAGCACCGTCGTCGCGCCGGTCGGGCCCCCGGTGACGAACGTTCCCCCGCAGACCGAGTCGGCTCCGGGCAACGGAAACCACGGAAACCACAACGGCAACGGGGGCACCGGAAAGAGCAACGAGAAGGGCAACAAGAGCGGTAACTGAGCGACACACCCCCGCCCGTTCGACACCACCACGGAGGCGGATGCGCGCCCGGCGCTCGAACTCCAGCCCGCATAGCTCGCTGGGCTTCGTGGCGAGCAAGTTCCGGCTGCTGCGGGGTCTTCCGTTCCGGTTCTCGCTGAACGACCACGGCCCGCAGCACTACATCGCGGCCCTGACCCCGCGCGGGACGCCCAACGAGTTCGGCGACGCCCATCTGATCCCGGCGACGTGATCTCCTCGCGCTGCGAAACGAACAGTGGATGAACGGAGCAGCGGGTCGCCCGGGGTTCAGTCGAGGGTGAGCTGGCCGCGGTGGAAGTCGAAGTGCCGGCCGGGGTAGCGGTAGAGCTGCTCGACGGTCATGTAGTCGGTGAAGAACGGATCCCAGCGGACCGGAAAGTGCATGCCGCTGTGCAGGTCGGCGTCGGTCTCCTGCGCGAGGTGGCGATGGAGGGAGGCGATGATGCGGTCGAAGTGACTGCCCATCCGGCGGCGGTCGTAGACGCGGGCCGCGAGGGCGGAGCCTCGGTAGTTGACCTCGTCGAACACCGGGGTGGCGGCGTCGAGTGCGCGCGCGAACCGGCGGCTCGCACCGTCGGGCAACCGAGAGAAGACCCGGATCAGCGGGAGTAGCCGGCGCACGACCATGTAGCCGAAGACCATGTGGAACAGCAGCTGCTCGTTGGTCCAGCGGGTGCCGTTCGAGCGGCGATCGAAATCCTCCGCGGACGCACGGCCCAGGAGTGCATGCAGCGAACGCCGGGCCCGTTCGAAGTCCGCGATGATCGCGCCCCGATCCACCGGTTGACCCTCGGGCATGACGCATCCTCACCCTGCGACGCTGCGGTCCACTGCCGTTCGACTCATTGTCCGCCGTGGGATGGAGTCGGCGGCACCCGACGCGAGGGGCTGTGTTCAGGTCGGGGCGCGGGATCGGTCCACACCAATCGGGCGCCTGCTCGAGACCGCGCCGACGGCACCGGTGTTCGACACCGGCCGCTACCAAGCGGCCGTGACTGCGGGCAAACCCCGTGTACGGCCGTGTTCACCGCCCTGCAGAGGACTGTCCACACCACCCACTGCGGGGCTCGGCTACTTGGGCTCAGAGTGGGCAACGGTCGCTGTCGTCCGCGTCGCTGCGCGGGGTGGGCCGCGACCCCCGGCACCTGGTGGGCCGGCTCGCCCGCGTTCGACCGACCTGATTCGGCGGCAGGTGCGTCCAACTCGCGGTTGGTTCGTCTGAGGTAGCGGACTCCCACCCACCACCGGGAGGGAGCACCTTCTTCCGAGGACCCTCCGATGACCACCCACCCGTCCACCGATTACGCCGGAGACCACCTCGGGGGTGTCCGATGAGCGCCCCGGCCGTCGTGGTCGAGGATCTCCATGTCGTGTACGGCAAATCGTGGGCCCTCGAAGGCGTCGACCTGACCGGGTTCCGTAGTTGGTGGGCACATGATTTCGCCGCGGCCAGGCTCGCCGCGCACCAATGCGGCGCTGGAGATGGTGGCCCCGCTCAAGCGGTCCGAGGGTCGGCAGCTCGCGATTCTATGGCTCCGGAAACCGCTTCTGCCAGTAGAGATTTCGCAATATTCACTGTCGGCTCTATGGGTACCCAGTTGTGTTGGCGCATCGTCCGCTGATTCCGTGCGCTTCATGAATGTGTACGCGGTTCTGTTGGTACGGGCGGATTCCTCATCGCGGTTGCGAGGGTTCCGATTGAACAGACCGAGGGCGCCGGCAAGGCCACGCCGGTTCTCCTCTCCGGCTTCGCGCGTTCGCCGGCCTGGTCTGGCTCACGAGACTCGGATGACGCTCGTGTGAGCGCTATTTCGTCTGCTTCGCATGGGTCGCATGCGGACTCCATGCTGTCGTGTGTCGGTGTCGACAGGCGTCCGTCTCGTGCGGTCGCGCCCGCGGCGGCCGGACGAGGGGCGTGCTCGCCGCGGCGTACGACCTGTCTCCGACGCGAGCCCACGGCGTCGCCCACCGCGCCATCGACCCGGGGAGACGACGTAACCGCCGTTACCGGTAGTCGCTGATCGTGGCCACCCCGCCATGCGGTCGTCGCCCACTTTTCGGCCGGAACATGCGTCCCGTCGGGGGCATCGATTACCAGGCGGCGTTGTCGTTGACGCGATCGGCGAGGACCGTGCAGTAGGTGCGGTCGGTGCCGGGCATTGGGCGCGTCGCGTAGCCGGTGTGGTCGCCGCGGTACAGGTAGCCCTCGACGTCGTCGATGGCGTTGGAATACTGGCGCCAGACCGTCCAGGGGTGCCACCACTCGATCAGCACCGCCTGCCATCGTCGGGTGCGCAGCCGGTCGAGCAGGTCCACCACCCAGGCCCGCGGATCCGCCAGCGAAAACGCCGCGGACTGGTCGGCGAGGGTGCGCAGGGGCGAGTTGGCGGGGCAGCAGCAGATGACATCGCGGGGATCGGCGATCTGCCAGACCGGCATCGCGCCACCGATCGAGCGTCGGCCGGCGATCCCCCAGCCGGGCAGTCCGGCGGACTCGGGCCGCAGCGGGTCGGCGATCAGGCCGACGCCGCGCACCACCAGGTCGGGATGCAGGCCCCGGGCAATCTCGGCGGCGACGTTTCCGGCGAGTGCAGCGCCGCCGGAGTATCCCAGCAGTACAACGGGGTTGGGATCGTCGGCGATCATGTCGAGCAGCAGCGCCCGGCCGTCGGCCAGGGCCTTGTCGAACGAGGAGCCTCCCGGCTCGGGATAGGGCCCGTAGCTCGCCTCCCACGGCACCTCCCTGGTCGTGAATCGGGTGGGATCGAGCAGGGTGGTGGTGTTGGTGAGCATGTTGGCCTCGAGAGGCTCCGCGATGCCTCGGCAGGTCAGGACGGTGATCATCGTCAATCCCTCTCGCAGTACCTCGTCGACGTCGATGTCCAGCTTCGTGTACAGCGCGCGGGCGGGTGGGCTGTTCTGCTCGGCCGGTGCGGGGGCCGACAGGGCTCGGGCGAATTGGTCGGCGGGGCAGGGGCGGCCCTCAGGCCCGGGCGCACCGTGTACCAGGCATGGCATGTCCTCGCGCCCCGCGATGGTTGTGTCGGCGTAGTTCGGTTCGCGGAACTCTTCGGGGCCCCGGACGGCTCACGCAACCACCGCACCGGGACGGGTGGCTTCACCGAGGGCGGGGAGCAGATCCAGCAATGCTGCCGCGATCTGCTCGGCGATCCGTTCGAGCACCTCACCGCCGAGCCCGACCGGATCACTGATCGACTCGCGGCGGGGCCTGGAGCGGTCCCGGTGCGCGTGGAGTTCACCCACGGTGTGCGCCCCTGTCAACCACACGACGCGGTGCGCCTCGAGCAGGGTGAAGGTGCGGGGCCCTGCCTCCGGCACAAGCCGCACCGACTCGTCCCGTAGGTGCTCGGTCATTGCGAGCACGAGATCGGCACGGTCGATCAATTCGGGCCGCAGCCGGCGGGCGACAAAGCCAGTGGGATCGCCGCCGAGTCCGCGGAGCACCTCAGCGGCGACCGGTTCCATCGGGAAGCCGACCAACGCCCGGGTGCCCGCGCTCTCTGCGGTAAGGCCGGCCAGTCCGCGCTGCTCGGCGATGGCCACCGTCAGCCGCTCGGCGATCGCCGAGCGGCACACGTTGCCGTTGCAGAGGAACAAGACGTGCATGGCGGGCACTGTAGCCACGGCATTCGGGGCGTCGCACGCCGCGAAGTGGTCAGTATCAGGTGAATCACCGGACATTCACCGAGACGACCCGAAGTGTTCGTCACCCGCTCCCCGGCCGGCAACCTCCGGCCCGCGCGTCAGTGCGGCGGCCAGTCGACGCGGTGGCGAACGCGACCCGATGCCCGTGCTGCGTGGCCTTGATCCCGAGGCCGATCACCAGGATGCTTCTATCTCTGTCAAGCGGTTCGAGCTGGGTGCCTGCTCTGAAGCGATCGAGGGCAGCATGGGACGCCGCCGCACACCTCCGTTGGTGCGGTGGTCGGCGTAGGCCTTGGTCCGTGGGTCGTGACTGAGGGGAGAGCACGATGGTGTGCAGTGCCCGGTTGCGTTGCCGGTCGCCGCTGCGATTGAGGCGGTGGCGGACGGCCTGCCCGCTGCTGGCCGGGACGGCTCCCCGAGCTCGGTCTCCGGATCGGCTGCCTGGGCCTCGAGAAACAGCGCCTGCCGCGCGCAGGTGCGCAACGCCCGAACGGCGCAGCGGTGTTCGACACGGTGCTGTGGCGGCATCACACCTGCCGCCTCGTCGAGCTGAGCGTCAGGATGCTGGAGGTCTGCGGTTCGTAGCGGCCCGCGTCAACCGAGGGCGGAGCGGATGCGCGCGGCGTAGCCGGCCGCCTCGGAGTCGTCGGCGTACTTGGTTCTCGGCCAGAAGAAGCCACGCAGGCCGTCGCCCTTGGTGCGGGGGACGACGTGCACGTGCAGGTGCGGGACCGACTGGGACACCACGTTGTTCATCGCGACGAAGGATCCCTGCGCACCCAGGCCGGTGACCATCGCCGCGGAGAGGCGCTGCGCGACGGTGAAGACCGGTGGCACGAGATCTGCAGGCAGGTCGGCGAGGACGTGGACGTGATTCCGTGGAACCAGCAGCACATGCCCCTTGATCAGGGGCCGGCGGTCGAGGAACCCGACCGTGTCCGAGTCCTCGTGCACGATGTGCGCGTCGACCCGCCCGGCGACGATGTCGCAGAACACACAGTCGGCCGGCATCGTTCACTCCTCCCGGCACCGCTCGAGCAACGCCTCGGCCTGCGGGTGAAGGTCGTCGACCGCGGCCCAGCCGAGTACCCGCAGGCCGGCCGCCGCGACGGTGGTCGCGGTGACGAGCTCACCCGCTGTGGCGGCGGTTTCGGCGTCGCTGCGTTCGTTGATCACCGTCTCGACGATGCGGAACGGCAGGCCGCACCGCGCGTCGTCGTCGCCGGGCGCAGGAATTCCGGATTCGTGTGGAGCGAGATCGGTGAGGACGAGGCGGGACAGGTGGGCGTACCGGGTCCGTAGCTTTCGCCGCTCCTCCCGGAAGCGGGTGAAGCGTTCGGTGCGCAATTCCGGGAGCAGATACAGCGCGCCGAGATTCCACCGGCCCGACAGCAGTTGCCCGGCGTCGAACAGCAGCAGCGCGTACAGCCGGACAGCGGCTGGTTCGGGGCGGTCGGCCAGCCGGTTCGCCACATCCAGGGCGTCCGAGACGGTGCCCTCGAGCAGCGCGACGAGAATGTCGTCCTTGGTGGCGAAGTGGTGGTAGAGGGACGCCTGTCGCATGCCGACGGCATCCGCGATCTGCCGGGTCGATGTGGACGCGAAACCCTTGGTGGTGAACAGTTCCGCCGCCGCGTCGAGGATCTCGGCCGCCGCGGTACGGCCCGGTCGGCGTTGTTTGCTCAGGCGGGGGCGTCCGGGTCCGGCATTGGTCACGCCTCCATCCTGCCAGTGCCACGCCGGGATACCGTGAACCGACTTTGGAGGTGCGATGACCGAGTTTCCGTCCATGCCACGTTCCGCGCGTGCCGTCACCCGTCAGTGGCAGGCGCTGGCGCAGGGACCGTCGGCGGACGGGACGTTCGACCCGGCGCGGCTCGAGGGGCTGCCCGATCCCGTGCGGCGGTGGCTCGGACGGTCGATCGCCGACGCGGTCCCGCTCGCGAAGGTGGCCTGCTTCACGATGCGGGGCGAGATCAAGCTTGGATCCTGGCGGCCCTTCACCGCGACCCAGATCCTGCGGCCCGGCGTGGGCTTCGTGTGGGCGGCGACCGCCCGGATGATGGGCCTCCCGGTGCCCGGCTACGACCGGTACGCCGACGGGGTGGGGGAGATGCACTGGCGGCTGGGTGGAGTGATCCCGGTGATGTCGGAGAGCGACGACCGGATCACCCGCAGCGCCGCGGGGCGGCTCGCGATCGAGTCGGTCCTGGTGCCGACGGCCTGTATCGGCGCGAGCTGGACGGAAGACGAGCGGGGCGCGCACATGACCTGGATGACCGACGGCCACGAGGACATGGTCGATGTCGACATCGACACCGACGGTCGGCTGCGCGGCGCCACGATGCAGCGCTGGGGCACCCCGAGCGGGGTGGGGTACGGGCGGTACCCGTTCGGGGTGGCCGTCGAGGTGGAGACCGAATATGCCGGCGTCACCGTCGCCTCGCGGTTCCGGGTCGGATGGTGGTGGGGGACCGACCGTCAGGACGAAGGCGAGTTCTTCCGCGCCCGAGTCACCGACGTGAGGTTCCGCTGACCTGTCGAGCCGTCAGGGCGCGGCGCAGCAGCGGGATCATCGGCCGGGGGCTGGGCGCGCCGGTGCGGCGGAACGGGGCCGAATCACGGGACGCGGCCACCCATTCCGCGGGGGCGACGCCGGAGAGGTCGAGCCGGAACCCGGTCGCCGCGCACAGTTGGTGCAGCAGCAGAGTGCCGGTACGCCCATTGCCCTCCCGGAACGGGTGTGCGTGGTTGTAGGTGACGTACACCGCGGCGAGCGCATAGGAGAGACGGCCGTGGTCCACGCGCGGCCAGTCCACCGTCGCGACCGCGATCTCCACTTCCCGCAGGTACCGGGTGATGGCGCCGACCGGAGCGAAACCGTCCCCGTTCTTCACCAGGTCCACGATGCGGGTCTGGCCGGCCCACGCGAACACGTCACCGAAGACGTGGCGATGCAGGGCGTGGACGTGGTCGGCGTCGATCCGGCGGACCGGGGGAGCACCCTGCAGATGCGCCTCCAGCAGCCGGGCCGCGGTTGCCGCGAACTCGACATCCCGCAGCTGGGTGGCGTCGCGCAACCCGAAGTTGTTGCGCAGCACCGGTGTCCCGGTCAGCAGGTAGGGCTGGGGCAGCGCGAACCGGCGCCTGCGGGTGGTCACCGGCAGGGCAGACGCCTGTAAGCGGCGAAGTTCGAGGAACCGCGCGTGATCCAGGTCCCCGGCGGCCAGGGCGACCAGATCGGCGACGTCCCTCCGGTCCGGGCGCCAGCCCTCCAGGAGTTCGGCGGCGACGGTCTGGTCGACGCCATGGGCGTGCTCGGGAGGGAGCGCGGCGAACAGGTCCGGCCACGCGGTGGAGGCGGCGATCATGCCGGCGGTCCCGCGTACGCCAGTTTGCGCTGCACCCCGGCGATCTCGCGGACCGCGCCGGCGAGCAGGCTGCGCTGCAACGGACTCAGGGCGTCGGGATCGACGACGTCCGTGGGCGGCTCACCCCGCTCGATCCGTTCGCACTGGTGCCGCAGCCGGATCTGGGTGAGCGCGTCGAACGCCTCCCCTAGAACGCGGCCGTCGTCCTCCGGCAGCAGTCCGGCCGCCACCCCGGCCCGAAGACGCACCGGGGTGGCCTCGGCATCCAGCCCCGCGGCGGTGCCCGCCCACCTGGCAATGTTCACGATCGGGGCCAGACCCTGTGCCTTGACGTCAACCGACTCCACGCGCCGAGTGAGGCTCCACCGCCGCGATGTGAGTGCGGCCTTCTCCTCGACGGCCTCGCGCAGCAGCAGGGCCAGCGCGTCCGGACGCGACCGCAGGGCCGCGGCAGTGTGCCGCGCCAGATCGAGATCCGGGTCGCCGTGGACCACGCGACTGTCGACGAGCATCGCCAGCATCACCAGCGCCTGATCGGACCACGGGTCGGCCAGCCAGCCGTCGATCGCGGCGTGCCACTGGTCGCGCGAACGGGCGAACCGCGGACGCGACGCCAGCGCACCCTTGTCGTCGGCACGCAGTGAGCACCGGTCGAGCAGCGTGTGCACGCGCGAGGCGCGGTCGGTGGCGTCCCGTGACGTCGTCGACCCCTCGCGCCACACCGTCGCGCTGTCCACGTCCGAACTCGGCATCGCCTCCCGGCGCGCGACACTGCCCAGGACGAGCCATGCTGCGCTGGAAGGGGATTCGCTGTCGGTCAGTTCGACCGCGCGAGCGACGGCGGTGCCGACCACGACGGAGAGGATCGCACTCACGTCGGTTGCCGCGACCCTGGCCCGCGTCAACTCCGTCACCAGGCGGGGTATGCGGGCGGTCGCGGCGACGAGTGTGGTGGTGTCCTCGGCGCGGGCGATGTCACCGCGCACCAGGAAACCTCCGCGGGTGGCATTGGCGAGCAGGTCGGTGTCCTCGACGACCCCGAGCGCTTCCCCGGTGTCGGACACGACGGGCAGGCGGCGGACGCCGTGCGCGAGCATGTCCAGCAGGGCGTCCGCGCCCAGCGTGGCCGCAGGCACGGTGCGCGCGGGCGCACTCATCACCGCGGACACCGGGACCTGCGGACTCTGCCCCGCCGCAACCACTCTCCGGCGCAGGTCGCCCTCGGTGAGGATGCCGAGCAGGTCGTCGCGGAGGCGGATCAGCACGCAGCGGCGACGACTGTCGGTCATCAGACGGGCGGCCTCGGCGACGGATGTCTCGGGCGCGCAGGTCAGGGCCGGTGCGTGCAGCAGTTCTCCGACCGGCCGCATCGCCGGGTCGCGCACCACCAGCGGTTCGTTCATGGGCCCCATCCTGACAGGAACGCCAGGGAGACCGGCGCTGTGAGCAGTCCGAAATGGTGGTGTAACAGGCGTCATCACCCCGAAACGCAACCGCTACACGGCGAAACGCGGGAGACACCGTCAGAAAACGGGCGCCACGAAAACTGTCAACCGACAGAAACCCGCCGACCGCGCACCTCGCAGGAGAGCCCATGACGACCGTGGCATCAAAGACCGGTGACGACGGTGACCTCGCCGAATTCGGGTACGAGCAGCAGCTGCACCGCTCCCTCGGCAAGTTCGCCTCGTTCGCCGCCGGTTTCTCGTTCGTCTCCATCCTCACCACGATCTTCCAGCTGTTCGGCCTCGGCTTCGGATTCGCCGGCCCGGCCTTCTTCTGGACCTGGCCGGTGGTCTTCCTGGGCCAGTTCATGGTTGCGCTGTGCTTCGCGGAACTCGCTGCGCGGTACCCCATCTCGGGAGCGATCTACCAGTGGTCACGCCGCATGGCGGGGGAGGTGATCGGCTGGTTCGCCGGCTGGTTCATGATCCTCGCCCAGATCGTCACCGCCTCCGCCGCGGCCATCGCACTGCAGGTGGTGCTGCCGAACGTGTGGAGCGGCTTCCAGGTCATCGGCGACGACCCCTCGCTCACCTCGTCGTCCGGTGCCGCCAACGCGGTCCTCCTCGGGTCGGTGCTGCTGGTGCTGACCACGACCGTCAACTGCGTCGGCGTGAACTGGATGTCGCGGATCAACAACATCGGCGTCACCTGCGAGATCATCGGCGTCATCGCGGTGATCGGCATGTTCTTCACGCACGCCCAGCGCGGCCCGCAGGTGGTGTTCGACACCGGTGAGGCCGGCGGCCAGCCCGGCTACATCTGGGCCTGGATCGTCTCCGGCCTGATGGCCGCGTACGTGATGGTCGGCTTCGGATCCGCCGGCGAACTCGCCGAGGAGACCCGTAACCCGCGCCGCGTCGCGCCCCGAACCATCCGGCTGGCGCTGTCGGTGTCCGCACTCGGTGGCGGCCTGATGATCGTCGGTGCGCTGATGGCCGCGCCCAGCCTGACCGACGGCCGCCTCGCCACCGAGGGACTGCCGTACGTGCTGAACTCGATCCTGTCCTCGCCGTGGGGCACCCTGCTGCTGGTCGACGTGGCGATCGCGGTGACCGTCTGCACCCTCGCGATCCAGACCGCGGCGTCGCGGCTGATGTTCTCCATGGCACGCGACGGCCGGCTGCCTGCGTCGTCGATGCTCTCGAAGGTCAACCCGCGCACCGGAACCCCGATCGCGCCGTCCGTGCTCATCGGCGTGCTGTGCATCGCGGTCCTTGCCGTCAACGTCGGCAACTCGGCGATCTTCGCGACCCTGTCCAGTGTCTGCATCATCCTGATCTACCTGGCGTACCTGCTGGTCACCGTGCCGCTGCTGGTGCGGCGACTGAAGGGCTGGCCGAACGGCGGACCGCAGGTCGACGCCGAGGGCAAGCCGCTGTTCTCGCTCGGCCGCTGGGGTCTGCCCGTCAACATCGCCGCGGTCGTCTACGGCTCGCTGATGGTGGTCAACCTCGCCTGGCCGCGCGCCGAGATCTTCAACCCGACCGGTGAATACCCGGTCCTGCAGTGGGCCGGTCCGCTCACCGTCGCCGCCGTGGTGCTCCTCGGAGCGCTCTGCTACCCGCGCGGCAAGGCCGTCCCGAAACCCGTCACGATTGGAGCCTGACCCGTGTCCGTGAACACCGCCACCACCAGTGCCGCCCGCGAGCACGCCCGCTCGCAGGCCGGAGAGATCACCGATTCGATGCCGGTGCTGCCCGCGTCCGCGTGGCCGACCCCACCCGCCGGAATCGACGCGGATCGGCTCACCTGGGCCGAGACCGTCCCCGGTGGCCGCTACACGAGCAAGGTCCTCGCCCGGGGCGCCCGGATCCGATTGCGGGACATCGGCGGTCGCGCCTGCGCCACCGTCCTGCTGTACCGCGCCGACGCTCCGCACGAGCGCCTCAACGTGGCCGACACCGTGAAGGTGCCGTGGCAGGCGTACCTCGGGGTCGGGCATCCGCTGCTCTCCGACCAGGGACGGGTGCTCGCGACCGTGGTCGCCGACACCTCCGGCGCCCACGACACGTTCTGCGGCACGACCACTCTCGCCGGCAACACCGCCAAGTACGGCGACGGCGCCGTGCACTCGGCTTCGCCTGCCGGCCGGGAACTGCTCACCCTCGCCGCCGCCAAGCACGACCTGGCCCCGCGTGACCTGCCGCCGGCACTGTCCTTCTTCCACGGTGTCCGCGTGGAACCGGACGGTGCGCTGACTCCGACCGGAAACGCCGGGCCCGACACCGCGGTCGAACTGCTGCTGCACCTGCCGGTGATCGTGCTGATCGCCAACACCGCCCACCCCCTCGACGTCGCACCGGCCTTCGAGACCACCCCGCTCGAGGTGCTCGCCTGGCGGGCGCCCGCGGACCTCGACGCACTGCCGAACGACGATCCCGAATACCTCCGCGCGGTACTGAACACCGAAGACAGCTGGACTGCGGCGCAGTCCGATCTCACCCAGACCGCGTCGCGGTTCGGAAAGGACGCCCGATGACCGCCACCCTGCTCGCCGCCGAGGCCCTCGCGCTCGTTCCCGGCACCGTCGTCCTCGACGAGATCGTCGGCTCCCGCGGACCGTGGTCGGCGGTCGTCCGCGCCGGCGACGTCCTCACCATCGTGGACCTACACGGCAACCAGGCCGTCGACACCCTGATCTACGCGGCCGCCGACCGCACCGCCCGCTACGACGCCGCGGCCACCGTCACCGCGCAACGCAACCTGTTCCTCACCACCGGATCGGTGCTGCGCGCCCAGGACGGCACGGCGTTGATGACGATCGTCGGCGACGAGGTCGGCAACCACGACACCGTCGGAGGCGCCTGCTCGCAGGAGTCGAACACCCTTCGGTACGGCCACCACACCCGGCACCAGCACGCCTGCGTCGAGAACTTCCTGATCGAAGGCGCGAAGTGGGGCCTGGGCAAGCGTGACCTGGTCTCCAACATCAACTTCTTCATGAACGTGCCCGTCGACGCGGACGGCACCCTCGGCATCGTCGACGGACTGTCGGCTCCCGGCAAGCGCCTGGCACTGCGCGCCGAGATCGACGCGCTGGTGCTCGTGTCGAACTGCCCGCAGATCAACAACCCGTGCAACGGTTTCGACCCCACCGAGGTCCGGATGATCGTCACCCGTGAGGAGGAGCGATGACCAGCGTTGCGGTCGAGCGGCCGGGAATGCTCGCCACCGTCCAGGACTGGCCGGGCCGGGTCGGATACTGGCAGATCGGCGTGCCGCCGTCGGGGCCGATGGACGACCTGTCCTTCCGGCTCGGCAACATCGCGGTCGGAAATCCCGAGGGCGCAGCGGGTCTGGAGTTCGCGATGTCCGGTCCCGCCCTCCGGTTCGCCGAGCAGGCCGTCGTCTGCGTCACCGGCGCGCCGGTGCGGGTCCGAGTGGACGGGATCACGGTGCCGTCCTGGCAGCCCGTCGCCGTCCCCGCGGGCGGACTTCTCGACATCGGTACCGTCAGCGGTCCCGGCCTGCGGATCTACCTGCTGATCCAGGGCGGGATCGAGGTTCCCGACCACCTGGGCAGTGGAGCGACGTTCACCCTCGGCCGCTTCGGTGGACACGAGGGCCGGGCGCTGCAGGCCGGCGACGTGCTCACTCTCGGAACGGCCGGGAATCCGGATCTGGCGCAGCCGGTTCCGGGTGAGCACCGGCCCGTGATCGCCGGCCGGTGGGAGATCGCGGTCACCGAGGGGCCGCACGGTGCGCCGGAGTTCTTCACCCGCGCCGACATCGACACGCTCTACGCCACCGACTACGAGGTGCACTTCAACTCCGACCGCACCGGCGTCCGCCTCGTCGGTCCGCAGCCGGACTGGGCCCGCCCCGACGGCGGCGAGGCCGGTCTGCACCCGTCCAACATCCACGACAACGCGTATTCCGTCGGAGCACTGGACTTCACCGGTGACACGCCGATTCTGCTCGGGCCGGACGGTCCCAGCCTGGGCGGATTCGTGTGCCCGGTCACCGTGGTCGCCGCCGAGCGCTGGAAGCTCGGCCAGCTCAGCCCGGGGGATCGGGTTCGATTCGTGCCGGTCAAGGCCGCGCACGCGGCGCGACTGGGGGACCTCGGTGTCGCCCGTCGCGCCGGTCTGCCCGCGGTGTTCTCCTCCGGTGGCGACGGGGACGACGGAGTGATCGCGCGCCGGGACGGCGCGACGCCGGTGACCTATCGCCGCTCCGGGGACGACAACGTGCTCGTCGAGTACGGCGACCTCACCCTCGACCTGGCGCTGCGGGCCCGCGTTCACGCGCTCCACCAGAGGCTGGAGGCGGAGCGGCCGGCCGGGTTGCTCGATCTGACGCCGGGCATCCGGTCGCTACAGGTCCGCGTCGACCCCGACGTGCTTCCCGTGCCCACGCTGATGGGTCTGCTCGCCGAGGCGGAGGAGCAGATCCCCGACTCGTCGCAGCTGGTGGTGCCCAGCAGGCACGTACGGATGCCGCTGTCGTGGGACGACCCGTCCACCCGGGAAGCGATCAAGCGGTACGTGCACGGCGTGCGCGCCGACGCGCCGTGGTGCCCCTGGAACATCGAATTCATCCGCCGGATGAACGGACTCGACTCGGTCGCCGACGTCTTCGACACCGTCTTCGACGCCGAGTACCTGGTGCTGGGCCTCGGCGACGTGTACCTCGGCGCCCCCGTCGCGACCCCGCTCGATCCTCGCCACCGCCTGGTCACCACCAAGTACAACCCGGCGCGGACGTGGACCCCGGAGAACGCGGTCGGGATCGGTGGTGCCTACCTCTGCATCTACGGGATGGAGGGGCCGGGCGGCTACCAGTTCGTCGGTCGCACCACCCAGGTGTGGAACCACCGGTTCCCGGACAACTCGCGGGCCTTCGAGGACGGCACGCCGTGGCTGCTGCGGTTCTTCGACCGGATCTCCTGGTACCCGGTCGAGCCCGACGAACTTCTCGAGCTGCGCGCGGAGACCGCCGCGGGTGGACCGGGCGGAGTGCAGATCACCGACGGCAGCTTCTCGCTCGCCGAGCACGAGACGTTCCTCGCGTCGAACGCCGACTCGATCGCGGCGTTCCGGACGACGCAGTCGGCGGCCTTCGCCGCCGAGCGCGACGCCTGGGCGGCCGCCGGGGAGTTCGCGAAGACCGGTGAGGCGGCCGCCTGACCTGGGTGATGGAAGCCGGGTTTGTCCGGGTTGCGGGAGAGGGGTGAACGGGTGTTCACTGCACGAGGGTAAATACCCGTTCACCCCCTTCTCTTTCCGAGTTCGCATCCCGGAGTTGCCCTTTGTCAGTCCACTCGAAGCCGTCCAGTCGTTCGACACCGTCGTCGCGGGCGTCGACCGGGGTGCTCACCACCGTGCTCTGCCTGTCCGGCACACTGGTCGCCCTGCAGCAGACGCTGGTCATCCCGCTGCTCGCCGAGTTCCCGACCATCCTCGACATCGACTACACGACCGCATCCTGGCTGGTCACGATCACGCTGCTGACCGCCGCGATCGCCACCCCGATCGTCTCCCGGCTGGCCGACATGTTCGGGAAACGGCGGATGATGCTGGTCTCGTTGGGCACCATGATCGTCGGCTCGGTCATCGCCGCAGTCGGCGCGAGCTTCCCCGCGGTGCTGATCGGCCGGGGGATGCAGGGACTGGCCTCCGCTCTCGTCCCCGTCGGTATCGGCATCCTGCGCGACGAGCTGCCCAAGTCGAAGGTCGCCGGGGCCACCTCCCTGATGAGCGCCACCCTCGGCATCGGTGCCGCGCTCGGCCTGCCGCTGGCCGGCCTGATCTACGAGCATCTGGGATGGTCCGCCATCTTCTGGGTGTCCGCGGGAGCCGGTGTCGCCCTGGTGATCGCGGTGCTCACCGTGGTGCCGGAATCGCCCGTCCGCACTCCCGGCCGATTCGACATCGGCGGCGCGGTGCTCCTGTCCGTCGCGCTGGCGTCCCTGCTGCTGGCGATCTCCAAGGGTGGCACCTGGGGCTGGTTCGGCGGCCGCACAGTCGGAGCCCTGGTGATCGCGGTCGTCGCGTTCGCGCTGTGGTTCCCGTACGAGCTGCGGGTCAACCAGCCGATGGTCGACCTGCGGACCTCCGCCCGGAGGCCGGTGCTGCTCACCAACATCGCCGGACTGCTCGTCGGCCTGTCCATGTACGCGAACATGATGTCGACCACCCAGCAGTTGGAGATGACCGAGGCCACCGGATACGGGCACGGCCTGTCGGTACTCGTCGCCGGACTGTGCATGATGCCGGCCGGGCTGATGATGGTCGTGGTCGCGCCGATCGCCGCCAAACTGATCCGGCGGATCGGTCCCCGCCTCACCCTGGTCATCGGCGGCCTGGTGCTGGCGGGCGCGTACACCGCGCGGGTCTTCCTGACCGGGTCGGTGCCGCTGATCGTGCTCGGAGCGATGCTGGTCACCTCCGGAACCGCGATCGCCTACGGCGCCATGCCGATGCTCATCATGGGCTCGGTGCCGATCACCGAAACCGCCTCCGCCAACGGACTCAACACGCTGCTGCGCTCGGTCGGCACCTCGGTCTCGAGTGCGGTCATCTCTGCGATTCTGACGACCGTCACCCTCTCCGTCGCCGGACACGAGCTGCCCTCGCTGGCCGCCTTCCAGGTCGTGTTCGGGGTCGCCGCCGTCGCGGGTCTCGCGGCCGCCACGGTCGCCGCGTTCATCCCGCGGTCCGCCCACGCCGCGGAGACGCCGCCGATCGCGAAGGCCGCGGCCGACACCGCGCCGGACGAGATCGTCGTCAGCGGAGCGGTGCTGCACTCCGGTATGCGCCCGATCCGACAGGCCGTGGTCACCGTGCTGCGCACCACCGGCGAGCCGGTCGACTGGAGCCGCGCCGACAACACCGGCGAGTTCTCCGTGGTGCTGCCGCAGCCCGGTCCCTATCTGGTGGTCACCAATGCGGACGGCTGGGCGCCGCGGTCCCAGGTGATCGACTTCGACGGCTCCGACACCCGGCAGTCGGTCGTGCTCACCCACCGGCTCCGGCTCGGCGGGCGGGTCACCGACGGCGGCCACTCGGTCCCGGACGCGGTGGTCAGCCTGGTCAGGGCGACGGGGGAGTACGTGGGCACCACGCGCACCGACGCGGACGGGCACTACGAGTTCGCGCAACCCTCGACGGGGCGCCATCTCGTCACCGTGCTGACCGCCGACCGGCGCACCGCGACCCGGCAATTCGTCCAGTTGTCCCGGCCGGCGGAGATCGACCTCGATCTCGATCCCGACCACGAGGTCGCGGCCGTCGCCGGGGTCGGATCGGGCGCGGGCACGGTGGCGCCGTGACCGCATCCACGAGGGAGACGGTGATCGCCGCCGCCCGGGACCTCTTCGCCCGGCGCGGCTACACCGCGACGACCATCAAGGACATCGCCGCCGCGGCCGGCTGCTCCCCGGCGCTGGTGATGAAGCTGACGGGCAGCAAGGCCGAACTGTTCGCGGCAGCGGATCCGTCGGCGTCCGTCCTCGAGGAGCCGTCGCACGCGGTGCCCGACGAGCCGCCCGCGGCGGCGGAGCCGATCGGGTACCAACTGGTCCGCAGGCTCCTCGACCGCCGCGACAACGACGAGCCCGACCCGCTCGCCATGGCGCCGACGCTGATCCACGAAGCGGTCGATCAGGACACCGCGCGCGAGGACATCCGGCGCCGCTACGTGAGGGCCATCGCGGACCGGATCGGTGACACCTCAACCGAACTCGTCCGCACCCATCTGGTGCTCACCACGATGCTCGGACTTGCGAGCGGGGTCCGGAGTGTCGGTCTGCTCGGACCCGACGTCATCGGCCGCGAGGACCTGATCCGGCGCTACGGCGGGCTGGTGCAGGCCATCGTCGACGAGCCCCTCGACGTACGGCCGCCAGGCTGCCATCGTTGAGGTGTGAGTCGAGGAGGCGACCGTGATGGAAGCGAAGAAGTGGTCGGTGACCATCGAAATCGACGAGCACGACGGCCGGACCCGGGCCAAGGCCCGGCTGCATGCAGAGGGTAAACCGGAACTGGTGGGCGTCGGGTTGGCCAGGCTCAATCCGACCGACGCGGATGTCCCTGCGATCGGCGACGAGCTGGCGGCGGCCCGTGCGTTCGCGGATCTGTCGCACAAGTTGATCGAGGCCACCGCGGCCGACATCGAGGCGAGCACCCACCGCAAGGCCCTGCTCTACGCGTAGTGCGCCGTCGCGCTACCGGTGGCGCATCGTGCCGGAGAGGATCCCGTCGATCCGTACCGCCGTCACCGCACTGCCGCGGAACCCGAGGTAGCCGTCGGGGCGAATCAGATACCCGGCCCCGCCTCGGGATCCGTACGTCTGCGCGAACCGGCCGTCGTTGTCGCGCAACACGATTCCGGACACATCCGGGATCTGCGCGGCCGGATCGACGATCACGTGACACCGCACCAGCGGGCCGTACCGGTCCATGGTGACGGCGGCCAGGTCGAGCTGCGCGTCGACCTGCCCCGCGTCCGACGCGTACAGCAGTAGCGTGTGCCCGGGGTGACGCAGCAGGTCGTGCACCCGGGCCGGGAGCGCGGTGGAATCCTGACCCAGTCCGCCGGCGTCCGGAGCCCGTTCCCCGGGGTGCGGGCCGGGATCGTTCTCGGAATGCCCGTCGGCACCGACGAGGGGGCTGTCCGGATAGGCGACGAGCAACTGGGCCTCCCGCAGTACCGCGACGGACGCGTCGGTCTCGCCTGCGCCGATGCCCTGACGGGCGTGCCGCACGGTCCGGCCGACCACCTCCTCGCCGACCGGATGCCGTTCCAGGTGGTAGGTGTCGAGGAGGTCCTCGGCGGCCAGGCCCTGCACCGCCAGTGCCAGCTTCCACGCCAGGTTGGTGGCGTCCTGGATGCCGGTGTTCATACCCTGCGCGCCGGTCGGCGGATGGATGTGCGCGGCGTCGCCCGCGAGGAACACCCGGCCGTGCGAATAGCGCGCGGCGAGGCGGTGACTGATCCGGAACACCGACGACCAGCGCAGATTCGACGCGGTCGTGGGCTCCGGCGCGAGCCGGTCCAGGACGGCCTGGACGTGATGCAGGTCGGGGGCCCGGCCGCCCTCGAGTCCGTGTGCGACCGCGCCCGGCGTCGCCGCCGTCGCCAACTCGTCGGGGACGAGCATCGAGATCCGGTAGCGATGACGGCCGGGCAGTGGGATCGCGACCATCAGGTCGTCCACCGAGCCGTCGGTGTGGTGCATCGCCCGGACGCCGAATCCGGCGGGCAGCGACCAGTCGACCTCGACGTCGGCGAGCATGTACTCCTCGGGGAACGCGTCGCCCTCGAACTCCACGCCGAGCCCCTTGCGGACCAGTGAGTGCGCGCCGTCGCACCCGACCAGGTAGCGGGACGAGACCGTGGAACCGCCTCGCGGCCCGTGCAGGGTCGAGGTGACCGTGTCGTCGTGCTGATCGAAGCCGGTGAACTCGACTCCGCGCGTGACGTGGCCGCCGTGGGCGGCGAGGGCGTCGGTCAGGATTCGTTCGGTCTCGTACTGCGGCATCGCGACGAACCGGTACGGGATGACGTCCGGGAGCGGCATCTCCATTCGCACGGCCGCGGCATCGTCGGAGTACACGAGCTGGCCGCGCATCGTGATCGACGCGTCGAGCGCAGCTCGGACGATCCCCATCGAGTCGAACACCTCGAGGGTTCGTGGCGAGACACCGACCGCCTTCGCGAACGGCGCGCGTTCCGGCCGCCGATCGACGACGAGGACGTCGACGCCGCGGCGGCGCAACTGCACCGCCAGGGTGAGCCCGACCGGTCCGGCTCCCACGATCAGGACGTCGGTGCTGGTGTGCGGAAACTTCGGATCGACTGCCGAGGTCATGGTTCGATTGTCGCAGGTGATCGCCTGGGCGGCATACCGATTCGCGGCGGGGCTTGACTTGCCATAGAACACGTGTTCGACTGTGCGCATGCGTTGGCAGGGGCAGACACTCGAGGCCGTGCGGTCGGAGATCGACGACGGTGCCCTGCCCGGTCTGGCCCGGGTGGGGCACGTGCGCAGCGTACAGACTCCCGAGTTCGAGGGGATCACCTTCCACGAGGTGCTGTGCAAATCGGCGCTGAACAGGGTGCCAGACGGATCGCCGCTGCCGTTCCGGTTCACCGTCAACGCTTTTCGGGGCTGTTCGCACGCCTGTCGGTACTGCTTCGCGCGGCCCACACACGAGTACCTCGACCTCGACGCCGGAGCCGATTTCGACAGCCAGGTCGTGGTCAAGACCAATGTCGCCGCCGTGTTGCGCCGCGAGCTGGCCCGCCGGTCGTGGAAACGCGAGCCGGTCGCACTCGGCACCAACACCGACCCCTACCAGCGAGCCGAGGGCCGCTACCGGCTGATGCCGGGCATCATCGGCGCACTCGCCGAATCGGGGACGCCGTTCTCGATCCTGACCAAGGGCACGCTGCTGCGCCGGGACCTGCCGATGCTGACCCTCGCCGCCCGGCAGGTGCCCGTGTCGATCTCGGTGTCGCTCGCGATCGGTGACGCCGAGCTGCAGAAAGCGATCGAACCCGGTACGCCCTCGCCTCGGGCCAGGCTCGAGCTGATCCGTGCGATAGCGGATGCCGGTTTCGACTGCAACGTCATGGTCGCGCCCGTGATCCCGTATCTCACCGACTCCACCGCACATCTCGACGGACTGCTCGCCTCGATCGCCGAAGCCGGCGCGAGCGGGGTCACCGTGTTCCCGATGCACCTTCGCGGCAGCACCCGTGGTTGGTTCCTGAACTGGCTCGCCGAACACCATCCCGCGCTGATCCGCCGCTACCGGCAGCTGTACGGCCGTGGCGCGTACGTCACGCCCGAGTACAAGACGTGGCTGCGCGGGCGTGTCACCCCGCTGGTCGAGAAGTACGGGCTCGGCCGCGGCGATGCCGCCGATGACGGCGGCGCCGCCGACGACGGTGGCGGCGGCCGATTCGGCGGTGCGGCCGGCCCGCGGCAGGAGTCCGCCTCGCTCACACGGGAACTCATCGGTGCCGGTGCGGCGCCGGCGCTCACCCTGTTCTGATCGAGTGTCACCGCCCGGCTCGGTGCGCAACGGGCGGGTAGATTCCGGCTGGACGGCACGAGCCATCCGAGTGCGGAGGGTGCGATGAGCGAAGACGGGGACGCGGACGTCCCGGAGACGCCGGAACCGGCCGCGCCGAAGCGGGCCGAGGACGGGGGGCACAGGGCGAACATCCGCTGGCTGCGACTGGCCATCGTGTACGTGCTGCTCGCGATCGCCGCCTACCAGATGTCGGGTTGGCTCTTCCACAACCTGCGCGGCTTCCTCGGCCTGCTGTTCCTGGCCTGGCTCGCGAGCGTCACCATCGAGCCGGTCGTCGACTGGTTCGAACGCAGAGGGCTGCGGCGCGGCGCGGGTACCGGCATCGTGATGGTCGCGCTGATCCTGTTCGCCATCGGATTCGTCGCGGTCTTCGGTGCGCTGCTCGCCGAGCAGCTCGCCCAGCTGCTGACCGCGCTGCCGGACGCGCTGTCCAGGGTGACCGAGTGGGCCAACCGAACCTTCGGCACCGACTTCGCCACCGGCAAGGATCTGATCAAGATCACCCCGGAGACGATCAAGGACCTCGCGCAGAAGTACACGCCCAGCGTGCTCGGGGTGGTGTCGTCCCTGGTCGGGGTCGTCTTCCAGGGCCTGACGCTGCTGATGTTCGTCTTCTACATGTCGGCGGAGGGTCCGCAGCTGCGGCGGACGATCTCGCGGTGGTTCCCGGCGCGGCAGCAGGAGATCATCTCCACGGTGTGGGGGATCTCGGTCGACAAGGCGGGCGGGTACGTGGTGTCCCGGCTGATCCTGGCCGCCGTCAGCGCCTTCGCCACCGGGATCTTCCTGATGGTGATCGGGGTGCCGTACTGGCTGCCGCTGGCGATCTGGACCGGTGTGGTCTCGCAGTTCATCCCGACCCTCGGCACCTACCTGGCGATCGCGCTGCCGGCGATCATCGCTGCGGCGCAGCAGCCGATGGACGGTGTGTGGGTTGTCGTGTTCGGCACCGCCTACCAGCAGGTGGAGAACTACCTGTTGCACCCGCGGATCACGTCCAAGACGGTCTCGATCCACCCGGCGGTGGCGTTCGGGTCCGTCATCGTCGGCGCCTCCCTGTTCGGCGCGGTGGGCGCGCTGGTGTCCGTTCCGGTCGTCGCGGTCATCCAGGCGATCGTCGAAACCTACGGTCGCCGTTACGAACTCGTGCACGAGCAGCACGCCGAACCGGAGGCGCCGCCACCCGGATGACGCGACGGCCACCACCGGCGAGCGTCGGTGGCGGCCGTCTGCGAAGTGCGTCGGAGATCAGCTTCCCAGTGCCGCCGGGTTGTCCAGGTCACGGGCCGCGTAGGTGTTGCAGTCCGCGACCTTGCCGGTCGTGTAGCCGGTGAGGAACCACTTCTGCCGCTGCTCGGCGGAACCGTGCGTCCAGCCCTCCGGGTTGACCCGGCCGGTCGCGGCCTTCTGGATGCGATCGTCACCGACCGACGACGCCGCGGAGAGGGCGTCCTTGATGTCGGACTGCGACAGCGGCTTCAGGAACGGGGCACCGCCGTCGGGGCCGGGCTGGTTGTCCGCGTAGTGCGCCCAGATGCCGGCGTAGCAGTCGGCCTGCAGCTCGGTGCGCACGGCACCGGACTCCGGACCCTGCGGGTCCGTCTGCGCACGCCCGATGTCCCCGAGCTGGTTCTGGATGTGGTGGCCCACCTCGTGCGCGACCACGTACTCCTGGGCGAGCGGGCCGCCGGAGGACCCGTACTGGTCGACGAGCAGCTGGAAGAAGCTGGTGTCGAAGTAGGCGGTGGTGTCCGCGGGGCAGTAGAAGGGGCCGACCTCGCTGGTGGCGGTGCCGCAGCCGGTGTTCACGGCACCGGAGAACAGCATGACGCCCGGCTCGACGTAGCGGGTACCGGTCTGGGCCTCGAGCTGCTGACCCCACACCGAGTCCAGGCTGGCCGCGGTGAACGCGACCCGGCAGTTCACGTCCCGGTTCGCGTCGGCGCCGGTTTCGCAGTTCTGCAGGGTGTCGACCGCGCCGGTGCCGAGCTGCGAGCTGTCGGTGGCGCCCGAGAGGTTGCCGAGCAGTGTGCCCGGGTTGCCGCCGAGCAGGAGAGCGAGGACCAGAACCACGAGGCCACCCAGGCCGCCGCCGAGCGCGAACTTGCCGCCCCGGCCGCCGCCACCACCGCCTCCTCCGACCTGGACCCGGCCCGAGTCGATCCGTGTGCCCTCGTTGAAGGTCATTGCCTGCCACCCTTTGCTGTCGCATTACTCGATGACGTATCAGCTTGGCACGCTTGGCGTCGTTCGCGATGCTCCGGTGCATTGTGTCTTCGCATCCGCACCTCCGTAGGATCACAGGACAAGAAGTCCCAGATCCTGTGTGACTGGAAGTGTGAAAGGAACCCCGTGCTGCGCACCCATCTCGCCGGCTCGTTGCGAGCCGAGCAGGCCGACCAGACCGTCACCCTCACCGGCTGGGTTGCGCGGCGACGCGACCACGGCGGCGTCATCTTCATCGACCTGCGTGACGCGTCCGGTGTCTCCCAGGTGGTCTTCCGCAGCGAGGACGTCCTCGAGCAGGCGCACAAGCTGCGCGCCGAGTACTGCGTGAAGGTCACCGGTGTAGTCGAGGTCCGACCCGAGGGCAACCAGAACTTCGAGATCCCCACCGGCGCGATCGAGGTCAACGCGACCCACCTCGAGGTGCTCGGCGAGAGTGCGCCACTGCCGTTCCAGCTCGACGACAACCCCGGCGAGGAAGCGCGGCTCAAGTACCGCTACCTGGACCTGCGCCGCGAGGGACCGGCGCACGCGATCCGGCTGCGGTCCAAGGTCAACGCCGCCGCGCGCGAGGTGCTCGCACACCACCAGTTCGTCGAGGTCGAGACCCCGACCATGACCCGTTCGACCCCGGAGGGCGCGCGCGACTTCCTCGTGCCCGCGCGCCTGCAGCCGGGCAACTTCTACGCGCTCCCGCAGTCGCCGCAGCTGTTCAAGCAGCTGCTGATGGTCGGCGGCATCGAGCGGTACTACCAGATCGCCCGCTGCTACCGCGACGAGGACTTCCGCGCCGATCGACAGCCGGAGTTCACCCAGCTCGACATCGAGATGAGCTTCGTGACGCAGGAGGACGTGATCCTCCTCGCCGAGGAGATCCTGGCCAACCTGTGGAAGCTGATCGGGCACGAGATCACCACCCCGATCCGGCGGATGACGTACGCCGACGCGATGCGTCTCTATGGCTCCGACAAGCCCGATCTGCGGTTCGGTGTGGAGCTCGTCGAGTGCAAGGAGTTCTTCAAGGACACCACCTTCCGGGTGTTCCAGGCCGAGTACGTCGGTGCGGTCGTCATGCCCGGCGGTGCGAGCCAGCCGCGGCGTCAGCTCGACGCCTGGCAGGAGTGGGCCAAGCAGCGTGGCGCCAAGGGCCTCGCCTACGTGCTCGTCGGCGAGGACGGCGAGCTCACCGGCCCGGTCGCGAAGAACCTCACCGACACCGAGCGCGCAGGTCTGACCGACCACGTCGGCGCGAAGCCCGGCGACTGCATCTTCTTCGCCGCCGGCACCACCAAGTCGTCTCGTGCCCTGCTCGGCGCCGCCCGTGGCGAGATCGCCCGCAAGCAGGACCTGATCGACCCGAACGAGTGGGCCTTCGTGTGGATCGTCGACGCGCCGCTGTTCGAGCCGACCTCGGACGCGGTCGCCGGCGGTGACGTCGCGCTCGGCTACAGCGCGTGGACCGCGGTGCACCACGCGTTCACCTCTCCGAAGCCGGAGTCGATGCACACCTTCGACACCGATCCGGGTTCGGCGCTCGCCTACGCCTACGACATCGTCTGCAACGGCAACGAGATCGGCGGCGGCTCGATCCGTATCCACCGCAAGGACGTCCAGGAGCGCGTCTTCAAGGTGATGGGTATCTCGCACGAGGAGGCGGAGGAGAAGTTCGGCTTCCTGCTCGACGCCTTCGCGTTCGGTGCGCCGCCGCACGGCGGCATCGCGTTCGGCTGGGACCGGATCACCGCGCTGCTCGCCGGCATGGACTCCATCCGCGAGGTGATCGCGTTCCCGAAGTCCGGTGGCGGTGTCGACCCGCTCACCGAGGCGCCCGCGCCGATCACCGAACTGCAGCGCAAGGAGTCGGGCATCGACTTCAAGCCGGAACCCGAAGAGGCCTGACCTCCCGCTCCCGAGCCGACCGTGACCGTTTCGCAACAAAGCGTACGGACCGGTCCGTTCCTGCTGGTCGGCTCGGGAGCAATGCGGTAACGGGTGTCATCGACATCGACGAGTGCACCCACGGTGTCACTTCGGACGGGTAGGTTGTGTGTCGCTATGACCGCACTCTTGGCTGATCCAGTTTCAGAAGTGGTTGCCGCAGCCGAACGGCTGCTCGAGCGCCGGACCGGCGCACCGGTGACCCTCGTCGATCCCGTCGATCTCGGGGGAAGCGGCCGCACCGTCGTGCTGCGCGTCCGGTGCGCCGCGAACCCGTTCTCGCTGCCCCGAACCTTGGTGATCAAGCAGGTTCGGGAGCTCTCCGAGGTCGCGCACGCGCGCAGCGTCGCCGTCTACCCGGATGGCACGTTCGAAGGCGGCGCGGCCGGTCCCGGTGACGACGTGCGCGGCGAGGTCGCCGACACCGCATTCCTGCGCGAAGCGGTGTCGTACCAGTTCGCGACCGCGCTGGCGACCGACACCCGGCCCGGTCCGTCGCTGATCGCCTACGACCTGTCCGCCCGCCTGCTGATCCTCACCGACCTCGGGGACGCCACCCCACTCGCGCGGCTGCTCGTGCGGCAGGACGAGTCCGTCGTGACCAACTCGCTGATGGCCCTCGCCCAGTCGATGGGCCGGATGCACGCCGCGACCGTCGGGCGGGAGGAGGACTTCACCGCGCTGCTGCGCCGATCCGGTGTCGCGCAGCTCGGCAACGCCGTCTCCGGCCAGGTCACGTCCACCGTTCCCAAGCTGCCCGGCATGCTGGACCGCGATCTCGGCGTCGGTGTGGCACCCGAGGTCTTCGAGATCGCGCAGCGGGCGACCGCCCTGTTCGACGGCGGCCGGCACCGCGCGTTCAGCCCGTCCGACCTGTGCCCGGACAACATCATCGTCAACGACGAAGGCGTGCGGTTCCTCGACTACGAGTGGGGCGGATTCCGGGACGCCACCCTCGACCTCGCGTACGCGCTGATCTCGTTCCCCGGCTGCCTGTGCAGCTTCGAACTGTCCACCCAGAGGTCGCTGGCGATGATCGAGGCATGGCGAGCCGAGGTCGTCGGAATGTGGCCGCAGCTCGCCGACGACCGCACCCTCTACTCCCGGCTCCTCGAGGCTCAGCTGGTGTGGGTGTGGCTGTCGACCTACTGGTTCCTGCCCGAGGACCACACCCGCATCGCCGCGGTCCGCGAGCACCAGCTGTCGGCGCCGCGGTCGAAGGCGCTGACCGCGCGGTGGCGGGCACTCGGCGAGTTCGCCGAGCACGCCCAGGTGGCCGCGGTCGCCGACCACGCCCACGACGTTGCCGAACGGCTCGTGGACGTCTGGACCTGAGGTCCGACGTTGGTCGCCGGCTCACCCGAGCCGGCGACCCCGTCCGTTCTTCGGCCGGACCGGCCGGTCAGGGCAGCGGCGTGGCCGGGGAGAGTCGCTGGGTGCCGTCGGCGACCGCCAGGCTGGCGCCGACCCGGGCGGTCGCGCCGGGATCGACCGGGTCCGACAGGAAATACCAGTCCATCTGGGCGCGCCTGCTGTCCACATCGAAGATTCCGTAGCCGTGCGAATCCAGCTCCACGTAACGCAGGTGCCGATTCGTCGCCTGCAGTGCGGCCTCGACGGCCGGTGACGCGGTCCGCGGCGGCACGCCGAGCGTGTCGTCGATGTTCGGCGACGTCACCGACGGCACCACGAACTCGGTGCCGACGGTGAGGCCGGTGGGCCAGGCCGCCGCATCGACGGGGAGTTCCGCGGCCCACGACGAGTGGATGTCCCCGGTCAGGAAGACGGTGTTCGGTACCGCGCCCGCGGCGAGCGCGTCGAACAGCCGACGCCGGTCGGCGGTGTACCCGTCCCACTGGTCGGCGTTGTACGGCAGTCCGGCGCTCGGCAGCCCGACCGCGTCGGTCAGGGCCTCGGTCGTGCGAACATCCAACGGGGGCAACAGGACCGGTGCGATCATCACCGGATTGCCGACCAGCCGCCAGTGCGCCGGGGACGTCACCAGCCCGGATGTGAGCCAGTCGAGCTGAGTGCGGCCGGTGATGCTGCGGTCGGGGGAGTCGACGGCCGCCGACGTGGCGGGCACCTGCTCGTCGCGGTCGCTGCGCAGATCGAGCATCGACAGTTCCGCGAGCCGGCCGAACCGGAAACGCCGGTACAGCGGCTGATCGGCGCGGGTCACACGGACCGGCATCCATTCCAGGTAGGCGCGTCTGCCCGCGGCGTAACGGCTCGCCCAGTTCCCCTCGGTCGCGGGCGTGTGGTTCTCGGCGCCACCCACCCAGGCGTTGTCCGCGGTCTCGTGGTCGTCCCAGGCGGCGATGAACGGCAGCCGGGAGTGCAGCGCCTGCAGGTCCGGGTCGGTCTTGTACTGCGCGTGCCGGATCCGGTAGTCCGCGAGGGAGACGATCTCGTGCGGCGGATCGTGCGGTCGCACCGATCCGCCGCGGGCGCCGTACTCGCCGCGGCCGTATTCGTAGATGTAGTCGCCGAGATGCACGATCGCGTCGAGGTCGTCGCGTGCGGCGAGATGGCGGTACGCGGAGAAGTACCCGGCCTCCCAGTTGGAACACGACACCACGCCGAACCGGAGCCGGGCGACGTCGGCGTCGACGTGCGGAGCGGTCCGGGTGCGGCCGGTCGCGGACCGCGTCCCGTCGGGCGCGGTGAACCGGTAGTGGTAGCCCGTCGCCGGCGTCAGCCCCGTGACGTCCACCTTCACGGTGTGGTCGGCGTCCGGGGACGCGGTCACGGTGCCGGCCCGGACCACGGCGGTGAACCCGGGATCGGCGGCGACCTCCCAGCGCACCGGCACCGGCGCCCCCGCGCCCGATCCGGGCACGGCCTCCGGGGACGGGGTGATCCGGGTCCAGACGATCACCCGGTCGGGCAGCGGATCCCCGGAGGCGACCCCGTGCGCGAACGCGGGGACCGGGGCCGCGGCCGCCGTCCGGCCCGACAGCAGTGCGGCGCCGGCGGCGAGGGTCGAGCCGCGCAGCAGTGTGCGGCGGGTGAACAGGGGTGCGTCGTAGGCGGGCATCACTGGATGACAGCCGAAGCTGGACGGTTGTTCAATCGCTGGCGGCGGTTCCGATCGGGTGTTCACGCACTGTTCCGACAGCGGTCGCCCACCGGTCGCCGACCGCGCCCAGCCGGGTAGGTTCGAGCCCGTGAGCGATTGGCTGGGACCGTCCGACAGCGCGGCCGAGGAGAGCGGCCTGTTCGAGGCGCCGGGCACGGACCGGGAACCGGCCGCGGGCGCAGGCGGCGTCACCGGCGGGCTCGCACCGACCCGGCCCGACGCGCCACTGGCGGTCCGGATGCGCCCCGAGACGCTCGGGGAGGTGCTCGGCCAGGATCACCTGCTCGGTCCCGGCGCGCCGCTGCGCCGTCTCGTCGATGGGTCGGGTGCGGCGTCGGTGATGCTGTACGGCCCGCCCGGCACCGGCAAGACCACCCTCGCGTCGCTGATCTCCCGGGCAACCGGCCGCCGGTTCGAGGCGCTGTCGGCGCTGTCCGCCGGGGTCAAGGACGTGCGCGCCGTCATCGACATGGCGCGCCGCCGGCTCACGGCGGGGGAGCAGACCGTCCTGTTCATCGACGAGGTGCACCGCTTCTCCAAGACCCAGCAGGACGCGCTGCTCGCGGCCGTGGAGAACCGGATCGTGCTGCTGGTCGCCGCAACCACCGAGAACCCTTCGTTCTCCGTCGTCTCGCCGCTGCTGTCGCGGTCCCTGGTGTTGCAGCTGAAGTCGCTGACCGAGGGCGACATCCGGCAACTGCTCGACCGGGCGGTGACCGACCCGCGGGGACTCGGCGGCGCGGTCACGCTGACCGAGGAGGCCACCGATCACCTGGTCCGGCTCGCGGGCGGTGACGCGCGGCGGGCGCTGACCGCACTGGAGGCCGCGTCCGGGACGGTCCTCGATCGCGACGGCGGCGCCGGCCGAAATCGTGGCGGCGCGGTGGTCGACCTGGAGGCGGTCGAGGCCAGCGTCGACAAGGCCGCCGTCCGTTACGACCGCGACGGGGACCAGCACTACGACGTCACCAGTGCGTTCATCAAGTCGCTGCGCGGCTCCGACGTGGACGCCGCGCTGCACTACCTGGCGCGGATGATCGTCGCAGGCGAGGACCCGAGGTTCATTGCGCGTCGCCTGATGATCCACGCCAGCGAGGACGTCGGCATGGCCGATCCGACCGCGTTGCAGACCGCGACCGCGGCCGCGCAGGTCGTGCAGCTCGTCGGGATGCCGGAGGCGCAGCTCGCGCTGGCGCAGGCCACCATCCACATCGCGACCGCCCCGAAGTCCGGCGCGGTGACCGCGGCCCTCGGCGCCGCGATGGCCGACATCCGGGCGGGCAAGGCGGGGACGGTGCCGTCGCACCTGCGCGACGGCCACTACGCCGGGGCGCAGAAACTCGGCAACGCGATCGGCTACAAGTACCCGCACGACACCACCGACGGTGTGCTCGCGCAGCAGTACCCGCCGGACGAACTCGTCGGCGTCGACTACTACGAGCCGACCACCCACGGCGCCGAACGCGAGATCGGCGCGCGGGTCGGCAAGCTGCGGCGGATCGTCCGCGGCTGACGCCCCCCGGTACGTGATCTTCACCCCACCGAGTGTGCAGATCACGTCCGGTGCGCGGCTGCGCAGAAGAACTCGAATGACGCTGACGTTAAGCTTGTGAAGGGTCGATTTGCCGTACGCGGCGACATCGACGACAGATTCAGTAGACACGCGAAGGGCAACCAGGTGCAGACCCACGAGATCCGCAGGCGATTCCTCGACCACTTCGTCAAGGCGGGTCACACCGAGGTGGCCAGCGCCTCGCTGATCTTCGACGACCCCAACCTGCTGTTCGTCAACGCGGGCATGGTGCAGTTCAAGCCGTTCTTCCTCGGCCAGCAGACCCCGGCCTACTCCACCGCCACCAGCGTCCAGAAGTGCGTGCGCACCGGCGACATCGAGAACGTCGGCGTCACCACCCGGCACAACACCTTCTTCCAGATGGCCGGCAACTTCAGCTTCGGCGACTACTTCAAGCGCGGGGCCATCAAGCACGCCTGGTCGCTGCTGACCGACTCCCAGGACGACGGCGGCTACGGCTTCGACCCCGAACGCCTCTGGGTCACCGTCTACCTCGACGACGACGAGGCCCGCGACATCTGGCGCGACGAGATCGGCATCCCCGAGGAGCGCATCCAGCGCCGGGGCATGGCCGACAACTACTGGTCGATGGGCGTCCCCGGCCCGTGCGGCCCGTGCTCGGAGATCTACTACGACCGCGGTCCCGAGTACGGCGCCGAGGGCGGGCCCGAGGCCGACGAGGACCGCTACCTCGAGATCTGGAACCTCGTGTTCATGCAGAACGAGCGTGGCGAGGGCAGCGGCAAGGACAGCTTCGAGATCCTCGGGCCGCTGCCGAAGCAGAACATCGACACCGGCATGGGTGTCGAGCGGGTTGCGTTCCTGCTGCAGGGCGTCGACAACGTCTACGAGACCGACCTGGTGCGCCCGGTCATCACCAAGGCGGAGGAGCTGACCGGTCGCACCTACGGCAGCGACCACGAAGCCGATGTCCGATTCCGTGTCATCGCCGACCACGCCCGCACCGCGGTGATGCTCATCGCGGACGGCGTGAACCCCGGCAACGAGGGCCGCGAATACGTGCTGCGCCGGCTGCTGCGCCGCATCATCCGCTCCGCGAAGCTCCTCGGTGCCGACAAGCCGAGCATGGGCGAGTTCGTCACCGTCGTCCGCGACACCATGGCGCCGTCCTACCCGGTCCTCGAGTCCGACTTCGAGCGGATCCTCGCCGTCGCGGTCGGCGAGGAGACCGCGTTCCTGCGCACCCTGGCGTCCGGCTCGAAGATGTTCGAGGCCGAGGCCGACGACGTCAAGGCCGCAGGCAAGAAGGTCTTCGGTGGCAACGAGGCGTTCGTCCTGCACGACACCTACGGATTCCCGATCGACCTGACCCTCGAGATGGCGGCCGAGGCCGGCCTGTCCGTCGACGAGGACGGCTTCCGCTCGCTGATGGCCGAGCAGCGCAAGCGGGCCAAGGAGGACGCGCAGGCGCGCAAGCATGCGCACGCCGACTTGAGCATCTACAAGGAATTCGTCGACCGCGGCGAGACCGAATTCACCGGCTTCGTCGAATTGACCACGGAAGCAACGGTTCTCGCGCTGATCTCGGGCGGTGTCCGGGTGCCCACCGCGACCGCCGGGCAGGAGGTCGAGGTCATCCTCGACCGCACCCCGCTCTACGCCGAGTCGGGCGGCCAGATCGCCGACATCGGCACCATCACCGCGCCCGGCCTCAAGGTCCGGGTCCGGGACGTGCAGAAGATCGCCAAGAAGGTGTGGGTGCACAGGGTCACCGTCGAGGAGGGCCAGATCACCGAGGGCGACGCGATCCTCGCGCAGGTCGACCCGTCCTGGCGGTCCGGCGCCACCCAGGGCCACTCCGGCACGCACATGGTGCACGCGGCGCTGCGGCAGGTCCTCGGCCCGAACACCACCCAGAAGGGTTCGCTGAACAAGCCCGGCTACCTGCGATTCGACTTCGCGTGGCAGAACCAGCTGTCGGCGCAGCAACTCGCCGACATCGAGGCCGTCGCCAACGAGGCCGTCGCCGCCAACCACACCGTCAACACGTTCGTCACCGACCTGCAGAAGGCCAAGTCGATGGGCGCGATGGCACTGTTCGGCGAGAACTATGGCGACGAGGTCCGCGTCGTCGAGATCGGTGGACCGTTCTCGATGGAGCTGTGCGGTGGCACCCACGTGCAGTCGTCCGCACAGATCGGCCAGATCACGCTGCTCGGCGAGTCGTCCGTCGGCTCCGGGGCGCGGCGCGTCGAGGCCTTCGTCGGCCTCGACTCGTACCGCTACCTGGCCAAGGAACGCGCGCTGCTCGCGGGCGTCGCGACCGCGCTGAAGGTGCCCTCCGAGGAGGTGCCCGGCCGCGTCGAGCAGCTCGTCGAGCGGCTCAAGGTCGCCGAGAAGGAACTCGAGGCCACCAAGGCGGCCGCGGTACTCGCCTCGGCGGCCGGGTTCGTGGAGAAGGCCGAGCGGATCGGGGGCCTGCTCCTGGTCGCCGAGCAGGCGCCCGACGGCGTCTCCGGCGGCGACCTGCGCACCCTCGTCACCGACATCCGCGGTCGCTTCGGCACCGAACCGGCCGTGGTCGTGCTGCTCGGCGCCACCGGCGGCAAGGTGCCGTTCGTCGTCAGCGCCAACAAGGCCGCGCAGGACCTCGGCATCAAGTCCGGTGAACTGGTCGGTGCGTTCGGCCCGCTGATCGGCGGCCGCGGCGGCGGCAAGCCGGAGATGGCCCAGGGGTCGGGCGCCGACGCGTCCGGCATCCCCGCCGCGCTGGCCGCGGCCCGGACCCGCGTCGCCGAGCTCGCCGGGTGACCGATGCGCAAGGACCGGGTGCCTCCCAGCCCGGTCGTGCCGACCAGCCCGGCGTCGACGACCCCGGCCGGGGCAGGCGGATCGCCATCGACGTGGGGAGTGTCCGGATCGGGGTCGCGGCCAGCGACCCCGACGGCATCCTCGCCACGCCGGTGGAGACCGTGCCGCGGGCCAAGAGCAGGGCGGATACCAGCGATCTGGCGCGCCTCGTCGCGATAGTCGAGGAATACGAGGCGGTCGAGGTTATCGTCGGTCTGCCGCAAACCCTGCGAGGGGAGCGCGGCGCCGCCGCCGGTCTGGCCCTGCAATTCGCCGACCGGCTCCGGGACCGGATCGCTCCGGTCCCGGTCCGGATGACCGACGAGCGCTTCACGACGGTCACCGCGTCGCGAGCCCTGCGCGAGAGTGGGGTCAAGGCCAAGGGTCAGCGGTCGGTGATCGACCAGGCCGCGGCCGTCGCGATCCTCCAGGGGTGGCTCGATCAGCGAAGCGCGGTGTTGCGTACGGCGCAGACCGAGGATTTGTCGACGGAGGACCACGAGTGACCGACGAGCACCGGCAGTATGTGAGCCGTGCAGACGCCCGCCGAGCCCGTGAGGCCGCGGCCTCCCGCCGCAAACGCGGGCGGAGGGCGACCGTCGTCGCCGCGGCAGTGGTCGGGGTGGCCGCCGTCGCCGGCGCCGGATACGTCGCGAAGGGGCTGCTCGGTGGGCCCGACCTGCCCGCCGACTACGCCGACGGCGAGGCCGGACCGGAGGTGGTCGTCGAGGTCCGCGCCGGTGACACCGCCACCGAGATCGGTGCTCAGATGGCCGAGAAGGACGTGGTGGCAAGCAGTTCCGCGTTCTACAACGCGGCCGTGAAGAACGCGTCGATGAACTCGCTGCAGCCGGGCTTCTACCATGTCGAGTCCAAGCTGCCCGCGGCCCAGGCGGTCAGCGCGCTGGTCGACCCGTCCTCGCGGGTCGGGTCGCTGGTGATCTCCGAGGGTCGGCAGCTGCACGACACCCGGGACGTCAAGACCGGCGCCACCAAGCGCGGCATCTACACCCTGATCTCCGAGGCCAGCTGCCTGCCGTCCGCGTCCGGCGCGCTCCAGTGCGTCAGCGTCGCCGACCTCGACGCGGCAGGCGCGGGCGTCGACCTGAGCGCGCTCGGCGTCCCCGACTGGGCGCTGGCGCAGGTGCGTGGCGTTCCGGATCGCAACCGCCAGCTGGAGGGCCTGATCGCGGCAGGCAGCTGGGACTTCGACCCCGGCGCGACACCCACCGAGATCCTGCGCGGACTGGTCAGCGGAAGCGCCGCCAAGTACGAGGCGACGGGCATCACCACCGCAGGCACGAATGTCGGGCTGAACCCGTACCAGGTGCTGATCGCCGCGTCGCTGGTCGAACGGGAGTCGCTGCCCGCCGACTTCGGGAAGGTGGCCCGGGTGATCGTCAACCGGCTCGCCGTGCCGCAGCGGCTGGAGTTCGACTCGACCGTCAACTACGCGCTCGACACCACCGAACTCGCCACCACCGACGTCGACCGGGCCACCGTCACGCCGTGGAACACGTACGCCAAGGACGGGCTGCCCGCCACCCCGATCTCCTCGCCGAGCATCGCGGCGGTGCAGGCGGTCGAGACCGCCCCGGCGGGGGACTGGCTGTACTTCGTCACCATCGACGACAAGGGCACCACCCTGTTCACGAAGAGCTACACCGAGCATCTCGAGAACAGCAAGAAGGCAGTCGAAAGCGGGATCCTGAGCAGTGGGCGTTGACAATTCGGGCGTGACCGGTCCGCGCAGGGCAGCGGTCCTCGGCAAGCCGATCGAGCACTCCCGGTCCCCGCAACTGCACCTCGCCGCGTACCGGGCGCTCGGGCTGACCGACTGGACGTACGACCGCATCGAGTGCACCGGCGAGCAACTGCCCGCGCTCGTGGACGGTCTCGGACCGGAGTGGGTCGGCCTGTCGGTGACGATGCCCGGCAAGCTCGCGGCGCTCGCATACGCGACCGAACGCACCGAGCGGGCCGTGCAGGTCGGCTCGGCCAACACCCTGGTCCGGATCGACGGTGGCTGGCGTGCCGACTGCACCGACGTCGACGGTGTCGCCGGCGCGCTCGCCGAGGTCGGAGTCGTCGACCTGAGCGGGTCGAGCGCCGTGGTCATCGGCGCCGGCGGTACCTCCCGTCCCGCGCTGCGTGCGCTCGCCGACCTCGGGGCCGTCGAGGTCACCGTCGTCGCGCGGTCCGCCGACCGGGCCGGCGAAACCCTCGACTGCGCGCGGGCGGTGGGACTGCGGGCCCGCCACCAGAGCTTCGACGAGTCGGCCATCGCCGACGTGTGCCGGGACGCAGCCGTCGCGGTCAGTACGGTCCCGGCCGCCGCCGTGGCCCCGTACGCCGCGGCGGTCGCGCACGCCCCGGTCGTGTTCGACGCGATCTACGACCCGTGGCCCACACCGCTCGCATCCGCCGTCCAGGCGGCGGGCGGCACCGTCGTCGACGGCCTGCGGATGCTCCTCAACCAGGCATTCGGTCAGGTCGAACAGTTCACCGGACGGCCGGCGCCGAGGGAGGCGATGGCCGCGGTACTGCCGCCGCTTTCATCCACAGGCGGCGCGTAACCCCAGGTCGCGTCCGGGGTGCCGGCGCCGACGCATGGCACGCTGCCGTCATGGGGGACATCGGGGGATTCCTGCTGCTCGCGGCGTGGTGCGGGTGGCTCAGCGTGATCGATCTGCGGACGCGGCGGCTGCCGAACCTGTTGACGCTGCCGGGTTCGGTGGTGATGTTCGCGGTCGCGGCGGCCACCGGCCACCTGCGTCCGGCGCTGGTCGGGGCCGCGTTGCTGGCCGGCGGCTACCTGCTCGTGCACCTGGTCGCGCCCGCGGCGATGGGCGGCGGCGACGTCAAACTCGCGGTCGGTCTCGGCGCGGTGACCGGCGTCGCCGGGGCGCGGGTGTGGCTCGCGGCCGCGGTCGGGGCGCTGATTCTGACGGCGGCCGCCGGTGTCGTCCTGCGAATCGGCGGCCGCCGCGCGGCGAGCCTGCCTCACGGGCCGTCCATGTGCCTGGCGACGCTCGTCTCGTTGTCTCTGTGACCGGTGTGCATTGCAGTGGTTGCCGCGTGGAATGATGGTCGGCGTGCTGCGCTGGATAACTGCCGGAGAATCCCACGGACCCGCCCTCGTCGCGATGCTCGACGGAATGGTCGCCGGGGTCGAGGTCACCTCGGACGAGATCGCCACCCAACTTGCCCGCCGCCGCCTCGGATACGGCCGCGGCGCCCGCATGAGCTTCGAGAAGGACGTCGTCACCATGGTCGGCGGCGTCCGGCACGGCCGCACCATGGGCGGTCCCGTCGCGATCGAGATCGCCAACAGCGAGTGGCCCAAGTGGGAAACCGTGATGGCCTCCGACCCGGTCGACGAGGCACTGCTCAAGGACCTGGCCCGCAATGCGCCGCTGACCCGCCCGCGGCCCGGGCACGCCGACTTCTCCGGCATGCTCAAGTACGGCTTCGACGACGCGCGGCCGGTGCTCGAACGCGCCAGCGCCCGTGAGACCGCGGCCCGGGTCGCCGCAGGCACCGTGGCCCGCAACTTCCTCCGCCAGGTCTTCGGCGTCGAGGTCGTCTCGCACGTCATCTCGATCGGCGCGTCCGAGCCCTACGTCGGTCCCGGACCGCAGGCCGCCGATCTCGAGAGCGTCGACGCCAGCCCGGTCCGAGCATTCGACAAGGCGGCCGAGGCCGCGATGATCGCGGAGATCGAGGCGGCCAAGAAGGACGGCGACACCCTCGGCGGCGTCGTCGAGGTGATCGTCGAGGGACTGCCCGTCGGACTCGGATCGTTCATCAGCGGCGAGAACCGTCTCGACTCGCGACTTGCCGCCGCGCTCATGGGAATTCAGGCCATCAAGGGTGTCGAGGTCGGCGACGGCTTCGAGACCGCGCGCCGCCGTGGCAGCGCCGCCCACGACGAGATGCGGCCCGGCCCCGACGGCGTGCTGCGCTCGACCAACCGGGCCGGGGGCCTCGAGGGCGGCATGACCAACGGCGAGGCGCTGCGGGTGCGTGCCGCGATGAAGCCGATCTCCACCGTCCCGAGGGCGCTGTCCACGGTCGACATGGCCACCGGCGAGGAAGCCGTCGCGATCCATCAGCGCAGCGACGTGTGCGCCGTGCCCGCGGCCGGTGTCGTCGCCGAGTCGATGGTCGCGCTCGTCGTCGCGCAGGCCGCGCTGGAGAAGTTCGGTGGCGACTCCGCCGCCGAGACCCAGCGCAACGTCGAGGGCTACCTCGCGGCCGTGCGGGAGCGGCTGGCGCGGTGACTCCGCGTGCGGTCCTGATCGGGCCGCCGGGGGCGGGCAAGTCCACGATCGGACGCCGCCTGGCCCGGGCGCTCGACGTGGACATCTACGACACCGACGTCGCGATCGAAAGCGAGACCGGGCGCACCATCCCGGAGATCTTCGCCGAGGACGGCGAACCGACGTTCCGGACCATCGAGGAGGATGTGGTCCGGCGCGCGCTCGAGGAGCAGGACGGCGTCGTGTCCCTGGGCGGCGGCGCGATCCTCTCGGACGCCACCCGGTCCCGGCTGGCCGGGCACACCGTCGTGTACCTGGAGATCAGCGTCGCAGAGGGGCTCAAGAGGACCGGGGCGAACACCACCCGGCCGCTGCTCAACGGCGGCGACCCGCGACAGAAGTACCGAGACCTGATGCGCCGCCGCCGACCCCTCTACCGGGAGGTCGCGACCATCCGGATGCGCACCGACGGCCGCAGCCCCGCCCGGGTGGTGCAGCAGCTGCTGGCCAAACTCGAACCACCGAAGGAAAGAGGCAGACAGTGACCGAACCCGTGCGCGTCCAGGTCGAGACGGCCAGCCCGTACCCGGTGATCATCGGGCGCGGCCTGCTCGACGACATCGTCGGTGAACTGCTCGGCACTCGCACCGTCGCGATCATCCACCAGCCGACGCTGGCGGCGACCGCGGACGTGCTCAAGGCGGCGATGAAGGACCGGGGCATCGATGCGCACAGCATCGAGATCCCCGACGCCGAGGACGGCAAGGATCTCACGGTCGCCGGCTTCTGCTGGGAGGTGCTCGGCCGGATCGGCCTGACCCGCAGCGACGCCGTCGTCAGCCTCGGTGGCGGCGCCGCGACCGACCTCGCCGGGTTCGTCGCCGCGACCTGGATGCGCGGGGTGAAGGTCGTGCACGTGCCGACCACCCTGCTCGCGATGGTCGATGCCGCGGTCGGCGGCAAGACCGGCATCAACACCGAGGCGGGCAAGAACCTCGTCGGGTCGTTCCACGAACCGTCCGCGGTGCTGATCGACCTGGCGACGTTGGAGACGGTGCCGCGCAACGAGATCGTCGCCGGCATGGCCGAGGTGATCAAGACCGGCTTCATCGCGGACCCGGTGATCCTGGACCTGATCGAGGCCGACCCCGAGGCCGCGCTCGACCCGACCGGCGACGTGCTGCCCGAACTGATCCGCCGGTCCGTCGAGGTCAAGGCGAAGGTCGTCGCCGCGGACCTCAAGGAGTCGAACCTGCGGGAGATCCTCAACTACGGCCACACCCTCGGGCACGCGATCGAGCGTCGTGAGAAGTACCGCTGGCGCCACGGTGCCGCGGTGTCCGTCGGCCTGGTGTTCGCCGCCGAGCTCGGTCGTCTCGCCGGTCGCCTCGACGATGCCACCGCGGACCGGCACAAGACGATCCTGGAACTGATCGGCCTGCCCACCGGCTACGACGCGGACGCGTTCGCGGACCTGATGAAGGGCATGCAGACCGACAAGAAGAACCGGGCCGGGATGCTCCGGTTCGTCGTCCTCGACGGACTCGCCAAGCCGAGCCGCCTCGAGGGCCCGGATCCGACGCTGCTGGCCGCCGCCTACTCCGCGATCTCGCGCGAGCCCGGCGGAACCGCCGGTACGGTGCTGCTGTGACGATCCAGGTGGTGAACGGGCCGAACCTCGGTCGGCTCGGCAGGCGTCAGCCCGAGGTGTACGGCTCCACCACGCACGCCGACCTGGTCGCGCTGTGTGAACGCACCGCCGCTGAGCTCGGGGTCGACGTGCAGGTCCGGCAGTCCGACCACGAGGGCGAGCTGCTCGGCTGGATCCATGACGCGGCCGACGCGGGGGAGCCGGTGATCCTCAATGCCGGCGGACTGACCCACACCTCCGTCGTCCTGCGGGACGCGTGCGCGGAACTGACCGCCGGTCTGGTGGAGGTGCACATCTCGAACGTGCACGCCCGTGAGGAGTTCCGGCACCACTCGTACCTCAGCCCGATCGCGACCGCCGTCATCGTCGGGGCCGGCGTCCAGGGCTACGCCCTCGCGCTGCGTTTCCTGGCCGAGCGCTGACGCGCCGTGAGCGACCTTCCCGCCGGGGAAGGTCGCTCACGGCGGCGTGGTTCTCGTTACTCCTTCGGCGGCTGGACGGCGCGGAACACCTCGGTGTCGGCGGACGCGTCGTCTGTGTGGTGGCGGCCCTGCTCGTCGCCACGGCCGGCCGGCCGGAAGATCTCGGTCGGGTTGTCGTCCGAGTAGGGGCCCTCGGCAAACCCGTACCCGTCGCCGCTCTCGTCCGACCACTGATCCTCGTGCGACCACTGCTCGGTCGCCTCGGTGCCGGTCGCGCCCGCCGCGCCGACCGCGACCGGGACCCGGGCGGCGGCAACCGCTGACTCCGCCTTGTCGGCGTCGCGGTGGGCGATGAACCGGCCCACGGCGACCGCGAGCATCGCGGGTACGAACACGAGCAGCAGGGTGAACGCGGCGCCGGAGGTCAGCTCGAAGAACAGCGAGTTCTCGCCGAGCGCGATGTCCGAGACGGCGCCGACGAGCCAGCAGGCCGCGCCCGAGAGCAGTCCGGCGACCGCCGCGGCCTTGAGCCACCGCATCGTCAGGTCCGTCTCGTCGCCCTCGGCCGGATGCGCCCGGGCGTCGCGGATGCCGTCGATGCCCGCCCAGACGAGGGCCGCGAGAACGACGACGATGATGCCGAGCCACCGCATCAGGGAGCCGTGCAGGGGCCACGCGGTGATGGCGATTCCGAGCACGACGCGCGTCACGACGTGTACGAAAGCCATACCGAGACCACGAACAATCCAGGGGTTCATGCGGACAGCGTAACGAGCATCACGTTCGCGTTGTGACCCAACCGACACTCGAGGTGACAGACATCCGGCGAATCGGACGATCGCCCTCGTCCGGATCGGGCTCGACCTGTCGTACGTTGAACACATGTCCTCTGCCGACCATGCTGCGCGACGTGCCGCGCTGCGCCACCTGCTCGCCGACCGCGACCTCGACGTTCTGCTGGTCACCGACCTGCTCAACATCCGCTACCTGACCGGATTCACCGGCTCGAACGCGGCGCTGATCGTCGACCTCGGCGACGAACGGGGCGCGGAGGACCGCACGATCATCTGCACCGACGGTCGCTACGTCACCCAGGTCGGAGAGCAGGTGCCGGACCTGCGTGCCCTGATCGACCGGTCGAGCGCAGGCGCGCTGGTCCGCAGCCTCGCCGACCGGGACGGGGTGCGGGTCGGCTTCGAGAGTCACGTGGTGACCGTCGACGCCCTCGCGGCGTGGCAGTCCGCGGCGCCCGACCTGACCCTGACCCGCAGCCCGGGCCTGGTCGAGCGGCTGCGTGAGGTGAAGGACGAACACGAGATCGGTCTGCTGCGACGGGCCTGCGCAGCGGCGGACCTGGCCCTGGCGGTGCTGATCGAGCGCGGGGGCCTCCGGCCGGGCCGGACCGAGCGGGAGGTCGGCCGCGAGCTCGAGTTCCTGATGCTCGAACACGGCGCCGACGGCATCTCGTTCGAGACGATCGTCGCGGCCGGGGCGAACTCGGCGATCCCGCACCACCGGCCCACCGACGCGGTGCTGGCGTCGGGGGACTTCGTCAAACTCGACTTCGGTGCGACCGTCGCGGGGTACCACTCCGACATGACCCGTACCTACGTGCTCGAGTCGGCGGCGGCCTGGCAGCGCGACGTGTACGACCTGGTGCTGCGCTCGCAGGCGGCAGGCCGGGCGGCGTTGGCGCCGGGCGTCGAGGTGGGTGCGGTGGACGCTGCGTCCCGTGCGGTGATCGAGGAGGCGGGCTACGGGGAGCTGTTCCTGCACGGTCTCGGACACGGCGTCGGCCTGGAGATCCACGAAGCGCCGGGGATCGGCAAGGGCGGCACCGGTACACTGCTAGCCGGTGCTGCGGTGACCGTGGAGCCGGGGGTGTACTTCTCCGGGCGCGGAGGCGTCCGGATCGAGGACACCCTCGTGGTTCGCGAGCAGGAGCCGGAGCTCCTCACGCTCACCAGCAAAGATTTGACAATCGTCTAAAGGAGACGCGAAGCCAGTGGCTGACACCAGTGATTTCAAGAACGGGCTCGTACTGAAGATCGAGGGCCAGCTCTGGCAGATCGTCGAGTTCCAGCACGTGAAGCCGGGCAAGGGTCCCGCGTTCGTGCGCACCAAGCTGAAGAACGTCACCTCGGGCAAGAACGTCGACAAGACCTTCAACGCCGGCGTCAAGGTCGAGACCGCGACGGTCGACCGCCGCGACATGACCTACCTGTACCACGACGGCAGCGACTACGTGTTCATGGACGGCGAGACCTTCGACCAGATCTCGATCCCCGAGGCCACCGTCGGTGACGGCCACCGGTTCCTGCTTGAGAACATGCAGGTCCAGGTCGCCACGCACGAGGACGCGCCGCTGTTCGTCGAGCTCCCGGTCACCGTCGAGCTGCTGGTCCAGCACACCGATCCCGGACTGCAGGGCGACCGCTCCACCGGCGGCACCAAGCCCGCCACCCTGGAGACCGGTGCCGAGGTCCAGGTCCCGCTGTTCATCAACACCGGCGACAAGCTCAAGATCGACTCCCGTGACGGCAACTACCTGGGTCGCGTGAACTCGTAGCGTGACCGACAGCAAGAAGAAGTTCGGGGCCCGGCACAAGGCCCGCAAGCGCGCCGTCGACTTCCTGTTCGAGGCGGAGGCGCGTGACCTCGACCCGGTGAACCTCGCGGCCGAGCGTGTCGAGCTGTCCACCAAGGACGACACCGTCGCGCCCGTCAACCCGTACACGGTGACCGTGGTGACCGGCGTCGCGGAGAACCTGGACCGGCTGGACCGGGTCATCTCGGACCATCTGCAGGACTGGACGCTCGACCGGCTGCCCGCCGTCGATCGCGCCATCCTGCGGATCGCGGTCTGGGAACTGTTCCACGCGACCGACGTGCCGCCGGTGGTGGCCGTCGACGAAGCGGTCGAGCTCGCCAAGGAACTGTCCACGGACGAGTCGCCGGGGTTCGTCAACGGCATCCTCGGGCAGGTCGTCCTGGTCGCACCCCAGGTGCGGGCGGCGGCGGCGGCGACCGCGCAGTCTGCCTCGCCGCAGCAGTCGGCGAACACGGACGACGCCTGATCCGAACACCTCGGCTCCGCCTGGCTGAAGGGCACCTTCGTACGGTCCGACCGTACGAAGGTGCCCTTCGGCCGTTCCGGGTGTTGTGGCTGAGCACACCCCGTGCGGGTGCGGGTGATCGAGGCCCGCGCTGATAGGCTGAGCGACGTCAGACATCCTTTAACGACCCGTCCCGAGAGGCGGAGAAGGAGGTCCAGTTTGTCCACGCCTGCCGACTCCTCGGCGCACGAAGAACCCGGGGCGCCCAAGCCCTCCGGCCGCGAGTTGCTCTCCGCAGCCGACGTCGGTCGCACGATCGCCCGGATCGCGCACCAGATCATCGAGAAGACCGCGCTCGACGCGGAGACCGATCCACCTCGGGTGGTGTTGATCGGGATCCCGACCCGCGGCACAACGCTCGCTCACCGCCTCGCGGCGAAGATCGAAGAGTTTTCCGGGATCCGGCCACCGGTCGGTTCCCTCGACATCACCCTCTACCGCGACGACCTGCGTACCAAGCCGCACCGGCCGCTCGAGCGCACCTCGGTGCCGGACGGCGGCGTGGACAGCGCGCTGGTGATCCTCGTCGACGACGTGCTCTTCTCCGGCCGCTCGGTGCGGTCCGCGCTGGACGCGCTGCGCGACCTCGGTCGCCCGCAGGCCGTGCAGTTGGCGGTTCTCGTCGACCGCGGCCACCGCGAACTGCCGCTGCGCGCCGACTACGTCGGCAAGAACGTGCCCACCGCGCGCAGCGAGGACGTCCAGGTGCTGCTGGTCGAACAGGACGGCGTCGATGCCGTCACGCTCAGCAGCGGAGAGAATGAGGGAACCCCCCAGTGAAGCATCTGCTCTCGGTCACCGACCTGACCGCGGAGTCGGCCACCGCACTGCTCGACGAGGCCGAACGATTCCAGCAGGCGCTGCTCGGCCGTGAGGTCCGCAAGCTGCCGACCCTGCGCGGTCGCACCGTGATGACCGTGTTCTTCGAGAACTCCACCCGCACCCGCGTCTCGTTCGAGGTCGCCGGCAAGTGGATGAGCGCGGACGTGATCAACGTCAGCGCCTCGAGTTCGTCGGTGAAGAAGGGGGAGTCGCTGCGCGACACGGCGCTGACCCTGCACGCCGCCGGCGCGGACGCGCTGATCGTGCGACACCCCGCGTCGGGTGCGGCGCACCGGATCGCGGAGTGGACGGGCGCCGACGGCGACGGACCCGCGGTGATCAACGCGGGTGACGGCACCCACGAGCACCCCACGCAGGCGCTGCTCGACGCACTGACCCTGCGCCAGCGGCTCGGCGAGATCGCCGGCAAGCGGATCGCGATCGTCGGCGACATCCTGCACAGCCGGGTGGCCCGCTCGAATGCCTTCCTGCTGGCGATGCTCGGTGCCGAGGTGGTGCTGGTCGCGCCGCCGACCCTGCTCCCTGTCGGGGTGTCCACCTGGCCCGTTTCGGTCTCGCATTCGCTCGACGCCGAACTGCCCGGCCTGGACGCCGTGCTGATGCTGCGGGTGCAGGCCGAGCGGATGAACGGCGGGTTCTTCCCGTCGCCCCGCGAGTACTCGGTCACCTACGGGCTGTCCGAGAAGCGCATGGCGCAGCTGCCCGAGCATGCGGTCGTGCTGCACCCCGGTCCGATGCTGCGCGGCATGGAGATCTCGTCCGCCGTCGCAGATTCACCGAAAACTGCTGTACTGCAGCAGGTTACGAATGGAGTTCACATCCGCATGGCCGTGTTGTTCGGATTGCTGGTCGGAACCGAGGAGGGGGCGGCGCTGTGAGCTCTCCCGAAGTCCTCATCACCGGTGCCCGGATCTACGGCGAGGGCGAGCCGACCGACGTGCTGATCCGCGGCGGCGAGATCGCCGAGATCGGTGCAGGCCTCGAATCGCCCGCGGGCGCGACCGTCGTCGACGCCGCGGGCCAGATCCTGCTGCCGGGCTTCGTGGACATGCACACGCACCTGCGCGAGCCCGGCCGTGAGGACACCGAGACCATCGAGTCCGGGTCGGCGGCCGCCGCGCTCGGCGGTTACACCGCGGTGTTCGCGATGGCCAACACCAATCCCGTCGCCGACTCCGTGGTCGTCACCGACCACGTGTGGCGCCTCGGGCAGGAGGTCGGCCTCGTCGACGTCCATCCCGTCGGAGCGGTCACCGTCGGTCTCGCGGGCAAGCAGCTCGCCGAGATGGCGATGATGGCCGGCGGCGTCGGGCAGGTCAAGATGTTCTCCGACGACGGCCACTGCGTCGACGACCCGCTGATCATGCGCCGCGCCCTCGAATACTCCAGCGCGCTCGGCGTCCTGATCGCCCAGCACGCCGAGGAGCCGCGCCTGACCGTCGGTGCCGTCGCGCACGAGGGCCCGACCGCCGCCCGTCTCGGCCTCGGCGGCTGGCCGCGTGCCGCGGAGGAATCGATCGTCGCCCGCGACGCACTGCTCGCCCGGGACGCGGGCGCCCGAGTCCACATCTGCCACGCGTCCACCGCGGGCACCGTCGAACTGCTGAAATGGGCCAAGGGGCAGGGCATCTCGATCACCGCCGAGGTCACCCCGCACCACCTGCTGCTCGACGATTCGCGGCTCGAGACCTACGACGGCGTGAACCGGGTGAACCCGCCGCTGCGCGAACGCTCCGACGTGGAGGCACTGCGCGCGGCGCTCGCCGACGGCACCGTCGACTGCGTCGGCACCGACCACGCCCCGCACGCCGAGCAGGACAAGTGCTGCGAGTTCGCGCAGGCGCGGCCCGGCATGCTTGGGCTCGAGACCGCGCTGTCGATCATCGCGCAGACCATGGTCGAGCCCGGCCTGCTCGACTGGCGTGGCGTCGCGAAGGTGATGAGCGAACGCCCCGCGGAGATCGTCGGACTGCCCGACCAGGGCCGTCCGATCGCGGTCGGCGAGCCCGCCAACCTGACCCTGGTCGACCCGAGCCACGAATGGACCGTGCACGGGCCCGACCTCGCCTCGATCGCGAACAACACCCCCTACGAGGCGATGACGTTCGGCGCCAAGGTCACCGCAACGCTGCTGCGCGGCAAGCCGACCGTGCTCGACGGGAAGGTGCAGCGATGAGCCGGGTGCTGATCACCGTCGGGTTCATCGCGGTGTGGGTGCTGTTCGTGGCACTGATGTACTGGGGCTGGAAGGGCCGGGCCAAGCGCCAGCAGGATCGGGTCGGGGAACTGCCTGCGGTGCCGGCCGACCTCGGTGCCCAGCTGATCGCCCCGAGCACCGGGCTGTACGTCGGCAGCACGCTCGCACCGAGCTGGCAGGACCGGATCGCGGTCGGGGACCTCGGGTTCCGCGCCACCGGACAGCTCAGCCGCCACGAGCGTGGTGTCCTGCTGGAACGCGACGGGGCATCGGCGATCTGGATCCCGCAGGAGTCGATCCGTGCGATCCGCACCGAGCGCGGCCTGGCGGGCAAGGTCATGAGCAAGGACGGCGTCCTGGTGATCCGGTGGGAGCTGCCCACCGGAACGGAGATCGACACCGGATTCCGTGGAGACGACAAGACCGTGTACCCGGTCTGGGTGAACGAAGTGAGCCAGTGATGGCTGCTGAACGGAGAGAAAGCGTGAGCATCGTGCATGGTGGGCCCGCGGCCCTGGTCCTCGAGGACGGACGGATCTTCCGCGGCGTCGAATTCGGCGCCGTCGGACAGACCCTCGGCGAGGCGGTGTTCTCCACCGGCATGACCGGCTACCAGGAGACGCTCACCGACCCCAGCTACCACCGCCAGATCGTGGTCGCCACCGCGCCGCAGATCGGCAACACCGGCTGGAACGGCGAGGACGGCGAGGCGCTGTCCGCCGGACCGCAGGCGTCCGGCGAGTCGAACAAGATCTGGGTCGCCGGCTACGTGGTCCGTGACCCGTCGCGCCGCACCTCCAGCTGGCGATCGACCGGGTCGCTGCAGGACGAGCTGGTCGCCCAGGGCGTCGTGGGCATCGCCGGAATCGACACCCGCGCCCTGGTCCGGCACCTGCGCACCCGCGGCTCGATGCGCGCCGGTGTCTTCTCCGGCAGTGCGCTCACCGATGACGCCACCATGCTCGCGGCCGTCCAGGGACAGCCGTCGATGCTCGGCGCCGACCTGGCCCGCGAGGTCAGCACCGATGCCGGCTACGTCATCGAACCGATCGGTGGCGAGGCACGGTTCACCGTCGCCGCCATCGACCTCGGCATCAAGACCAACACCCCGCGGATGTTCGCCGAGCGCGGCATCCGCGTGCACGTGCTGCCGTCCACGGCGAGTCTCCAGCAGATCCTCGACCTGAACGCCGATGGAGTGTTCCTGTCCAACGGCCCCGGCGACCCGGCGACCGCGGACGGTGCGGTGCACCTGACCAAGGAGGTCCTCGGACAGGGCCTGCCCCTGTTCGGCATCTGCTTCGGCAACCAGATCCTCGGCCGCGCGCTGGGACTGAGCACCTACAAGATGAAGTTCGGTCACCGCGGCATCAACATCCCGGTGGTCGAGCACGAGACCGGCCGGATCGCGATCACCGCGCAGAACCACGGGTTCGCTCTCGAGGGCGAGGCCGGTCAGGAATTCGACACCCCGTTCGGTCGCGCCCAGGTCAGCCACACCTGCGCCAACGACGGCGCGGTCGAGGGTGTCCGTCTGCTCGACGGCTCCGCCTTCTCCGTGCAGTACCACCCCGAGGCCGCGGCCGGCCCGCACGACGCCGCGTACCTGTTCGACCGCTTCACCAGCCTGCTCGAAGGAGCCAAGAACTAATGCCACGCCGCACAGATCTTCAGCACATCCTGGTGATCGGTTCCGGACCGATCGTCATCGGCCAGGCCTGCGAGTTCGACTACTCCGGCACCCAGGCGTGCCGCGTGCTCCGCGAGGAGGGCCTGCGGGTCTCGCTCGTCAACTCCAACCCGGCCACGATCATGACCGACCCGGAGTTCGCCGACGCCACATACGTCGAGCCGATCACCGCCGACTTCGTCGAGAAGGTCATCGCCCGAGAAGCCGAGCAGGGCAACAAGATCGACGCCGTGCTCGCCACTCTCGGCGGGCAGACCGCACTGAACACCGCCGTCGCGCTGCACGAGCGCGGCATCCTCGCCAAGTACGACGTCGAGCTGATCGGCGCCGACTTCGACGCCATCCAGCGCGGTGAGGACCGGCAGAAGTTCAAGGACATCGTCGCCAAGGTCGGCGGCGAGTCGGCCCGCTCGCGGGTCTGCTTCACGATGGAGGAGGTGCACGACACCGTTGCCGAGCTCGGCTACCCGGTCGTCGTGCGGCCGTCCTTCACCATGGGCGGCCTCGGCTCCGGCATGGCGTACAACGAGAAGGACCTCGAGCGCATCGCCGGTGGCGGCCTGGCCGCGTCCCCGACCGCGAACGTCCTGATCGAGGAGTCCATCCTCGGCTGGAAGGAGTACGAGCTCGAGCTCATGCGCGACGGCCGCGACAACGTGGTCATCGTCTGCTCGATCGAGAACGTCGACCCGGTCGGTGTGCACACCGGTGACTCGGTGACCGTCGCCCCGGCGATGACGCTCACCGACCGCGAGTACCAGAAGATGCGCGACCTCTCGATCGCGATCCTGCGCGAGGTCGGCGTCGACACCGGTGGCTGCAACATCCAGTTCGCGATGGACCCGACCGACGGCCGCCTGGTCGTCATCGAGATGAACCCGCGCGTGTCCCGCTCGTCGGCGCTGGCGTCGAAGGCGACCGGCTACCCGATCGCGAAGATGGCCGCCAAGCTGGCCATCGGCTACACGCTCGACGAGATCGTCAACGACATCACCAAGGAGACGCCGGCCTGCTTCGAGCCGACGCTCGACTACGTCGTCGTCAAGGCCCCGCGCTTCGCGTTCGAGAAGTTCCCGGGCGCGGACGGCACGCTGACCACCACGATGAAGTCGGTCGGCGAGGCGATGTCCATCGGCCGCAACTTCACCGAGGCGTTCGGCAAGGTCATGCGGTCGCTGGAGACCAAGCGCGCCGGCTGGTGGACGGGCCCGGAGATCGAGGCCGAGAGCCTGGAGGCCCTGCTGAAGGACCTCTCGGTTCCGCAGGACGGCCGCATGTACGGCATCGCGAAGGCATTTGCGCTCGGCGCGACCGTCGAGCAGCTGTTCGACGCGACCAGGATCGACCCGTGGTTCCTCGACCAGTTCCAGCAGATCCACGAGCTGGGCGAGCACATCCGCGGCGCCGAGAACCTGGACGAGCTGACGCTGCGCCAGGCCAAGTACCACGGCCTGTCGGACCGGCAGATCGCCGCGCTGCGGCCCGAGCTCGGCGACGACCGGGCGGGGGAGGACGCGGTCCGCGCGCTGCGTGACGAGCTGCACGTGCACCCGGTGTACAAGACTGTCGACACCTGCGCCGCCGAGTTCGAGGCCAGGACCCCGTACCACTACTCGACGTACGAGCTGGACCCGAACGCGGAGACCGAGGTCGCCGAGCAACGGGACAAGCCGAAGGTGCTGATCCTCGGCTCCGGCCCGAACCGCATCGGCCAGGGCATCGAGTTCGACTACTCGTGTGTGCACGCGGCGCTGACCCTGTCCGAGGCCGGGTACGAGACCGTGATGGTCAACTGCAACCCGGAGACCGTCTCCACCGACTACGACACCGCGGACCGGCTGTACTTCGAGCCGTTGACCTTCGAGGACGTGCTCGAGGTGTTCCGCGCGGAGTCGGCGTCGGGCACCGTCGCCGGCGTCATCGTGCAGCTCGGCGGCCAGACCCCGCTGGGTCTGGCGCGGCGGCTCAAGGAGGCCGGAGTCCCGATCGTCGGCACCAGCCCCGAGGCCATCGACCTGGCCGAGGACCGCGGCGAGTTCGGTCGCGTGCTCACCGAGGCCGGCCTGCCCGCGCCGAAGTTCGGCACCGCCACCACCTTCGACGGCGCCCGCGACATCGCCGCAGGCATCGGGTACCCGGTGCTGGTGCGTCCGTCGTACGTGCTCGGCGGCCGCGGCATGGAGATCGTTTACGACGAGGCCTCGCTGCAGGACTACATCTCGCGCGCGACGGAGATCTCCGACGATCGTCCGGTCCTGGTCGACCGGTTCCTCGACGACGCCGTCGAGATCGACGTGGACGCGCTGTGCGACGGCACCGAGGTGTACCTCGGCGGCGTGATGGAACACATCGAGGAGGCCGGCATCCACTCCGGCGACTCGGCCTGCGCGCTGCCGCCGATCACGCTCGGACGCGCCGACCTGGAGAACGTGCGCCGCTCCACCGAGGCCCTCGCGAAGGGCATCGGCGTCAAGGGCCTGCTCAACGTGCAGTACGCGCTCAAGGACGACATCCTCTACGTCCTAGAGGCCAACCCGCGCGCGTCGCGGACCGTGCCGTTCGTCTCCAAGGCGACCGCGGTGCAGCTGGCGAAGGCGTGTGCCCGGGTGATGCTCGGCGAGTCCATCGCCGACCTGCGTGCCTCCGGGGTGCTGCCGGCCGAGGGCGACGGGGGCTCGACGCCGGACGGGGCGCCGATCGCAGTGAAGGAGGCGGTGCTGCCGTTCAACCGGTTCCGTCGCGCCGACGGCACCGGTATCGACACCCTGCTGAGCCCGGAGATGAAGTCGACCGGCGAGGTGATGGGCATCGACAAGGACTTCGGTACCGCGTTCGCCAAGAGCCAGACTGCGGCCTACGGGTCGCTGCCGACCAGCGGCAAGGTGTTCGTCTCCGTCGCGAACAAGGACAAGCGGTCGCTGATCTTCCCGGTCAAGCGGCTCGCCGACCTCGGTTTCGAGATCCTCGCGACCGAAGGGACCGCGGATGTTCTGCGCCGCAACGGAATCGCGTGCGAGCAGGTGCACAAGCACTCCGGGGAGACCCTGCCCGAGGGCGCGCTGACGATCGTCGACCAGATCAAGGCCGGCGACGTCGACATGGTGATCAACACGCCGTACGGCAACTCGGGACCGCGCGTCGACGGTTACGAGATCCGTGCGGCGTCTGTATCAGCCAACATCCCGTGCATCACCACCGTCCAGGGCGCCTCCGCGGCCGTCCAGGGCATCGAGGCGGGTATCCGCGGTGACATCGGGGTGCGTTCGCTGCAGGACCTGCACGCCGTGCTGCGCGAGCAGACCTCGTGACCGAACCCGCTTGGGGCGACCGGCTCCGGACCGCGGTCCGGAGCCGGGGCCGGCTGTGCGTCGGCATCGACCCGCACCCGCCGCTGCTGGAGGCGTGGGGGCTGCCGCAGAGCGCCGCGGGACTCGGGGCGTTCGCCGAGATCTGCGTCGAGGCGTTCGCAGGCGAGGTGGCCCTCGTGAAGCCGCAGGTGGCGTTCTTCGAGGCGTACGGCTCCGCAGGCTTCGCGGTGCTCGAGAGCACGATCGTGGCGTTGCGGGAGGCGGGCACCCTGGTGGTCGCCGACGCCAAGCGCGGCGACATCGGCTCGACGATGTCGGCCTATGCGCAGGCATGGCTCGGCGACGGCTCGCCCCTGGCATCGGACGCGGTGACGGTGTCGCCGTACCTCGGTTTCGGGGCGCTCGATCCGGCGGTCGCGCTGGCCACCGAGACCGGCAGGGGACTGTTCGCGCTGGCTCGCACCTCCAATCCCGAGGGTGGGGTGTTGCAGGGCGCCAGGACCGCCGCTGACGGCGTTTCCGCTGGGCAGGGTCCGTCCGGTGCCGGGCAGGGGCCGTCGGTGGCCCAGTCGATCGTGGACGCCGCAGTGGCGCAGAACCGTGACGGCAACGACACGGTGGGCCTGGTCGTCGGGGCGACCCGCGGCCATGGCCTGGATCTGTCGGAGTTTTCCGGCCCGATCCTCGCTCCCGGCCTCGGCGCCCAGGGCGCCACCGTGACGGATCTCGCAGAGATTTTCGAAGGATCACGAGAGTTGTTGCTGCCCAACACTTCTCGTGACGTCCTCAAGCACGGTCCGTCCGTGACCGCGCTGCGAGAGGCGGCGCAGCGGGTCCGCGACGAGGTCGAGGCCGGACTCGCATAGCCGACCCGGTTCGACGCCGCCGTCCCGGGGGTGGGTTAGCAATCGGCGCCCGGCGTGAGTACGGTCGCTATCGCCCCTGGTTATCCGGGGGTTGTAGACATTGCACACGACGAGACGGAGGAACCGTGGCCCTTCCCCAGTTGACCGATGAGCAGCGCGCTGCTGCTTTGGAGAAGGCGGCTGCCGCCCGTAAGGCCCGGGCTGAGCTCAAGGAGCGCCTCAAGCGCGGCGGCACCGACCTCAAGCAGGTCCTCAAGGACGCCGAGAACGACGAGATCCTCGGCAAGATGAAGGTCTCGGCCCTGCTCGAGGCCCTGCCCAAGGTGGGCAAGGTCAAGGCGCAGGAGATCATGACCGAACTGGAGATCGCCCCGACCCGCCGCCTGCGCGGCCTCGGCGATCGCCAGCGCAAGGCCCTGCTGACCAGGTTCGATTTCGAGGCCTGAGTTCACAGGTGGCTGACGCATACAACGTGTCAGACCGCGAGACCACCCCGCCGCCCGCGGCGGGGGAGAACGCAGTGCGGAGGGGCCGGCTGGTGGTACTGGCCGGCCCCTCCGCCGTCGGTAAGTCGAGCGTGGTGCGCAAGCTCCACGACCGGCTCCCCGACCTGGTCTTCAGCGTGTCTGCAACGACGAGAGACCCGCGACCCGGCGAGGTCGACGGCCGTGACTACCGGTTCGTCACCCCGGCCGAATTCGATCGGATGATCGCAGACGGCGACCTGCTCGAGTGGGCAGAGATCCACGGCGGACTGCAGCGGTCGGGAACCCCGGCCGCCCCGGTGCGGGCCGCGATCGAGGCCGGACACCCGGTGCTGGTGGAGGTCGACCTGGCCGGCGCCCGCGCCGTCCGGGCCGCGATGCCGGAGGCGGTGCTCGTGTTCATGGCGCCGCCCAGCTGGGAGGAACTGGTCTCGCGGCTGACCTCCCGCGGCACCGAATCCGAGGAGGCCGTCGCGCGGCGATTGGAGACCGCGCGTGTCGAACTCGACGCCCAGGACGAGTTCGACGAGGTGATCGTGAACCACGACGTCGACCGAGCCTGCGACGAGTTGGTATCCTTGTTGGTCGGCAACAAGCGATAGCACCTCTTGTCGTAATTTCGTCTGTTCTCAACCGCACCACCAGGAGACCTAGTGAGCGCAACCACCGTCGCGACCGATCGTCACGGCATCCCGGCCTACGACACCCCGCTGGGCATCACGAACCCGCCGATCGACGAGCTGCTCGAGCGCACCTCCTCGAAGTACGCGCTGGTGATCTACGCGGCCAAGCGGGCCCGGCAGATCAACGACTACTACAACCAGCTCGGCGACGGCATCCTCGAGTACGTCGGCCCGCTGGTCGAGCCGGGCCTGCAGGAGAAGCCGCTGTCCATCGCGATGCGCGAGATCCACTCGGACCTGCTCGAGCACACCGAGGGCGAGTGACCCACTCCGCTGACAGCGGTGTGACCCACCCCGCTCACACGGGAGTGACCCACTCCGCCAGCCCCGCACACGTGCGGATACTGTGACGTCCGTGACGGATTCACATTCCGATACCGCCGGTTCACCGCGACGCATCGTCGTCGGGGTGAGCGGCGGTATCGCCGCATACAAGGCATGTTCGATCATCCGCAGCTTCACCGAGGCCGGTCATCAGGTCCGCGTGGTGCCGACCGCGGCGGCGTTGGAGTTCGTCGGCAGGGCCACGTTCGAGGCCCTGTCGGGCAACCCGGTGGACACCGAGGTGTTCGCCGACGTACCGCAGGTCCCGCACGTGCGGCTCGGGCAGGAGGCCGACCTGGTCGTCGTCGCGCCCGCCACCGCCGACCTGATGGCGCGCGCCGCGCACGGCCGCGCCGACGACCTCCTGACCGCGACCCTGCTCACGGCCCGCTGCCCGGTGCTGTTCGCGCCGGCGATGCACACCGAGATGTGGGAGCACCCCGCCACCGTCGACAACGTCGCCACCCTCCGGTCGCGCGGGGTCGTCGTCATCGAACCGGCGTCGGGCCGGCTGACCGGGAAGGACACCGGCGCGGGCAGGCTGCCCGACCCGGACGAGATCGTCGCGCTGGCGAACCTGCTGATGGAGCGCGCGGACGGGCTGCCGCGCGACCTGGAGGGCAAGCGGATCGTGGTCTCCGCGGGCGGCACCCGCGAGCCACTCGACCCGGTGCGGTTCCTCGGCAACCGGAGCTCGGGCAAGCAGGGCTACGCGATCGCCCGGCTCGCCGCCCAGCGTGGCGCCCAGGTCACCCTGATCGCCGGCTACACCGCGGAGCTGGCCGATCCGGCCGCCGTGGACGTGGTCCGGGTCAAGACCGCACAGGAGATGAAGGTGGCGGTCGACAGAGCTGCCGGGATCGGCGCTGCAACCGCCGCCGACGCGGTCGTGATGGCCGCCGCGGTGGCCGACTTCCGGCCGTCGACGGTGGCGGCCGCCAAGATCAAGAAGGGCGCCGACGAGCCCGACGTGATCCCGCTGACTCGCAACGACGACATCCTCGCCGGACTGGTCCAGGCCCGCCGCGACGGTGACCTGCCCGCCGGTATCCGGATCGTCGGGTTCGCCGCCGAGACCGGGGACGCGCAGGGCGACGTCCTCACCCACGCCCGGGCCAAGTTCGCCCGCAAGGGCTGTGACCTGCTCGTCGTCAACGCCGTCGGTGACGGCAAGGCGTTCGAGGTGGACAGCAACGACGGCTGGCTGCTCGCCTCGGACGGGTCGGAGCACGCGCTCGCCCACGGCTCGAAGGCGCTGATGGCGAGTCGGGTGCTCGATGCGGTCACCGACCTGCTTTCCGGCTAGCCACGCGGGTTGCGGGTGCCGGGTGAGCCGGATACTCGTACTGTGAAGTCATAAGCGGCAACCGGTGCCCGGTTGCCTGATTCGAATTGTTCTTATCCGTACAGCCAGGCACTAGGGTCGTGTCCGGTACACAACGTCAGTTGGTGAGAGGGAGATCTGTGAGCAAGTCCGGTAGTCGGCTATTCACCAGCGAGTCCGTGACCGAGGGTCACCCCGACAAGATCTGTGACGCGATCAGCGACTCCGTCCTCGACGCCCTGCTCGAACAGGATCCGCGCAGCCGCGTCGCAGTCGAGACGCTGGTGACGACCGGCCAGGTGCACGTCGCGGGTGAGGTCACCACCTCCGCCTACGCGGACATCCCGAAGATCGTGCGCGACAAGGTGCTCGAGATCGGCTACGACTCGTCGGCGAAGGGCTTCGACGGCAACTCGTGCGGCGTGAACATCGCGATCGGCGCGCAGTCCCCGGAGATCGCGCAGGGCGTCGACCATTCGCACGAGGCGCGGGTCGAGGGCAGCTCCGACGACGACATCGACCGTCAGGGCGCCGGTGACCAGGGTCTGATGTTCGGATACGCGTGCACCGACACGCCCGAGCTGATGCCGCTGCCGATCGCGCTCGCGCACCGGCTCTCGCGCCGCCTCACCGAGGTCCGCAAGACCGGCGTGCTGCCGTACCTGCGCCCGGACGGCAAGACCCAGGTCACCATCGAGTACGACGGCGACCGGCCGGTCCGCCTCGACACGGTGGTCGTGTCCACGCAGCACGCCGCCGACATCGACCTGGACAACCTGCTCACCCCGGACATCCGGGAGAAGGTGCTCGGCTCGGTGCTCACGGATCTCGCCAGTGAGACCCTCGACACCTCGAACGTCCGCCTGCTGGTCAACCCCACGGGCAAGTTCGTGCTCGGCGGCCCGATGGGCGATGCCGGCCTGACCGGCCGCAAGATCATCGTCGACACCTACGGTGGCATGGCCCGCCACGGCGGCGGTGCCTTCTCCGGCAAGGACCCGTCGAAGGTGGACCGCTCGGCCGCGTACGCGATGCGCTGGGTGGCGAAGAACGCGATCGCCGCGGGCCTCGCGGACCGCATCGAGGTTCAGGTCGCGTACGCGATCGGCAAGGCCGCCCCGGTCGGACTGTTCGTCGAGACGTTCGGCACCGAGAAGACCGACCCGGCCCGCATCCAGGCCGCGATCTCGGAGATCTTCGACCTGCGTCCCGGCGCGATCATCCGCGACCTGGACCTGCTGCGCCCGATCTACGCGCAGACCGCGGCGTACGGCCACTTCGGCCGCACCGACGTCGACCTGCCGTGGGAGCACACGGACCGCGCCGAGAAGCTGCGCGCGGCCGCCGGGCTGTAAGTGATCTCTGCGTCGAGCCGCTCACCGATCCCGGTGGGCGGCTCGCGTCTTTGTGCCCGGTGGGGCGCGTGACCGCCGCCCGTGAGGCCGCGGCCGAGCTGCCGGTCGCGCGGGTGCTGCCGATGCTGCCGCTGCCGCACCTGGACCGGGTGTTCGACTACCTGGTCCCGCGCGAGATGGACGAGCAGGCCGAGCCGGGGGTGCGGGTGCGGATCCGGTTCTCCGGCCGCCTGGTCGACGGTTTCCTGCTCGACCGCGCCGCCACGAGCGAGCATCCCGGCAAACTGGGTTACCTGGAGCGCGTGGTGTCGTCCGAACCGGTGCTCACGCCCGAGGTCGCGACGCTGGTCGACGCCGTCGCCGCCCGGTACGCGGGGACCCGAGCGGACGTGCTGCGGCTCGCGATCCCACCGCGCCACGCGCGAGTCGAGGCCGAACCGGCGCCCGAGCCCGCCGAGGTGACCGGGGAACCCGTGGACCCGCAGCCGTGGACGGCGTACCGGCACGGCGACAGCTTCCTGACCGCCCTCGGTGGTGGTCGCGGCCCGCGCGCAGTGTGGCAGGCGTTGCCGGGGGAGGACTGGCCGCGACGGCTCGCCGAGCTCGCGGCCGTGGTCGCGCAGGGCGGCCGGTCGACGGTGCTCGTGGTCCCCGACCAGAAGGACCTCGACAGGGTCGCGCAGGCGTGCGTGGAGGTCCTCGGCGACGATCTGGTGGTGCCGCTCGCGGCGGGCCTGGGACCGGCCGTGCGCTACCGCCGTTGGCTCGCCGCGCTGCGGGGCACCGCGAAGGTGGTGGTCGGCACCCGGAGCGCGGTGTTCGCGCCGGTGCCCGATCTCGGGCTGATCGTGGTGTGGGACGACGGCGACGACCTGCACGCCGAGCCGCGGTCGCCCTACCCGCACGCGCGTGAGGTGGCGTTGCTGCGCGCCCACGGTACCGGCTGTGCGGCAGTGGTCGCCGCACACTCGCGGACCGCGGAGGCGCAGGCCCTCGTGGACACCGGCTGGGCGAACGACCTGGTCGCCGACCGGGCCGTGGTGCGGGCGCGGGCCCCGCAGGTCACCGCGCTCGCCGACAGCGATCACGCGCTCGCGCGGGACCCCGGTGCGAGGGCTGCGCGGCTGCCCGCGATCGCGTTCTCGGCCGCTCGTGAGGCCCTCTCCGCCGGTGCCGGTGTGCTGGTGCAGGTGCCCCGGCGCGGGTACGTCCCCTCGCTCGCCTGCGGCAAGTGCCGCGCTCCGGCCCGGTGCCGACACTGCAACGGTCCGCTCTCGCTGCCTGCCGCCGCCGGGCCGGACGGGGCGGGGACCCCGAGCTGCCGCTGGTGCGGTGTCGCCGACGCGACGCACCGATGCGGCACGTGCGGTTCGCGGCAACTGCGTGCCGTGGTGGTCGGTGCGGGTCGCACCGCGGAGGAGCTCGGTCGCGCGTTCCCCGGCGTGCCCGTCCGGACCTCCGGGGGTGGCGACGTCCTCACCACGGTGAAACCCGGTGCGGCGCTGGTCGTCTCGACGGTGGGGGCGGAACCGGTGATGCCCGGCGGGTACGGCGCCGCACTGCTGCTCGACGGGTGGGCGCTCCTCGGCCGCGCAGACCTGCGCGCCGAGGAGGAGACCCTGCGCCGGTGGATGACCGCAGGGGCGCTGGTGCGACCGGCCTCCGAGGGTGGCCGCGTGGTCGTGGTCGCGGACGCGTCGATCCCGGTCGTGCAGGCACTGGTGCGCTGGGACCCGGCCGGCGCGGCGCAGTCGCAGCTGGACCAGCGTGCCGAGGTCCGCTTCCCGCCGACCGTGCACATGGCGGCAGTCGACGGCGGACATGCGGCGATCGAGAGTCTGCTCGCGGCGGCGGCGCTGCCGGACGAGGTGGAGGTCCTCGGGCCGGTGCCGCTGCCACCGGGGGAGCGGTTGCCGCTGCACGGTGACGACCCCGAACCGGACGAGGTCGAGCGGATGCTGCTGCGGGTGCCGCGCGGGGCGGGCGGCGCACTGGCGCGGGCGCTCGCACAGGCCCAGTCGGCGCGCAGCGCGCGCCGGGAGCCCGGATCGGTTCGGGTGCAGATCGATCCGCTGCGCGTCGGATGACGCCCGGACCGTCTAGTCTTCTCGACCATGACCACTGCTCTGGACACTGTCGTCGACGACGAGGTCCCCGCGTCCGCCTCGCCGGGCCGCTGGGATCGGTTGCGGCGCTATCTTGGTCGCCTCCATCCCGTTGGGCTGGCGACGGCCCTGCTGTTCTTCACCTGGTCGATGAGCCCGTCGCTGCTGCCGCGGGCCTGGTATCTGCAGGGTCTCGCGACCGGGATCTCGGTGGCGATCGGCTACGGAATCGGCTGCCTCGCCGCCTGGTTGGTGCGCGGCTGCGGCGTGAGCCCCGCGTGGTCGCCGCGCACCCGCCGGATCGGCTGGTGGCTGCTCGGGGCAGCCGCGGTGATCACCGTCCCGGTGCTCCTCGTCCTGGGCGGTGTGTGGCAGAACCAGGTTCGCGATCTGGTGTCCGTGGAGCACACCGAGAGCGGTCACGCGCTGTTCGTGTTCGTCGTCGCGGTGGTGGTGTGGTTCGTGCTGCTGTCGGCTGCCCGCGGTATCCGCGCAGGCACCATTCGCATGAGCCGGTTCGCCAGGCGGTACGTGCCTCGTGCTGCCGCGAACGTCGCAGGTCTGATCGCGGCGGTCGTGCTCGCTGTGCTGGTGATCAACGGCGCTCTGTACAACGGCTTGATCGCGTTCGCCAACTGGAGCTTTTCGGGGGCCGACACCGCAACGGCCGAGGGCGTCACGGAGCCCACGGCACCCGAGCGCAGCGGGTCACCGGCGTCCGCTCAGGCCTGGGACACCCTCGGCCAGGAGGGCCGGACGTTCGTCGGACGCGGTCCCGACGCCGCCGCCATCACCGCGGTCACCGGACGCCCGGCACTGGAACCGATTCGCGTCTACGCCGGCCGCGAGTCCGCGGACTCGGTCGCCGAGGTCGCGGACCTGGTGGTTGCCGAACTCGACCGCACGAAGGCATGGGAACGAAAGGTGTTGGCGGTCAACACCACCACGGGTCGTGGATGGGTGAACCAGAACGTCGCCTCCTCGCTCGAGTACATCGAGGGTGGCGACACGGCGATCGCGTCGATGCAGTACTCGTTCCTGCCGAGCCCCTTGGCCTTCATCGCGGACCGGCAGACGCCGCAGGTCGCCGGCCGGGCGCTGTTCAACGCGGTGTTCGCGCGCTGGATCGACCTGCCGACGGAGACTCGACCGAAGCTGGTCGTCTTCGGCGAGAGCCTCGGCTCCTACGGCGGCCAGAACGCGTTCGCGGGTTACCAGGACATGGCCACCCGCGTCGACGGTGCGCTGTGGGTGGGAACGCCGAACTTCACCCCGCAGTGGCAGGAAGTGACGGCGGACCGTGACGCCGGTTCGACCGAGATCCTGCCGGTGATCGACGGGGGTCGGGCAGTGCGGTTCGCGTCCGACCCGCAGGATCTCGACCTGGGAACCGAGTGGGGACCCCGCCGGGTCGTGTACTGGCAGCACGCCAGCGATCCGATCGTGTGGTGGTCGCCCTCGCTGCTGTTCAACAAGCCGGACTGGCTCGAGGAGCCGCGGGGCCGCGACGTGGATCCGAACATCAGCTGGATGCCCCTGGTCACGTTCTGGCAGGTGACCCTCGACATGGTGTTCTCGGCGGACGTGCCGGCCGGCCACGGCCATGCCTACGGCCCCGAGGCGGCCGACATGTGGGCGCAGATCCTGTCGCCCGCGGGCTGGACGCAGGCGGACACCGACCGGGTGCGGGCGGCGCTGACCGGGTAATGAGTGGCCTCACACCCGTGTGGTGACCGGCCGCGGAATGCGCGGTTTCGCTGCCGGCGGCCGTTGGCATGCGGCCATGCGCCTGAACGAGTCGAAGCGAACGCGGCCGCGGCAGGAGCCGGTCGCGCGTTCGTCCCGGTCGTGGGCGGACCTGGAGCGCGAGGCTGAGGAGCAGGAGGTATCGACCTCGCGGGCCAGAATCTGTCCGGCCTCGATCTGTCCGGCGACAACTTCTTCGAGGCGATCCTCGGTCCGAGACCGACCTGAGCAGCGTCAGGTTCCAGGGCAGCAACCTGGCCCGCGCCGACCTGTCCGAGTCCGATCTGTCGGACGCGGTCCTCGGGCAGGCGGTCTTGACGGGGGCCGACCTCGCCGGCGCGAACCTCACGGGGGTGGCGCTGACGGATGCAGTGCTCGACGGCATCTGTCACGACGACCGCACGCGCTGGCCCGAGGGCTTCGAGCCGCCGGAGAGCGCCGGGGACTGCTGAACTGTGAGTTGAACCACTTCGTGGGTTGTCGTAGACCTATTGCCGATATATCGTGGACGTGTCGATATGGACGCGGTCGAGGCGAACGTACGCCCCGTGGTCCGAATTACGAGAGGAACATCCAACATGGAGAACTTCCAGCGAGATTTCGATCGCCGAGGGCGTGGCAGGCGGCCGGGCCGCATCGGTCGCGACGCTCGACGCGACTTCGGGCCGTCTGCAGGTGGCGCCCCCGGTCCTGACGAATCGGGCTCCGGTGCAGCCGATTTCGGTCCCCGAGGAGACTTCGGTCCGCGTGGTGACTACGGTCCGCGAGGGGATTTCGGTCCCCGTGGTGACTACGGCCCCCGGGGCGACTACGGCCCGCGAGGGGATTTCGGTCCCCGCGGGGACTACGGCCCGCGAGGGCACTACGGTCCCGGCTTCCGGCGCGGAGCCCAGGACCCGGCAGGCGAGCGGGTCGGCCGCGGTCGAGGCCGCGGCGGCCGCGGTCGACGCGGCGACGTCCGGTCGGCGGTTCTGCTGCTGCTCGGGGAGGAGCCGATGCACGGCTACGAACTGATCCAGCGCATCGCCGAACGCAGCAACGGCGTGTGGAAGCCGAGCCCCGGTTCGATCTATCCGGCGCTCGCGCAGCTCGAGGACGAGGGTCTGGTGCTGATCGAGAAGGTCGCCGGCCGCAAGACCGCGCGCCTGACCGAGGCCGGGACGGCGTACGTCGAGGAGCACCGGGCCGACCTCGGCAACCCGTGGGATGAGGTTCGCGCGGCGGTGGGCAGGCCCGCCCAGGAGTTGCGGGCACTGCTCGGTCAGCTGACCAGCGCGGTCCGGCAGGTCGGTTCCGCCGGAACCGCCGAACAGGCCGCGGCCGCGGGCGAGGTGCTCGCCGAGGCGCGTCGCTCGATCTACCGCATCCTCGCGGAGGATCCGGCGCCCCACTCGGCCACCGCCGCCGAGCCCGACATCGCGGACTGAGCGCCTTTTGCTGTGAATCTCCTGGTAACTCGGCGATGATGGACGACACCATTTGGGTCGGGAGGGGAAACGCAATGTTCAGGAACGTGGTGGCGGCAGCGCTGACGTGTGTCGGTGCGCTGGGGGTGTGGCCCGCCGCGGCGGTGGCAGCGCCGGATCTCGGCAGCGTGGCGGGCTCGGCGGATCCGGGCAGCGTGGGTCCGCCGGTCGGGACCCCGTCGGTGTCACAGACGCCGACGGTGCCGGGCCCTGTGCAGACGACCCACGCCGCAGCCGCCGACTACGCCGACGCCCACCCCGGCAGCGTTCCGCCCGGAACCAACGACTTCGGGTGCCTGCCAACCGATCGCCACCCGAACCCGGTGATCCTCGCGCACGGCAGTGATTCGAACTCCTACTCCGACTGGGCCGCCATCGCCCCTCGGCTGAAGGCCGACGGCTACTGCGTGTTCGCCGTGAACTACGGCGGAGCTCCGGGCGCGGATACATTCGGCACCGAGGACATGTACCTCAGCGCGGATCAGGTCGCCGAGTTCGTCCACCGCGTGCGCGGTGCGACCGGCGCCGAGAAGGTGGACCTCGTCGGCTTCTCCCAGGGCGCGACGGTGACTCGCTACTTCGTGAACAAGCTCGGCGGCGCGGCGGTCGTGGACCGGTGGGTCGGAGTGGCCTCACCCAGCTACGGGGGCATCTTCTACGGCCTCGTCCCCGTGGCGGACGCGGTCCCCGGAGGGCGCCAGGTGGTCAGCCTGTTCACCACCACGGCGGTCGAGCAGCAGGCGCAGGGCTCGGACTTTCTCGCCGGACTCAACGGCGGCAGCGACACGGTGCCCGGGGTGCGGTACACGACGATCGGCACCCGCTACGACGAGATGATCCAGCCGTACACCAACATCGCGCTGCGCGGTGCCGGCGCGACGAACATCCTGATCCAGGACATGTGCCCGCAGAACAAGACCGGCCACATGAACATGGTCTACGACGCGTTCACCGTCGGCCTCGTCCGGCAGGCACTCGACCCGGCGGCCGCCGCGCCGGCGTGCGTACCGGTACCGCTCGGCACCGGCATGATCGGCATGATCGGGCGCTGACCTCGTGGGGTTTCTCGGCGCGAGAGTGCGCGCAGGGCACCTCCTACCGTGCTCCGATACTGCTGAACGGCACCGTCAGTTGAATCGGAGTTCCATTGATCGCCGACAGTTCACCGCTCCACGCAGCCTGGTACAGGCTTTTCAGATCAGCTTTGTCGTCATCGGTCAACACACTCTGGCTGCCATAGTTCATGATGGTGAGTGGCTTGTGCTTCCCGAACAGTTCGCTGGGCCAGGCGGTCTCGCTGATGTTCGCGAAGAAGTGCCGTAGACCGAAGGTGTGACCTATTTCATGAACCAGGGTCTCCACTTGTTCGTTCGCACTCTGCGTGAACATTCGGGGATAGATCACCAGTTCGTGGCGGCCCGGGTCGGGAAAGAAGGCGCTCGCCAGGACGCACCCGTTGACGCTGCATCGATCGGACTCCCTCACCACTATCTCGAAGTCCCAGGCGTCGTTTCCCTCGGTGAATTTGACCGGAGCTGCGTCACCCCACGCCAAGAGCGCTTTCCCGAACAGCTTCTTGACAGCCGTTCTGGCGGAATCCGGGTTCTCGAAGAGGAGCATGGATCGTTCCTGAAATCGCCACCGCAGGGTGACGTCTTTCGCCCAAAGTGGAATGAACCCCTCCGGCGCATTGATGATGAGTTCGGCCGGTGATCGGTTTCCCGGAGTCGGGAATCCTCGGGTATCGGTGTCGCAAATGGCGCCGGGCCCGTAGGCATGGACCAGCGGTTCGGCCTCGCGGGCCGCATCATCGCGGTTTCGCGGCCGAAACGGATCGGTGTTCGGCTTGACTTGTGTCGAGTAACCACCACCGGTGGTCAAAGTCGCGGCCTCCGTCTTTCCTGACATCGTGGCCCCCTCCTCCTGGATCCTTGGGTGATCAGTAGGTGCTGAGAATGCGTGAACAACGGCGCTGTGTTCGCAGCCGTGACGCCTCGACCTCGCCGGCCGATCGGTCGAGGTGTTGGCAAGAACCGCCGCCGCGCAGCAGGCTCCGTGTCCACCCGTCCAGATTGATGTCCCCGGTGCGGGAACACACGAGTAGCCGACTACCCGACTTCGAGGTCAGCCATCCGCACTGGGAACTGCGTGTTCCTTCACCCGCTTGTCGCCCCGCTCGTCGTCAGTCGGTTCGGGATGGCCCGCGCGCATCCTTAGACTGTTCACGACACCGCATCGAGTTCCCCGGGAGCAGCCACGTGAGTATCCAGCCCGTTCGCCTCTTCGGCGATCCCGTCCTCCGGACCCGAGCGGACGAGGTGGTCACCTTCGACCGCGAGCTGGAGCAACTGGTGACGGACCTGTTCGACACGATGCGTGATCGCGGCGGCGTCGGGATCGCGGCCCCGCAGATCGGAGTGTTGCTGCGGGTGTTCGCCTACGACTGCGACGACATGGTCGGGCACCTGGTCAACCCCACCTACCAGGTGCTCGGTGGCGAGGAGCACGTGCGGAGCGAGGGGTGCCTGTCCATTCCCGGTGTGCGCGGCGACGTCCGGCGGGCGATGGATGTCCGCGTCTCCGGCGTCGACCAGCACGGCGAGCCGGTGTCCTTCGAGTGCAGCGGGCTCATGGCGCGGTGCGTCCAGCACGAAACCGACCACCTCGACGGGGTGCTGTTCCCGTCCCGGATGGAACCCGAGGCGCGCAAGGTCGCGATGCGGACCATCCGCGAATCCGACTGGTTCCGTGCCGGTGTCACGGTCGGGGGCCGCTGACATGCGCATCGTCTTCGCGGGCACCCCGGAGCCCGCAGTCCCGTCCCTGGCCCGGCTGCTCGCCTCGCCGCGCCACGAGGTGGTCGCCGTGGTGACGCGCCCCGACGCCGTCGCCGGTCGCGGCCGCAAGGTCACCCGGTCACCCGTCGGCCTGCTCGCCGACGAGCACGGCATCGAAGTCCTCACCCCGGCCCGCGCGTCGGATCCCGACTTCCTGTCGCGGCTGCGTGAACTGGCGCCGGACTGCGCCCCCGTCGTCGCGTACGGCGCGCTGCTCCCGCGTCCGGTGCTCGACGTCCCGAAGTACGGCTGGGTGAACCTGCACTTCTCGCTGCTGCCCTCGTGGCGCGGCGCGGCTCCGGTGCAGGCGTCGATCGCGGCCGGTGACGACATGACCGGCGCCAGCGTCTTCCAGCTCGAGGAGGGCCTGGACACCGGGCCGGTGTTCGGGGTCGCCACCGAACGTATCCGGGACACCGACACCACCGGTGACCTGCTCGGCAGGCTCGCGGACAGCGGCGCCGTGCTGCTCGAGTCCGTCCTCGACGGCATCGAGGACGGTGCGCTGACCGCCGTGCCGCAGCCCGTCGACGGCGTCTCACACGCCCCGAAGGTCACCGTGGAGTCGGCGCGGATCCGCTGGGATGCCCCGGCGCAGGCGGTGGATCGCCTGGTCCGCTCCGTGACACCCGCGCCCGGCGCGTGGACGCAGGTGGGGGAGTTGCGGCTCAAGGTGGGCCCGGTGACCCCGGTCCCGGACGGCACACTGCCCGAGCCGCTGGAGGCCGGACAGTTCCTGGTTCGCAAGGACGGCTGCTACGTCGGGACCGCGACGACCGCGGTCCGGTTGAGCCAGGTTCAACCACAAGGAAAGAAGCTCATGGCGGCAGCAGATTGGGCGCGTGGAGCGCGCCTCGACCCCGAGGTGCGTGCACAGTGACCGAGTCCCGTCGTCCCTCCCGTGGCCATCGCGGCGGACCCCGTGCCGGGGCCGAATCCGGGCAGAAGCCCGGGTCCGGGAACCGGAACGCCAAGCGGCCCAACACTCGTCCGCGCCAGGCCAAGCGGCCCGACGGCGCCGGTGTCGATCGGCCCCGGCTCGCGGCGCGGGACGTGCTGCGCGCGGTCCGCGAACGCGACGCCTACGCCAACCTGGTCCTGCCCGCGCTGCTGCGCGAACGGGGCATCGACGGCCGGGACGCGGCGCTGGCCACCGAACTCACCTACGGCGCCTGCCGGGCCCAGGGTCTGCTCGACGCGGTGATCTCCGCCGGTGCCGGCCGGTCGGTCGACGAGATCGACGGCCCGCTGCTCGACGTGCTGCGCCTCGGTGCGTACCAGTTGCTGCGCACCCGGATCTCGGCGCACGCCGCCGTCGACACCTCGGTGGACCTGGTGCGCACCGAATTCGGTGGTGGCCGAGCCGGATTCGTCAACGCGGTGCTCCGTCGCGTCGCGGAGAAGTCCGAGGACGAGTGGGTGACCGCGCTCGCCCCCGACGCCGCGCGGGACCCGGTCGGGCATCTCGCGTTCCGGTACGCCCACCCGGTGTGGATCGCGCAGGCGTTCGCGGACGCGCTCGGCGCGGACGCCGCGGAACTCGAGCAGGTCCTCGCCGCCGACGACGCCCGCCCCGCCGTCCACCTGGTCGCGCGGCCAGGGGAGATCTCCGCCGAGGAGCTGGCGCTGATCACCGGCGGCGAGGTCGGCCCCTACTCGCCGTACGCGGTGCATCTCGACGGCGGCGACCCCGGCCTACTCGAGCCGGTCCGGGAGGGCCTGGCCGCCGTGCAGGACGAGGGCAGCCAGCTCGTGGCTCGCGCCCTCACCCTCGCGCCGGTCGTCGGTGCGGACGGCGGGCGATGGCTGGATCTGTGCGCCGGCCCCGGCGGCAAGGCCGCCCTGCTCGGTGCGCTCGCGGACATCGACGGTGCCCGCGTCGACGCCGTAGAACCCGCGCCGCACCGCGCCGACCTCGTCCGCAAGACCACCCGCGGGTTGCCGGTCGACGTGCACGTCGCCGACGGTCGCGATCCCGGCCTGACACCGGGATTCGACCGGATCCTCGTCGACGCCCCCTGCACCGGTCTCGGTGCGCTGCGGCGCAGGCCCGAGGCACGCTGGCGGCGCCGCCCCGAGGACGTCACCGGACTGGTCACCCTGCAGCGTGAGCTGCTGGCGTCGGCGATCAACTTGGTCCGGCCCGGCGGCGTGGTGCTGTACTCCACCTGTTCGCCGCACCTGTCGGAGACCGTCGCGGTGGTCGCCGACGCGGTCCGCAGGCACGGGGTGACGCAGCTGGACACCCGCGACTTCGTCCCGGACGTCCCCGGACTCGGCGCCGGCCCCGGTGTGCAGCTGTGGCCGCACCGGCACGGCACCGACGCGATGTTCATGGCGGCGCTGCGCAAGCCGGAGTGACAGCGGGCGCTGGCCCGCGTGGCGAGGAGCGCCGTCACGGGGCAGACTCGGCGCCATGAGTGCATTCTCGCGAGCGGCGGCGTTCGCCAACAGGCTGGTCGTGCCTGCCCTTTCCCTTCCGGTCGTCGGGCGGATGCTCGGGCGGGGGATCGTCGTCGTCGGCTACACCGGGCGTCGGTCGGGTTCGAGGGTCGAGCTTCCCGTCTCCTACCGGCGCGAGGGAGACGAGCTGCTGATCCGGGTCGCGATGCCCGACCAGAAGTCGTGGTGGCGCAACTTCACCGGAGACGGTGGGCAGATCGAGGTGCAACTGCCCGAGGGGACGCGAACCGGGCACGCCGTGAGCAGCCGGGACGCGGCCGGGGCGGTCACGGTCGCCGTCGATCTCGATCCGGATCGGGCCGAATCCGAGCGAGGACGCCGGTAGTCCGGTGCCGGGTCGGCGCCGTCAGGCGGGGGCCGACATCGTGTCGCCGTCGGCGCGGCGGGACGGTTCGATGTCGCGCCGTTTGACGAGGAGGACGGCGGCGATGAGCGGGTACGCCAGGATCGGTGCGAAGGACCCCGCGTAGCCCTGCTGATCCACCAGCACGGCGGTGCCGCTGAGCAGCGCGAAGTCGAACAATCCGTGCAGAACGGAGTTGAGGACGTTGCTTCCGGAGACTCGGCGCGTGAGGTAGAAGAAGTACCCCGCGAGGCTGACCAGGATCGCTTGCGGGAGCGCGGACGCGCCGTGACCGAAGACGTTCGACAGGTGGACCGCACCGAAGATGACGCTGGACCACAGTGCGACCTGACCTTCGCGGAGTCCGTGGTTCCGCAGCACCGTCACGCCGATGCCGCGGAACATGCCCTCCTCGCCCCAGCCGACGAACTGGGTGACGACGAGCAGGGTGACGACGAACAGCCAGCCCTTCTCCGCGAGCGCGCCGTAGTCGATTCCGAGCAGGATCGCCACGACGAGGACTACGGGCACGAACCACACCCAGCGGTTGACGGGGCGGTCGTCGGTGATGGCCGGACGCCACCATCCCAGAGCCGCGATGACACCGTAGGTGAACGCCAGGGCGAGTCCGAGGGGGATGAGCATGGTGAAGACCACCCCGCGGATGGTCAGGGTGTCGTCCTCGTCGGCCCAGCCGGCGATCAGGTGCCCGCCGAACTGGATGATCGCCAGGTACACGACCACGATCACGGCGAAGGCCAGGTAGGAGAGGTTCCGTCCGGTGATGCGGGGCGACGCCTCGTGCTTCGGGGTGTCCACGACGCCAGACTAGGGGCGTGTCGGGCGATTGCGCGCACACCGCGCCCCGTGTCGGCTTCGGTGTCGGGTCGTCGCCTAGGCCGACGACCCGACGGCTGGCGGGGTCGCTACCGTGACCGGTCCACGGTGCTGCGTGCGCCGCGTCGCAGCCCGGTCGCCGTCAGCGCCGCCACGACCGCCGCGAGCGCGGCGAAGCCCGCCGTGAGGGTTGCGGCCGCCGCGACGCCGGCCACCAGCAGCGGGCCGCCGGCGTCGCCGAGTTCGCGTCCGAGCTCCGCGGCGCCCATCGTCTGGCCGATGCGTTCCGGCGGGGTCGACGACGCGAGCGCGGCGAACCCGAGCGGTGTGATCACCCCGGTGCCCACACCGATCCCGACCGCGGCGAGCAGCACCCCGGCCAGGCCGGGGACCATCGCGAATGCCAGACCCACGGCGGTGATCACCATTCCGGTGGTCATCCCCGCCGAGGCCGAGAAGCGTCCGGCGTCGAGGGCACGCCCGACGCGGGGCTGCACGACCGCCGCGGTGGCGGCGAGCACCGAAACCGCGGCACCCGTGGCGACGGGGCCGAGTCCGGCGGCGGCGCCGGACACCGGCAGGAAGCCGACGCCCACCGAGAGGGCGGCGGTTGCCGCGGCGAGTGCGGTCGTCGGTCCGAGGAACGTCCGGTCGCTCAGACGGCGCGCCAACCCGAGCAGCGTCTGGCGCGGCTTGGGCAGCGGCGGCACCGTCGGGACCGCGAGCGTCGCCCACACCGCGGTCGCGGCGGCGATGACGGTGAGCACGACGAACAGTGCGGGCAGCCCGCCGAGCCAGACGATCACACCGCCGAGCAGAGGGCCGAGGGTGTAACCGAGGCTCTTGTAGAAGCCGTAGCTCCCGAACGCGCGGCCGTGCGACGCGCTCGGATTCAGCCGCGCGACCAGCGCGCCTGCGGCGGGGGAGAACGCCGACGCGGCCGCACCCTGCCCCAGTCGCGTGACCCACAGCCAGGCGGTGTCGTCGGCGGCCACGAACACCGCCGAACACACCGCGAACGCGATCAGGCCGCCGATCATCACCGGCCGTGCCCCGATCCGGTCCGCGAGCGTGCCGAACACCGGCTTGAGCACGACTTCGGCGCCGTCGTACAGGGCCAGCAGCAGGCCCAGGTACAGCAGCGACGTGTGCAGGTCGCTGCCCTCCGACCCGAGGCTGGCTGCCACCGAGTGCGCTCCGAACGCGGTGGTGAACCCCGCCGCGTACAGCGGCCACAGCTGCGACCGCGTCGCGGCCGTCTGCGGTGCGTTCATGCCCGCGCCTCGTCCCCGTCGGTGGTCGCCGAATCGGCGCCGTGGAGCGCCTCGAACACGCGCTCGGTGTAGTCCTGGAGTCGCTCGGTGCACACCCGCAGTCGTTCGGTGGCGGTGGCGGCGCTCGGTGCGCCGAACACGTCCCTGGCCTTGATGTCGCGATGCCAGCGGCGCAGGCGGTCGAGGCTCTGCTCCTCCTCGTCGAGCTCGGCGAGCGTGAACTTGGCCGTGCGGATCTCCTTGTCCAGCTCCGCTTCGTACTTCCCGCAGTCGGCCAGGAACTCCGACCAGTCGTCCTCGCGTGCCGCGGTGAACATCGCCTCGAATCGGTCGCCGTCGTCGTCCGTGACACCCGAGGCCCGCAGCATCACGGTCTCGCCGCCGGCCCGATCGGTGAGTTCCCGCGCCCGCGTGAGTCCGGGCGCGAACACCGGCACGTCGGGCACCGCCCAGACGCCCTGCCCCAGGGACAGGGCGCCGACCTTGCGTAGTTCACGCCACACCGCGACACGGTGCCGCGACGGCTGTGCCGCCAGCTTCACCATCAGCACCATCCATCGCGACCGCGACGTTTCGGATTCCATCACACAGGGAAGAGTAGCAGGCGTTACATCTTCTTCTGTGTCGAGTCCTGCTCGCGCGGATCGCGGTGACGCAGGGAGCCGCGCGTCTGCGCCGGTGGACGACCGGGCGCGGCGACGTGGATCCGGGCGATGCGATGGCCGTCGAGCTCGCTCACGGTCAGCCGGTGGCCCGCAACGGTCACCTCGTCGCCCACCCGGGGGAGGCGCTGCAACCGGTGCAGCAGGAAGCCGCCCGCCGTGTCGTACGGTCCGGGCGGCAGGCGGATGCCGGTGCTCTTCTCGAAGTCGGCGACGACGAGCAGGCCGTCGACGGTGTGGCTGTGCTGCCCGGCGGCGTCGGGGACGGCGGGCGATGTGCGGTCGAACTCGTCACCGATCTCGCCGACGACCTCCTCGACGATGTCCTCGAGCGTCGCGATGCCCGCGGCGCCTCCGTACTCGTCGATGACGAGGACCATCTGCTCGTGGTCCCGGCGCATCTCGGCGAGTGCGGCCAGCGCCCGCTTGCTGCCGGGGAACTGGAGCAGCGGCCGGCACAGGTCGGCGACGATGGACCCGCGGCCGGGATCGGCGCGCAGCAGGTCGCGGACGTGGACGAAGCCGACGACGTCGTCGAGCGAACCGCCGACGACGACCGGAAACCGGCTGTGTCCGAGTGTGATCGCCTGTTCGCGGGCGTCGTCGACCGTGGTGTCCGCCTCCAGGCAGTCGACGTCCGTGCGCGGCCGCATCACCTCGGTGAGGGAACGTTCGCCGGCGTCGAACACCTCCGACAGCACGCGGCGTTGTTCCTCGGGCAGTGCGCGGTGGCCGGTGACGAGTTCGCGCAATTCCTCGGGTGTGACGTCCTCCGACTTGCGGGCCGGGTCGCCGCCGAGCATCCGGACAAGGAGGTCGGTCGTGCCGGACAGCAGCCAGATGACCGGTCGCACCAGGGTGGCGAACCGATCCAGGGGCGGCCCGGTGGCGAGTGCGACACCAGTCGATCGTTGCAGCGCAATGCGTTTCGGCACCAGCTCGCCCAGGACCAGCGACAGGTACGCGACCATCAGCGTGGTTCCGATCAGGGCCGCCGCATCGGCCGCCTCGCCCGGCAGACCCCAGTCCCGCAGGGTGGGTGCGAGATCGGGGGCGATCGTGGAGGCTCCGTACGCCGCCGAGAAGAACCCGGCCACGGTGACGCCGATCTGCACCGCGGACAGGAACCGGTTGGGATTGCGGGCGAGACGGGCGGTCCGGGCACCGCGGCGGCCGCGCCGGGACAACGCCTGGAGCTGGCTCTCTCGCATCGACACCAGCGCGATCTCCGTCGCCGCGAACACGCCGCCGATCAGTACGAAAGCCAGTACGAGGGCGACGTTGAGTGCGGTGCCCGCGTTCACGAGATCCACCCGGTGGGAATCGGGCGGCCGGGTCTGTCGTGGCCGTCCATGCCTTTCACCTCACACCCCGGCCGACCATCCCGGGTATGTGGTCAGTCTAGGCAGGCGCGGCGGCCCACGACAGGTCCGTGGCGGCGGGCGACCCGAGGGCCGTTCCTGCCGCCACGGGCCGGGTCAGGTCGCGACGCCGTTGGTCGGCAGCAGGCGGGCGAGGACGTCGGCGAGGGTGATCAGGCCGACCAGCCGATCGTCCTCGCCGCGCACCACGGCGATGTGGCTGCGGGTCTCGCGCATCGTGGCCAGTGCCTCGTACACCGGCGTCCGGACGTCGAGTGCCAGCACCGGCCGCATCAGGTCGCGGGCACGGAGGCCGGTCGGCGCCCGCACGCTGTCCCGCACGTGCAGCACGCCCTCGATGGCGTCGGCGCCGCGGACCAGCAGCCGCAGGTGCCCGCTGCGGTCGGCGACGGCACGGATCTCCTCGACCGTGGCATCCCCGTCGACGCTGCTCGGGTCCGCGTTCGGGCGGACGATGTCGCCGACGGCGAGCGACTCCAGCTCGAGTGCGCTGGTGAGGTGACCGTGGTACCGCTCGTCGAGCGTGCCGACCGTCGCGGAGTGCTCGACCAGGTGCCGCAGCGCCTCCGGGTCCTGTCCGGACCCGACCTGGTCGACCGGCTCGACACCGACCTTCTCCAGCAGCCGGTTCGCCATCCGGTTGAGCCACGTCAGCAGGGGCCGGGTGAGCCACATGAACCCGCGCATCGGGATCGCCAGGATCGTCGCGGACCTCTCCGGGTGTGCGATGGCCCACGACTTCGGTGCCATCTCGCCGACCACCAGGTGCAGGAAGGTCACGATGAGCAGGGCCAGGACGAAGCCTGCGACGTCGGCCAGCCACGCGGGTGCGCCCCAGTCGGCGAAGAGCGGGGTGAGCCAGTGGTGCACGGCGGGTTTGGTCACCGCACCGAGGGCCAGGGTGCACACGGTGATGCCGAGCTGCGACCCGGCGAGCAGCACCGACAGCTCGGAGGCGCTGCGCAGCGCCGCGCGTGCCGACCGGCTCGTCGGGGCCGCGTCCTCGAGCCGGTGCCTGCGGGCCGCGATGAGCGCGAACTCGACCGCGACGAAGAACGCGCTCGCCGCGATCAGGGCGACGGTGACCGCCAGGACGATCCACGGATTGCTCATCGGCTCGGCTCCTCTCCGTCGGTGCGGACGGTCACGAACAGTGACGACGGCACGTGCTTCTCCACGGCCCGCACCTCGACGTGCAGTGACGTCGGCGGGGGCGGTTCGTCGGCGACCAGATCGGCCGGGTCGACGGGCAGTCGGATGCTCAGCGTGTCCCCGGCCCGGGGGAGCCCGCCGAACTCGGCGATGACGAGACCGGCGAGGGTCTCGTAGTCGTCGTCCTCCGGCAGATGTTCGTCGAGAATGCGCGCGACCTCGTCGACGTGGACCCCGCCCGGGATCAGCCAGCCGCCGTCGACGGCCTCGACCGCGTTGGCCTCGCGGGCCGGGTCGTGTTCGTCGGCGATCTCCCCGACCAGTTCCTCGGCCATGTCCTCGACGGTGACCACGCCGGCGAACCCGCCGTACTCGTCGATGACGAGCGCCATCTCGTCCCTCGCGGTGGTGAGCTGCGTGAGCACGTCCGGCAACGGCAGCGTGGTGGGCACGATCACTGCCGGTCGAATGTGGGCCGCGGCGGTGCCTGCGGGTTCCGGCCCGAGCAGGTCGTGCAGGTGGATCACGCCGAGCAGGTCGTCGCTGGAGGATCCGACCACCGGGTAGCGGGTGTGACCCGAACCCATCCGGGCGAGCACGGTCTCGATCGGGTCGTCGGCGCGGACGGTGTCCACCCGGGCCCGCGGGATCATCGCGTGTTCGGCGGTGCGGGTGGGGAAGTCGAGGACGCGGTCGAGCAACGCCGACAACTCCCGCGGCAGCTCGCCCGTGTCCCGGGACTCGGCAACGATGTGCTCGAGATCGCGCGGGGTCGCCGAATGTTCCACATCGTGGACCGGTTCGATCCGCAGGGCCCGCAGCAGCAGGTTCGACGACTGGTCGAACAGCCGGATCAGCCAGCCGAACAGCTTGAGGTAGATCGTCGTCGACAACGCCAGGCGTCCGGCGACGGGTTCCGGGCGGGCGATCGCGAGGTTCTTCGGGAACAGTTCACCGAAGAGCATCTGCACGATCGTGGAGAACAGCACCGCCAGGACGGCGCCGACCGTGACACCCACCGCGGTGGGGATGCCGATCCCGCCGAGCGCGTCGCCGAGTCCGCGCCCGATGAGTGGCTCGGCGACGTAACCGACGAGCAGTCCGGTGACGGTGATGCCCAGTTGGGCGCCGGACAGCATGAACGAGGTGCGGCGGGTGACGGCAAGGGCGCGGTTGGCGGTGGCGTCGCCGGCTTCGGCGCGGGCCTTGAGCCGCGACCGGTCGACGGCCATGAACGCGAATTCCTGAGCGACGAAGTAGCCGGTCAGGGCGGTGATCAGCAGGACGACCACGATGCCGAGGAGGATGCTCAGGGCGGTCAGCACGGGCTCACCGCCGCAGTGGGGGCGGCACCGTGATCAGTGCGGGGCGGGACGGGTCTTCGGTATTTGCGCGACGCGCGTCTCATGAACTCTCTCTGAAGGGGTGGCGACAAGGGCGCACCCGAGAATAGGGCAAATCGCCCAAATTGCCGGTGTCGGCGACGCGGCCGGGTCAGGATGCGGCGGTCCGCACCTCGCCCGGGTGGATCGCGCGGCGGCTCAACAGCGCTGCGGCGAGGAAGCACAGGGCACCGAGGAAGGTGCCCAGGTTCGCCCAGAACGAGCTGACGAGGTCATCGGTCGCGGGAAGCGTGTACGCGCCGACGGCAGAGAAGGCGAAGAAGACGGATCCGAGCATGTTGAGCCAGGTGCCGTGCCACGTCCGGGCCCGCGTGTCCCAGAGTGTGTGGCGATCCCTGGTGGCGACGACCGCGAGGCCGCTGGCGACCAGGAAGCAGATCGAGCCGACGGCGTCGGGTCGCCAGCCGTCGGACAGGCGTGTCTCGGTGTCGACGGCCGTGATCAGGGCGTCCGTCGTGCTCACGTTGAAGCAGAGCGTGCCGCCGAACTGGACGGCCGCAGCCCACCAGTCGGCCCGGTCCGCCGGGTTCGTGTGGCGCCGGGGCGCCCGTCTGCCGCTGAGGGCGAGCTGGATCAGGGCGGCGACGGTGAAGAAGACGGCGCCGACGAAGAACGTGAGGTTGGTGAGGACGGGCCCGACCGCCTCGGCGTACTGCGGCACCGCCCCGACCGCGAACAGGACCGATCCGATGGCGAATCCCCACGCCTCACGCCGCAGGCGGACGATGCGATCGGGCGTCACCGGTCGAGCGTAGCCGCGAGGGGCCCGCCGCGCGCGGTTCCCGTTCGTCCAAGCCTGCCGGGTCGCGGTGGCGCACACTCGATTCCATGCACACCTGGGACGACGTGGTGGCCCTCGCGAGCCGGCTGCCGGAGGTCGAGGAATCCACCTGGTACCGCACGCCCGCGCTGAAGGTGGCGGGGAAGGGCTTCGCGCGGCTGAGGTCGGAGGCGGAGGGCGGACTGGTCCTGATGTGCGGACTCGACGAGAAGGAGGCGCTGCTGGCCTCCGGTGATCCGGCGTACTTCACCACCGCGCATTACGACGGACACGGCGCGATCCTGGTCGATCTCGACATCGTCGACCGCGATCGATTGGTGGAGCTACTCGCCGAATCGTGGCGCCTGAAGGCCCCGAAGCGCTTGCGCGCCAGCCGCGGCGAGGACGATCCGGGCACCCACTAAACTCGCAGGTGTGGCTCACCCGATGATCGCTCCGTCCATCCTGTCCGCCGATTTCGCTCGACTCGCCGACGAGGCCGCCGCCGTGGCCGGCTCCGACTGGCTGCACGTCGACGTGATGGACGCGCACTTCGTGCCCAACCTGACGCTTGGACTGCCGGTCGTGCAGTCGCTGCTCAAGGCCACCGACATTCCGCTCGACTGCCACCTGATGATCGAGAACCCGGGCCGCTGGGCGCCGCCGTACGCGGAGGCCGGCGCGCACAACGTCACGTTCCACGCCGAGGCCACCGACGACCCGATCGCCGTGGCCCGCGACATCCGCGCCGCGGGCGCGAAGGCCGGCCTGTCGGTCAAGCCGGGCACCCCGATCGAGCCGTACCTGGAGATCCTCAAGGAGTTCGACACGCTGCTGGTGATGAGCGTCGAGCCCGGCTTCGGCGGCCAGTCGTTCATCCCGGAGGTGCTGAGCAAGGCGCGCGCGGTGCGCAGGCTGGTCGACTCCGGTGAGCTCACGCTGATCGTCGAGATCGACGGCGGCATCAACACGGACACCGTCGAGGCCGCCGCCGAGGCGGGTGTCGACTGCTTCGTCGCAGGCTCCGCCGTCTACGGCGCCGCCGACCCGGGCGAGGCGGTCCGGAAGCTGCGCGCGCAGGCGGCGTCGGTGTCGCCGCACCTGACCCTGGCAGTGTGACGTGCCGGATTCGGCGCAAGAGCTGACCGCGTTGGAGGTGGCGGTCGACGCCTCCGAACGGGTGCGCGGGACCACCAGCCCGAATCCGCCGGTCGGTGCTGTGATTCTCGACGCCGACGGTGCGATCGCCGGGGTCGGTGCGACCAGTCCGGTCGGCGGGCCGCACGCCGAGGTGATGGCATTGCGCGCCGCCGGTCCCCGCGCCCGCGGCGGCACCGCGGTCGTCACCCTCGAGCCGTGCAACCACGTCGGTCGCACCGGACCGTGCGCGGACGCGCTGCTCGAGGCCGGGATCGCCCGCGTCGTCTACGCCGTCGCCGACCCGAACCCGCAGGCCTCCGGTGGCGCGGCCACCCTGCGTGCCGCCGGTGTCGACGTGGCCGGGGGAATCGGGGCCGAACTCGTCGCGTCCGGGCCGCTGCGCGCGTGGCTGCACCGGCAGCGCACCGGGCGGGCCCACGTCACCTGGAAGTTCGCGGCCACCCTCGACGGCCGCAGCGCCGCCGCCGACGGAACCAGTCAGTGGATAACCGGGCCGGTCGCCCGTGCCCGCGTGCACGCCGACCGTGTGAAGCTCGACGCGATCGTCGTCGGCACCGGCACCGTCCTCGCCGACGACCCGTGGCTGACCGCCCGGGAACCGGACGGCACCCTCGCGGCGCGGCAACCGCTCCGGGTCGTCGTGGGCGAACGCGAGATCCCGCACTCGGCCCGGATCCTCGACGACGCCGCCGAAACGCTGGTGCTGCGCACCCGCGACCCGCACGAGGTGCTCGCCGCGCTCACCGACCGGCCGGACGTACTGCTGGAGGGCGGTCCGCGACTGGCCGGGGCGTTCCTGGCCGCCGGGCTCGTCGACCGCGTTCAGGCATTCCTCTCACCGGTACTGCTCGGTGCGGGCGCCGCGGCCGTGGAGGATGCTGGGGTCGGCACCATCGCGCAGGCGTTGCGGTTCGAACGCGAGTCGGTCGAGACCCTCGGACCCGACCTGCTGCTGACCCTGCGCCCGGAACGGCCCGACAGACCCGAACGGCCCGACGGCCCCGAACGTCCCTGACGATCCCGGCCTTCCGAACAATCGAAGACGCGTCACCCACCACACGAGGAGATACAGAGACTGTGTTCACCGGCATCGTCGAAGAACTGGGCGAGATCGTCGCCAAGGAGGACCTGGCCGACGCGGCCCGCTTCACGGTCCGTGGCCCACTGGTGACCTCCGACGCCGGCCACGGTGACTCGATCGCGGTCAACGGCGTCTGCCTGACCGTCGTCGACGTCGTCGACGGCGACTCCTTCACCGCCGACGTGATGGCCGAGACGCTCAACCGGTCGAGCCTCGGCGCCCTGGTCGTCGGCAGCAAGGTGAACCTCGAGCGTGCGGCCGCGCTGAACAGCCGGCTCGGCGGCCACCTGGTGCAGGGGCACGTCGACGGCACCGGATCGATCGTCAGCCGCGCGCCGTCCGAGAACTGGGAGGTCGTGCGGATCTCGCTGCCTGCCTCGATCTCGCGGTACGTGGTGGAGAAGGGCTCGATCACCGTCGACGGCGTCTCGCTGACGGTGTCCGCGCTCGGCGGCGACGCGGATCGGGAGTGGTTCGAGATCTCGCTGATCCCGACCACGCTCGCGCTGACGGTCCTCGGGACCGCCACGCCGGGCACGCTGGTGAACCTCGAGGTCGACGTGATCGCCAAGTACGTCGAGCGGCTGCAGAACGCCGGCCGTTAGGGCCTGGTGGGTACCGCCCGGTAGGCCTGGTGGGTACCGCCCGGTAGGACACGGTGACGGCCTCACACGGAGGGGGCCGTACTGTTGAGGTGCACCTCAAGGGTGCACGACGCATTCGAGAATGATGGAGCGCAGGACGTGACCAGGTTCGACAGTATCGAGCGCGCAGTCGCCGATATCGCGGCAGGCAAGGCGGTCGTCGTGGTCGACGACGAGGACCGCGAGAACGAGGGCGACCTCATCTTCGCCGCCGAGAAGGCGACACCCGAACTGGTGGCCTTCATGGTCCGCTACACCTCCGGGTACCTCTGTGTTCCGCTGGACGGCGAGGACTGCGACCGGCTCGGGCTGCCCCCGATGTACTCGTCCAACCAGGACAAGCACGGCACCGCGTACACCGTCACGGTCGACGCGAAGGAAGGCATCGGCACCGGCATCTCGGCGTCCGACCGGGCCGCCACGATGCGACTGCTCGCCGACCCGAACTCCGGCGCGGGCGACTTCACCCGCCCCGGCCACGTCGTGCCGCTGCGCGCCAAGGAGGGCGGCGTGCTGCGCCGGCCCGGCCACACCGAGGCCGCCGTCGACCTGGCCCGGATGGCGGACCTGCGCCCGGCCGGCGTGATCTGCGAGATCGTCAGCCAGAAGGACGAGGGCCACATGGCCCAGACCGACGAGCTGCGCGTCTTCGCCGACGACCACAACCTCGCGTTGATCTCCATCGCGGACCTGATCGCGTGGCGCCGCAAGCACGAGAAGCACGTCGTGCGGATCGCCGAGGCGCGGATCCCCACCCCGCACGGCGAGTTCAAGGCCGTCGGCTACCAGAGCATCTACGACGAGGTCGAGCACGTGGCCCTGGTCAAGGGCGACCTCGCCGGCCCCGACGGGGACGGCGGCGACGTACTCGTCCGGGTGCACTCCGAGTGCCTGACCGGTGACGTGTTCGGTTCGCTGCGCTGCGACTGCGGCCCGCAGCTCGACGCCGCGCTCGAGATGGTCGCGGCCGAGGGGCGGGGCGTGGTGCTGTACATGCGCGGGCACGAGGGCCGCGGCATCGGCCTCATGCACAAGCTGCAGGCGTACCAGCTGCAGGACGCCGGCTCCGACACCGTCGACGCCAACCTCGAGCTCGGACTGCCCGCCGACGCCCGTGACTACGGCATCGGTGCGCAGATCCTCGTCGACCTCGGCATCACGTCGATGCGGCTGCTGACCAACAATCCGGCCAAGCGCGTCGGCCTGGACGGCTACGGGCTGCAGATCCTCGAGCGGGTGCCGATGCCGCTTCGCGCCAACGCCGAGAACCTGACCTACCTGCGCACCAAGCGGGACCGGATGGGCCACGACCTGGCCGGCCTCGACGAATTCGAGAAGGGCGGCGCGCTGTGAGCGGACAGGGACTACCCGACCTGCAGCTGGGTCAGGCGAAGGACCTCACGCTCGCAATCGTCGCCGGCTCGTGGCACCCCGAGATCTCGGAGGCGCTGATCGCCGGGGCGAAGCGGGTGGCGAAGCAGGCGCAGATCGAGGACGTCACCCTGGTCCGGGTGGCCGGCGCGATCGAACTCCCCGTCGTCGCGCAGCAGCTGGCCCGCACCCACGACGCCGTGGTGGCGCTTGGTGTCGTGATCCGCGGCGGCACCCCGCACTTCGAGTACGTGTGCGACGCCGTGACCTACGGACTGACCCGGATCGCGCTCGACGAGGGAACCCCCGTCGCGAACGGGGTGCTGACCACGGACAACGAGCAGCAGGCCCGGGACCGGTCCGGGCTGCCCGGCTCCGTGGAGGACAAGGGTGGGCAGGCGTGCGCCGCGGCGATCGACACCGCGGTCACCCTCAAGAACCTGCGCGAGCGAGCGGGGAACTGAGTGGCCACCTGGGACCTCGACGTCCGCTGCCGCAAGTCGGCCAGAGCGGCGATGATCGTGGCCGCCGCCTGCGTGGTCCTGTTCGTCGTGCTCGGCATCTTCCTCCGCAGTTCCGCGACCGGGGTGTACTTCCGGCTGATCGACCAGTTGGCGATGGTCGGCATCGGCGTCCTGCTTGCGGGCCTGGTTCTGCTGCTCGCCCGGCCGCGGCTGCGTGCGAACGCGGACGGTGTCCTGGTCCGCAACGCGTTCGGCGAGCGCCGGGTGGACTGGGACCTGGTGCAGGGCCTGTCGTTCCCTGACGGGGCCGCCTGGGCGCGGATCGAGCTGCCCGACGACGAGTACATCCCGGTGATGGCGATCCAGGCCAACGACCGCGAGCACGCCGTCTCCGCCGTCCGGTCGTTCCGGACGCTGGCCGCGAGGTACGCACCCGACGACCGGGGCTGACCCCGACGTGCGCCGCGGACTCGCCGGTCCGCGGCGCGTCGGAGCATCCGACTAACCTGGATTCGTGCCCGATCCCGCCACCTATCGCCCCGCCACCGGAACCATTCCGACGCAGCCGGGCGTGTACAAGTTCCGCGATCCCCACGGCCGGGTCATCTACGTCGGCAAGGCGAAGAGCCTGCGGAGCCGGCTGAACTCGTATTTCGCGGACGTCGCCTCGCTGCATCCGCGGACCCGGCAGATGGTCACCACGGCGGGCAGCGTCGAATGGACGGTGGTCGGCACCGAGGTCGAGGCGCTGCAACTCGAGTACAACTGGATCAAGGAGTTCGACCCCCGGTTCAACGTCCGCTACCGCGACGACAAGACCTACCCGGTGCTCGCGGTGACGCTGAACGAGGAGTACCCGCGGCTGTTCGTCTACCGCGGCCCGCGCCGCAAGGGCGTCCGCTACTTCGGTCCGTACTCGCACGCCTGGGCGATCCGCGAAACCCTCGACCTGCTGTTGCGGGTGTTCCCGGCGCGCACCTGCTCGGCGGGAGTGTTCAAGCGGCACAACCAGATCGGCCGCCCCTGCCTGCTCGGCTACATCGACAAGTGTTCCGCGCCGTGCGTCGGGCGGGTCAGCGCCGCCGAGCACCGTCGCATCGTCGAGGACTTCTGCGACTTCCTCGCCGGGCGCACCGACAAACTGGTCCGTGAACTCGAGCACCGCATGCAGCGTGCCTCCGACGACCTGGACTTCGAGAGCGCGGCCCGGCTCCGCGACGACCTCGGGGCGCTGCGCAAGGCGCTGGAGAAGCAGGCCGTGGTGCTCGGCGACGGCACCGACGCCGACGTCGTCGCGTTCGCCGCCGACGACCTCGAGGTCTCCGTGCAGGTGTTCCACGTGCGCGGCGGCCGGGTCCGCGGACAGCGCGGCTGGGTCGTCGAACTCACCGGCGACGGCGACGACAACGCGGACGGCGGGATGGGGGACCTCGTCGAACAGTTCGTCACCCAGTTCTACGGCGAACAGGCCGCGCTCGCCGACCAGCCCGGACTGCAGGCCGACAAGGTGACCGTCGTGCCGCGGGAGGTGCTGGTGCCGGTGCTGCCCGCCGACGTGGACAAGCTGCAGGAGTGGCTCAGCGGGCTCCGCGGGTCCGCGGTGTCGCTGCGGGTCCCGCAACGCGGCGACAAGAAGACCCTCGCCGAGACCGTCGAACGCAACGCGAAAGAGGCTCTCGCGCAACACAAGCTCAAGCGGGCGGGTGACCTGACGTCGCGCTCGGCGGCCCTGCAGGGCATCCAGGAGGCGCTCGACCTGGACGAGGCGCCGTTGCGCATCGAATGCATCGACATCAGCCACGTGCAGGGCACCGACGTGGTCGCCTCCCTCGTCGTCTTCGAGGACGGCCTGCCGCGCAAGTCCGACTACCGGCACTACTCGATCAGGGAGGCCGCCGGCGACGGTCACTCCGACGACGTCGCCTCCATCGCGGAGGTGACCCGGCGGCGGTTCCTGCGGCACGCGCAGGACACGGCGGCGGTGCCGCCAATGGGCACGGCGGCGGTGCCGCCAATGGGCACGGCGGCGGTGCCGCCAATGGGCACGGCGGCGGTGCCGCCGACCAACACGGCGGCGGCACTCGATCAGGACGGCGGGGACCTCGCGCCGGCCGCGGCGCTGGACCCGCAGACGGGCCGGCCGCGGCGGTTCGCGTACCCGCCGAACCTGTTCGTCGTCGACGGCGGCAAGCCACAGGTCACCGCGGCTGCGGCGGTCCTCGACGACCTCGGCATCACCGATGTCGCGGTCGTCGGCCTCGCGAAGCGTCTCGAGGAGGTGTGGGTACCGGGGGAGGAGGACCCGGTGATCCTGCCGCGCACCAGCGAGGCGCTGTTCCTGCTGCAGCGGGTCCGGGACGAGGCGCACCGATTCGCGATCACCTTCCATCGCAGCAAGCGCTCGCGCCGGATGACCGCGTCCGCGCTCGATTCGGTGAAGGGTCTCGGCGAGACCCGCCGCACCGCGCTCGTCACCCACTTCGGTTCCGTCGCGAAGCTCAAGGAGGCGACGGTCGAGGAGATCACCGCCGTTCCCGGAGTCGGGATCACCACCGCCAGGGCGGTACTCGCGGCGCTCGGCGGGGACGCTCCGGCCGAGAACGCGGGCGACACTGCGGTGAAGATCATCGGTGACACCGCTGACACCACGGCGGAGGAAACCGACGATTCGGTCCGCGTGGGGGATGATGATCCGCGATCGATGATTACCGAATCGAGAACCGCCGAGTCGAGAAGGGCAGGAGTCGAGTGACCGAGAACGCCCGCGAACAGCTGGACATCGACGTGGCCCTGGTGACCGGACTGTCCGGTGCGGGCCTGAGCACGGCCGCGAAGGTGCTCGAGGACATGGGCTGGTACGTCGCGGACAACCTGCCCCCCGAGCTGATCACGCGGATGGTCGACCTCGGGCTGTCCCCGACCTCGCGGATCCCGAAACTCGCGGTGGTCATCGACGTGCGCAGCCGGCGCTTCACCGGCGAACTGGCGACGGTCGTCAAGGAGGTCGCCGAGAAGGCGACCCGCACCCGGGTGCTGTTCCTCGAGGCCAGCGACGCCGTGCTGGTGCGCCGATTCGAGCACAACCGGCGCAGCCATCCGCTGCAGAGCGAGGGCAGCGACGGGACGCTGATCGAGGGCATCGCCGCCGAGCGGGCTCGGCTGGCGCCCGTGCGGGCCGATGCCGACCTGGTCATCGACACGTCGTCGCTTTCTGCGCACGAGCTGCGACACCGGGTGGAGGCCGCGTTCGGCGGCGGGAACGCCGCGTCCATCGCGGTGACCGTGCAGTCGTTCGGATTCAAGTACGGGCTGCCCATGGACGCGGACCTGGTCTGCGACGTACGGTTCCTGCCCAACCCGCACTGGATCCCCGCATTGCGCGAACACACCGGCCGCGAGGACTCCGTGCGTGACTACGTCCTCGGCCAGGAGGGCGCGCAGGACTATCTCGACACCTACCATCACGTCGTCGAATTGACGACGAACGGATACCGCCGGGAGGGCAAGCGCTACATGACGATCGCGGTCGGATGCACCGGCGGCAAACACCGCAGTGTCGCGATGACCGAGGCCCTCGCGGCCCGGCTCGCGGCGGACACGGGCATCACGGTGAAGGTCGTGCACCGCGATTTGGGGCGCGAATGACGGTGCCGGAACGGGACGGGCGGGGTCCGTCGATCGTCGCGCTCGGCGGCGGGCACGGACTGTACGCGACGCTCAGCGCGGCACGGCGGCTCAGTGACGACGTGACCGCGGTGGTCACGGTCGCCGACGACGGCGGCTCGTCGGGCAGGTTGCGTTCCGAACTCGGCGTCATCCCGCCGGGTGATCTGCGGATGGCTCTCGCCGCCCTCGCCGCCGACGAACCCGACGTGCAGACCTGGACGTCGACGCTGCAGCACCGTTTCGGCGGCACCGGCGCGCTGGCCGGTCACTCCGTCGGCAACCTGATCCTGGCAGGCCTCACCGAGGTGCTCGGCGACACCGTCAGCGCGCTCGACGAGATGGCCCGGGTGCTGCGGATCCGCGGCCGGGTCCTGCCGATGTCGCCGATCCCGCTCGCCATCGAGGCGGACGTGGTGGGGCTGGAGGCCGATCCGCGGGTGTGCCGGACCATTCGCGGGCAGGTCGCGGTCGCGACGACGCCCGGTCAGGTGCGTCGGGTCCGGCTCGTGCCGCCCGATCCTCCGGCCACCGCCGACGCGCTCGCCGCGATCGGGCGGGCGGATCTGGTGCTGCTCGGGCCCGGCTCGTGGTTCACCAGTGTCATCCCGCACGTGGTGGTGCCCGAACTGGCGGCAGCGCTGCGGGAGACGAGCGCGCGTAAGGCGCTGATCCTCAACCTCGCACCGGAACCGGGGGAGACCGCGGGCTTCTCCGCCGAACGGCACCTGCACGTCCTCGCGCAACACGCGCCGGACCTGCGGGTCGACGACGTCCTCGTCGATGCGGAATCGGTCCCGGCCGGACGCGAACGCGAACATCTGTGCCGCGCGGCCGGGCGCCTCGGCGCCACCGTCGGCTATGCCGATGTCGCGCGACCCGGAACCGCCACACATCACCCGGGCAAACTCGCCGCCGCGCTCGACGACATCGCCTCGGCGGCGCTCGCGCGGGGGGATCGGCACGGCTGTGCGGCCGGAGACACCGACGACCGCGAAGCGGAATCGACACATACGGGAAGGGAGCCCAGTTCGTGGCAATGACAGCAGAGGTCAAGGACGAGCTGAGTCGGCTCGTGGTGACCCAGGTGTCCGCACGCAAGGCGGAGGTGTCGTCGTTGCTGCGGTTCGCAGGCGGACTGCACATTGTCGCCGGTCGGGTCGTCGTCGAGGCCGAGGTGGACCTCGGCTCGACGGCCCGCCGACTGCGGGGCGAGATCCACGACCTCTACGGCTACGGCGCCGAGGTGCACGTGCTCGGCGCGGGTGGACTGCGCAAGAGCGCCCGGTACATCGTGCGGGTGAACAAGGACGGGGAGGCCCTCGCGCGTCAGACCGGGCTGCTGGACATGCGCGGCAGGCCGGTGCGCGGGCTGCCGGCCCAGGTCGTCGGCGGCAGCATCGTCGACTCCGAGGCCGCCTGGCGGGGGGCGTTCCTCGCCCACGGTTCGCTGACCGAACCGGGCCGCTCGTCGGCGCTGGAGATCAGCTGCCCGGGTCCGGAGGCCGCCCTCGCGCTGGTCGGTGCGGCGCGGCGCCTCGGGGTGTCGGCGAAGGCACGCGAGGTGCGTGGCGCTGACCGCGTAGTGGTTCGGGACGGGGACGCGATCGGCGCGCTGCTCACCCGGATGGGTGCCCAGGACACGCGGTTGACCTGGGAGGAACGGCGGATGCGCCGGGAGGTGCGCGCCACCGCGAACCGGCTCGCCAATTTCGACGACGCCAACCTGCGCCGGTCGGCGCGGGCCGCGGTCGCGGCCGCGGCCCGGGTCGAGCGGGCGCTCGACATCCTCGGCGAGGACGTGCCGGACCACCTCGCCGCGGCGGGCAGCCTGCGGGTGCAGCACCGCCAGGCATCGCTCGAGGAACTGGGCCAGCTGGCCGACCCGCCGATGACGAAGGACGCGGTTGCCGGGCGGATCCGCCGGCTGCTGTCGATGGCGGACCGGAAGGCCAAGGAGACCGGCGTCCCGGACACCGAGTCCGCGGTCACCGCGGACCTGCTCGACGAGGCATAGTCGTCACGGAAGCTGGTGCCGCGCACCACCGCGAAGCGCCCGCGCGCCGGGGTGGGGTTTCTCATTGAGCCCGTCCGGGGGAGTGGTGGGCGCCACCGAGTGCGCCCACTAGGCTGTGGCACACATCTGATCACTGCACATGAAAACTGGTCAAAAGGAGCGAATTGTGACTGTCCGGGTAGGCGTCAACGGCTTCGGCCGTATCGGACGTAACTTCTTCAGGGCCGTCGATGCGCAGAAGGCGCTCGGCACCACCGACATCGAGATCGTGGCGGTCAACGACCTGACCGACAACGCGACCCTCGCTCACCTGCTCAAGTACGACTCCATCCTCGGCCGCCTGCCGCACGACGTCTCGCTCGAGGGCGACGACACCATCGTCGTCGGCGACAAGAAGATCAAGGCGCTCGCGCACCGCGGCCCGCTCAACGAGCTGCCGTGGGGCGACCTCGGTGTCGACGTCGTCGTCGAGTCCACCGGCATCTTCACCGACGCCGCCAAGGCCAAGGGCCACCTCGAGGCCGGCGCCAAGAAGGTCATCATCTCCGCGCCCGCCAAGGGCGAGGACATCACCATCGTGATGGGCGTCAACGACGACAAGTACGACGGCAGCCAGAACATCATCTCCAACGCCTCGTGCACCACGAACTGCCTCGGCCCGATCGCCAAGGTGCTCGACGACGAGTTCGGCATCGTCAAGGGTCTGATGACCACGGTCCACGCCTACACCCAGGACCAGAACCTGCAGGACGGCCCGCACAGCGACCTGCGTCGCGCCCGCGCCGCCGCGCTGAACGTCGTCCCGACCGGCACCGGCGCCGCCAAGGCCATCGGCCTGGTCCTGCCGCAGCTGCTCGGCAAGCTCGACGGCTACGCGCTGCGCGTGCCGATCCCGACGGGCTCGGTCACCGACCTGACCGCGAACCTGAAGAAGACGGCGTCCATCGAGGACATCAACGCCGCGATGAAGGCCGCGGCCGAGGGCCCGCTCAAGGGCATCCTGAAGTACACCGAGGCGCCGATCGTCTCCTCGGACATCGTCACCGACCCGCACTCGTCGATCTTCGACGCCGGGCTGACCAAGGTCATCGACGACCAGGTCAAGGTCGTCTCCTGGTACGACAACGAGTGGGGCTACTCCAACCGTCTCGCGGACCTCATCGGTCTCGTCTCGAAGTCCCTCTGATCGCGGTGGGAGTCAAGACGCTGAAGGACCTGCTGGACGAGGGGGTCGCCGGTCGCGCCGTGCTGGTGCGCTCGGACCTCAACGTCCCGCTGGACGGAGACACCATCACCGATCCGGGCCGCATCCTGGCCTCGGCGCCGACCATCTCGGCGCTGGCCGAGGCCGGGGCCAAGGTCATCGTGATGGCGCACCTGGGTCGCCCGAAGGGCGAGCCGGACCCGGCGCTGTCGCTGGCGCCGGTCGCCGCGAAGCTCGGCGAGGTGCTCGGCCGCAACGTCCAGCTCGCCGGTGACGTCGTCGGCCAGGACGCGCTCGCGCGGGCCGAGGGCCTCACCGACGGAGACGTGCTGCTGCTCGAGAACATCCGCTTCGATCCGCGCGAGACCAGCAAGGACGACGCGGAGCGGCTCGCGCTGGCGAAGGCACTCGTCGAACTGACCGACATGAACGGCGCGTTCGTGTCGGACGGGTTCGGTGTCGTGCACCGCAAGCAGGCGTCCGTCTACGACGTCGCGACGCTGCTGCCGCACTACGCGGGCACCCTCGTCGCGACCGAGGTCGAGGTCCTGCAGAAGCTGACGCAGGACTCCGAGCGGCCGTACGCGGTCGTGCTCGGCGGTTCGAAGGTCTCCGACAAGCTCGCCGTGATCGAGGCGCTGGCCACCAAGGCCGACACCCTGGTCATCGGCGGCGGCATGTACTACACCTTCCTTGCCGCGCAAGGGGTCTCGGTGGGCAACTCGCTGTGCGAGGAGTCGATGATCGAAACCTGCAAGTCGCTGCTGGAGCGGTACGCCGACGTCATCCACATCCCGCAGGACGTGGTGATCGCGGACTCCTTCTCCGCCGACGCGGAGGCCAGGACGGTGTCCGTGCTGGAGATCCCGGACGGCTGGATGGGCCTGGACATCGGACCGGAGTCGGTGGAACGCTTCGCGGCGATCCTGTCCGGCGCCAAGACGGTGTTCTGGAACGGGCCGATGGGCGTGTTCGAGTTCGAGAAGTTCTCCGCCGGCACCAAGGGGGTCGCCGAGGCGATCATCGGTGCCACCGGCAAGGGCGCGTTCAGCGTCGTCGGCGGCGGCGACTCGGCGGCCGCGGTGCGGCTGCTGGGTCTGCCCGAGGACGGCTTCTCGCACATCTCCACCGGCGGCGGCGCCTCCCTCGAGTACCTCGAGGGCAAGACGCTGCCCGGCCTCGAAGTGCTGGAGGCGTAGGCATGGCACGCAAGCCGCTCATTGCAGGCAACTGGAAGATGAATCTCAACCACCTCGAGGCCATCGCCCTGGTGCAGAAGATCGCCTTCTCGCTGCCCGAGAAGTACTTCGACAAGGTCGACGTGACGGTGATCCCGCCGTTCACCGACATCCGGTCCGTGCAGACCCTGGTCGAGGGCGACAAGCTCCTGCTCACCTACGGTGCGCAGGACGTCTCCCAGCACGAGTCCGGCGCGTACACCGGTGAGATCAGCGGGTCGATGCTGGCCAAGCTGGGCTGCACCTACGTCGTGGTCGGGCACTCGGAGCGTCGCCAGTACCACGGCGAGACCGACGAGATCGTGCTCGCGAAGACCAAGGCGGCGCTGGCGAACGGGATCACCCCGATCGTCTGCATCGGCGAAGGTCTCGACATCCGCGAGGCCGGCGACCACGTCGCGTACAACGTCGCGCAGCTGAAGGGCTCGCTCGCGGGCCTCTCGGCGGAGCAGATCGGCAAGATCGTCGTCGCGTACGAGCCGGTGTGGGCCATCGGCACCGGCAAGGTGGCCTCGGCCGCCGACGCGCAGGAGGTGTGCGCCGCGGTGCGCGCCACCCTCGCCGAGCTGGCCTCCGCCGAGGTCGCGGCGGACGTGCGGGTGCTCTACGGCGGCTCGGTCAACGCCAAGAACGTCGGTGAGCTCGTCGCTCAGCCCGACGTCGACGGCGGCCTCGTGGGCGGAGCCTCGCTCAAGGCCGACGAGTTCGCGACGCTCTCCGCGATCGCCGCCGGGGGACCCCTCCCGTGATCTGAGTGTCACCGAACGAACGCCGGTGGGCGCGTGGACCTTTCGAGGACGACGCGCCCACCGGCGTTTCGGGCTCGGTTCAGTCGTGCTGCTCCAGCTCCCGGAGGCGGGCGTCGAAGGCCGCGATCCGGGTGGTGTCCTCGAAGAAGTCCTCCTGCTCGACGACGCGTCCCCACCTCGTGCGCAGCAGGAGAACGGAGCGGTTCCGGTACAGGACTGCACCGTCGGGTCCGATCGCGTGATCGTCGAAGCGGGCGACGATGGTCAGCCGCCACGGCGCGCCGCCGAAGTAGGCCTCGACGATCTCGCCCTGGAGTCCGGCCCTGACGAAGCTCTCGAGGAAACGCTCGATCGCCGGCCGGCCCCGGTGTACGCCCGCCCAGCGGTGATCGCCGTCGGCGAAACGGAGGACGGCGTCGGGGTGATACGAGCCGAGCAGCGGGCGATGGTCTCCGGCGTTGAGCGCGGCGAGGTCTCCGCGGAACTTGCGCAGCAGCGCGCGGAGCAGCAGATACCGTCCGGCGATCACCGTCGCCGCACCCAGGGGGAACCAAGCCCTCATCACTCCAGTGTCGCGGATCCGGCCGAACTTGGCAGTGCGGCGAGGAAGTCGGTCCCCGGACGGGCGCGCCGACACCTGGACGCGCCCGTCCGAACTCGCCTACCCGACCAGAAGCGTGAACTTCAGCTTGGCGATCGTCGCGGGCGAGAGTCCGAGGCCGTCGACGAGGTACCGGTCGAAGGTGCCGTAGTTCTTGTCGACCTCGGCGAACGAGGCCTCGAGGTAGCTCGCGTCGACGCCGAGGAGTTCCCGGTAGACCGCGGCGGCCGCCTCGCCCTTCGTCGCGGCAACGCGGTCGATCGAGGCCTGGATGGTCGCGGCGGAGTACTCGTTGCTCAGCAGGTAGTCCTGCACGATGGTCTCGCGTGAGACGCCGGCGATGCTCAGCAGCAGCGCGGTGGCCCAGCCCGTGCGGTCCTTGCCCGCGGTGCAGTTGAAGACCTGCGGCCCAGAGGTCTCCGCGAGTGCGGTCAGCAGTTGTCCGTAGCCGGCCCGTGCCACGGTGTCGTTCGCGGTGTCGCGGTATCCGCCCTGCACGTAGGTGCGGGCCTGCTCCGGGGTCTCGAGGGACGCGATGTCGGCGCTGGGGTCGGCGGCGAGGACCGAGATCCGGGTGTAGGCGGCCCCGGTGGGCACGGTCTCGGGCTTGGCGGCAACCTCGGCCTCGGTGCGCAGGTCGTACACCGCCGTCAGGCCCAGGCTCTCCAGCGCGGCGAGATCTGCCGCGCTGGGGGTGAGGACGTTGGACCGGTAGAACAGCCCCCGGCGGACATGTAGGCCCCCGGTGCCGACATAGCCGGAGTCCGGTCCCGCGATGTCACGGAAGTTGTTCACCGAGGACAGGCGCGGAGTCGCCGCCGGTGACGTGCTGGTGGATCCGAGATCGGCGAGGCCGAAGGTGGCGGGCTCGGCGTGCGCAACGAGAGGGCCGGTGATCGACATGGCGCCGGTCAACGCAATGGCGGCGAGGGCGTGGCGACGGATCCGGTTGGCGGACAGGCTCATTGGGGTCCCTTCATGCGGTTTGGGCATTCCGGGACGGTAGGGCGGCGAGGGTGCCGACGTCGGTTCTGTCCCGATCAGTGGGTGCCGGGTGTGATTTCGGTCGCCCTGGCCGGGTCCGGTCTGGTTACGCTTGGTCACACACAATCCGGAGGTGGTCTCGTGCAGATCGAGGAGAACCCGATCGTCAAGAAGGCCGGAGTGCAGGTGCTGCGATTCCATCAGTGGGTGTACGAGCGCACGAACGGCCGGATCGGTCACCGCATCCTCGGGGTGCCGTGCCTGCTGCTCGACACCGTCGGCGCCAAGACGGGGCAGCCGCGCGTCAGCAGCCTGACGTACGTGCGGGACGGCGAGGACTACGTCGTCGTGGCGTCCAAGGGTGGTGCCCCGCAGTCGCCGGGGTGGTACTTCAACCTGAAGGCGCACCCGGAGGCGTCGATCCGGGTCGGCACGACGAGGATTCCGGTCACCGCTCGGTTGCTCGGCCCCGACGACCCGGACTACGCGCGACTGTTCGCCGCCGCCGATGCCAACAACGGTGACCGGTACAGCGCGTATCAGCGGCACACCACCCGCCCGATCCCGGTCGTGGTGCTCGCCCCGCGCTGAGCGCCGGGTCGTTCGGGCCTACTGCGCGAGGAAGTCGCGCTGGAAGATTCCCATCCGGGTGGCGTCGCGATAACTGCCCGCGGCGAAGAACTCCTCGCGCAGTACGCCTTCGACGGTGAAGCCGACCTTCTCGTAGATGTGCACGGCCGCGTGGTTCTCGGTGTCGACGAGAAGGTAGACCTTGTGAAGGTTGAGCACGCCGAACGCGTGGGCGAGCACCTTGCGGGTCGCGATGCCGGCATAACCCTTGCCCTGGTGCCCGGGCGCCACGATGATCTGGAACTCGCAGTTGCGGTGGATGTAGTCGATTTCCACCAGCTCGACGAGGCCGACCGCGCCGTCGTCCACCTCGATCACGAAGCGTCGCTCCCGTTCGTCGTGGACGTGCCGGTCGTACAGCTCCGTCAGTTCCGCGAGGGACTCGTACGGTTCCTCGAACCAGTAGCGCATCACCTGCGAGTCGTTGAACAGCCGATGCACGAACGGCAGGTCGGTTCGTTCCAGGGGGCGCAGGTTCGCCGTCGTCGAGTTGTCGGCCATGAAATCGAGCGTATCGCCGACGGGTCGTGCCCGGCCGCTGTCGCGGCGGTGTGGCGCGGACTCGGACGGTTGCCCGGATCGACCCCACCGGACCGTTCGATACATTAATGTATCGAACATGCCGAGGAGTCGAGCGCAGACGCGGGAGCGGTTGCTTGCCGCCGCCCTCGACGTGTTCGCCGAGGAGGGGTTCGGTCGATCGACCGTCGAGCAGGTCTGCGAGCGGGCCGGATTCACGCGCGGGGCGTTCTATTCCAACTTCGACTCGCTCGACGAGTTGTTCCTCGCGATGTGGGAGCAGCGGTCGGCCGCAATGCTCGCCGACATCCGGGACGCGGTGGCAGCGGACGAATCGGCCGACGAGTTCGACCTCGACCTCGACCGCGCCGCCGCCCGCATCCTCGCCGCGATCCCGGTCGAGGACCGCTGGTACCGGATCACCGCAGAGTTCACCGCGCACGCCCTCCGGAACCCGGCACTGAAATCGGTGATGGCGGCCAGGGAGGCTGCCATCCAGGCGACGATCCTGCCGGTCGTGGAGAACGCACTGGCGCGCGCCGGGCGCCGCATCACCGACCCGCAGGCGCTCGGCCGTGCGTTGGTCGCCGTCCACGACGGCACGTCCGTCCAGGTCCTGATGGAACCCGACGACGCCCGGATCGCCCGTGCCCGAACCGACCTGTTCGTCCACGTCCTCCGTAGTTACAGCGAAAACAAGTGAGGTGCAGATGTCCGAGACAGCCGATGTCATCGTCGTCGGAGGTGGGCTCGCCGGCCTGGTCGCCACCTACGAACTGACCAGGGCGGGCAAGTCCGTCGTGGTCGTCGAGCAGGAGAACGAGGCCAACCTCGGCGGGCAGGCGTTCTGGTCGCTCGGCGGCCTGTTCCTCGTCGACAGTCCCGAACAGCGCCGCATGGGGATCAAGGACTCCTACGAGCTGGCGCTGCAGGACTGGCTGGGCAGTGCCGGATTCGACCGCGAGCGCGAGGACCACTGGCCGCGGCAGTGGGCCCAGGCGTACGTGAACTTCGCCGCCGGGGACAAGCGCTCCTACCTGCACGAGCTGGGCCTGCGGGTGATGCCGAACGTCGGGTGGGCCGAACGCGGCGGCGGACTGGCCACCGGGCACGGCAATTCGGTGCCGCGCTTCCACATCACCTGGGGCACCGGCCCCGAGGTGGTGCGGGTCTTCCGCGAACCGGTGCTCGAGGCCGCGGCCCGCGGGCTGGTCACCTTCCGGTACCGGCACCAGGTCGACGAGCTGATCGTCGAGAACGGTGCGGCGGTCGGTGTCCGCGGCACCGTGCTCGCCCCGTCCCACGAACCGCGCGGCGTGAAGTCCAATCGGGACCGCGCCGGCGAGTTCGAGCTGCGCGCGCAGGCGGTGATCGTCACCTCCGGCGGCATCGGCGGCAACCCCGACCTGGTCAAGAAGAACTGGCCGACCGAACGGCTCGGCCGGGTCCCGGAGCGGATGATCACCGGTGTGCCCGCGCACGTCGACGGCCGGATGCTCGGCATCACCGAGGACGCGGGCGGCAACATCGTCAACCGCGACCGCATGTGGCACTACACCGAGGGCATCGTCAACTGGGACCCGATCTGGCCGAATCACGCCATCCGGATCATTCCGGGCCCGTCGTCGCTGTGGCTCGACGCGACCGGACAGCGCCTGCCCGTCCCGCTGTTCCCCGGATTCGACACCCTCGCGACGCTCAAGCACATTCTCGGCACCGGACACGACCACACGTGGTTCGTCCTCACCCAGTCGATCATCGAGAAGGAGTTCGCGCTCTCGGGCTCCGAGCAGAACCCCGACATGACCGGCAAGGACCTCAAGCTGCTGCTCGGCCGCGTCAAGAAGGGCGCGACCGGACCCGTCGAGGCGTTCAAGCAGCACGGCGAGGACTTCGTCGTCCGCGACAACCTGCGCGACCTCGTCGACGGGATGAACGCCATCAACCCCGGTCCGCCGCTGGACTTCGCGCAGGTGGAACGCGAGGTCGTGGCCCGGGACCGGGAGGTGGACAACACGTACTCCAAGGACATGCAGATGATGGCCGTCCGCAACGCCCGCACCTACCCGGCGGACAAGGTGATCCGCGTCGCCAAGCCGCACAAGCTGCAGGATCCGGCGCACGGTCCGATGATCGCGGTTCGGCTGAACCTGCTGACGCGCAAGACGCTCGGTGGGCTCGAGACGAACCTCGACGCGCAGGTGATCCGACCGGACGGTGCCGCGTTCGACGGGCTGTACGCGGCGGGCGAGGTCGCGGGCTTCGGCGGCGGCGGCGTCCACGGCTACAACGCGCTGGAAGGCACCTTCCTGGGCGGCTGCATCTTCTCCGGCCGCAGCGCCGGGCGGGCGCTGGCGCGCCGGCTGTAGCGGCGCCGTGGCCCGTGCGTGGTGGTCACCCCGGTCGGGGCGCGCACCACGCACGGGCGTCCCCGGTGATCAGCCGATCAGCTTGGCCTTCAACAGGCCGACGGTGCCGGCGGACAGACCGAGCCCGTTGGTGAGGTACGCGTCCAGGGTGCCGTAGTCGGCCGTCAGCTGGTCGATGCCCGCCTGCAGGAAGCTCGGCTCCACCGACACCAGCGGCGCCATGTTCACCGCGGCATCGCCGAAGAGGCGCTGCAGGGACTCGAGATTCGCGGCGATCGAGTTCTTCGCGTACTCGTTGGTGAGCAGGTAGTCGTCCATGATCGTCTCGGAGTTCACCCCGGCGATGGACAGGAGCAGGTAGGTCGTCCACCCTGTCCGGTCCTTGCCCGCGGTGCAGTGGAACACCATCGGCCCCTGCGCGGTGGCCATGTCGGTGAGCATCGCGCCGAACATGGCGCGTTCGTTCTCACCGGTGACGAACTGCCGGTTCATCGACTGCATGAAGGTGCGCGAGTCGTCGGGGGACTTGATCCGTGACAGCTCTGTGCTGAAATCCCCTGCTCCGATCGGCAGATGGGTGTAGGTGACGCCGTCGGGGAGCACGTCGGGCTTCTTTGCGACCTCGGCGTCGGTGCGCAGGTCGAAGACGGTGGACAGGTTGAGGCCCGCGAGGGTGGCGAGATCGGCCTCGTTCGGGACGATCGCGTTGGAGCGGTAGAACACGCCCTTGTTCACGTGCGACAGGCCGAAGACCGCCGAGTACCCGTCGCCCGTACCTGCGACGTCACGGAAGTTGTCGACGCTCGCCAGGCGCGGCGCATCGGCCGCCGGAGCGGCACTGCCGAATCCGCCTGCGGACCCGGTGCCCAGGACGTCGGCGATGACCACCGGGACTGCAGGGGCGGCCTGCGCGATTCCAGTGGTGACGAGGGGTGTGAGCAGTGCAACGGTCGTGACGGCGAGGAGGCCGGTCACCGTGCGGGACTGTGCCATCGAGGGCCCTTCTGACGGAGGTGCGTGCGCTTCCGGAGTGGAAGTGAGACGAGGGTCACAGGGAAAGGGTCGATGGCGGCGAAACGGTCCCGTTGGGCGGGAGATTCCACGTGAATGTGATTCACATCACAGTCCGATCGATGATCGGCGGCCGCACGAGGCGAGCGCTCGCGCTGAACGAGCGCAATTCTGGGCAGTCTCGAAAAACGACCAGATGTCGTCGGCGGTGCGGCCGTGCGGGTAGGCTGGGACGACTTGTGGCCACAACCGTTTCGTGAAGGGCAGCGTACCGCCGAGATGAGACTTTTCCTGGACATCCTGCTGATCGTGACCAGCCTCCTGCTGGTCCTGCTGGTGCTGCTGCACCGCGGCAAGGGTGGCGGCCTGTCCAGCCTCTTCGGCGGCGGCGTGCAGTCCAGCCTGTCCGGGTCCACCGTCGTCGAGAAGAACCTCGACCGGCTGACGGTCTTCACCGCCGCGTTGTGGCTGATCGCCATCGTCGGCATCGGCCTCGAGATCAAGTTCAGCTGACGTGGCGGACCTGATCCGATCCGCGGTCCTTCCCGACGCGGGTGCCGCGCTGATCGACGCACCCGAGTTCGCGACCCTCGCCACCGTCGAGCCGTCCGGGCAGCCTCAGCTGTCGGTCATCTGGGTGCAGCGCGATGGCGGCGACGTCCTGTTCTCCACCGTCAAGGGCCGCCGCAAGACCGGCAACCTCGAACGTGACCCGCGGGCGACGCTGCTGGTGTATCCCGCGGCGCGGCCCTACAGCTACCTCGAGGTGCGCGGCACGGTGACCTTCACCGACGACCCGGACGGGTCGCTGATCCACACCCTCGCCACCAAGTACACCGGCGCCGAGCGCTGGGAGTTCGATGCCCCCGGCACGCCCCGGGTGATCGGCAGGCTCACGCCCGACGCGGTCGTTTTCAAGGCCTGACGCTCGCACTGCGGGACCTCGTCGTCGCCCCGATACTGGGGCGATGACGACGTCGCAGCACAGCCCCGACCCGTCCCGCGCTTCCGGCGCGCAGCGCAGCGGAGCCGCCGCATCGGGTACCGGCGCGCAGCGCAGCGGAGCGGCTGCATCCGGACTGTCCGCCACCGAGCCGTTGCGTGAGGACATCCGCCTGCTCGGCGGCCTCCTGGGGCGGGTCGTCCGCGAACAGGCCGGTGTCGAGGTGTTCGACCTGGTCGAACGCGCGCGGGTCGAGTCGTTCCGGGTGCGCCGTTCCGAAGTTGACCGCGCCGAACTCGCCGACCTGTTCGCCGAGACGCCGGTAGATCAGGCGATCCCGGTGATCCGGGCATTCAGCCACTTCGCGCTGCTGGCGAACCTCGCCGAGGACCTGCACCGCGAGCGGCGCCGCGCAGTCCACATCCGGGCGGGGGAGCCGCCGCAGGACAGCAGCCTCGCCGCGACCTATGCGAAACTCGACGCCGCACAGCTGGATTCGGCCGTGGTCGCGCACGCACTCGCGGGCGCACAGGTGGTACCGGTGATCACCGCCCATCCGACCGAGACGAGGCGTCGCACCGTCTTCGAAACGCAGAACCGGATCACCGACCTGATGCGGCTTCGGGACCGGACCGTGCTGGACGCCGCGGAGGCCGCCGAGGTCGAGGGCGGGCTGTACCGGCAGATCCTCACCCTCTGGCAGACCGCACTGATCCGGTTGTCCAGGTTGCGGATTCAGGACGAGATCGAGGTCGGGCTGCGGTACTACGACGCCGCGCTGTTCGAGGTGGTTCCGAGGATCAATGCGGCGCTGCGCCGGGAGTTGCGGACGCGGTGGCCGGACGCCGGTCTGCTGCCCGAACCGATGCTGCGCACCGGGTCCTGGATCGGCGGCGACCGGGACGGCAACCCCAACGTCACCGCCGACGTGGTGCACCGGGCCACGCACCGGGCCGCGGCCACCGCCCTCGACCGGCACCTGCACGACCTCGAGACCCTCGAGCAGGAACTGGCGATGTCGGTGCGCCTGGTGACCGTCTCGGCCGAACTGGAGGCCCTGGCCGCGGCGTCCGGGGACGACGCGCCGTCGCGGATGGACGAACCGTACCGGCGGGCGCTGCGCGGGATGCGGGCCCGGCTCACGGAGACCGCGATCGCGGTGCTCGGCGACGACCTCGCCCGCACCTCGTCGGCCGCCCTCGCCGACTCCGGGCTCGCGCCCTACGGGACCGCCACCGAACTGCTCGCCGACCTGGCGGTCCTCGACACCTCCCTACGCGGGCACGGCGACGGCGTCCTCGCCGACGACCGGCTCGCGACGATCCGGGAATCGGTGGAGGCGTTCGGATTCCACCTGGCCGGCCTGGACCTGCGGCAGAACTCGGAGGTGCACGAGGAGGTGATCGCTGAACTGTTCGCGTGGGCGGGGGTGCATCCGGACTACCGGTTGCTCGGCGAGGACGAGCGGGTCACCCTGCTGGCCGCGGAACTGCGCACCCGGCGCCCGCTGACCCGTCCCGGCGCCACGTTCGGTGAACGCACCACCTCGGAGCTGGCCATCTTCGCGGCCGCCGCCGACGCGGTCGCCGAACTCGGCGCCGCCGCCGTCCCGAACTGCATCATCAGCATGTGCACCTCCGTCAGCGACATGCTCGAGGCCGCGGTGCTGCTCAAGGAGGTCGGGCTGCTGGTTCCGGGGGAACCGGACCATCGCGGACCGAACGTGGTGCCGCTGTTCGAGACCATCGAGGATCTGCGCGGGGGAGCGGCGACGCTGCGCGCCGCTCTCGCGGTGCCGGAGTACCGGTCCCTCGTCGACGCCCACGGCGGGCTGCAGGAGGTGATGCTTGGCTACTCGGACTCCAACAAGGACGGCGGCTACCTCGCCGCGAACTGGGCGCTCTACCGCGCCGAACTCGACCTCGTGGAGGCCGCCCGCGACACCGGAATCCGATTGCGGCTCTTCCACGGTCGCGGCGGCACCGTCGGCCGCGGCGGCGGACCGAGCTACGAGGCGATCCTCGCCCAGCCGCCCGGCGCGGTCGCCGGGTCGCTGCGGATCACCGAACAGGGTGAGGTGATCGCCGCGAAGTACGCCCAGCCCCCGATCGCGCACCGCAACCTGGAGACACTGCTCGCAGCCACCCTGGAGTCGTCGCTCCTCGACGTCGAGGGACTCGGACCCGACGCCGACGACGCCTATCTGCTGCTCGACGACCTCGCCGAACGGGCCCGCGTCGCGTACGGGGAACTCGTCCACGACACACCGGGTTTCGTCGAGTACTTCACCACCTCCACCCCGGTCGCGGAGATCGGGGCGCTGAACATCGGGTCCCGGCCCACCTCCCGCAAGCCCACCCGGTCGATCGCCGACCTGCGTGCCATCCCGTGGGTGCTGTCCTGGAGCCAGGCGCGGGTGATGCTGCCCGGCTGGTACGGCACCGGCACCGCGTTCGAATCCTGGGTCGGCGGCGACGCGGACCGGCTGGCCCGGCTCACCGACCTGTACCGGCGGTGGCCGTTCTTCCGCACCGTGCTGTCGAACATGGCGATGGTGATGGCCAAGTCCGACCTCGGACTCGCCGCGCGCTACGCCGAACTCGTCCCCGACGCAGCGCTGCGGGAACGGGTCTTCGGGATGATCGCCGCCGAACATGCGCGGACCGTGGCGATGTACCGCGCGATCACCGGAAACGACTCGCTGACCGCGGACAACCCCGCGCTGGAACGGTCGATCTACAACCGGTTCCCGTACCTCGAACCCCTCAACCACCTGCAGGTCGAACTGCTGCGCCGCTACCGCGCCGGCGACGACAGCGACCTCGTCCGCCGCGGCATCCAGCTGACCATGAACGGTTTGGCCACCGCGCTCCGCAACAGCGGGTAGCCGGCGCCGCTCACCGCTCGGCCTTGGTGTCGCTGAAACCGGGGATGTTCAGTGCCGCACCGATGGCGGCGATGGCGTCGGTGTCTGTGCGACCACCGGTCTGTGGCCAGCCGCCGAACCGGTGATCCGGGCCGACCAGCTGGTCGAGGATCACCGCGCAGGCGTCGACCAGCGTGCGGTTGCCCAGTTGCGGCCAGCCGTTGCCGTTCGGACCCATCAGCTGGGTCCAGATGTCCCTGAGCTGCTGTGCCTGCTCGGGTGTCATGCCGTCCCCCTCCTGTCGCGGTGCGGGTGAGATCAGCGTGGCGAGTTCCTCCCGGGTTCCACGGAACGCGTCGGCGTCCACCTTCTGGCCGGCCACCAGGGCCGACGAGGTGAACTGCAGGATGTCGACGCTCTTGCCGCCGTACCCCGTCCACCGGTAGGAATCGTCACCGGGGTAGAGCACACTCGCGTAGCCGGTCCCGACGACGTAGCTGGACTGGATCAGCCCCGGTACTTGGGACAGGTCGGGCCTGCCGATCTGCTGCCAGTACCAGCGCGGGATGTAGGACAGCGCGACGTGGACGCCGAGGGCGTCGATCGCGTTCGCGACCGCCCAGAACACTTCCATGTCACCGGAATCGGCCTCGAAGTCGAGCATCGCGGGAATCGTGGTGTCGCCGAGGTGCTCGACGAACGTCCGGGCCTGTGCGTCGGCGGAGGAGTCGGCGCGCACGTAGTGGTAGCCCGCGAGGAGCAACCCGTTCGCGCGGGCGGCGTCGCGGAATCCCGGCCAGGTGGGATCGCGGTAGTGGATGCCCTCCGACACCTTGGCCCACACGAATTCGAAGCCCTCGGCGCGGACCGCGGCGAGATCGAGTCCGGCCTGGTAGTTGGAGATGTCGATGCCGTAGAGCGTCATGAGCACTCTCCGTCTGCGGTGGCTGGCGACCGATCGGGTGGTTTCACTATATGGCCCGGGCGGTTCCGGCCGCGCCTAAACTGGGAGCGTGGTCGCGGTGGGCGTACCCAATCCGTTCGATCCGGGCCGGATCACCGGTCCCGGCGTCACCACCCGTTTCGGCTTCGAGGGCACCGACCTGTGCTTCATGTGGCGCAATGCCAAGGGCTACACGCACTCGCTGCACGGGGACACCTTCGACAACCACTGCCCGGAGCCGGGGTGGAACGGCGGCGGCTGGCGCAGTCCGGTGTCGCTGCGGACCTCGAACGCGGACCTGCTGCGTGGCATTCGCTGGGACAACGCGGTCGGTGGCGCTCGCGCCGCGCAGATCATTCCGTATCGGCACGTCACCGAACCGGTGCCGGCGCCGGCGGGCGAGGCGTTCACGCACATCCCGAACAGCGGGCTGCAGTTGCCGGACGGTGACACCGTGGTCAGCACCTTCGCCGTCCGCGACTGGGCCACCGACCCCGCGACCACGACGTGGTCCACGAACTTCGCCGCGCTGTGGGTGTCCCACGACCCCGATGCCGAGTGGTATCAGCCGAGCCCGATCATCACGTTTCCCAGCGCACACCCGTGGTACCGATTCTTCCAGAACCAGTCGATGATCCTGTGGGGCAACCACGTCCACGTCTTCGGTACTCCCGCGGGGCGGTCGAACGACGGCGGCATCTACCTGATGCGACATCACTGGGCCGGGCTCGCGGTCGAGAACGGCTGGGAGTTCTGGGGATACACCGGCGGAGCGTGGCGGTGGGGGCGGCAGTCACCCACGCCGATACTGCTCGCGGCGGACAACTCGGTGCCGGGCAACAAGATCGGCGAACTGAACGCCCAGATCGTCCAGGGTCGGATCGTGTTGATGTACACCGACTACTCGATCGGGTCGACGGTCTCGCGGATCGCGTCGGCGCCGGACGCGCCGTGGACCCCGGCCCAGCCCCAGGTGTCCCTCGTCGTCGCGCCGCTGCACTACGCGCCCGGCATCCACCCGCTGTCCACCCTCGCCGACGTCCACTTCGGGTTGTCGCAGTGGATCGCGCCGGGCCTGACGCCGCCGACCGGCTTCGTCATGTACGGCGTGCGGCAGTGGCACGCGTCCGTGGTCGGGCCGATCGCCCCCTTCGCCCGCTACGCCTCACTCGCCGACAGCGGCGTCGCGCAGGCAGTCGCGCGCCTGTCCGGCGATCCGGGGTCACCTCCGGCGGGCCCGGGTGGCGACGAGCTGGCCGGCGTGAAGGAGGCGGATCGGGCGTCGGTGCTCGCCGACCTCGCGTGCGGCGAGGCCGGCGCCGACGAGATGACCGAATGCCTCGCGCTGGTGCGTGCCGGTGAGGCATCGCCGCCGAAGCCCGGTCAGGTGCGACCGGCCGATCGCCGTCGCCGCGGGGGTGCGCGGCCCTGATTCGTCGGCGTCCGGCCGGAGGCATGCCGGTGACGCCGGATCGCCCTGGAACCGGGCCGAGGTCCCGCGCGTCCAACTCAGCACAGGATGCGAGAAGGAGTCCCACGATGATCCGGTGCACGGGAACGCACGACTGGCGCGGCGGCGTCCGCGGGCTCGCGACGACGCGGGCGACGCCCCGCAGTCACGTCCTCCTGCACGGCAGGCGGGTGGATCCCACGCCGCGAGAGACGAATCCCCGCCCCGCCGAGGAGGGAACGGCCGGCGAGTGACCGGTCAGGCCGGCAGGTTCGCCGAGGCCGCCCGGTCGAGGAACCACACGGTCTCCTCCACCCCGAGTGCCCCGGCGGCCGGAATGTCGAGCGGGTTCGCGCCTGCGACCGCCGCGGCCACGGCCTCCGCCTTGTCCGCACCGGCGACCAGCAGCCACACCCGGCGTGCCCGGCGCACAGCGGGCAGCGTCAGCGTGACCCGTTCGGCGGGCGGCTTGGGGGAGTCGGTGATGCCGACCACGAAACGGGTGTCCTCGCGGACCGCGTCGGTGTCGGGGAACAGCGAATTGACGTGTCCCTCACCGCCCATGCCGAGCAGGTGCACGTCGAAGTCGGGGATCGGGCCGCCGTTCGCGTGTGCGGCGAGCAGGTGCTCGTAGGCGTGCGCGGCCGCGTCGGGATCGCCGGCGTACGCGCCGTCCCCGTACGGCATCGGGTGCAACCTGGCCGCCTCGACCGGCACGTGGTCGAGCAGCGCCTCGTGGGCCTGCACCTCGTTCCGGTCCGGATGTCCGGCCGGTACGAAACGCTCGTCACCCCAGAAGACGTCGACCTTCGACCAGTCGATCGCACCGGAATCGGCACGCAGCTTGCGGAGCAGACCGATCCCGTTGCCGCCGCCGGTGAGGACGATCGAGGCGGAGCCGCGCGCGGCCTGCGCCGCGACGATCACGTCGATGAACTTCCGGGCTGCCGCCGAGGTGAGGGCGTCGGCGTCGTCGTACGTCTGCACGGTCACGGAATCAGTCATGGGTCTCACCCTATGTGTTCCGGACCGATCCGTGGAGGACCCTTATCCAGTCGAATGATTAACGCAGTCGGCCCGGCTATTCGTAGACCACCCGGTCCAGGCCGGCGAGCGCGGCGTGGTAGATCTCGTCCGGATCGAGACGGCGCAGGTCCTCGGCGAGACAGTCGCGGGTTTCCCTGCGCGCCAACGACACCAGCGAATCCGGTGCTCCCGTGCGGCTGAGGGTCGCGGTCTTCCCCGTCTGCGGCCGGCTCAGCGCGATCGTGCCGGTTTCGCGGTGCATCTCGATCCGCAGCTCCCCGGCCAGACGGCGCACCGGGCCGTCGATCCGGCTGGCCAGCCACCCGGCGATCAGGTCGACCGCGGGCTCGGTGGCCAGCCCGGACACCGTCGCCGACAACAGAGGCTCGTGCGGCGGCTGGTCGAGTGCCGAGGTCAACAGCGCGCGCCACGGGGTGGCTCGCGCCCAGGCCAGGTCGGTGTCGCCCGCGGTGTACGCCTGCAGTCGCGACTTGATGGTCGCCGCCGGGTCGGGGGCTCCGGTCGCGTCGGTGATCCGGCGGATGGCCAACTGTCCCAGCGGATTTCGTGCGGGAACGGCAGGTGGCCTGTCCGGCCACCACGCCACCACGGGGGTGTCCGGCAGCAGGAACGGGATCACCACGCTGTCCTCGTGTCCGGCGAGCTCACCGTAGAGGCGCAGCACCACGACCTCGGATGCGCCCGCGTCCCCACCGACCCGGATCTGCGCATCCAGGCGGGACTCGCCGTCCCGGTCCCCGCGGGTCACCACGATCACGCGACACGGGTGCTCGCGGCTCGCCTCGTTGGCGGCCTCGATCACCGATTCCGCGTTCTCGTCGTCGTCGGTGCTCACCACCAGGGTCAGCACCCGGCCCAGCGTGACCGCGCCGCCCGTTTCCCGGAGTTCGACCAGACGCTTGTTGACGGCGCCGGTGGTGGTGGCGGGAATGTCGATGATCACGAGTGGAATTCTCCCATCGTCACGGTCGCCCCCGACAACGTCGTCATGGTCGTGTCCGACGACGTCGTCACGGCCGTCTCCATTCGCGCCCGGTGCGGCGCAGCATCTCCAGTGCCGAATCCGGTCCCCAGGTGCCCGCCTCGTACGGGTCGGGGCGACCGTTCGCCGCCCAGCGCTCGAGCACCGGATCGAGGATCTTCCAGGACAATTCGACCTCGGCGTTCACCGGAAACAGCGACGGTTCGCCGAGGAGCACGTCCAGGATCAGCCGCTCGTACGCCTCGGGGGAGGACTCGGTGAAGGCCTGCCCGTAGCTGAAGTCCATGTTGACGTCCCGGACCTCCATCGAGGATCCGGGCACCTTGGAGCCGAAACGCATCGTGACGCCCTCGTCCGGCTGCACCCGGATCACCAGGGCGTTCTGGCCCAGTTCCTCGGTCATGGTCTGGTCGAACGGCAGGTGCGGGGCGCGCTTGAACACGACCGCGATCTCGGTCACCCTGCGCCCCAGACGCTTTCCGGTACGGAGGTAGAAGGGAACACCGGCCCAGCGACGGGTGTCCACCTCGAGGGTGATCGCGGCGAAGGTCTCGGTGGTCGAATCCTTGGAGAAGCCCTCCTCGTCGAGCAGGCCCACCACTTGGCGACCGCCCTGCCAGCCGCCCGCGTACTGGCCGCGGGCGGTGGTCTCGTCCAGGGGTTCGGCGAGCCGGGTCGCCGAGAGCACCTTTATCTTCTCCGCCTGTAGCTCGGACGGTTCGAAGCTGACGGGTTCCTCCATCGCCGTGAACGCGAGCAGCTGCAGGAGATGGTTCTGGATCACGTCACGGGCGGCGCCGATACCGTCGTAGTACCCGGCACGTCCGCCGAGTCCGATGTCCTCGGCCATCGTGATCTGCACGTGGTCCACGTAATGGGCATTCCAGATCGGGTCGAACAGCTGGTTCGCGAACCGCAACGCCAGGATGTTCTGGACCGTCTCCTTGCCCAGGTAGTGATCGATACGGAACACCGAGTCCTCGGGGAAGACCGTGTTCACGACCGCGTTGAGTTCCTTCGCGGATTCCAGATCGTGACCGAACGGCTTCTCGATGACCACCCGTCGCCACTGGCCCTCGACCGGCTTGGCCAGCCCGGACCTGGACAGCTGCTCGCACACCGTCGGGAAGGCGACGGGCGGAATGGCCAGGTAGAAGGCGTGATTGCCGCTGGTACCGCGCTCGGCGTCGAGCGCGGCCAAGGTGCGAGTCAGCTCGGCGAACGCGGCGTCGTCGTCGAAACTGCCCTGCACGAAGCGGATTCCCTCGGCAAGGCGGTCCCACACCTCTTCCCGGAACTCGGTGCGCGCGTGCTCGCGAACCGCGTCGTGCACGACCTTGCCGAAGTCCTCGTCCGCCCAGTCCCGGCGGGCGAACCCGACCAGGGCGAAACCGGGCGGCAGCAGCCCCCGGTTCGCCAGGTCGTACACCGCGGGCATCAGCTTCTTGCGCGCCAGGTCACCGGTGACCCCGAAGATCACCAGGGAGCACGGGCCCGCGATTCGCGGCAGTCTCTTGTCTCGCTCGTCGCGGAGTGGATTGATCCACGCGTCGGCGGTGCCGGTCCTGCGCTGCGACGCGGTGCCCGTGCTCCCCATCGATCAGGACGCCGCGGTGAGGGACGCGGCGGTGGCCTCGAGGAGTTCGTTCCAGGAGACCTCGAACTTGTCGACGCCCTCGGTCTCGAGCTTGTCGAAGACATCGGTGAGGTCGACGCCCGCGCCGGCGACCGCGTCGAAGACCTCCTGGGACGCCGCGGCGGTCCCGGTGATGGTGTCACCGGTGACGGTGCCGTGATCGGCGACGGCGTCGAGAGTCTTCTCCGGCATGGTGTTCACCGTGTTCGCCGCGACCAGCTCGGTGACGTACAGGGTGTCCGGGTACTCGGGGTTCTTCACACCCGTCGACGCCCACAGCGGACGCTGCACGCGCGCACCGGATTTCGCGAGCTCCGCGAACCGGCCACCGGACTCGAAGACCTCCTGGTAGGCCGCGTACGCGAGGCGGGCGTTGGCCACACCGGCCTTGCCGCGCAGCGCGAGGGCGGGGTCGGTGCCGATCTTCTCCAGCCGGGCGTCGATCTCGGTGTCCACCCGGGACACGAAGAACGAGGCGACCGAGTGGATCGTCGACAGGTCGTGCCCGGCGGACTTCGCGGCCTCCAGCCCGGCCAGGTAGGCGTCGATGACCGCCTTGTGCCGCTCCACCGAGAAGATCAGCGTCACGTTGACGCTGATGCCCTCGGCGATCACCTGGGTGATCGCGGGCAGACCCGCGAGGGTGGCCGGGATCTTGATCAGCAGGTTCGGCCGGTCGACGATCTTCCACAGCTCGATCGCCTGCGCGACCGTGCCCTCGGTGTCGTGCGCCAGGCGCGGGTCGACCTCGATCGAGACCCGGCCGTCGACGCCGGCACTGGCCTCGTACTGCGGGGTGAGCAGGTCGCACGCCTCACGGACGTCGTCCGTGGTGAGCGCGCGGACCGTGTCGTCCACGTTCGCACCGCGGCCGGCGAGCTCGTGCAGCTGCGCCTGGTACTCCGGACCCTTGAGCGCGGCCTGGAAGATAGACGGGTTCGTGGTCACGCCGACGACGGACTTCTCCGCCACCAGCTGCGCCAGGTTGCCCGTCTGGAGGCGTCCACGCGAGAGGTCGTCGAGCCACACCGACACACCGGCGGCCGACAGGTCGGCGAGATTCTGATTCTGTGCCATGGCGATCAGCCCTTCACTCGATCGAGGGTGCGACGGGCCGCGGCGGTGACATTCTCGGCCGTGAACCCGAACTCGCGGAACAGCGTCTTGTGGTCGGCGGAGGCGCCGAAGTGCTCGATGGAGACGGCCTCACCGGCGTCGCCGAGCAGACGCCACCACGGCATCGCGATACCGGCCTCGACGGAGACGCGGGCACGGACGGCGGGCGGCAGCACCTCGTCGCGGTACGCCTGGTCCTGCTGGTTGAACCAGTCGAGGCAGGGGACCGACACCACGCGGGTGCCGATGCCGTCGGCCTCGAGGGCCTTGCGGGCCTCCACGGCCAGGTACAGCTCGGAACCGGACGCGAGCAGGATCACCTGCGGGGTGCCGGTCGAGGAGTCCTCGAGCACGTAGGCGCCGCGCTTGACGCCCTCGACCGCCTTGTCCGCGGTGCCCTCGAGCACGGGGATGTCCTGACGGGTCAGCGCCAGCGCGGTCGGGCCGGTGGTGTTCTCCAGCGCGTACCGCCATGCCTGCGCCGTCTCGTTCGCGTCGCCCGGCCGGATCACCGACATGTTCGGGATGCCGCGCAGCGCCGCGAGGTGCTCGATCGGCTGGTGCGTCGGGCCGTCCTCGCCCAGGCCGATCGAGTCGTGCGTCCACACGTAGATCGACGGGACGCCCATCAGCGCGGCCAGTCGGACCGCCGGACGCATGTAGTCGGAGAACACGAGGAACGTGCCGCCGTACGGGCGGGTCGGACCGTGCAGCGCGATGCCGTTGAGGATCGACCCCATCGCGTGCTCGCGGATGCCGAAGTGCAGCGTGCGGCCGTACGGCTGCGCGGTCCAGTCCTTCGTCGAGATCGAGGGCGGGCCGAACGAGTCGGAACCGTCGATGGTGGTGTTGTTGCTGCCCGCGAGGTCGGCGGAACCGCCCCACAGCTCGGGCAGGATCGGACCGAGCGCGTTGAGCACCTTGCTCGACGCCTTGCGGGTCGCGGCGCCCTTCGTGTCCGGCTCCCACGTCGGGAGGACGTCGGTCCATCCCTCGGGGAACGCGCCGGCGTCCAGTCGGTCGAACAGGGCCTTGCGCTCCGGCTCCCGGGCCGCCCAGGCGTCGAACGTCTGCTGCCACTCGGCGTGCGCCGCGGCGCCGCGGGCCTTCACCTCACGGGCGTGCGCGAGGGCGGCCGGGTCGACGTCGAAGTTCTTCTCCGGGTCGAAGCCGAGCGCCTTCTTCACACCCGCGACCTCGTCGGCGCCGAGCGCGGCGCCGTGCACGTCGCCGGTGTTCATCTTCGTCGGCGCCGGGTACCCGATGATGGTGCGCAGGACGATGATCGACGGCTTGTCCGTCACGGCCTTCGCGGCCTCGACCGCGTCGAGCATCGCGGAGACGTTCTCGCCGCCCTCGACCCGCTGCACGTGCCAGCCGTACGCCTCGTAGCGCTTGGCGACGTCCTCGCCGAACGCGATGTGGGTGTCGTGCTCGATGGAGATCTCGTTGTCGTCGTAGAAGACGATCAGGTTGCCGAGCTGCTGCACGCCGGCGATCGAGGACGCCTCCGAGGTGACGCCCTCCTGCAGGTCGCCGTCGGAGGCGATCACGTACACGTGGTGGTCGAACGGGCTGGTGCCGGCGGGGGCGTCCGGATCGAACAGGCCGCGCTCACGCCGCGCCGCCATCGCCATGCCGACCGCCGACGCCAGGCCCTGGCCGAGCGGACCGGTGGTGATCTCGACGCCGGTGGTGTGCCCGTACTCGGGGTGGCCCGGGGTCAGCGAACCCCAGGTGCGCAGCGACTCGAGGTCGGACAGCTCGAGGCCGTAACCCGACAGGTACAGCTGCAGGTAGAGGGTGAGGCTGGAGTGCCCGCAGGACAGGACGAAGCGGTCGCGACCGACCCACTCGGCGTCCGAGGGGTCGTGGCGCATGACGCGCTGGAAGAGAGTGTAGGCGAGGGGCGCGAGGCTCATCGCGGTGCCGGGATGGCCGTTGCCGACCTTCTGCACGGCGTCGGCGGCGAGGACACGTGCGGTGTCGACCGCCTTGGTGTCCAGGTCGGTCCAGTCGGCGGGATGCACGGGCTGGGTGAGGACGCGGATCTCGTCTGTGGTCGACACGAGCTTGAAGTCTCCTGACATCGGTGAGCGGCACGGTGACGGCGGGACGAACGATGGGTGCGGTGGACCCGCCGTCGGTTCCGACACACCAGCGTAGTGCCGACCCAACCCTAGTGCTCGTGCGCGTGCCGGTCGATCCGGCGTCCGTCCTGCGCGTCGGGGGTGTGACGCGGTCGCGGTGGGTGTCCGATTCGGACCATTCGACCCGTGCCCGGTTCGGTTCTGCTCGGCGAGCCGTCTACCATCGGGTGTAGTAGTGCTCGGGTCCCCGGTCGTGGCGCAGCGATCGCGGCTGCCCCATGATCCGGTGGACCACTGAAGCGGTAGTCGTACGCGCGGCGCCGGCCCCTGTGGGTCGAGCCAGTCAACCGGGCCCATCGGCGGGGCCCGAGAAGTAGGAGTAACGGTGCGGATAGTGGAGCGTGGCGGACACGGTCTCGCTGGTGCCCCCGATGCCACCCCCGCCAGTGGGTCGGACTCCCTCTGGGGTCGAATCTCCGGGACGCTCCTCGCGTACCTGGCGTTGACCAAGCCTCGGGTCATCGAACTCCTGCTCGTCGCGACGATCCCGGCGATGCTCCTCGCGGACCGCGGCACCGTCGACTTCCCGCTCATCCTGGCGACGCTGTTCGGCGGCTGGATGGGCGCCGCGAGCGCGAACACCCTCAACTGCGTGGTCGACGCCGACATCGACAAGGTGATGAAGCGCACGGCCCGGCGCCCGCTGGCTCGGATGGCGGTGCCCACGTCGCACGCACTGATCTTCGGCCTTGCCCTTGGTGTCGCGTCCTTCGGATGGCTGTGGTGGGCGACGTACCCGCTGGCCGCGATCTTGATCGCGCTGACCATCGCGTTCTACGTACTCGTCTACACCATGGTGCTCAAGCGGCGGACCTGGCAGAACGTCATCTGGGGCGGCGCCGCAGGCTGCATGCCCGTGATGGTCGGCTGGGCCGCGGTCACCGGCAGCCTCAGCTGGGAACCGATCGTCCTGTTCCTGGTGATCTTCTTCTGGACGCCGCCGCACACCTGGGCGATGGCCATGCGGTACAAGGAGGACTACAAGGCCGCGGGCGTGCCGATGCTCCCGGTCATCGCGACCGAGGAACGCGTCACCAAGCAGATCCTCGTCTACACCTGGCTGACCGTACTGACCACACTGGTCCTGGTGCCCGCCGCGGGCGTCATCTACGCGGCGGTTGCGCTGGTCGCCGGTGCCTGGTTCCTGCTGATGGCGCACCAGCTCTACACCGGCGTGCGCCGTGGTGAGCAGGTCAAGCCCCTGCGCCTGTTCCTGCAGTCGAACAACTACCTCGCCGTCGTCTGCCTCGGTCTTGCCGTCGACTCGGTCCTCGGCTGGGACACGATCGCCAGCTTCTTCTCCTGACCCGACACCGTCGGGCGGGTGACAAGGACCGTTCGGGTCCTCCGGGAACCCGAACGGTCCTTCACTCTTTCCCGGTCACGGCACCAGGACGATCGATCCGGTCGTCTTGCGGGCCTGCAGGTCGCGGTGCGCCTGCGCGGCGTCGGCGAGACGGTGGGTCGCGCCGACCCGGATCGTGAGCGTGTCGTCGGCGATCGCGGCGAACACGTCCCCGGACCGCCACAGGAGCTCCTCGCGGTCCCGGGTGTAGTGCGCAAGCGTGGGCCGGGTCAGGAACAGCGAGCCGGCGGCGTTGAGGCGCTGCGGGTCGAACGGCGGCACCGGTCCGCTGGCCGCCCCGAAGAGGGCCAGGGTGCCACGGATCCTCAGCGACGCCAGGCTGGCCTCGAACGTGTCGGCGCCGACACCGTCGTACACGGCCGCGACGCCCTCGCCGCCGGTGAGGGCCCGAACCCGCTCGGCCAGATCGGCGCCGTAGCGCAGCACCTCGGCGGCCCCGCACTCGCGCGAGAGCGCCGCCTTCTCGTCGGTCGACACCGTGGTGATCACCCGCACCCCGCGCGCGGTGGCGAGCTGCGTCAGGATCTGGCCGACGCCGCCGGCGCCCGCGTGCACGAGCACCGTGTCACCGGGCTGCGCCGGGTACACCGAGTGCAGCAGGTAGTGCGCGGTCATGCCCTGCAGCAGCGCCGACGCGGCCTGCGGGGCGGGGACGCCGTCCGGGACCGGGACGGCCTTCGCGGCCGGGACCACGACCAGCTCCGCGTAACTCGACGGCGCGTCGGACCACGCCACGCGGTCACCGGGTCGCAGGTCCGTGACATTCGAGCCGACCGCCTCGATCACGCCGGTGCCCTCGGCGCCGGCGACGTACGGCAGGTCGATCGCGTACGCGCCGGTGCGGAAATAGGTGTCGATGTAGTTGACGCCGATCGCCTCGGTGCGGACCAGCACGTCGTTCTCACCCGGAACCGGGTCCGGGATCTCGGTGTACTGCAGGACGTCGGGGCCGCCGAACTCGGCGACGGTGATTGCGCGCATGGCGACGATTCTGCCCTGTCGTATCCTGAGCGCATGAGTGTGGACACCCAGGATTCCGGCGCGGCCGCCCCGTCCGTCGTCGCACCGCCGCGGACCGTCACCGCGGTGCGCAAATTCGTCGCAGAGCACGGCGGCTCCGCCACCGCTGTCGTACAGCCGATCGGTCTGGACGGCGTCCGGATCACCCTCGTCGGCGCGGACGGCGTCCTCGGCGACCAGGTCGTCGACGACCTCGCCACCGCGAAGGCCGTCGTCGCCGCGGTCGAGGGTCTCGGCACCTCCGGCTGGGAGCGCTCGGTCACCAGCATCGTCACCCCGCGGGTCGGCCACTGGCAGAAGATGGCCGGCTGGGTTGCCAACCAGACTCGTTTCCCGAAGGCCCGCAACGGCCTCGGCTGACCCTTCCGCGGCGCACACGAACCGGGCCGGCTCACCGTCACGGTGAGCCGGCCCGACGTCTTTGTGTCGGCTGGAGAGAGACGGTCAGCCGGCGAGCTGCTTGAGCACTGCCAGATTGGCCGTCATCCCGTCGCGCCACACCGACATCCGGTGATCGAGGATCGCGGCCTCCCGGTCCGGGTGCCGGTCGATGAAGTCGGCGAGCGGCGACCGCCCGGTGCCCACCTTGGCCCATTGCCGGACGAGGGCGCCGTCACCGTCGGAGTCGACCTCGAAACCCCAGTGGGCGAACGGCTCGTCCGCCGGACCCACCCGCCACACCCAGCGTCGGCCGTCCTCGACCTCGACGACCTCCGACTCGGTGTGCCACTCGCCCATCTGCGCGTTCGCGTTGTACCCGCGGAACCGGGCGCCGACGGCGACGACGGTCGCGCCGTCCAGCCACTCCGTCCGCTGCAGTTCGCCGTCGGCGCGGGTCGGCAGATCGATGTCGATCACCAGTGTCCAGGCACGCTCCGGGCTGCAGGTCAGACGTTCGGTGACCTCGACGGTCGGGGTGTCGCGCAGGCGCATGACGGCTCCTTCGGCTCTCGATTCGGTGGGTGACGCGTGCCGAATGCTATGCCGAGCCGATGCGCGATCCGGAGCGGGTGCCGGTCAGTCGACGGTGACGCCGGTGGCGGCCGGCGTGGCCGGTGTGGGCGCGGGTTCGCGGACCCGGCCCGCGGCGTAGAGGGCCGCGGTCGCGGCGGTGCACGCACCGGCCAGGGCGACGTGGATGGTCACCAGGACGGCGGGGACGTGCGTCCAGAACTGGACCAGGCCGACGCAGGCCTGCAGGGCGACGAGGGCGACGACCACCTTCATGCGCAGTTTCACCGCGTCGCGCGCCCCGACCGCGTACAGCGCGAACCCGAGGCCGACCAGCAGCGCCAGGTAGCCGACCAGAAGTTCGGCGTGCAGATGCACGAGGTTGGTGATGTCCAGGCCGAGGCGCTCGACGGTGCGTTCGGGATTCTTGTCACCGGCGTGCGGTCCGGCGCCGGTGACCATCGTGCCCGCGACCAGAGTGCCGGCCAGCGCCACCCCGGACAGCGCGGTCAGCCAGCGCAGCTGCCTGGGCAGCACGATCACGTCGACGCCGTCGTCCGGCTGGTCGATCTTGTGGAACAGGATCACGGACAGCCACACCATCGCCATCGACACCAGCATGTGCACGGCGACCGTCCACCACAGCAGTCCGGTGAGCACCGTGATGCCGCCGATCACGGCCTGCAGCACCGTCGACAGCGGCATCAGCCACGCGTAGAACAGCACCTCGCGGCGACGGGCGGCGCGGGTCACCGCGATGACCGCCGCCGCCGCGGTCGCGATCACCAGGAACGTGAGCAGTCGGTTGCCGAACTCGACGGCCTGGTGAAACCACGGCGCGGTCGAGTTGCCCGTCGGGACGAAACTGCCAGGGTGGCACTGCGGCCACGTGGTGCAGCCGAGGCCGGACGCGGTGACCCGGACCACCGAGCCGGTGACCGCGATGCCGCCCTGCGACAGGATCACCGCGAACGCGATCCACTTCTGGACCGCCAGGGAAGGCAGGGGGAGACGGTTGACCAGGCTCACGAAGCCGCGATACAGCACGGGTCCGATGGTAGAGCCCGGTCAACTACACGGTGTCGTTGGGGCGGCTCGCCGCCGTGTCGTTGGGGCGGCCCGCCGCCGTGTCGTTGGGGCGGCCCGCCGCCGTGTCGTTGGGGCGGCTGGCCGCGGTCGTTGGGGCGGTCAGCTCCCCGAACTGCCCGCGCTGCCAATACTGCCGCTGTCGCCTGCCCGGACCCGGACCAGCCCGGTGATCGTGCCCTGCAGGTAGTCGCCCCGCGAGGTGATCAGCGCCGACATCTGCAGGGTGTCGTTGGCGATGGTGCCGGGCTGACCGGACTCGGAGACGACGGCGCCGGTGGCGGGGTCGATCACCGCGAACGCGAATCCGTCGAGGGGAGTCGTGTTCGGCTGCCCCTTCCGGACCACCGTGTACAGGTTGCCGTCCGCGGTCGACAGGTGCGGAACCGCCGAGCTGCGCACCGCGTTGTCCCACACCACGTGGCAGCCGGAACCGTCGATGTCCACCCGGGTCATGCCGCCGGTGAACGGCGCGGACGACGGCACCGCCGGACCGGCACCGTCCGGCACCGTCGGGTACGGATACCCGTAGGTACCCGCCACGAACACCGAGTTGCCGACGCCGATCGGGGAGTTCTCACTGCCCGGGCCTCCGGCGGCCAGTACCGGCGCCTGGCACACCTCGTCGCCGGTGTCGGCGCGGCGCACGATCAGATTCACCCGGGTGTCCGAGTTGTCGACGATCGCGACGTACTCGTGGCCGGTGCCGGGGCCGAAGAAGGTCGGCGTCGAGCCGGTGCCCCAACTGAGCTGGCCCGGCTTGCGGGCGGACCCGCGATCGTAGGTGTGCCGCCAGTCGATCGTCGGGGCGGCGTCCGCACCCGCGGACAGCTGGTACAGGGCGTGGGTGGTGGCCACGGACACCCCGGTGGGGGAGCTGGAGATGCTGTTCTGCACCTGCTCGCCTGCGGGCAGCCGGAGGGTGCGTGCGGTCCCGGCCGGATCGAGCGTGCCGACCACGCCGCCTCCGGTGGCGAACCAGACGTTGCCGGACCAGTCCGGAACCAGGCCGGTCACCGCGTCGCCGTCGGGAACCGCTCCGGACAGGTCGACCGTGGAGTCGACGAACAGGGCGTCGGCGGTGTGGCCAATGCGCTGCAGCTGCCGGTTGCCGTCGACGGCGACGAGGCGGTTCTGATCGTCGAGGAAGGCGTAGACGCCGCCGAGCAGGCTGCCCTTCGCCAGCTCAAGTGATGCCACCGACCGGGTATTGCCTGCGTCGAGCAGATGGACCGTCGGCTTCCGGCCGAGGACGGCGGTGCACAACGCGACGACCCGCCCGTCGGACCCCTCGAGCAGGGTCGGGCATGCGGACAGCAGCGGGATCTCGGTGGCCCCGACCGCTCCCGTGCCGGGGCCGGCGAGCGGGGTGGCATCGGACGACCCGGCGTCCCCGTGCATGGTGGCCGTGCCGACCGGTCCCAGGTGCGGGTTCGGTGGCGCCAGCGGCCCCCATGCCGGCTGTGCGAGCGCGGGAGGGCCCGTGACCGCGAGGGTGACGGCGGCGAGGAGCGGGACGAGGGTCGGGCGCATGATCGGCACCGATGAATGATGGCCGCGGACCTGCCCGCCTGTCCGGAGTTTCGGTCAGGTGAACTTGAACCAGCGGGTCGCCAGCCACGCCGCGACCGCGCCCCACACGATGAGCACCGCGATCGCGAATACGTCCACCGACCCGGAGACGGCGTGGTCGAGGGCCTCGGCGAGCGCCCCGGACGGCACGAGCCGGGCCAGGGTGTGCAACGCGTCGGGGATGCCGTCGCCGCCGAACACGACCGAGCCGATGCCCGCCATCACGAACCACAGCACGTTCGCCAGCGCCAGGACGATCTCGGCCTTCAACGTGCCGCCGAGCAGCAGGCCGAGTGCCGCGAACATCGCGGTGCCGAGGGCGATCACGACCGCACCGAGCAGGAGCCCGGCCGGGTCCGGTCGCCAGCCGAGCGCGAATCCGATCGCACCGAGGAGGACCATCTGGATCGCGACCACGATCACCACCGCCGCGCTCTTGCCCGCGATGATGCCCCATCGCGGAAGCGGCGTGGCGCCGAGCCGTTTCAACGCGCCGTAGCGGCGGTCGAACCCGACCGCGATGGCCTGCCCGGTGAACGCGGTCGACATCACCGCGACCATCATCACCGCGGGCATCACCCGGTTCACCCGGGGATCCCCGAGGTCGCCCAGCGGCAGCAACGTGAGGCCGATCAGCAGCGTGATCGGGATGAACATCGTCAGCAGCAGCTGCTCCCCGTTGCGCAGGAGCAGGGTCAGCTCGAGCCGGGTCTGCGCGGTGAGCATCCGCAGCGGCGGTGCGGGTCGCGGGTTCGGCGCGAAGGTGCCGGGTGTGAACCGGTTGTCGGCGAGACGGTCGGTGTTGGACATGGTCAACCCCGCAGCTCCCTTCCGGTGAGGTCGAGGAAGACGTCCTCGAGGCGGCGCTGGTCGACGCGGATCTCGGTGGCGAGCACGTCGAGTTCGGCGCACCAGGTGGCGACCGCGACGAGCACGGCCGGGTCGATGTCGCCTTCGACGACGTAGTTGCCTGCGGTCGGCTCGCTCGGGGTGAAGCCCGCGGGCAGGGCCGCCGCCAGCCGGGTCAGGTCGAGGTGTGCGGGCGCGGTGAACTGAAGCCGGCCGGCGGCGCCGTGCCGGGTCAGTTCGCTCGGGGTGCCCTCCGCGACGATGCGGCCGTGGTCGATGATCACCAGCCGGTCGGCGAGTGCCTCGGCCTCGTCCATCAGGTGGGTGGTCAGCAGCACCGAGACGCCGTCGCGGCGCAGCGCCTCGATCAGTTCCCACACCATCAACCGTGCCTGGGCGTCGAGGCCCGCGGTCGGTTCGTCCAGGAACACCAGTTCGGGGCGTCCGACGAGGGCGCACGCGAGCGCCAGGCGTTGCTGCTGGCCGCCCGACAGCCGACGGTACGGGGTGCGGACGGCGTCGGTGAGGCCGAGTTCGCGCAGCAGCCATTCGGGGTCGAGGGGGTCCGCTGAGTAGGCGGCGACCAGGTCGAGCATCTCGCCGGCCTTGGAGCCCGGGTAGGCGCCGCCGCCCTGGAGCATCACCCCGATGCGGGCGCGCACGTCGCCGGAGGCGACGGCGGGGTCGAGGCCGAAGACCCGAACGGTTCCGCTGTCCGGTCGCTGGAATCCCTCGCACATCTCGACGGTGGTGGTCTTCCCGGCGCCGTTCGGTCCGAGCAGGGCCAGCACCTGGCCGCGGTCGAGGGTCAGGTCGAGACCGTCGACGGCGACGGTGCCGTCGAACGCCTTCACCACACCGCTGAGTCGGAGCACGGGTTGTTCGGACACGGAAGAACTCACGGGACCTCAGAGTAGGCGTCGGGGGTTGCGGTCCTGTCCGACGCCCCGCTGTTCGAGGCCTCGGTCTCGACCCGCCACGGCAGCCGGTTGCGGGTGAGGACGATGAAGGAACCGCAGACGAGGACGGTGGCGATCGCGGCCTGCACGATGACGAACGGCGGGTACTCGCCGCCGTTCGGCATGACGATCAGGCTGACCACCGACGACAGCGCGATCGCCGGGATGCGGAACACCGGCCGGGTCGCCCACGCGGCGAGGGGGATGACGGCCCACAGCAGGTACCAGGGCTGCACGACCGGGAACAGGAGCACCAGGAATCCGAGGGACACACCGAGCGCGCCGATCGGGTGGATGCGGCCGAGGAGGACCGCGACGAGCATCCGCAGTGCAACGAATGCCGCTGCCAGTGACGCGATCGGCCGGGTCAGGCTGAGCACGGCGGTGGTGTGGTCGCCCAGGCCGAGCAGCACTCCGGCCAGACCGGTTCCCAGGCCGAGCAGGGTCGGCAGCGACATCCAGCTGCGCACCTCGTTGGCCGTGCCCAGGGTGTCGGGGCTCAGCCAGCCGAATCCGAGCCCGCTGATCAGGCTGACCGCGAGCACCACGACGATCGTGACCGCGGCGAGCAGCGCCGCGGCAGCGCACACCGACCGGAACGTGCCGCCCCACCGCCTGGCGAGGGCCATGCCGATGAATCCGAGGGCAAGTAGGGTGGGGATCTTCACCGTCGCGGACAGCGCGATGAGCCCGGACCCGGCCAGGAGCAGGGCGAGGCTGCGTCCCTCGCGGATGCTGAACCGGATCGGGTCTGCGCCCTCGATCGCGCGGAGCGCGATCTCGATGCCTGCGAGCATCAGGCCCAGCATGAGGGCCTCGTTGTGGATGCCGGCAACCAGGTGGAACAACAGCAGGGGATTGACGGCGCCGAGCCACAGCGCGGTCACGCTCGCGACCCCGCAGCGGCGCGCGAGCCGGGGCAGGGCCCACACGATCAGCGCGACGCCCGCGAGGGCGAGCAGGCGGTGCAGGAAGATGCCCGCGACGATGTTGTCGCCGGTCAGGGCGGAGATGCCCTTCCCGATCCAGATGAACAGCGGGCCGTACGGGGCGGGGGTGTCCCGCCAGATCGTCGGGACGGTCCGGGTCAGAATGTGGTCGACGCCGAGGGCCTGCGCGGGACCGATGGCGTAGGGGTCGAGGCCGCGGGCGGCGATCTCCGACTGCGCGAGGTACGAGTAGACGTCCTTGCTGAACATCGGCGGGGCGATCGCGAGCGGGACCACCCAGAGCAGCAGGGTGCGATCGAGCTGGGACCGGGTCAGCCGTCGCACGGCGGAACCCTCGCGGAAGCTGCCGACCGCGAAGCGGCCGAGCAGCAGCCAGGCCAGCACGACCATCGCGCTGCCGGTCAGGGTGATGGTCATGGCGACGCTCGGCATCCGTGCGGGCAGGCCGAGGAGGCGCAGTCCCTGGACCGGGTTCTGCAGCACGGGCTGCGCGCCCGAACCGAGAGCGCCGAGTGCCATCAGCAGGGCGCCCGTCGCGCCGAAGCGCCGGACGCCACGCAGCTGTGCGGTCTCGCGGGCGTTGAGGCCGGGGGCCTCGGGTTCGTCGCCGTGCAGGCTGGAGACGGCGAAACCGTCGCGGGGTCCGTTCAGTCCGAGGGCACGGCTGAGGAGGGTCTGCGACCGAGAGAGCAGGGCAGTGCCCCGTCGGGATAGGGGCCCGGCGGTTGCGCTGTCACCGGACTCCGGTGTGTCGTCGGTCTGCGGCACAGGATGCAGCGTAGCGGTGTTACACAGGGCACCCTTGGTGGACCGTCGGGTCGAATTCCGTCACACTGGTGTTGTGAAAACGGCAGACATCCGCCCCGAGCATCGCGAAAGCGCAGGTCCTGCGCCTGTTGCCGCGTCTCGTTCGGCGCTGCCGTCGGGCACCGCGATGGGTCACGAGGGTCACACCCGCGCGGCCGTCGTCAAGCTGCTGCTCGAACAGGGGCCGATCACCGCCACCGAGATCGGCGCCGAGCTGGGTCTGAGTGCCGCCGGGGTGCGTCGTCACCTCGAGGCGCTGATCGACGCCGGTGAGGCCCGTGCGACGCGGTCGGCGAGCTGGCAGCAGAAGGGACGGGGCCGGCCGGCCAAGCAGTTCCAGCTCACGGCCGCGGGCCGCTCGCGGCTCGGGCACTCGTACGACGACCTGGCCGGAGCCGCGATGCGTCAGCTTCGCGAGATCGGCGGCGAGGCGGCGATCGTCGAATTCGCGCGGCGCCGCGTCCAGACGATCGTCGCCGACATCGATCCCGCAACCGGAGGTGACACCGCCGAGGTGGAGCAGACCGCCGACGCGATCGCCGACGCCTTCACGTCCGCCGGGTTCGCGGCCACCACCCGGCCGGTCGGCAACGGTGTGCAGATCTGCCAGCACCACTGCCCGGTCTCCCACGTCGCCTCCGAATTCCCCGAGCTGTGCGAGGCGGAGACGCAGGCGTTCGCGGAGCTCCTCGGCACCCACGTGCAGCGGCTCGCGACCATCGCCAACGGGGACTGCGCGTGCACCACCCACGTACCGCTGGTCGCACCCGGTGCCGTGCACCAGGAAGCGACCTGACCACCGAGCGACGAACTCCGCCCTCCCACGAACATCGCGTCGTCGGTGCCCAGCCCGCGCCGCGCACGCAACACGACTCACGTAACAAGACTCCGGAAGGAGCTCGCATGACCGTCACCCAGGATCAGGCAGCCGGCCGCCCCGACCAGCCGACCCTGACGCAGGACGAGGCCATCGCCTCGCTCGGCCACTACGAGTACGGCTGGTCCGATGCCGACGTGGCAGGTGCCAGCGCACAGCGTGGCCTGTCCGAGGCCGTCGTGCGGGACATCTCCGCGAAGAAGAACGAGCCCGAGTGGATGCTCGACATCCGGCTCAAGGCGCTGCGGACCTTCGACAAGAAGCCGATGCCGCACTGGGGGTCGAACCTCGAGGGCATCGACTTCGACAACATCAAGTACTTCGTGCGGTCCACGGAGAAGCAGGCCGAATCCTGGGAAGATCTGCCCGAGGACATCAAGAACACCTACGACAAGCTGGGCATCCCGGAGGCGGAGAAGCAGCGTCTCGTCGCCGGTGTCGCGGCGCAGTACGAGTCCGAGGTCGTCTACCACCAGATCCGCGAGGACCTCGAGGCCCAGGGCGTGATCTTCCTGGACACCGACACCGGACTGCGTGAGCACCCGGAGATCTTCAAGGAGTACTTCGGCTCCGTGATCCCGGCCGGGGACAACAAGTTCTCGGCGCTGAACACCGCGGTGTGGTCGGGCGGCTCGTTCATCTACGTGCCGCCGGGCGTGCACGTCGACATCCCGTTGCAGGCCTATTTCCGGATCAACACCGAGAACATGGGCCAGTTCGAGCGGACCCTGATCATCGTCGACGAGGGTGCCTCCGTGCACTACGTCGAGGGTTGCACCGCGCCGATCTACAAGTCCGACTCGCTGCACTCGGCGGTCGTCGAGATCATCGTCAAGAAGGGCGGCCACTGCCGCTACACGACGATCCAGAACTGGTCGAACAACGTGTACAACCTGGTGACCAAGCGCACCAAGGTCGACGCGGGCGGGTCGATGGAGTGGATCGACGGCAACATCGGCTCGAAGGTCACGATGAAGTACCCGGCCGTGTGGATGATGGGCGAGCACGCCCGCGGCGAGGTGCTCTCCGTGGCGTTCGCCGGCGAGGGCCAGCACCAGGACACCGGCGCGAAGATGCTGCACCTGGCGCCGCACACGTCCTCGACGATCGTGTCGAAGTCCGTCGCCCGCGGCGGTGGCCGTGCCTCCTACCGTGGCCTGGTCCAGGTCAACAAGGGCGCGCACGGCTCGAAGTCGACCGTCAAGTGCGACGCGCTGCTGGTCGACCAGATCTCCCGGTCGGACACCTACCCGTACGTCGACATCCGCGAGGACGACGTGTCGATGGGTCACGAGGCGACCGTGTCGAAGGTCTCCGACGACCAGTTGTTCTACCTGATGAGCCGCGGCCTCACCGAGGACGAGGCAATGGCAATGGTGGTGCGCGGCTTCGTGGAGCCGATCGCCAAGGAGCTGCCGATGGAATACGCCCTCGAGCTCAACCGCCTGATCGAACTGCAGATGGAAGGGGCCGTGGGTTAGTGGCCAACGCAAGCGAGGCGACGGGCGTGAAGGCTGCCGTCGCCGGTGAGAACCCTGCGACGAATGCGCAGGCGGCGCCAGCCACCAATAAGGGCGAGGTCTTCACGTCGTTCGATGTGAATGCGTTCGAGGTGCCCGCCGGTCGCGACGAGGCGTGGCGGTTCACCCCGCTGCGCAGGCTGCGCGGCCTGCACGACGGCTCTGCGGTCCGCTCCGGTTCCGCGACCGTCGAGGTGACGGCGGTGGACGGGGTCACCGTCGAGACGGTCGGCCGCGACGACACCCGGCTCGGTCAGGGCGGTGTCCCGGCGGATCGGGTTGCCGCGCAGGCGTACTCGGGCTTCGAGACGGCCACCGTGGTGACCGTCGGTACCGAACGCGAGATCGCCGACGCGATCAACGTCGTCGTCACCGGTCCCGGCGAGGGACAGGTCGGCTACGGGCACATCCAGATTCGTCTGGAGGCGTTCGCCTCGGCGACCGTGGTGCTCGACCAGAAGGGCAGCGGAACCTACGCGGAGAACGTCGAGTTCGTGCTCGGCGACAGCGCGAAGCTGACCGTGGTCGCGGTGCAGGACTGGGCCGACGACGCCGTGCACGTCGCCGCGCACCACGCCCGCATCGGTCGCGACGCGGTGCTGCGGTACACGGCGGTGACGCTCGGCGGCGACGTCGTCCGCGTCACTCCGGTGGTGAAGTACGACGGTCCCGGCGGCGACGCCGAGCTGCTCGGTCTGTACTTCGCGGACGCCGGCCAGTTCTTCGAGCACCGGCTGCTGGTGGACCACTCTCAGCCGCACTGCAAGTCGAACGTCGTGTACAAGGGCGCGCTGCAGGGCGTCGCCGGCGCCGAGGCGCATCAGCCCGACGCGCACACCGTTTGGGTCGGCGACGTGCTGATCCGTGCCGCGGCCGAAGGCACGGACACCTACGAGATGAACCGCAACCTGGTGCTCACCGATGGCGCCCGCGCGGACTCGGTGCCGAACCTGGAGATCGAGACCGGCGAGATCGTCGGCGCCGGCCATGCCAGCGCCACCGGCCGGTTCGACGACGAGCAGCTGTTCTACCTGCGCTCGCGCGGAATCTCGGAGGAGCAGGCCCGGCGCCTGGTGGTCCGGGGCTTCTTCCACGAGATCATCGAGCGCATCGCCGTCCCCGAGGTGCGCGAGCGCCTCGAAGCGGCCATCGAGGTCGAGCTCGCCGCGGTCGGCGTCTGAATTCCGGCGAGTCAGCCGCCGGCACAACACTTCTCAAAGGACTCATTGAATGACTACCCCCGAAACCCCCGCCGCCGAGCCTTCCGTGCTGGAGATCAAGGATCTGCACGTCCGGGTCGCGCAGACCGACGAGAACGCCGAACCGATCAACATCCTCAAGGGTGTGAACCTGACGGTGCGGTCCGGTGAGACGCACGCGATCATGGGCCCCAACGGCTCCGGCAAGTCCACCCTCTCCTACGCGATCGCCGGTCACCCCAAGTACGAGATCACGTCCGGCAGCATCACCCTCAACGGTGAGGACGTCCTCGCGATGAGCGTCGACGAGCGGGCCCGCGCCGGCCTGTTCCTCGCGATGCAGTACCCGGTCGAGGTGCCGGGCGTGTCGATGTCGAACTTCCTGCGCACCGCCGCCACCGCCGTCCGTGGCGAGGCACCCAAGCTGCGGCACTGGGTCAAGGAGGTCAAGGAGGCGATGAGCGAGCTGGAGATCGATCCGGCCTTCGGTGAGCGCTCCGTCAACGAGGGCTTCTCCGGTGGTGAGAAGAAGCGCCACGAGATCCTGCAGCTGGGCCTGCTGCAGCCGAAAATCGCGATCCTCGACGAGACGGACTCCGGTCTGGACGTCGACGCGCTGCGGATCGTCTCCGAGGGCGTGAACCGCTACCAGGAGCGTGAGCACGGCGGCGTGCTGCTGATCACGCACTACACGCGGATCCTGCGCTACATCAAGCCGCAGTTCGTGCACGTGTTCGTCGGCGGTCAGGTCGTGGAGTCGGGCGGCCCCGAGCTGGCCGACGAGCTCGAGGCCAACGGCTACGTCCGCTTCACCCAGGCAGCGACGGCGGGAGCCTGATTCCATGACCAGCACCGTGCGCGCGCTCGACGTCACGAGCATCCGCCGGGACTTCCCGATCCTGAGCCGCACGGTGCGGGACGGAAAGCCGCTGGTGTACCTGGACTCCGGGGCCACCTCGCAGCGACCGGTCCAGGTGCTCGACGCCGAGCGTGAGTTCCTCACCACCTGCAACGCGGCCGTGCACCGCGGCGCGCACCAGCTCGCCGAGGAGGCGACCGACGCCTACGAGAACGCCCGGGTGGCGATCGCCCGGTTCGTCGGCGCGGACCCGGACGAGCTGGCGTTCACGAAGAACGCGACCGAGGCGCTCAACCTGGTCACGTACGTGCTCGGCGACGCCCGGTTCGATCGGCACGTGGGGCCCGGTGACGAGATCGTGATCACCGAGCTCGAGCATCACGCGAACCTGGTGCCGTGGCAGGAGCTGGCCCGCCGGACGGGCGCGACGCTGCGCTGGTACGGGGTGACGGACGACGGCCGGATCGACCTCGACTCGCTGGAGTTGAGCGAGAACGTCAAGGTCGTCTCGTTCACCCACCAGTCGAACGTGACCGGCGCCGTTGCGCCGGTCGAGGAGCTGGTGCGGCGGGCGCGGGCGGTCGGTGCGCTGGTGGTTCTCGACGCGTGCCAGTCGGTGCCGCACATGCCGGTCGACTTCCACGCCCTCGACGTCGATTTCGCGGCGTTCTCCGGACACAAGATGCTGGGCCCGTCCGGGGTCGGCGTGCTGTACGGCAAGCGGGAGCTGCTGGCGGCGATGCCGCCGTTCATCACCGGCGGGTCGATGATCGAGACGGTCACGATGGAGGCGACCACCTATGCGGCGCCGCCGCAGCGGTTCGAGGCAGGCGTGCCGATGACCTCGCAGGTGGTCGGGCTCGGTGCGGCCGTGGAGTACCTCGAGGCGATCGGGATGGACGCCGTCGCGGCCCACGAGCACGAACTGACCGAGCTGGCGCTGGACCTGCTCGGCGCGATGCCCGGGGTCCGGATCGTCGGACCCGTGACCGCCGAGAATCGTGGTGGCGCGGTGTCGTTCGTCGTCGACGGTATCCACGCCCACGACCTGGGCCAGATCCTCGACGACGAGGGCGTGGCGATCCGGGTCGGGCACCACTGCGCGTGGCCGCTGCACCGGCGGTTCGGCATCGCGGCGACCGCGCGGGCGTCGTTCGCGGTCTACAACACCGCCGAGGAGGTGCACGCCCTCGCCGCCGCGATCCGGCGGGCGCAGGAGTTCTTCGGCACCCACCAGGTTCTCGAGCCGCTGCGCGAGGACGACGGCACGATCGACGGGGCGTCCTGACATGCGGATGGAGCAGATGTACCAGGAGGTGATCCTGGACCACTACAAGCACCCACACGGCCGAGGACTACGCGAACCGTTCGGCGCCGAGGTGCATCACGTCAACCCGACGTGCGGGGACGAGATCACGTTGCGGGTCGCGATCACCGACGACGGTCGCGTGGGTGACGTGTCGTACGACGGTCAGGGCTGCTCGATCAGTCAGGCCGCGACATCGGTGCTCACCGACCAGGTGACCGGCATGGCGGTGACCGACGCGCTCGACGTGGTCGAGGCGTTCAACGAGATGGTCACCAGCCGCGGCACCGTCGAGGGCGACGAGGAGGTGCTCGGCGACGGCATCGCGTTCGCGGGTGTCGCGAAGTATCCGGCGCGTGTGAAGTGTGCGCTGCTGGGATGGATGGCATTCAAGGACGCCGTTGTTCAGATAGTTGATACCGAGGACGCGCCTGCGGCCTCGGGTGACGGGGCCGGCACCGTGCCGGCGGTGACCGGAGGATCTGCATCATGACCGAAACCCAGGCGGGCACGCCCGACGAGGCCGTCGCGACCGACACGACGCCGGCGCAACCGGCGGTCGAGCTGACCCCGGAACAGCAGGCATTCGTGGACGACCTCGAGGAGGCGATGCGCGACGTCGTCGACCCCGAACTCGGCATCAACGTCGTCGATCTCGGCCTGGTCTACGGCATCGCCGTGGACGACGAGTCGGTCGCGACGATCGACATGACGCTGACGTCCGCGGCCTGCCCGCTGACCGACGTCATCGAGGAGCAGGCCCGCGGTGCGCTGGTCAAGAGCGGCCTCGTCGAGGAACTGAAGATCAACTGGGTCTGGATGCCGCCGTGGGGTCCGGACAAGATCACCGAGGACGGCCGCGAGCAGCTTCGGGCGCTCGGTTTCACCGTCTGACGCACCCCTCCCGGAAAACCCCGCCGACCCCCTGTATCGGCGGGGTTTTCGCGTCTACACTCGCGCAGGAAGTTAATCACGATTCTCATCCGGTGTCGACGATGGCGGGCGAGTGCGGACCTTCGGGGGTGTGGGTGGGAACACGAGCACGTGCGGCGGTGCTTAGCGGATTCGGCGACCCGTTCGAGATCAGGGACGTCGAGGTCGACGCCCTGCAGGAGGACGAGGTCCTGGTACGGATCGCCGGGGTCGGCATCTGTCACACCGACCTGACCGCCGCTGCCGGCAGCATCCCGATCCCGGTGCCGGCCGTACTCGGTCACGAAGGTGCCGGGGTGGTCGAGGCGGTCGGCACCGAGGTCGACACGCTCGCACCCGGCGACCGGGTCGTGCTGAGCTACTCCGCGTGCCGCGGCTGCCGCAACTGCGACGAGGGCCGCCCCGCCTACTGCGAGCACTTCGCGGTCCTGAACCACTCGGGCCGGCGACCCGACGGCACCACCACACTGCGCCTGGACGGGACTGCACTGCACGGCAACTGGTTCGGGCAGTCGTCGATGGCCACCCGAGCCGTCGTCCGTGCCGCCGACGCCGTCCGGGTCGACGGTGATCTGCCGATCGAACTCCTCGGACCGCTGGGCTGCGGTGTCCAGACCGGTGCCGGGGCGGTGCTGCGCGTGCTGCGTCCGCGGCCGGGCGCCTCGATCGTGGTGTTCGGCGCCGGTGCGGTCGGTCTCGCCGCGGTGCTGGCCGCGGTGGTCGCCGAGTGCGCGACGATCGTGGTCGTCGACCCGGTGCCCGCACGCCGTGAACTGGCACTCGCCCTCGGCGCGAGCACCGTGATCGACAGCGCGGAACCGAATCTGGCGCGCCGGATTCGCGCGGTGACCGACGGCGGAGCCGACCACAGCGTCGACACCGTCAGCACCGCCGAGGTGCTCGGCACCGCGGTGTCGGTGCTGCGCTCGCCCGGCAGCTGCGCGACCGTCGGCCTGCGCGGACAGCGGAACCCGGTCACGCTCGACCAATCCGCACTCCTGCTGGGGCGCAGTGTCACCGGCGTGATCGAGGGCGACGCCGACCCACAGCAGTTCATCCCCGAGCTGATCTCGTTGTGGCGGGCAGGCAGGTTCCCCTTCGAGAAGCTGATCACGACGTTCGCGTTCGACGACCTCGCCGCCGCGCTGGACGCCGCCCGTTCCGGTGCGGCGGTCAAGGCGGTCCTCACGTTCACTCAGGAAGGCGCATCATGACTGTTCACGACCATGTCGAGAAGCTGCTCGCGGCGGAGACCGTGGATCCGCGGGAGCTGGACCGGCTGTGGGACGAACTGCCGGTGGTCCGGGTCGACGAGCTGTCGGGGAGCTGGCGCGGTCGCGGCATGCGGACCGGGCACCGCACCGGCCGGTTGCTCGACCGGACACGCTGGTACGGCAAGACGTTCGGCTCCCGGTTCGACGTGCAGCCGCTGATCTGCCGCGACGCGGACGGGAACCTGTTCTCCGACGTCGAGGCGGGCAACGGCGAGGCGAGCCTGTGGATGGTCGAGTTCCGGGGCGAGTCGACCGCGACGATGGTCTACGACGGGATGCCGGTGTTCGACCACTTCAAACGGGTCGGCCCCGACACCCTGCTCGGGGTGATGAACGGCAAGAACGTCCTCGACGGCGGCGAACACTTCTGGTTCGTCCTCGATCGCGACGACTGACGCTCGACCGTGACGACCGACGCGCGATCCTGACAACCGACGTCTGGGGCCGTCAGCCGGTCTTGGCCTTGCGCCCGGGCGACGCCTTCGTCGGGCCCTTCTTCGCACCGTCGGTCTTCTTGGCCTCGTCGACGCTGCGTTGGAGGGCCGCGACGAGGTCGACGACCTCGGCATCGGCCTCGCGCGCGGCGCCCGACGGCACGGTGACCTTCTCGCCGCCGTTCGCGATGGCCTCGTCGAGAAGCTTCTGGAGCTGGACCTGGTAGTCGTCGGTGTAGGACTCCGGGTGGAAGTCCTCCGACATCGAGTCGACCAGCATGGTGGCCATCGCGAGTTCCTTCTCGCTCGGCGAGGTGCCCTCCTCGAGCGACTCGAATTCCGCGGCGCGGACCTCGTCGGGCCACAGCAGGGTCTGCACCACCAGAATCCCGTCGCGTACCCGCAGTGCCGCCAGCCTGGTGCGTTGCCGCAGGGTGAAATGTACGAGCGCGGTGCGGTCGTTGCCGACGAGTGTCGAGGCCAGCAGGTTGTACGCCTTCGGGGACGCGGAGTCGGGTTCGAGGAAGTAGCTCTTGTCGAACAGGATCGGGTCGATCTGGTCGGAGGGCACGAACTGCAGGACCGGGATCTCGTGCTTCTCGGCGGCTGGGAGCTTGTCGAAGTCCTCGTCGGTGAGTACCACTTGAGCGCCGTCCTCGGACAGGTACGCCTTGTCGATGTCGGCGTACTGGACGATCTCGCCGCACTCGGAGCAGACCCGGTTGTACCTGATGCGTCCGCCGTCCTTGCCGTGGACCTGGTGGAACTTGATGTCGTGGTCCTCGGTGGCGGAGTACACCTTCACCGGGACGTTCACCAGACCGAACGCGATGGAGCCTTTCCATATCGACCGCATCACACCATGATGGTCCATACTCTGGGATCAGGCCAGGTGAAAGCCAAGGGCGGATGCGGATGACTCACAACGCGGCGGTGCGTGTCGGAAACCGGCGCCTGACCCTGACCAACCTCGACAAGGTGCTGTACCCGGAGACCGGCACCACCAAGGCCGAGGTGCTGCAGTACTTCACGGAGGTCGGACCGGTGCTGTTGCCGCTGCTCGCCGGCCGGGCGCTGACCCGCAAGCGGTGGCCCGACGGCACCGCGGCGGAGCCGTTCTTCCAGAAGAACGTCGAGGCGGCGACCCCCGACTGGGTGCCACGGCACACCCTGACCCAGGGCAGGCGCACGGTCGACTACCCGGAGGTCACCGAACTCGCGGCGCTCGTCTACTTCGCGCAGTCCGGGGCACTGGAGTTCCATGTCCCGCAGTGGCGATTCGCGCCCGACGGCAGTCCGGCCGATCCCGACCGTCTCGTGATCGATCTCGACCCGGGGCCGGGTGTCACCCTCGACGAGTGTGCGTCGGTGGCGGTCCGCGTCCGCGAGCGGCTGCGCGCCCGTGGACTGGACGCGTTGCCAGTTACGAGTGGCAGCAAGGGAATTCACCTCTACGCCGGTGTCCCGCCGGGGTGGACGTCGAGGCGGTGCAGCGAGGTCGCGAAGGAGATTGCGCGCGAACTCGAACGGCAGACGCCGGATTCGGTCACCGCGACGATGACGCGGTCGCAGCGGACCGGGAAGGTGTTCGTGGACTGGAGCCAGAACTCGGCCTCCAAGACCACGATTTCGCCGTACTCGCTCCGGGGAACGGCCCGGCCGTATGCGGCGGCCCCACGCACCTGGGACGAGCTCGAGCAGCCGGGCCTGGCGCAGCTGGAGTTCCGTGAGGTGCTGGCCCGGGTGCGGGCGACGGTCGCGCCGGCGGTCGTGCCGAAGCCTGCGCCGGCGGAGGGCCGGTCGGCCACACACGTGCCGACGCCGTCGCCCATGCTGGCCACCGCGACCACCGCGGACGAATTCGCGCGGCGGGCAGACCCCGCGGTGTGGGCGTTCGAGTACAAGCTGGACGGGATCCGGGCGTTGGTGCACTTCGCGTCCGACGCGGATTCCGGGACGAGCTCGGTGCGACTGGTCAGCCGCAACGGCAACGACCTGACCGCCACCTATCCGGAGCTGCTGCAGATCCCGGCCGGGCTGCACGGGCACTCGGGGGTGCTCGACGGGGAGATCGTCGCGTACGGCGCGGACGGCGCGCCGAGTTTCGCGCGGCTGCAGCGGCGGATGGGGCGCAGCAGGCCGCGGGACGTGGCAGCGGTCACGGAGGCGTATCCGGTGGCGCTGCAGGTGTTCGACATCCTCGAACTCGACGGCACCACGCTCGCGGGCAAGTCCTATCGGGACCGGCGCACGGTGCTCGACGCGATCCGGTTCGAGGAGGACGGCCCGTGGCGGCCGACCGAACCGGCTCCCGACGATTTCACGGCCGCGCTCGAGGCCAGCGCCGAACGGCACATGGAGGGACTGGTCGCGAAGCGCCGGGATTCGGCATACCGATCGGGGAGGTCGTCGAACTGGCTCAAGATCAAGCACTTTCGCAGCTGCGAAGTGGTGATCGGCGGTTGGCAGCCGGGGGAGGGCGGTCGCGCCCGGGGGATCGGGTCGTTGCTCCTGGGAATCCCCGACGGAGTGGGCGGGCTCCGTTACGTCGGCAAGGTCGGCAGTGGTCTGACCGGTGCGATCCTGGCGGAACTCGACGAGGCGGCCGCCGCACTGGCGACGGACGAGTCGCCGTTCGGCGCGATTCCCGCCCCGGATGCACGGTCGGCGCACTGGATGCGTCCCGAACTCGTTGCGGAGGTGCGGTTCTCCGAGGTCACCGGGGACGGCAGGCTGCGGCATCCGGTGTGGCGCGGGCTGCGGCCGGACAAGTCGGTGGCCGACGTCGACGGCCTGTCGTGATCGTGCGCACCGACCCCACGGGCAGGTGTGCGGGTCGTGTCGGTGGCGGTTGATAGATTTCGGTCCGTAGTGGGCGGCTCGCTTCGGGCAGCGCTCTTGTCGTTCTGTCCGAAAGGTTTTCGCTGTCATGGTGATGGGTGCGACCCACGCTGTCTCCGGTGCCGTCGCGGGTCTACTGGCCGCCCAGGTACTTCCGCCCGAGTGGGGTGGCCCGACGTCCACCGCCGAGGTCTTCACCTTCGCCGGGGTCTGCGCGGGCGCCGCCTTGCTGCCCGACCTCGACACCACGCAGTCGACGGTGGCCCGCTCCTTCGGACCGGCGAGCTGGGTTCTGGCCAAGGGCGTCGACACGGTGTCGCTGGGCTACTACCGGATCACCCGCGGACGGCGCGATCCGAAACGTCGCGGCGGCCACCGAACCCTCACCCACACCGCACTGTTCGCGGTCGCGATCAGTGCGGCGGTGTCGTCGCTGATCGTCGCGTTCGGGCAGCCCGCGATCATCGGCGTCCTGTTCCTGACCCTCGGTCTGGCGTTGCGTGGGCTCGCGGGCGGCTGGGCGAAACGCAACGGCTGGATCGCGGTGACCCTGGTGGCGGGCGTGCTGTCGGCGCTGACATGGACGTGGTACCCGGACGAGGTGGGATCGCGGGCGCTCGGTGTCGCGGTCGGGCTCGGGTGCGCCGTCCACTGCCTCGGCGACGCCGTGACCAAGGAGGGCGTGCCGTTCCTCGCGCCGCTGCTGCCGTGGGGCGGGCGCCGGTGGTGGGAACTGCAGCTGCCGTCGTGGTTGTCGATCCGCGCAGGCGGCACATTCGAACGGGCGATCCTCGGTCCACTGCTCACCCTCGTCGCGGTCGGCCTGGCACTGTGGGCGCTGGACGGGGTGCCCGCCGCCGTCAGCGACGCGCTGGCGGAGTTCCAGGCGCTGCGCTGACCGCCGAAGCGGTGCCGATCGCTGCCACGAGGTCGCGGACGTGGCCGAGATCGACGTCGTAGCCGGGGAAGTAGCAGCACACCCGGTCGGCGTGGTCGCCGAATCTGCGCAGGATCTCGGCGGCGCACTGCTCCGGGGTGCCGCGCACGGCGAGGGTGTCGACCAGCGAGTCGTCGACCAGCGCCATCATCTCGGCGATCGCACCCCGCTTCGACAGCGCGTTCAGCGGGTCCTGCAGGTCCGCCCGGCCCTCGGCCTCGAGCACCGGACGGTACGCCGGTGTGGACCCGTAGAACGCGAGCAGCGCGCGCACCCCGGTGGTCGCGGCCGAGAGCTCGGCGTCGGTGCGGCCGGTCGCCACGATCACCTGCGGCACGATCTCGAAGTCGGTGCGATCGCGGCCCGCCCGGTCGAGTCCCTGTGCGACCGCGGGCAGCGTTCGCTCGTGGAAGTGCCGTTCGCTGTTGAACGGCATCACCAGCAGTCCGTCCGCGACCTCCGCGGCGGTGCGGGTCATCACCGGTCCGAGCGCGCCGAGCAGGATCGGCGGAGGACCGAACGGGTTCGGCCCGGGCACGAACGTCGGCGGCATCAGCGTGTGGGTGAAGAACTCGCCACGAAAGTCCAACCGCGACCCACCCTCCCAGGCGTCGAGGATCGCCTGCACCGCCAGCACCGTCTCCCGCATCCGGGCGGCGGGCCGCGACCAGGGCGCCGAGTAGCGCTTCTCGATGTGGGGACGGATCTGCGATCCCAGCCCGAGCCGGAACCGGCCACCCGACATCGACTGCAGGTCCCAGGCCGCGTGTGCGAGGTGCATCGGGCTGCGCGGCAGTGCGATCGCGACATTCGTGGCCAGGTCCACGTCGACGACCGGCGCCGCCGCGACCAGCGGGAAGAACACGTCGTGCGGGCCCTCGAACGTGAACAGCCCGGCCACCCCGGTCGCGGCGAGTTCGGTCGCCCGGCGGGCCGCGTCGGCGGGTGCGGCGTCGAGTTGGATCTCGACCTTCATCGGGGTCTCCTCGGGTGGATCGGCAGCGTGGCGCCGATCAGTGTGCGCCGCACCGGCATCGGCGCGCGGCGAAACAACGTCCACATGGTCGCGGACACCGCTCGCGGATCCGTGCGATCGGACAGGTAGGCGCGCTGCGCCGGCTGCGGCAGCGCGAAGAAGCTGTCGAAGAACTCCGGAACCCGGGCCGGTGGCAGCGCGAGCAGGGCCCGCAGCCCGACCTCGCGCAGTGCCCGCACCGCGCGAGCGGGCCGGGGCCACAACGCCTCCACCGGGTCGTCGCCCGCGACCAGGGCGTCCACCACCGCGTCGACCGCCGCGAGCGACGCGGCGACGCTGTAGCCGGTGCCCGGATGGGAAAGTCCGGCGCGGGCGCCGAACGTGACCGTGCCCGGTGCCGGGCGTGGCGCCTGAACGGGAAACCGCACCCGCTCGGCCGGGGCGTTCGCGGGCACGGCGACGCCGCGCGCGGCGAGTCGGGCCCGAAGTCGTGCCCGCAGCACCGGCAGGGGAAGTGCCGGGCGGCCCACCAGACAGGTCTCCTCGAACAGCACTCGCTCGCCGTCGAGCGGCACCGCGTACAGGAAGGACGGTGACGCGTCCGCGGGGGCGCCGTTGTCGCGGCGCCAGTCCATGAAGAGCGCGGCAGCGCCACCGAGCGCAGGCAGCGCGTCGGCGCGGGGGAGGACGACTCCGTACGCCGTCTGTTCGGCGAGTGCGGGGGAGCGGATGAGACCGCGTGCGTCGACGACGGTGCCTGCGCCGACCGTGGTGCCGTCGTCGAGGGTGACGTCGCCGCCTCCGACGACCTGTGCGCGGCCGCGCACCACCCGCACCCCGGTCAGGTCGAGCGCGTTCCGCAGCCCGGCGTTGTCGAGCACCGAGTACTCCCGGTCGAGGGTGCGCGCCCGGCGTGTCCACACGGTCGGGCGCGCGACGCCGGCCGCGATCGCCCCGCTCCCCAGCCACGAGGGCAACTCGTCCGCCCATGCGGCGTAGGTCGGCGTCCAGCACCGGTCCGGTGCGGGGTCGACGGCGACCACGTCGAGACCGGCCGTCGCGGCGCGGTGGGCGAGCGCCCGGCCCGACGGACCCAACCCGACCACGGCGAGGTCGGGGACGCGGCGCTCACTCATGGGCGACCACGCTAGCCGCGCCTCCGCGCCCGATCGCGGTGAACCTGCCACGCTGGTGTCAGCCGACCGGGAAGGCAGGGGCCGCATGCAGCTCGAGTCCGTCATTTCCACCGTCGGATCCGTCGTCGACGTCGTCGGGGTCGCGGTCATCGTGATCGGCGCCGCCGTTGCCAGCTGGATCGCGCTGTCCACGAGCCGGACCGCGCCGGGGACGCCCGTGTACGCGCCGTACCGGCGCAACCTCGGCCGGTCGATCCTGCTCGGCCTCGAATTCCTGGTGGCCGCGGACATCATCAAGACCGTCGCCGTCACCCCCACCTTCACCTCGGTCGGCGTGCTCGCGCTGATCGTGCTGATCCGCACGTTCCTGAGCTGGTCGCTGCAGCTGGAGATCACCGGCCGGTGGCCGTGGCAGGAGGAGGCGGGGTCGCGATGAGCGTCACACCCCGGCCGGGGTGACCCCAGCGAGGGCACGCCCGGATCTCCGGTAAGCTGGCTCGTCGTGATTACCGCCACCGACCTCGAAGTTCGTGCCGGTGTGCGAACCCTCCTCTCAGCACCCGGATCCGCCCTGCGTGTGCAGGCCGGTGACCGCATCGGTCTCGTCGGCCGCAACGGCGCCGGCAAGACCACCACGCTGCGCATCCTCGCCGGTGAGGGCGAGCCCTACGCGGGCACCGTCGTCCGCAGTGGTGACCTCGGCTACCTGCCGCAGGACCCCAAGGAGGGCAACCTCGACGTGCTCGCGAAGGATCGGGTGCTGTCGGCGCGGGGTCTCGACGAGATCATCCGCAGCATGGAGAAGCAGCAGGCGATCATGGCGGAGGCCGTCGACGACGACGCCCGCGACAAGGCCGTCCGCAAGTACGGCTCACTCGAGGATCGCTTCGCCGCCCTCGGCGGGTACGAGGCCGAGTCGGAGGCGGCGCGGATCTGCAGCAGCCTCGGCCTGCCCGACCGCGTGCTTGCGCAGCCGCTGCGCACCCTCTCCGGTGGTCAGCGTCGCCGCGTAGAGCTGGCCCGGATCCTGTTCGCGGCCTCCGACTCGTCCGGCGGCAAGTCCAACACCACCCTGTTGCTCGACGAGCCGACCAACCACCTCGACGCCGACTCCATCACCTGGCTGCGCGGCTTCCTGCAGAACCACGACGGCGGCCTGATCGTGATCAGCCACGACGTGGACCTGCTGAACGACGTCGTCAACAAGGTGTGGTTCCTCGACGCGGTGCGCGGCGAGGCCGACATCTACAACATGGGCTGGAAGAAGTACCTCGACGCCCGCGCCACCGACGAGCAGCGCCGCCGCCGCGAACGTGCGAACGCGGAGAAGAAGGCGTCCGCGCTGCGGCAGCAGGCCGCCAAGCTCGGCGCCAAGGCCACCAAGGCGACGGCGGCACAGAACATGGCCAAGCGCGCCGACAAGCTGATCGCCGAACTCGACGACGTCCGGGTCGCGGACAAGGTGGCCCACATCCGCTTCCCGGAGCCCGCGCCGTGCGGCAAGACGCCGCTCATGGCGAAGGAACTGACCAAGGTGTACGGGTCGCTGGAGATCTTCACCGGCGTCGACCTCGCGATCGACCGCGGCAGCCGGGTCGTCATCCTCGGCCTGAACGGTGCCGGCAAGACCACCCTGCTGAAACTGCTTGCGGGCGTGGAGAAGCCGGATCTCGGTGAGTTGGTGCCCGGGCACGGACTGAAGACCGGGTACTTCGCGCAGGAGCACGACACCCTCGACGACGAGGCGTCCGTGTGGGCGAACATCCGGCACGCCGCACCCGACGCGGGGGAGCAGGACCTGCGCGGCCTGCTGGGTGCGTTCATGTTCACCGGCCCGCAGCTCGAACAGCCGGCAGGCACCCTGTCCGGTGGTGAGAAGACGCGACTGGCCCTGGCCGGGCTCGTGTCGTCGGCGGCGAACGTGCTGCTCCTCGACGAGCCCACCAACAACCTCGACCCGGTCTCGCGTGAACAGGTCCTCGACGCGCTGCGCAGCTACACCGGCGCCGTCGTCCTGGTCACCCACGACCCGGGTGCCGCGGAGGCGCTGAACCCGGAGCGGGTCATCCTGCTGCCCGACGGCACCGAGGACCACTGGTCGCAGGACTACCTGGACCTGATCCAGCTGGCCTGACCTGTGTCGCCGGCGGCGCCGGCACCCCGCCGGGGGACCGATCTGTACTAGCCTGAAGTCCGGAAAGTGATGTGCATCACACTCCGGAGGATCGGTGATGGCAGAGTTCGACGCGGTGCGCAAAGGGGTACGGATATCGGGCGGTGCGCGGGATGCGATGCAGACCGAACTGCGCGACCGGTATCTCGGGGGCGCCAGCATCCGATCTCTGGCCGAGGCGACCGGTCGGTCCTACGGATTCATCCGGACACTGCTCACCGAAGCCGGTGTCGAACTTCGCGGGCGCGGCGGTCCGAACCGACGCCGAGCCGTTCACGGGATGTGACGGATGAGATGCGCCGCGCGCCGGCGCTGTCGGACATCCCGGGCACTCGACGCCGCCGACGAGGATGTGCCCGCGCCTACCGTCGGCCGCCGGGAGCGGAAGCCTGGCGTCGCGCCAGGAACCTGGCCAGCGTGCGTTCGGCGAGTGCGGTGATTGTGAGTGAGGGATTGACCAGACCCACTGCGCCGGGGGCGAAGGCTCCGTCGACGACGTAGAGGTTGTCGTAGCCGAGGATCTCGCCGTCCATGGTTGCCGCATGGTTCATCACCACGCCACCGAGTCCGTGATACGTGCTCGCCGAGCCGAATCCGACCGCCCGGGAGTAGATCGGTATGCCGCTCAGCGGGCGCCCGTGCCGGATCTCGGCGCGCTCGCGGAAGTGCTCGGCGAATGCGGCCCCGCGGCGGTCGAGCGCGTTGCCCTCCGGATGGGGGTAGTTGAGGACCGCGGCGCCGGTCGCGTGGTCGAAGTCGATGGTGCCCCGCTCGTCGCTGTGCACCTGGATCAGGTTGGTGGTTACGGCTCGTCCGAGCGGCGAGGGCAGCGGGGTCGAGTGGTAGACGATCGACGCCGGACCGCCGGGCAGGTCGTCCTCGTAGAGGCGTCCGAATCCGGGACCGCCCTGGATGTCCCCGTAGTCGTCGGACAGGGCGGTGCGGGCGGTGAGGAAGTCCCCGTTCGCGCCGAAGCCCTCGCCGATGCGCGACGACAGGTTCGGGAGGGTGCCCTTGGCGCGGGCCTCGACGAGCATCCGGGTGGTGTGGAAGGAGCCGGCCGCCATGAACAGGTAGTCGGCCTCGGCGGTGACGGTGCGGACCGTTGTTGTGCTGATCGTCGATGACGCGGGCCGACACGACGAATCCGGGACGGTTCGGGCGGGGCCGGATCTCGAAGACCTCGTGCATCGCGTTGATCGTCACGTTGCCGGTGCGTTCCGCCGCGGGCAGGTAGTTCCGGTCGACGGAGTTCTTCGCACCGCTGTTGACCCCGAATCCCAGCTCGCCGTTGGTGACCGAGGCGACCGCTCGCCCCTCGAGCTCGGCGCGCACGATGTCCCAGTCGATCGCGTAGTCGAACGACACGAGTTCCTTGCCGTACCGGCGTGCCGTGTCCTGCCACGCGCGGGTCCCCGCGTAGCGGGGATGGGCCATGATGTCCGCCGGCAGCGGCGACGATCCCAGCATGGCCTTCGCGCGCGGGTAATAGGTGGCGACGAGTTCGTCGTATCCCGCTCCGCCGGGAAAGACGTGCTCGAAGTCCTGTTTGCGGGGGACCGGGGTGAAGGCGCCGAACGCCAGCGAGCCGCCGCCCACCCCGGCGCCGTACACCGAGTCGATCCCGTTGCCCTTCACCCGGTCGAGGAGCCCGGGATAGCGGCCCACCGGGATGCCGACCGAGGCGGTGACGCCGACCGTGTCGCTGAACCACGCCGCTCGGCCGTCCGGGCTGGTGAAGGTGGCAAAGGTGTTGCCGTCGGGGCGGATCGGCCAGTGGCGTCCCCGCTCGAACACCGTGGTCCTGATGCCCGCCTCGCCCAGACGTAGCGCGGCGACCGCTCCGCCGAAGCCGGTTCCGACCACGATCGCGGTTTCCCGCTCGGCTGCCGCGGCGGTCGTGCCAGGTCGCGCGAGCGAGGCGGTACCGAGCGCGCCGAGCGCACCGGCGCCGACGGCCGCCCGTAGAACGGCTCGCCTCGACAGGGACGGAAGCGATGCGGCGGCGGATTGTCCGGTGGGTGAGGTCACGGTCGCGAAAGTAACGCTTTCAACTACATGCCGGTGCACCCACCTTTGTGATCCCCGTCACTCTGCGTGGTGCCGGTGGCCGAGTCGATTGCGATCAGTCCTGCCGCCGCACCGACTCCTCGACGAGATCGAGGACGGCGGAAAGGTTTTCGCCGCCGTGGCCGGAGGCGATCCGGGCGATCAGCCCGTCGAGGACCAGGTCGAGATAGCCGACGAGGACGTCGGTCGGCAGGTCCTCTCGAAGCCGGCCGGCCTCCTTCTGCCGCTGTAGTCGCCCGACGGTGGCCTCGGTGAGCTCGACGCCGCCTTCGCTCCATTCCCGGGCGAACTCGGGATCCGTGCGCAGACGCCGGGAGATCTCCACCCGCGTGGCGAGCCAGTCGAACTCCTCCGGCTTCGCGAGCATGTCCCGCATCACCTGCACCAGACCCTCCTCGGCGGCCACGTCCGCCATCCGGGTCGCGTCCTGCTGGGCCAGCGCGAGGAACAGGCCGTCCTTGTCCTTGAAATGGTGGAAGATCGCACCCCGGGACAGCCCTGTGGCGTCCTCGAGGCGGCGGACGGTCGCACCCTCGTAGCCGTACTCGGCGAAGCAGCGGCGCGCACCGTCGAGGATCTGCCTCCGACGTGCGGCCAGATGGTCCTCACTGACCTTCGGCACAGCCGACATCCTTTCGTACAAAAGGGGAACGGCGGGCCCGAGACGCGAGGTCCCGAGCCCGCCGTCAGCGCACTACGCAGGTCACACGACCGAGACTGATCAGCCCCGGATCATGTTGCGCAGCACGTACTGCAGGATGCCGCCGTTGCGGTAGTAATCCGCCTCACCGGGGGTGTCGATGCGGACGACCGCGTCGAACTCGACCTTGCTGCCGTCGCCCTTGGTCGCGGTGACCTTGACCGTCTTCGGGGTGACGCCTTCGTTGAGCTTCGTGATGCCGGCGATGTCGAAGACCTCGGTGCCGTCGAGGCCCAGCGACGCGGCCGACTGGCCGGCCGGGAACTGCAGCGGCACAACGCCCATGCCGATCAGGTTCGAGCGGTGGATGCGCTCGAACGACTCGACGATGACGGCCTTGACGCCGAGCAGGCTGGTGCCCTTGGCGGCCCAGTCACGCGAGGAACCGGAGCCGTACTCCTTGCCGCCGAGGACGACGAGCGGGATGCCGGCCTTCTGGTAGTTCTGCGAGGCGTCGTAGATGAACGACTGCGGGCCACCCTCGAGGGTGAAGTCGCGGGTGTAGCCGCCCGAGACGTCGTCGAGGAGCTGGTTGCGCAGGCGGATGTTCGCGAACGTGCCGCGGATCATCACCTCGTGGTTGCCACGACGCGAACCGAGCGAGTTGTAGTCCTTGCGCTCGACACCGTTGGCGTCCAGGTACTGGGCGGCCGGGGTGCCGGGCTTGATCGGGCCGGCCGGGCTGATGTGGTCGGTGGTGACCGAGTCGCCGAGCAGGGCGAGCACGCGCGCACCCGAGATGTCGGTGACCGGGGTGGTCTCCATCGTCATGCCGTCGAAGTACGGGGCCTTGCGGACGTAGGTCGACTTCTCGTCCCACGCGAAGGTGTCGCCCTCCGGGGTGGCCAGGTTCTGCCAGCGCTCGTCGCCCGCGAAGACGGAGGCGTAGGACTTGCGGAACATGTCCTGGCTGATCGCCGACTTGATGGTGTCGTCGATCTCCTGCGCGGACGGCCAGATGTCCTTGAGGAAGACGTCGTTGCCGTCCTGGTCCTGACCGAGGGCGTCGACCTCGAAGTCGAAGTCCATGGTGCCGGCCAGCGCGTACGCGATGACGAGCGGCGGGGACGCCAGGTAGTTCATCTTCACGTCGGGGGAGATGCGACCCTCGAAGTTGCGGTTACCGGAGAGCACCGCGGTGACCGACAGGTCGTTCTCGTTGATCGCCTTGGAGATCTCCTCCGGCAGCGGGCCGGTGTTGCCGATGCAGGTGGTGCAGCCGAAGCCGCCCAGGTAGAAGCCGAGCTTCTCCAGGTACGGCCACAGGCCGGCCTTCTCGTAGTAGTCGGCGACGACCTGCGAGCCGGGCGCCATGTTGGTCTTGACCCACGGCTTGGTGGCCAGGCCCTTCTCGACCGCGTTGCGGGCGAGCAGCGCGGCACCGATCATCACCGACGGGTTCGACGTGTTGGTGCAGGACGTGATGCCCGCGACCGCGACCGCGCCGTGGTCGAGGACGAACTCGCCACGCTCGGACTTGATCTTCACCGGCTTGCTCGGGCGACCGTGCGAACCGTTGGCGGCCGACGGAACGGTGGCCTCGTCGTTGGCGGTCGACGTCTCGACCGGATCGGACGCCGGGAAGGACTCCTCGACGGCCTCGTCCAGGGCGGAGTGCGCGGCGTCGGCGCCGTTGGTCACGTAGGTCGCGATGTCGCGACGGAACGCGGCCTTCGAGTCCGACAGCAGGATGCGGTCCTGCGGGCGCTTCGGGCCGGCGATCGACGGCACGACGGTGCCGAGGTCCAGCTCGAGGTACTCGGAGTAGGCGGGCTCGTTCGCGGCGTCGTGCCACATGCCCTGCTCCTTGGCGTACGCCTCGACGAGCGCGAGCTGCTCGTCGCTGCGGCCGGTCAGGCGCAGGTAGTTGATGGTCTCGCCGTCGATCGGGAAGATCGCTGCGGTGGAACCGAATTCGGGGCTCATGTTGCCGAGGGTGGCGCGGTTCGCGAGCGGAACCTCGGCGACGCCGGCGCCGTAGAACTCGACGAACTTGCCGACGACGCCGTGCTTGCGGAGCATGTCGGTGACGGTGAGCACGACGTCGGTGGCGGTCACGCCGGGCTGGATCTCACCGGTCAGCTTGAAGCCGACGACGCGCGGGATCAGCATGGAGACCGGCTGGCCGAGCATCGCGGCCTCGGCCTCGATGCCGCCGACGCCCCAGCCGAGCACGCCCAGGCCGTTGACCATCGTGGTGTGCGAGTCGGTGCCGACGCAGGTGTCGGGGTAGGCCTGACCGTTGCGGGTCATGACGGTGGGCGCCAGGTACTCGATGTTGACCTGGTGGACGATGCCCATGCCCGGGGGGACGACCTTGAAGTCGTCGAACGCGCCCTGGCCCCAGCGCAGGAACTGGTAGCGCTCGCCGTTGCGCTGGTACTCGAGGTCGACGTTGCGCTCGAGGGCGTCGGCGCGGCCGAACACGTCGAGGATGACCGAGTGGTCGATGACCATGTCGGCGGGCGAGAGGGGGTTCACCTTGTTCGGGTCGCCGCCGAGGGTGGCGACGGCCTCACGCATGGTGGCGAGGTCGACGACGCAGGGGACGCCGGTGAAGTCCTGCATGATGACGCGGGCCGGGGTGAACTGGATCTCGACGCTCGGCTCGGCCGAGGGATCCCAGTTCGCGATCGCGCGGATGTGGTCGGCGGTGATGTTCGCACCGTCCTCGGTGCGCAGCAGGTTCTCCGCCAGAACCTTCAGTGCATAGGGCAGCTTCTCGGTGCCGGGCACGGCGTTCAGGCGGAAGATCTCGTACGAGTTCTCTCCGACCTCCAGCGTTCCCTTGGCGCCGAACGAATCAATACTGGTGCTCACGTCAGCTCCACTCGTCTTTGAGGTTCGCCGTCGACGGGGCTGTGCCGACGGCAAGCGAGGCTTTCGCGGCGACCAGTCAGGTGTCATGACGGGAAGCTGCCATGTGGTCGACTTAGTCGAGACCGACCCGGTAGGTCGCGCCGAATAACCTCGCGGTGATTCTAACAGTACGCTTGTCCTGTGAAATCTGCGGCATCCGCATGGCCTGCGGGTCGCACACCAGAGATCCTTGTCCGTCGCGACCGCGATCGCAACGCGGGAGCGACATCGCCGGGTTGCCGCGTCGCGGTCCCGTAAGGTGCGGGGCGGTCACCGACCACGCCACCGCCCATTCCCCTGATGCACCGGACGAGAGATGCCTGCCGCTCACACCATCGCGTTCCTCCCGGCGCCCGCCGACATTCCGCCGGGCGTCGACATCGACACCGTCCTCGCGGACCTGGCGGACGACGGCGTTTCCGCGCCCTCCGGCGACGTGGCCGGACTGCAAGCCGTCGTGGCACGGGCGCAGGAGCACGGCCTGAACCTGCGGGTCGTCGTGCTCGCCGAGAACCCCGGGCGGGACTCGCAGTTGCGGGACATCGCCACCGAGGTCGGTGTCCATGACGGCGGCACGGTGCTGGTGCTGAGCCCGAGCTGGGTGGGGACCTACAGCGATTCGCTGCCCCGGGTGAGTGTCGAGGACGCTCAGGACCGCGCCTACACGGGCAACGCGGTGGACTCGGCGAACCAGTTCCTGGACACGGTGATCCGGCCGGACGCCCCGTACGGGTTGATCACGATCGCACTCGTGCTCGTCGTCGGCGGTGGTGCGGCCGCGACCTGGATGCTCCGCACCCGTCGCCTCGGCGCAGGCCGCGCGGACTCCTGAGCGGCCGCCCGGATTTCCGGGCCGTGGGCCGGGTGTCCTGACTCGACTCGCGCCGAGCTGCAATCGGCTCGGCACGCCGGGCCGATCGGCGAAAACGTCACGCGGTAAATCTGTTTCACGCTACGGGCGATTCCCTCCACTACATGCGGCATTTGTACGGTGTAATTACGCATGTGTCGTTTGTGACTGAAGTTTCGTCAGTGCGCGAAGTGTCGTACGGTGCCATTGACGCTTTTGGGGAAGAAGTGTCGCTGTGGGCAGGGTTGCCACGAGAGTGGCCCCTGCACGCCGGAGTCCACGGGTGAGCAGTCCTGTGGTCGCCTTCGGCACGCGTCTTCCCGGGACTGTCGCGGACCGAGGGAGACAACTGTGAGGCGAAGGGCACCGAGCGGCACCCACCGCCGCGGATTCTCGCGCAGGCGATCTCGCGGCGCGCAGGTACTCGTCGGATTCGGCATCGCACTCACCCTGGTTGCGACCAACCCGGGCGTCACGGGCGCGGTGCCGCCGCCGCCACCGAACCCCAGCGACGGTCAGTTGCAGCAGGCGGACACGGACGTGGCGGCACGCGTCGGCCAGGTCGGTGCCCTCATCAACGAGGTCGCCAGTGCCGACCAGCAACTCCGCGCACTCGACGACGCGGTCGCGATCAAGCGCGAGGACGTCAACCGGGCGCTCGTCGACCTGCAGAACGCGCGGGACGCGGCGAGTGCTGCCGCCGGCGCCGTCGGTGCGACGCTCCAGGCGCTGAAGGACGCGGGCGCACAGATCGACGCAGCGCAGCTCCGGTTCGACGAGTTCGCCGCAAACACCTATCGGCAGGGCACCGGCGTCGCGTCGTTCGCGTCGTTCATCGGATCCCAGGGCCCCGGCGACGTTCTCGATCGCGCGCAGCTGATGCGCGTGCTCGCGACCAACAAGAACGCCGTGCTGGACGCACTGCAGCGCGCCCGCACCGCCGAGGCCAACAAGAACTCGGCGGCCCGGGAGGCGAAGCAGCGAGCCGACGACGCCGCCTCGGCGGCCGAGTCACGCAAGGCCGACGCGGAGAACTCGATCGCCGTCGCGCGGGCAGCGCTGGCCGAGCAGGCGGGTAAGAAGGCGGCCGTCGAGGCGCAGAAGGCGTCCGCCGAGGCGCAGCTCGCCGCGGCCCGCGACAACGTCGCCGGTCTGCAGAGCCAACGGCAGGCGTTCGTCAACTGGGACACCCAGCGCGCGGCCGAGCAGGCCGCAGCCGCGGCGGCAGCGCAGGCCGCGCGGGAGGCGTCGGCCCAGGCGGCCGCCCGCGTCGCCGCCGACCAGGCGGCGCGTGACCGCGCCCGCGCACTGGCCGAGGGGCAGCGCAGTCACACCCAGATCGAGGACGATCCCACCGAACTCCCGTCGTGGAGCGTGCCGGACGATCCCGATGCCACGGAGCCGGACGGCACCGACACGGACACCTCGGAGTCCACGGACACCGACACGGACTCGGAGACGTCGGAGTCCACCGACACGGATTCGGGGACCTCGGACTCGGACACCGACTCCACGCCGACGACGACCGCGAAGCCGAAGCCGACGACGAAGCCGACGACACCGAAGCCGTCGAAGCCGAAGCCGTCGATCAGCGGCAGCGCAGCAGTCGAGACCGCCATCGACCGGGCGATGTCCCAGCTCGGCGTCCCCTACGCGTGGGGTGGCGGCGACGAGAACGGGCCGACGCTCGGCATCCGCGACGGCGGTGTCGCCGACAGCTACGGCGACTTCAACAAGGTCGGGTTCGACTGCTCCGGCCTGATGATCTACGCGTTCGCCGGCATCGGGATCTCGTTGCCGCACTACACCGGCTACCAGTACACCGCGGGCGAACAGGTGCCCACCTCGCAGATGAAACGCGGCGACATGGTCTTCTACGGGCCCAATGCCAGCCAGCACGTCGCGCTGTACCTTGGCAACGGGGAGATGCTCGAAGCTCCGCAGTCGGGATCGTTCGTGAAGATCTCGCCCCTGCGCTGGGACGGCATGACCCCGTACGTGGTCCGGATGGTGTCCTGACCCGGCGCACACCGCCGGATTCGGGGGAGTGGAAAGCGGTGGATTCTTGGTGACGTCACAGGGCGCGGACGGCGGCACGGCGAGCAGCGGCGACACCGGGAAGGCCGGCGGCAGCACCGCGAAGGCCGACGGCGGCACCGCGAAGGGCAACGGCGGGGCCGCGGCGGGCGCGGGCACCGCGTCCGGCGTGCAGTCCGACGCGCAACTGCTCGAGAAGGTGATCTACGAGGTCAAGCGCGTGATCGTCGGCCAGGACCGGCTCGTCGAACGGATTCTGGTCGGCCTGCTCGCCAAGGGACACGTGCTGCTCGAGGGCGTGCCCGGCGTCGCCAAGACCCTGGCCGTCGAGACGTTCGCGACGGTCGTCGGCGGCTCCTTCTCCCGGGTCCAGTTCACCCCCGACCTGGTGCCCACCGACCTCGTCGGCACCCGGATCTACCGGCAGGGCCGCGAACAGTTCGACATCGAACTCGGTCCCGTCGTGGCGAACTTCCTGCTCGCCGACGAGATCAACCGGGCCCCGGCCAAGGTGCAGTCCGCGCTGCTGGAGGTCATGGCCGAGCGGCATGTCACCATCGGCGGCAAGACCTTCCCGATGCCCGAACCGTTCCTCGTGATGGCCACCCAGAACCCGATCGAGAACGAGGGCGTCTACCCGCTGCCGGAGGCCCAGCGGGACCGTTTCCTGTTCAAGGTGCTCGTCGACTACCCGTCGATCGAGGAGGAGCGCGAGATCGTCTACCGGATGGGGGTCGCCGCGCCCGAGCCGCGCCAGGTGCTCGGCCCCGACGACCTGATCCGGCTGCAGAAGACGGCCGGTGGGGTGTTCGTGCACCACGCGCTCGTCGACTACGTGGTCCGGCTCATCGCCGCGACCCGCACCCCGGACGCCTTCGGGCTCACCGATGTCGCCGGCTGGATCTCCTACGGCGCCTCACCCCGCGCGACCCTCGGCATCATCTCCGCAGCGCGCGCGCTGGCCATGCTGCGCGGCCGCGACTACGTGGTCCCGCAGGACATCCTCGACGTGGTCCCGGACGTGCTGCGGCACCGTCTCGTGCTGTCCTACGACGCCCTCGCCGACGAGGTCAGCCCCGACGACGTGATCACCCGGGTGCTGCAGACCGTCGGGTTGCCGCAGGTCGCCGCGCAGCCCGTCGCGCCCGCGCCCGTTCCGCAACCCACGGCCACTCCGGCGGCGCCGGTCGGGGGCGCACCGCGGTGACCACTCCCGGCTCCGCCGGGGCGACCTCGACCGGGTCGTCGCTGCCGTCGCTGCGTTCCGGTCAACTGCGGGACCCCGAGCTGGCGGCGGCGCTGCGCACGCTCGAACTGACCGTGCGACGGCGGCTCGACGGGGTGTTGCACGGTGAGCACCTCGGCCTGATCCCCGGGCCGGGCACCGAGCCCGGGGACGCGCGGATGTACCAGCCCGGCGACGACGTCCGGCAGATGGACTGGTCCGTCACCGCCCGCACCACCCACCCGCACGTGCGGCAGTCCGTCGCCGACCGCGAACTCGAGACCTGGCTGGTCGTCGACCTGTCCGCGAGCCTCGACTTCGGCACCACCGGTGCGGAGAAGCGGGACCTGGCGGTCGCCGCCGCCGCGGCGGTGGCCCACCTGACCAGCGGTGGCGGCAACCGGATCGGCGCGATCGTCGCGACCGGACACCACAGTGTCCGGATCCCGGCCCGCGGCGGCCGCCTGCACGCGCAGGCGATGCTGCGCACGATCGCGACCACACCGCACGCCCCCGACGGTGTCCGGGGTGACCTCAAGGGTGCGATCGAGGCGTTGCGCCGGCCGCAGCGCAGGCGGGGCCTCGCGGTCGTCATCAGCGACTTCCTCGGCCCGTTGGACTGGGAACACTCCCTGCGCGCCGTGTCCGGTCGGCACGACCTGCTCGGAATCGAGGTGCTCGACCCGCGGGATCTGGAACTGCCCGACCTCGGCGAGGTGGTGTTGCACGATCCCGAGACCGGCCGCACCCGCGAGTTCACCACCACCCCGCAGTTGCGCGCCGACTTCGCCGCGGCCGCGCAGGCGCACCGCGAGACGGTCGAGCAGACGCTGCGGCGCTGCGGGGCGCCGGTCCTGGGACTGCGGACCGACCGGGACTGGATCGCGGACATCGTGCGCTTCGTCGCCGCCCGCAGGCACAGTTATGGTTCCCGGGTGAATCGAGTGCCGCGCCGGTGAGCCCGACCCAGTTCGCGTCGCCGTGGTGGCTGGCGTTCCTCCTCGTGGTCGCCGCGCTGGCGGCCGGGTACGTGCTCGCCCAGCGCCGCCGCCACCGGAATCTGCTGCGGTTCTCCAACCTGGAGATGCTGGAGAAGGTCGCGCCGGCGCGGCCCGGGCGGCTGCGGCACCTCCCGACGGCGCTCGTCCTCGTCGGACTCATGTTGCTGACCGTCGCGCTCGCCGGGCCAACCACCGACAAGCGGGTGCCGCGGAACCGGGCCACCGTGATGCTCGTGATCGACGTGTCGCTGTCGATGAAGTCGACCGATGTCGCACCGACCCGGCTCGCCGCCGCCCAGGAGGCCGCGAAACAGTTCGCGGACGGACTCACCCCCGGCATCAACCTCGGACTGGTGGCGTTCGCGGGCACCGCCTCGGTGCTGGTGTCACCGACGGTCAACCGCGAGGAGACCAAGGCGGCGATCGACCACCTGACCCTCGCCGAGCGCACCGCGACGGGTGAGGCCATCTTCACGTCGCTGCAGTCCATCGAGACCCTCGGTGCGATCCTCGGCGGCGGCGACCAGGTACCGCCGGCGCGGATCGTGCTGCTCTCCGACGGCAAGCAGACGGTGCCGGACAGTCCCGACGACCGTCGCGGCGCCTACACGGCGGCCCGGCAGGCGAAGGAACAGGGAGTGCCGATCTCCACGATCTCGTTCGGGACCTCGTACGGCACAGTCGACATCGGCGACGAGCGCATCGCGGTGCCGGTCGACGATCCCTCCCTGCGCGAGATCGCCAACCTCTCCGGTGGCACCTTCTTCACCGCGTCGAGCCTCGAGGAACTGAACAAGGTCTACGACACCCTCGAGGAGCAGATCGGGTTCGAGATCACCCGCGGAGATGCGAGCCGGATCTGGCTGGTGCTCGGCGTGCTCGCCACGGCGGCGGGCCTGGGCGCGGCTCTGGTTCTGCGCCAACGCCTGCCGTGACGCTCACGCTGCTGTCACAATGTGCTGCCGGCCGATCGCCGTAACGCCACAGACCCGCAAGACGAAGACCCTGACACCCAACAGATAGGTTTATCGAATGTCGAACGCGTCCACCCCGTCCCGCTCCGTGCTCGTGACCGGAGGCAACCGGGGCATCGGCCTCGCGGTGGCCCAGCGTCTCGCCGCGGACGGTCACAAGGTGGCGGTCACCCACCGCGGTTCCGGTGCGCCGGACGGACTGTTCGGCGTGCAGTGCGACGTCACCGACGCGGAATCGGTGGACCGGGCGTTCACCGAGGTCGAGGAGCACCAGGGTCCGGTCGAGGTGCTGGTTGCGAACGCAGGCATCACCGACGACACCCTGCTGATGCGGATGACCGAGGAGCAGTTCACCAACGTCATCGACGCCAACCTGACCGGTGCGTTCCGGTGCGCCAAGCGTGCGAACCGGGCGATGCTGCGGGGCCGGTGGGGCCGGATGATCTTCCTCGGCTCCGTCGTCGGTCTCGCGGGTCAGGCGGGGCAGATCAACTACGCGTCCTCGAAGGCCGGCGTGATCGGCCTGGCCCGTTCGGTCACCCGCGAGCTCGGCTCGCGATCGATCACGGCCAATGTCGTCGCGCCCGGCTTCATCGAGACGGACATGACCGCCGACCTCTCCGAGGATCTTCGCGACACGGCGAAGAAGTTCATCCCGCTGCAGCGACTCGGCAAGCCCGAGGACGTGGCCGCGGTGGTCAGCTTCCTCGCCTCGGAGGACTCCGCGTACGTGTCGGGCGCTGTGATTCCCGTCGACGGCGGCATGGGCATGGGGCACTGACCCGGCTCGATCCCCTCTCGCACGCAACGACTTTCACACCAGGAGGAGTACAACCATGGGCGGACTGCTCGAAGGCAAGACAATTCTCGTCACCGGCATCATCACCGACGCGTCGATCGCGTTCCATGCGGCGGCGATGGCGCAGGAGCAGGGCGCGAAGGTGATCATCACCGGGTTCGACCGGCTGCGCCTGATCGACCGGATCGCCCAGCGGCTGCCGAAGCCGGTGCCGCCGGCGATCGAGCTGGACGCCACGAACGAAGAGCACCTGGCCGCGCTCGCGGACCGCGTCCGCGAGGTTGCCCCCGAGGGCGTCGACGGCGTGCTGCACTCGATCGCCTTCGCGCCCAAGACGCTGATGGGGCCCGAAGCCAAGCCGTTCCTGGAGGGGCCCGGCCCGGACGTCGCGAAGTCGTTCGAGATCTCCGCCTGGAGCTACGCCTCGCTGGCCCGCGCCGTGCTGCCGGTCATGAACGAGGGCGGCTCCATCGTCGGCATGGACTTCGATCCGCGCACCGCGATGCCGTACTACAACTGGATGGGTGTGGCCAAGGCCGCACTCGAGTCCGTGAACCGCTACGTCGCGCGTGAGGTCGGCGAGGCGAAGAAGGTCCGCTCGAACCTCGTCGCCGCAGGACCCATCAAGACCCTCGCCGCGAAGGCCATCGCCGGCACCGCCACCGACGACGCCAAGAAGATGAACCAGCTCAACGAGTACTGGGACGCCGCGTCGCCCATCGGCTGGAACTTCAACGATCCCACCGCGGTCGCGAAGTCCGTGGTCGCGGTGCTGTCGGACTGGCTGCCCGCCACCACCGGATCGATCATCTACGTCGACGGCGGAGCCAGCCACAACACCTGGCTGCCCGAGAACCTGTGACCGCCTGACGATTTCGATGACCTACGACGCCCTGCTCCTGCTCTCCTTCGGTGGTCCCGAGAAGCCCGCCGACGTCCGGCCGTTCCTCGAGAACGTCACCCGGGGCAGGGGGGTGCCGCCCGAACGCCTCGACGAGGTGGTCGAGCACTACCTGCACTTCGGCGGGGTGTCGCCGATCAACGCGCTCAACCGCGACATCATCGCCGCGGTCGAGGCCGAATTCTCGACTGCGGGAACCGAACTGCCGGTGTACTTCGGCAACCGCAACTGGCATCCGATGGCCGAGGACACCGTCGCTCGCATGCGCGACGACGGTGTCCGCTCGGCGCTGGTGTTCCCGACGTCTGCGTGGGGCGGGTACTCGGGGTGCCGGCAGTACCACGAGGACGTCGCACGTGCCCGCGCCGCGGTCGACGGGGCGCCGGAGCTGACGAAACTGCGTCAGTACTACGACCATCCACTGCTGATCGCGGCCTTCGCCGATGCGATCACCGCCGCCCGCGCCGACCTGCCCGCCGAGCAGCGGGACGGCGCCCGGCTGGTGTTCACCGCCCACTCGGTGCCGGTGGCGGCGGACGCAACCGGCGGTCCGCCCGCGGACGGCGGCCGGCTCTACAGTCGGCAGGTGGCCGAGGCCGCACGGCTGTGCGCGGCGGCGGTCGGCGTCGGCGAATACGACCTGGTGTGGCAGTCGCGGTCCGGGCCGCCGCAGGTGCCGTGGCTCGAGCCCGACATCTGCGACCACCTCGACACCGTCGCGACGTCCGGCGCCGACGCGGTGATCGTGTGCCCGGTCGGGTTCGTCTCCGACCACCTCGAGGTGATCTGGGACCTCGACACCGAGGCACGGGACAGGGCGGCGGAACTGGGTCTCGGGTTCGTCCGCGCCGGCACCCCGGGCACCGATCCGCGGTTCGCGCGACTCGTCGCGGAACTGGTCGCCGAGCAGACCACCGGTGCGCCCGCCCGGCGCCTCGGCACCGAGCCGCTGTACGGCGCCGGAGTCAACGGCGGTCTGTGCGCGGTGGACTGCTGCCGCCCCGCCCGGCGCCCGGCCCGGCCCGCGTCGGCCCGGCCCACCGTGTGACACCCGAACTCATAGTTCCTCGACGTGCTCGTCGAGGAACCGCTGCGCCATCTCCGCTATCGACTCGCCGTTGCAGGGATACTGTTGGCGGGCAGTCAGGGCAAGAGCCACGCAGCAGCTGATCGGCTGGGGGACGGATGGAGTCACCGAGCACGGCCGAAGCGGGCGAGTGGATGCGCGCCTATGTCGCGGACAGCCTTTCGCGCGCCGACCTCGAGGCGTTCATCGACGATGTCGCCACGTCGATGGGTGCGGACGTTCCGGAACTGTCCACGGATGCCGACGTTCAGCGGGACCTCCATCTGGCCGTTCGCAGCCAGTTCCGCTTGTTCCTCTCGATCGGGCAGCGCGCGGCGCGGCGGTCCGTTCCCGTCGCGGAGGAGGCGCATTCGCTGGCCCGGACGATCGCGCGTCGTGGACTCGAGCTGCGCGTTCTCTCCCAGCTGTATCACGCCGGCCACCGCGCGGTGTGGCGCTTCGTGACGGCGTTCGTCGACGATGCGGACGTGCCGGGGGAGTTCAAGGTTCGGCTCGTGGTGATGATGTGGGAGCAGACGAGTGAGGTCATGAACTCGATGCTCGAAGAATTGGCGGCGACGTACACCCGGGAACGGGAGGGGATGCTCAGCGGGACCTTCTCGATGCGGGTGAACACGGTCCGCGAGATCCTGGACGGCAGCCTGAGCGGCGAGCCGGAGGCGTCCGCGCGGCTCGGCTATCCGGTGCACCGGGTCCACACCGCGGTGGCGTTGTGGACCACCGAGCACGCGATCTCGTTCGACGCCCGGATCTTCGAACCGCTGGTTCTCCGGCTCGCCCGCGCCGCATCCGCGACCGAAACCCTCTGCGTCCCATCGGGTTCGCGAGGACTGTGGGCGTGGTTGATCACCCGAGAGGGTGAAGAGCTCGCGATGGATCCCACCCTGGTGCCGCCGGGTGTGCGGGTTGCGACGGGCCGACCGGGGCAGGGCCTCGTCGGCTTCCGGCGGACGCACCGAGAGGCGCTCGCGGCGCAGGACATCGCGACGCGGGCGCGACGCCCCCGCGCCGTCACCACCTACCGCGAGGTCGAACTGGTCGCGATGCTCGCCGCCCGGCCCGACGCGCTGAACACACTGGTCCACCGTGAGCTCACCGGGCTGACCGGTGACGACGACGTGTCCGCGCGGCTTCGTGCGACATTGCGTGCCGTGCTGAGCAACCCCGGCAATCTGGAGGCCGCGGCCCGGCGCCTGAGCGTGCACAAGAACACCGTGCGGTACCGGATGCAGCAGATCGAGGAACGTCTGGGTCAGCGGATCGAGCGCCGCGCCCTGCACCTCGAACTGGCACTCGACTGTTTCGACACCTTCGGGGTCGAGCCCGACCCCGGTGTGCCGACCGCACAAATCGCGAGACGGCGGTTGGACAAGTAGACCAAACCGCGGGGCATGCCCGGTTGGAAGGCTTCGACACACCAGCGACGACAAAGGAGCGCCCAGTGTCAGTGCCCATTCGACCGGAGTCAGTGCCCATGCGACCGGAGTCGGTGCCCACCCGACCGGAGTCGGTGCCCACCATCCCCGCAGGATTCGATCCCACCGACCCGGACATCTACGCGACGCACGTGCCGCACGCCGAGTTCGCCGAGCTCCGCCGGACCGCTCCCGTCTGGTGGTGCCCGCAGCCGCCGACGACCGGCGGGTTCCAGGACCACGGCTACTGGGTCGTCACCCGGCACGAGGACGTCAAGGAGGTGTCACGCGACAGCGACGTCTACTCCACCTGGGAGAACACCGCGATTCCGCGCTTCGAGGACGACATGCCCCGTGACGCCGTCGAGCAGCTGCGGCACATCATGCTGTTCAAGGACGCACCCGAGCACACGGCACTGCGCAAGATCATCGCGCGAGGCTTCACACCGCGAGCCGTCAACAGCCTGAAGGCGACGCTTTCCGAGCGTGCAGCCGGGATCGTGAGCGAGGCCCTCTCCGCCGGCGCCGGTGACTTCGTCACCCACGTCGCCAGCGAACTTCCACTGCAGGCCATCGCCGAGCTGATCGGTATTCCGCAACAGGACCGTGGCACGGTCTTCGACTGGTCGAACCAGATGACCGGCTACGACGATCCCGACTTCGAAGGTGAACCCGAGGCCGCCTCGATGGAGCTTCTCGGATACGCGTACCAGCTGGCGGAGGAGCGCAAGCGGTGTCCGGCCGACGACATCGTCACCCAGCTCCTGCAGGCCGACGTCGACGGTGACGCGCTCAGCGCGGAGGAGTTCGGGTTCTTCGTCCTCATGCTCGCGGTCGCGGGCAACGAGACGACGCGGAACGCCATCACCCACGGAATGATCGCGTTCCTCGAGAACCCGGACCAGTGGGAGAAGTTCAAGGCGGAGCGGCCGGCGACCACGGTCGAGGAGATCGTGCGCTGGGCGACCCCCGTCACGGCGTTCCAGCGGACGGCGCTGGTGGACACCACGCTGGGTGGCCAGAGGATCCGGCAGGGTGACCGGGTCGCCATGTTCTATGCGTCGGCGAACTTCGACGAGGAGGTCTTCGACGATCCGCTGACGTTCGACATCACCCGCGACCCGAATCCGCACCTGGGATTCGGCGGAACGGGGGCGCACTTCTGTATCGGTGCGAATCTCGCGCGTCTCGAGATCGACCTGATCTTCAATGCGATCGCCGACCACATGCCCGACATCACCAGGCTCGGCGACCCGAAGCGACTGCGCTCCGGGTGGCTCAACGGCATCAAGGAACTCGAGGTCGACTTCACCGGAGGATGCCCGGTCGCCCACTGAGCCCGGCACGCCGGTCGCGATCGCGAAGTTGACGCTTCACCCTGGTGTGCGGGTGGGGATCGGGGGAGGATGGGACTGTCTTCCCTCGGGCCCATCGGGAGGGGTCGTCTCCATGATCCGTCGTACCACCGCGTTCGTCCTCGTCGCGTTCGCCTCCACCGCCCTCCTCGTCGCCGGACCCGCCACGTCCGCCGAAGCCGCCACGGCACCCCCCAAAGCAGGGCCCGGCGACCAGTACGTCAGCAATCCGCCCGACGACAATCAGCTCGTCGGCTACTGCTCCGACCAGGCGCAACTCGCGAACAACCTCGAAATGCAGGGCGATCACGATCGCGCACTGAACGTCGTCGGGGCCGCGAACATGCGCGGCTGCCGCATCTACACCTTCGAGGCCAGCTGGGGTGCGCAGTGACTCACGCGGTCCACGCGTAGCGGAGCCGCTCGGCGACCTCGTCGACGGGCCGGTTCCGGTATTCGGCGAGCTCGTACCCGCGGACGGCACGCAGCGCCTCGTGGATCAACGGGTCGAAGAGCTGATCGGCGAGCCGTGAGTCCGTGAATCTGCCGAGCATGTCCGCGGGCTTCGTGGGGAGCAGCGTCACCCCCGCGCCGGCCCGCTCCACGTCGCTCAACCGGGCCGGATTGATCGTCACCTCGGGAGGCAGTGGCAACGCCTCGGTCAGACCGGTCTGCACCGCACCGAGCAACACGGTGGACGCCAGATAGGGGTTCGCGGACGGATCGATCGGCTTGACCTCGACGTGGGCGCCGTGCGGATTTCCCGGGGTGTCGGCGCACAGCCGCACCGCCGCCTCCCGGTTCTCCAGCCCCCAGCAGCAGTGCGCCCCCGCCCAGCTGTTCGGGCGCAGCCGCAGGTGGGAGAGCGCGGACCCGGACAGCACCAGCATGAAGTCGGGCAGCACCGCGACGAGGCCGGCGAGCGCGTGGCAGCCCTCGTCGGCGAGCGCGTGCGGGCCGTCGCCGCCCGAGAACAGCGGCACACCGCCCCGGCTCAGTGAGAGGTGCTGGTGGGCGCCGTTTCCGGCGCCTCCCGGGGTCGGCATCGGGGAGAACGACGCCGTCAGCGCGTGAGCGCGTGCCGCCCGGCAGATCAGGATGCGGGCGAGGACCGCCTGGTCGGCGGCGTGGACGGGGGCGGCCGGTGGCAACGACACCTCGAACTGGCCCGGACCGTACTCCGCGTGCACCTGTTCGATGCGCAGTCCCGCCCGCTCCGCCGCGGCCTGCAGATCGGCGATGAAGTCCCTCCGGCGCAGCACGGAATCGAGTCCGTACGCGGACCAGGTTCCGGGATCGTCGCCACCGAACAACGTGAACTCGAGCTCGTGCCCGATCAGCGCGTCCAGTCCCGACTCGCCGAGCACGCCGACGGCGGTTTCGAGGGCCCGGCGCGGGCATCCGCCCCACGGCGCGCCGTCCTGGTCGGTCAGGTCGGCCGGTGCCCACCAGGTGTCCGCGCCGAGATCGCGCAGGTCGTCCCGGCCGATCCGCAGGCGCAGGTCCCCGACCACGGACAGGTTCTCGGTGAACGCGAGGTGGTTGTCCGCGCAGAACACCATCCAGCAGACCGAGGCGCCGGCGCCCGCGGTGACGAAGTCGTCGAGCCGGTCACCGGGCATCGTCTTCGCCCGCGCCACCCCGGCCATGTCCACGACCGAACCCACGATCAGTCCCGGATTCGTCGTCAGCATCGCCTTCTCCGCGCATCGTCGTCTCCGCGCATTGCCGTCTCCGTACCGTCGCGGTTCGTGTCATGGCCGGCCGAGCTTCAGTCTGACACCCGACGAGACCCCGGCACGTCCCGAAATCGAGATTGGTCACAATTGGATCGTGAGCACTGCCGGCTACTTCGTCAGGGTCGATGACCACCGCTACCGCCCGACCGCGCTGACCGGAGGGGCGTGGACCGAGGCGGAACAGCACATCAGCCCGCTGAACGGGCTGATCGTGCACGCGATCGACCGCTTCGTCGCGGCCCGTGGAGCCGACGACCTGGAGATCGCACGGATCAGCATCGACATCCTCGGCGTGCTGGCGATCGAGGACTTCGACATCGCCGTCGAGGTGCTGCGCCCGGGTCGCACCATCGAACTCCTCGAGGCCACCGTGACCGCCGCCGGACGGCCCGCGGTCCGGGCCCGGGTGTGGCGAATGGCGACGTCGGACACCGCCGTGGTGGCGGGAGGCCCCTCGCAGGCATTGACCCCGCCGGAGGAACTGCCGACCTGGCCGATGTCGGACCTGTGGCCGGGCGGATTCATCGCCTCCCTCGACGTGCGGACGGTCGGGGCGCCGCGGCCCGGCCGCACCACGGCCTGGATCTCCACGTCGACGGCGCTCGTCGCCGACGAACCGGTCGGGGCGCTGGCGCGCTACGTCGCGCTCGTCGACACCGCCAACGGGATCGCGGTGCGCCAGCCGCCCACCGAATGGATGTTCCCGAACCTGGACCTGACCATCCACTTCGCCCGGCAGCCGCGCGGGGACTGGGTCGGCCTCGACACCACCGTCACCTTCGGGCCCGACGGGCACGGGCTCACGTCCAGCGTCCTGCACGACCGGCACGGCCCGATCGGGCAGGCCAACCAGATCCTCACCGTCCGCGCGCTCGGTTGAGTCGGCGGCCGCCGGGCGGCACGGTTCGGGTGCGGGGCGGCCGCGGCTGCGTGATGATGGGTGACGGCCCGATACGCACGCGGCCGCTCCGGCCGCACCCGGACAGTCGAGGTATGCGATGACCGACAGTTGGATCCATTCGCGCGATCCGTTCGACGACATCTTCAACCGATTCTTCGGTTCCGGATCCGCGCCCCGATCACCCGTGCAGCGCGTCGACCTGGGGCGGCTGCTGAACGACGACGCGAAACAGCTTGTCGCACTGGCCCGTCAGGCCGCCGACGACTGGGGGAACCCGGAGATCACGCCCGAGCACCTGCTCTATGCCGCGACCCTGGCCGACCCGACCCGCGGGGTGATCAGCGGACTGAACCTGGACCCGGACACGGTGGCCGAGCAGATGCAGGCCGCGATCGGGAAGGGCGACGGCACGGGGGACGGACAGATCACGCTGAGCCCGGCGGCCAAGCTGGCGCTGCGCACCGCGCAACGCGAGGCGGGGCAGGCCGGGATCAGCTACATCGGCCCCGAACACATCCTGTTCGGGATCGCGTCGAACCCGGAGAGCCCGGCGGCGCGCGCGCTGGCCGGCGCCAAGCTCGAGGCCGCCACGGCCGGGGCGCAGGCGCAGAGCACCACCCCGACCCTCGACGAGTACGGCCGCGACCTGACCGCCGAGGCGCGGGAGGGACGGGTGGACCCGGTGGTCGGCCGCGCCGACGAGATCGCGCAGACCGTCGAGATCCTGTCCCGGCGCCGCAAGAACAATCCCGTGCTGATCGGCGATCCGGGAGTCGGCAAGACGGCCATCGTGGAGGGGCTCGCGCAGCGGATCGTCAACGCCGACGTGCCGTCCACCCTCGCCGACCGCCGGGTGATCGCGCTCGACGTCGGATCTCTGGTCGCGGGCAGCAAGTACCGCGGCGAGTTCGAGGAGCGGCTGACGAAGATCCTCGACGAGGTACGCGAGCACTCGGACGAGCTGATCGTGTTCATCGACGAGCTGCACACCATCGTCGGGGCCGGCGCGGGCGGCGAGGGGGCGATGGACGCGGGCAACCTGCTCAAGCCGGCCCTGGCCCGCGGCGACCTGCACGCGATCGGCGCCACCACCATCGACGAGTACCGCCGGTACATCGAGAAGGACGCCGCGCTCGAGCGGCGGTTCCAGCCGGTGATGGTCTCCGAACCGACCGTCGACGACACCATCGAGATCCTGCGCGGCCTGATCGACGTGTACGAGGAACACCACCAGGTGCACTACACCGACGAAGCGCTGGTCGCGGCCGCGGAACTGTCGGATCGCTACATCACCGACCGGTTCATGCCGGACAAGGCGATCGACCTGGTGGACCAGGCCGGTGCCCGGGTGCGGCTGCGCACCAAGACGCCGGACGCCGACACCCGGTCCGCCGAGGACGAACTCGCGCGGCTGCGGCGGGAGAAGGACTCCGCGGTGTCCGCCGAGGACTACGAGCGCGCGAACGAACTCAAGAAGCAGATCACCGAGCAGGAGGAGTCGCTCGGCGCGGCGGCGACCGGCGCGACCCCGGAGGTCGAGGTCGTCGACATCGCGGAGGTGATCTCCCGGCAGACCGGCATCCCGGTCGCGGACCTCACCAGCGAGGAACGCGCGCGACTGCTCAAGCTCGAGGAGGTGCTGCACGCCCGGGTGATCGGGCAGGAAGAGGCCGTCACCTCGGTCGCCGAGGCGGTGCGACGGGCCCGCGCCGGTCTCGCCGACCCGAACCGGCCCACCGGGTCGTTCCTGTTCCTCGGCCCGACCGGTGTCGGCAAGACCGAGCTGGCGAAGGCGCTCGCGGACGCGGTCTTCGGCGACGAGGACCGGATGATCCGATTCGACATGAGCGAGTTCCAGGAGAAACACACCGTCTCCCGGCTCGTCGGGGCCCCGCCCGGGTACGTCGGCTACGAGGAGGCCGGTCAGCTCACCGATCGGGTGCGCAGGCAGCCGTACTCGGTGATCCTGTTCGACGAGGTGGAGAAGGCGCACCCCGACGTCTTCAACATCCTGCTGCAGCTGCTCGACGACGGCCGGGTCACGGACGCGCAGGGCCGCACGGTGGACTTCAAGAACACCATCGTGATCATGACCAGCAACCTCGGCTCCGACCTGATCCTCGGCGCCGACAGCGACGATCTCGAGGCGCTGATGCCGCAGCTGATGGAACGCCTGCACGCGCACTTCCGGCCGGAGTTCCTCAACCGGATCGACGAGACCGTCGTCTTCCACCGCCTCGACAAGGAGCAGCTGCACCAGATCGTCGGGCTCATCCTGGACCGGACGCGGCGGCTGCTGCGCGCCCAGGACGTCGAACTCGACATCACCGACGGCGCGGTCGACTGGCTCGTCGACACCGGTTTCGAACCGCGTTTCGGTGCCCGGCCGCTGCGGCGGACCGTGCAGAAGGAACTGGACAACAAACTGTCCAACCTGTTGCTTGGCGGGGCCGTTTCCGGCGGCGACACCGTGCGAGTGGACGTCGACGAGGCCGGACTGATCCTCGAACGGGTCGCGCCCGACGGCACCGAGGGGACGGTGGACGTGGCGCCCGGGGACTGACCCCCGACACCTGGGTCCCCGACACCCGGGTACGGGTGCCGCCGGAACTCGGGTAGTCCACTACTCGTTTCCACCGCCACGTCCGCCGATAGCGTCGAGACGACCCAGCGGCCGTGGCCAGGGAGGCGAAGTCATGCGGGAGAACAATCCTGTCCCGAAGATGTCCGGATGCGCCGGTACCGACGGTCCCGATCGCGGCGGACCGGCACCGGGGGTCGCTCCCCGAAAGAACATCGTCATCTGTCTCGACGGCACCGGCAATCGCATCCGCGCCTCCGGGAACACCAACGTGATCAGGCTGTTCCGGGCGCTCGAGAACACCGCGGGCCGGCAGATCGTGTACTACGACCCCGGCGTCGGCACCTTCTCGTCCGCCGGCGCATGGACCGCGATCGGGCGGTGGTGGTCTCGCATGCTCGGACTGGCTTTCGGTGTCGGGGTGAAAACCAACCTGGCGGAGGCCTACACCTTCCTGATGAACCACTGGGAACCCGGTGACCGGATCTACCTGTTCGGGTTCAGCCGGGGTGCGTTCACGGCGCGGGCGCTGGCCGGGATGCTGCACCGGATCGGCATTCCCCGGCCGTCGTCCGAGAATTTGGTGCAGTATGCGATCGCTGCATACTCGCGTCGCCGCGCCTGGACCGTCGACGACCGCGAGGAGGCCAAGGAGTTCTCCAGTACCGTCTGTCGAGCAGTCGACGGCGCGGGCAAGGGCCGCTTCTCGGTTCCCGTCCACTACCTCGGGGTGTGGGACACGGTCAGTGCGCCAGGGATATTCCGGCGGGCCCTGCGGTTCGAGAGCACCCGGCGCCTGAAGAACGTGCGGGCCGGCCGCCACGCCGTCTCGCTCGAGGAGAAGCGCCGTCCGTACCGGCTGTACCGGGTCGACAATCCCCGGATCGACGAGGTGTGGTTCTCGGGTGTGCACTCGGACGTCGGCGGCGGCTTCTCCGACGACCACAGGCTCGCCGACATCTCGCTGATGTGGATGCTGGACGGTGCGTACCGTCACGGCCTGCTCCTGCGTGAGCGGCACGAGCTACGCGAACTGCCCACCGTGACTGCCGGTGACGCCGTCGGCAAGGTGCACCGGATGTCGTGGTTGTGGGCATTCGTGGGGCGCGGCAGCCGCAAGCCGGGTCCGGGTGCACGGGTTCACGACAGCGTGCGGCTCCGGCGCGAGGAGAGGCCGGACGAGAAATGCGTGCGGTTGCAGGAGCCGGTCTGGGTGGACCCGGGCTGGTGCGGGCCACATGTCTACGGGCACGCCCGGACGCCCAGCCCGGTCGGTCAGTACGCCTCGCCGAACGGAGGCAGGCGTGCCGGCAGGGCCCGCGCCGCGTCGAGCCGTGCTGCGCATCGGGGCTGAGGTGGTTCGCGCGCACGGGTTGCGCTGACAGGCCGGGACGCGAGGTCACGCGCGGTGTCCGCCCTGTCGGCCCAGCTTCGGTCGAACTGGATCACTGAATCGACCCGGAGCGGTGATCGCGCGGTGGCGTAGTGTTCGGGGCGTCGGAACTGGAGGTGCCGGGGTCGATGCGATCCGACGGGGATTCCTGGGACATCGTGAGCGGTGTGGGCCGCACCGCGTTGGGTGTGGCGACCTTTCGCGCGCTGGAGACCGAGCGCCCGGACAACCTGATCACCGACGAGTACGCGCGCGGGTTCGTCGAGGCCGCCGGCGACCCGCACTTCACCGGACTGCTGGCAGACCCGTCGCCGCTGCAGGATCTGCCGTTCTTCTTCCCCGGATTCATGGGCCTTCGGACGAAGTTCTTCGACGAGCACTTCCTGTCGGCCGCGGCCGGCGGGGTGGTGCAAGCGGTGATCCTGGCCGCCGGGCTCGACGCCCGGGCGTACCGCCTCGACTGGCCGGCGGGGACGGCGGTGTTCGAGGTCGATCAGCCGAAGGTCCTCGAATTCAAGGCCGAGGTGCTCGGCGCACACGGCGCCCGGCCGAAGGCCGATCGGCGGCCGGTCGCCGTCGACCTCCGCGACGACTGGCCCACCGCGCTCGTCGCCGCCGGTTTCGACTCGGAACGTCCGACCGCATGGTCGGCCGAGGGGTTGCTGCCCTACCTGCCGGGCCCGGCGCACGACGCCCTGTTCACCCGGATCGACGAGTTGTCGGCCGCGGGCAGCCGCATCGCCGTCGACGGCTTCGGTGGAAGCGCCGACATTCGTCGGTTCATTGCATTGCGGGACAAGTACTTCGGCAACTCGGCATTCGGCGGAATCGACGTCGCGCAGTTGTTCTACGACGACGAGCGTGCCGATCCGGCGCAGTGGTTGACCGATCGCGGCTGGACGGTGCGGCGATCGACCCCCGTCGACCTGGCCGCGACATACGGCGTGCAGGTACCCGAACTGCCCGACGACCTGGCCGATCTGGCGCGGACCTCGGCCTACCTGGTGGGCGGGAAGTAGGCTGCGCCGGCGCGAACCGATTACTTTGGCCGACCGGACGAGTCTCAACTCCCGTATCACCATCATCGGACAACGAGGGAGCACAGTGAACCAGCTATTGCGAGTCCAGAACTTCAACGTCTCGAGCGACGGGATCGCCGCCGGGGAGAATCAGAGCTTCGAGAGCCCGTTCGGCTTCGACCACGGCCCCATGTTCGCCTGGGCCGGTGCGACGGCCAGCTGGCCCAACCGCACCGACCCCGGCGGCAGCCGCGGCCTCGACGACTACTTCACCCGAGACTTCGCCAACAACATCGGCGCCGAGATCATGGGCCGCAACAAGTTCGGGCCCCAACGCGGACCCTGGCACGATCTCGAATGGCTCGGCTGGTGGGGCGACGAGCCGCCGTTCCACACCCCGGTGTTCGTGATGACCCATCACAAGCGCCCCTCGTTCGCGCTCTCGGACACCACGTTCCACTTCGTCGACGGCGACCCGGCCACCGTCCTCGAGCAGGCCCGCACGGCGGCGCAGGGCAAGGACGTCCGGCTCGGCGGCGGCGTCACCACCATCCGGCAGTTCCTCGACGCCGACCTCGTCGACACCATGCACGTGGCCGTTTCGCCGTTCGAGCTCGGGTCCGGACTGAAACTCTGGGAGACACCGGAGGAGCTGACCGACCGGTTCCACCTCGAGATCGTGCCCAGCCCGAGCGGCGTGACGCACCACCTGTTCTGGAGAAAGTGACTCGCGCGCAGGGGGTGCTCACCGGTCAGGGGCGGGGTTGTCCGGCGCCCACGCACGACGTCACCGCTGCGACCCGTGCGGTCCGCACCGCCGTCCACAGCGGTCGCAGGGTGTCGTCCCGGGCGCTGGCGCCGGTCGCGGTCTGCGCCCGGCCCGAGGACTCGCCGGCGACAGTGAGGATCGCCGCGACCTGATCGGCGGTGTCGAGGATCCGCAGCGCCCGTGCAGACGTGCCGTCCGGTGTCGTGTGCCGCGAGAGGTCCGCCAGTGCATCCGCGATCCGCGCCCGGGGATCGCCCTGCCCGGGATCGAACCCGCCGTGCATCGACGCGAGCGCGTCGGCGGCGTCCCGGACCGCCTCCCGCAACGCGTACTCCGCCTCGCCGAGACCGAACTGCTCGACCGGACGCGGAATCTCGGGGACCGAGTACACCGTCCACCGCAACACGTCCGGGCCCTCGACGGTCGGCACCACCCCGATTCCCGGGGATCCGGGCGCACCGATCATCACGCCCTGGCCTGCGGCCAGCGCCGCCGCGGCGAACTCGGTTCGGGCGGGCAGCCCGCGGACGTCGCCCGCGGCGGGCAGCACGAGAATCGGCGCCGCCCCGGGATCGGCGGTGGTGACCGCTCGCACCGCGCGCAGCAGTGTCACCGGACCCGCGTCGGTGGGATCGGGCCACGGCAGATCCCACTGCAGCGCGACCTCGGCGTCCGCGGAGGCGATCAGGTGCATCGGGGCCCACGCCCGGACGGCGTCGATCGCGTCGTCGGGTGAACTCGCGCCGGCGAGCCACGCGGCGGACCAGAGAGTGAAGCTGATGCTGGGGCAGGACACGGTAGTCAAGCTTAGGACGGTGCGGCGCGCAGTGGCACTAGCCTGGTCGGTCGTGAGTGGACGCGACATGTACGGCGGGAACATCTTCGACGGGCACACCCGGCGGCGGGCCCGCGAGTACCCGAAGGTGCCCGCCGACCGTGGCCTGGTCGTCGAGGACGCCGCCACCGGATGGTGCGGTGCGGTGGTCGGCATGGAGAAGACCTACGACGGCGACTACGTCCGCCTCGAGGACGGCCGTAAGCAGACCCGGCTGTTCGCGATGCGCGAGGCCGCGTTCCTGATCGACGGCAAACCGGTCACCCTGACCCGGCCGACCGCGAAGAAGCCGGCCGCCGCCACCCGCTCGGCGTCCGGTTCGACCCGCGTCGAGGGATTGAAGGCCCGCACCGCGCTGCCCAGCCGGATCTGGGTGGAGGGCGTGCACGACGCCGCGATCGTGGAACGGGTCTGGGGTCACGACCTCCGGGTCGAGGGAGTCGTCGTCGAGCAGCTCGAAGGTCTCGACAACCTGCCCGAGCGGCTGGCCGAGTTCGGTCCCGGCTCGGGCCGCAAGGTCGGGGTCCTCGCCGATCACCTGGTCGAGGGGTCGAAGGAGACCGCACTGACCCGGGGCCTCGGCCCGTACGTCATGGTCACCGGGCATCCCTACATCGACGTGTGGGAGGCGGTGCGCCCGAAGGCGGTCGGCATCGACGCCTGGCCGAAGATCCCCCGGGGGCAGGACTGGAAGACCGGGGTGTGCCGCGAACTCGGTTGGGGCACACCACAGGACGGCTGGCGTCGGGTGTACGGCGCGGTGTCCTCGTTCCGGGACCTGGAGGCCCCGCTGATCGGCGCGGTCGAGCGGCTGGTCGACTTCGTGACTGTCGACTGATCCCGCTCGCGCGCACCGCCGCCGCGGGCATCCGGGTGGTTAGATGGTGGCGTGGCGGCAGTGATCTGGTTGGTTGCGGGTGTCCTGCTCGCCGCCGCGGAAGCGGCGACGGGCGACTTCTTCCTGCTCATGCTCGCCGGCGGTGCGCTCGCCACGGCCGGGGTGAGCGCCGTGACGGACTTTCCGGTGTGGATCGACGCCGTGATCTTCGCGCTGGTGTCGCTGGTCCTGATCCTCGGTGTCCGGCCGGCCCTGCTGCGGCGATTCGCGACGCCACCGGTGTTGCCGACCAACACGGCCGCCCTGCCGGGCAAGCACGCGCTGGTGCTCGAAGAGGTGTCCGAGCATCAGGGCCAGGTGAAACTGGGCGGTGAGGTGTGGACCGCCCGCCCGCTCGACCACACCGAGGTGTATCCGCCGGGTACCACCGTCACGGTCATGGAGATCGACGGCGCGACCGCCGTCGTGTGGCGGGGACCGTAGACACCGGGATCTGCAGGCACTCTGTACGGACAAACGCAGGAGGGGATTGGGGATGGCAGCACTGATCGTGCTGGCGGTGATCGTTGTACTCGTGGTGATCGTGGTGGCGAAGTCCGTCGCGCTGGTGCCGCAGGCCGAGGCCGCGGTGATCGAGCGTCTCGGCCGCTACCAGCGCACGGTGTCCGGACAGCTGACGCTGCTGGTGCCGTTCGTCGACAAGATCCGCGCGAAGGTCGACCTGCGGGAACGGGTGGTCTCGTTCCCGCCGCAGCCGGTGATCACCCAGGACAACCTGACGCTCAACATCGACACCGTCGTGTACTTCCAGGTGACGAACCCGCAGGCCGCGGTGTACGAGATCAACAACTACATCGTCGGTGTCGAGCAGCTCACCACCACCACGCTGCGCAACGTGGTCGGCGGGATGACCCTGGAGGAGACGCTGACCTCCCGCGACTCGATCAACGGCCAGCTGCGCGGGGTGCTCGACGAGGCCACCGGCCGGTGGGGTCTGCGGGTGGCGCGGGTGGAGCTCAAGAGCATCGATCCGCCGCCGTCGATCCAGGAGTCGATGGAGAAGCAGATGAAGGCGGACCGCGAGAAGCGCGCGATGATCCTCACCGCCGAGGGCAGCCGCGAGTCCGCGATCAAGACCGCCGAGGGCGCCAAGCAGAGCCAGATCCTGGCGGCCGAGGGCGCCAAGCAGGCCGCCATCCTGACCGCCGAGGGCGAGCGGCAGTCCCGGATCCTGCGCGCGCAGGGTGAACGCGCCGCGAAGTACCTGCAGGCGCAGGGGCAGGCGAAGGCGATCGAGAAGGTGTTCGCCGCCATCAAGTCCGGCAAGCCGACACCGGAACTGCTTGCCTACCAATACCTTCAGACCCTTCCGCAGATGGCGCAGGGTGATGCGAACAAGGTGTGGCTGGTGCCGAGCGACTTCGGCGACGCGCTCAAGGGTTTCGCGAAGACCCTCGGCGCGCCCGGCGAGGACGGGGTGTTCCGCTACGAGCCCAGCGCCGAGGAACCGGTCGCGCCGGTGGACGACTCCGACGAGGTCGCGGACTGGTTCGAGTCCAAGACGGACCCGTCGGTCGCGAAGGCCGTCGCGGCCGCGGAAGCCGTGGCGCGCACGCCGGTCGAGACGTCGCTGATCCCCGAGCACGAGCTGCCCGGCGCACCCGGCCAGCACACGTTGCCGACACCGCCGCTGCCGGAGGGGGAGCAGCAGCTCTAGGCGAGCAGCGGCCTGGGCCAGGGCCGGTCAAGGTTCACGGATCGACTGGATTTGTTCCGGTTCCGGGGCGTGACGAGCGCAGCTCGTCGAGGGTCTGCTCCGGACCGGCGGGCACGCCGAGCCGGGCATCGATCACGAGCCCGACGACCCCGACCCCGAGGCAGAGCGCCGACACCGCGAGCAGCGCGGGGGAGGTCCCGCCCCCGATCGCGTCGCCGAGCACCACCACGCCGATCGTGCCGGGGATGATGCCGACGATCGTCGCCAGGATGTACGGAACGAACCGGATCGACGACAACGCCGCGCAGTAGTTCGTGATCGAGAACGGCATCGGAGCGATCAGCCGCAGCGATCCGACCGCGAGCCAGCCGCGCCGGGCCAGCCGGTCGTCGATCTTCTGCACCGCCGGATGGGTCAGGCGGGCGGCGACCACGTCCCGGCCGAGCGCACGCACGAGCACCAGCGCGATCGCCGCGCTCACCGTCGTCGCGGCGATCGCGATCAGGATCCCGGTGACGGCGCCGAACAGGACGCCCGCGGCGAGGGTGAACACGGTGCGGGGGACCGGGGCGACCGTCACGATCGCGTGCACCGCGAAGAACGCCAGCGGAAACGCCGGGCCCAGCGAGTCGGACCATTCGCGCATCTGGTCGATCGACGGATGCGGCACGAACAGAGCGACCGCGGCCAGTGCCGCGAGCACCACGATCAGGCCGATGGCCTTCGGGCTGCGCAGCCGGCGGACCGCCGCCGTCAGCACGACGCCGAGGCGTCGGTGTCGCGCCGGTCCGTGGCGGGGGCTCCGGCGGCACGCCGACAGGTGACGGTGGCGACGGAGCAATCGCGGCCGGCGTGGTCGCGGACGGTGACCCGGACCACCGACACCCGCCGGCCCGCCCGCATCACCTCGGCGTCGAACACCGTCGGCCCGTCGAGCGGCACCGGGCGGAAGAAGTTGGCCCGGAGTGCCGCGGTCCGCATCGAAGGCCCGGCGGCGATGCTGCCCGCCAGGTCGAGCGCGCAGGTCTGGATTCCGCCGTGCATCATGCCGAGCACGTTCGACAGCGCCGGGTTCACGGGCACCGTCAGCCGGGACCCGGTTCCGGTCTCCTCGATCCGGCCGCCGAGAAGGTCGAGCGGCGGCGCCGACGGGCCGTCGGCCATCGGTTCGGGTGCGGTCGCGGTGAGCACCGGACGGTTCTCGCTGACGCCGTCGACGAACGATCCCCACAGGGTTCCGGTCGCGATCAGGGTCCCCGCCGAATCGACGACGCGGGTCGAGCTGAGGCCACCGTCCTCGTCGAGGGTCTCCACCCGCGCCTCCGACGCCAGGTGGGGCCCGCGCCAGCCCGTGGTCGGGGCGAAGTCGACGGACAGGGCGGCACTGACGAGTCCGGCCCGGTCGCCGCGCCGGTGGTACAGGGTGAACCCGAGAATGTCGTCGAGCAGAACGCCGAGGGCGGCGGTGGAGTCCGGGAACCCGGCTCCGAGTGTCATGGACGACCGGTTGACGTGACCGTCCCGGACCGGCCTGCTCACCCCGAACAAGGCCTGCGGGGTCTCGTGCAGATCGGTCGCAATGGTCATGCGGTGAGGTTACCGAAGGGTAGGTGGTCCAGCGGAAAGGGCCCGACGGCACCGGGCTAGCATCACAGGCGGAATGACCATGTCCGAATACCGAGAGGAAGCTGACACCGTGTCACAAGCTCCAGTGCCACGCGCTTCACAGACCGAGGAAGCTGCCCGCGACTACGCGGCGTGGCAGCAAGCGGTGGCTGCGGTGCTCGCGAAGGCCCGCAAGGTCGACGTTTCCGAGCTGCCGGCCGACCCGGAACACCTCCTCGACACCACCACGTACGACGGTGTCACCGTCACCCCGCTGTACACCCGGCGCGAGGAAACCCCCGAGGCCCCGCTGCCCGGTGTGTTCCCGTTCGTCCGTGGTCGCGACGCGCACCGCGACGTGAACAGCGGCTGGAAGGTCAGCGCCGCGTTCGGCGCGGGCGAGAACGATCCGAAGCTGGTCAACGAGGCCGTCCTCGACGGACTCGAGAACGGTGTCAGCGCGATCTGGCTGAGTGTCGGCGGCGCCGGGCTGTCCGCCGACACCCTCGGTGTCGCGCTGGACGGCGTGCTGCTCGACCTCGCGCCGCTGACGCTGGACGCGGGCGCCGACGTCGCCGCGGTCGCCGAACGGCTCTACGCGCTGATCGACGAGCGCGCCGCCGCCGGTGACGGCGTCGCCGACCGGTCCGCGATCACCGTCGGCCTCGGCGCCTCCCCGCTCACCGACGGGTTCGCCGGTACCGACGGTGTCGACCTCGCTGCGGCGGTCGCGCTCGCCGCCGCCGCCACGGCGCGCCCCGAGACCGTCCGCGCGATCACCGTGGACGGCACCGCCTTCCACAACGCCGGTGCCTCGGACGCCGAGGAGCTCGGCGCCGCCGTCGCGGCCGGACTCGAATACCTTCGTGCGCTTGCCGGATCGGACGTCACGATCTCGAAGGCGTTGGGGCAGATCGAGTTCCGCTTCGCCGCCACCGACGACCAGTTCCAGACCATCGCCAAGCTCCGTGCCGGCCGCCGCCTGTGGGCGCGCGTCGCGCAGGTGTGCGGCGCCGGCGAGTTCGGTGGCGCCCCGCAGCACGCGGTGACCTCCGCCGCGATGATGGCGCAGCGCGACCCCTGGGTGAACATGCTGCGCACCACCCTCGCGGCCTTCGGTGCCGGTGTCGGCGGCGCCGACGCGGTGACGGTGCTGCCGTTCGACGTAGCGGTGCCCGAGGGCACCCTCGACACCTCCAAGTCGTTCGCCGCCCGCATCGCCCGCAACACGCAGTTGCTGCTGCTCGAGGAGTCGAACCTCGGCCGCGTGCTCGATCCGGGCGCCGGCTCCTGGTACGTCGAGGACCTCACCGAGCAGGTCGCGGCCAAGGCGTGGGAGTTCGTCCAGCAGATCGAGGCCGCAGGCGGGTACACCGCCGCGCTCGAGTCCGGCGTGATCGCCGACCGCATCGGTGCCACCCGGGCCAAGCGCGACTCCGACATCGCACACCGCAAGACCGCGGTCACCGGTGTCAACGAGTTCCCGAACCTCGCCGAGGCCCCGCTGGCCGAGGGCCCCGCACCGCTCGAGGGCGTCGCCCGCTACGGCGCGGCCTTCGAGGCGCTGCGCGACCGCTCCGACCGGTTCCTCGCCGAGCGCGGCCACCGGCCCAAGGTGCTGCTCGCGGCGCTCGGCCCGGTCGCCGAGCACAACGGCCGCACCACGTTCGCCGCGAACCTGCTCGCCTCCGGCGGCATCGAGGCGGTGAACCCCGGCACCCTCGATCTGGCGACCGTCGCCGGGGTCGTGGCGGAGTCCGAGACCACCATCGCGGTGCTCTGCGGCACCGACAAGCGGTACGGCACCGACGGGGTGCCCGCGGTCGACGCGTTGCGCGCCGCAGGCATCGAGACCGTCCTGCTGGCCGGACCGGAGAAGACGTTCGCCGACGCGCAGGGCGCGGACCGGCCGGACGGCTTCCTGACCGCTCGTATTGACGCAGTGTCGGCCCTGACCGGTCTGCTCGACACCCTGGGAGCGAAATGAGCATCAAGCACACGATCGGCAGCTTCGCCGACGTGCCGCTGACCGACCCGGACTTCCCGGCGCCCGCGGCGCCGACCGCGGCCGACGTCACCGCGCACATCGAGGAAGCGGCACAGGCGAACAACTACGAGGCCGACCAGGTGGTCTGGTCGACGCCCGAGGGCATCGACGTCAAGCCGGTGTACACGAAGGCCGACCGGGACGCCGCCGAGGCGTCGGGCTACCCGCTCGACAGCTTCCCGGGTGCCGCTCCGTTCCTGCGTGGGCCGTACCCCACGATGTACGTCAACCAGCCGTGGACGATCCGTCAGTACGCCGGCTTCTCCACCGCCGCCGAGTCCAACGCCTTCTACCGGCGCAACCTTGCGTCCGGCCAGAAGGGCCTGTCGGTCGCGTTCGACCTCGCGACGCACCGCGGCTACGACTCGGACCACCCGCGCGTGCAGGGTGACGTCGGCATGGCCGGTGTCGCGATCGACTCGATCCTCGACATGCGGCAGCTCTTCGACGGCATCGACCTTTCGCAGGTGTCGGTGTCGATGACCATGAACGGCGCGGTGCTGCCGATCCTGGCGCTGTACGTCGTCGCCGCGGAGGAGCAGGGCGTCACGCCCGAGCAGCTGGCCGGAACCATTCAGAACGACATTCTGAAGGAGTTCATGGTCCGCAACACCTACATCTACCCGCCGAAGCCGTCGATGCGGATCATCTCGGACATCTTCGCCTACACCAGCGCGAAGATGCCGAAGTTCAACTCGATCTCCATCTCCGGCTATCACATCCAGGAAGCCGGTGCGACCGCCGACCTGGAGCTGGCGTACACCCTCGCCGACGGTGTGGAGTACATCCGCGCCGGACTCGACGCGGGCATGGACATCGACAAGTTCGCGCCGCGACTGTCGTTCTTCTGGGCGATCGGCATGAACTTCTTCATGGAGGTCGCCAAGCTGCGCGCCGGGCGTCTGCTGTGGAGCGAGCTGGTCGCGAAGTTCGACCCGAAGAGCGCCAAGTCGCTGTCGCTGCGCACCCACTCGCAGACCTCCGGCTGGTCGCTGACCGCGCAGGACGTGTTCAACAACGTCGCGCGCACCTGCGTCGAGGCGATGGCCGCGACCCAGGGCCACACCCAGTCGCTGCACACCAACGCGCTCGACGAGGCGATCGCGCTGCCGACCGACTTCTCGGCCCGCATCGCGCGCAACACCCAGCTGCTGCTGCAGCAGGAGTCCGGCACCACCCGGCCGATCGACCCGTGGGGCGGCTCGCACTACGTCGAGTGGCTCACCAACGAGCTGGCCAACCGGGCACGCGCACACATCGCGGAGGTCGAGGAGGCCGGCGGTATGGCGCAGGCCATTTCCGAGGGCATCCCGAAGCTGCGCATCGAGGAGGCCGCGGCCCGCACCCAGGCCCGCATCGACTCGGGTCGGCAGCCGCTGATCGGCGTCAACAAGTACGTGCCGGACGAGCCGGACAGCATCGAGGTGCTCAAGGTCGACAACACCAAGGTGCGTGCCGAGCAGCTGGCGAAGCTGCAGCAGCTGCGCACCGATCGGGACGAGGCGGCCACGCAGGCCGCGCTCGCCGAGCTGACCCGCGCCGCCGCCGCGACCGAGGGCGGCATGGAGAACAACCTGCTCGCCCTGGCCGTCAACGCGGCCCGCGCCAAGGCCACCGTCGGGGAGATCTCCGACGCGCTGGAGAAGGTGTACGGGCGCCACCAGGCCGAGATCCGGACCATCAGCGGGGTGTACCGGGACGAGGCCGGAAAGTCGGAGAACATTTCCACCGCAACCGAACTCGTCGAGAAGTTCGCGGAGGCCGAGGGTCGCCGTCCGCGAATCCTCGTCGCGAAGATGGGTCAGGACGGTCACGACCGAGGCCAGAAGGTGATCTCCACCGGGTTCGCCGACCTCGGATTCGACGTCGACGTGGGACCGCTGTTCCAGACCCCCGAGGAGGTCGCCCAGCAGGCGGCCGACGCCGACGTGCACATCGTCGGTGTCTCCTCCCTCGCCGCAGGCCACCTCACCCTGGTGCCTGCGCTGCGGGAGGCACTCGCGGAGGTCGGCCGCCCCGACATCATGGTCGTGGTCGGCGGCGTCATCCCGCCCGGTGACTTCGACGAGCTGTACGAGGCGGGCGCCGCGGCGATCTTCCCGCCCGGTACGGTCCTCGCGGACGCGGCGGTCGGGCTGCTGACCAAGCTGTCGGATCAGTTGGGACACTGATCGGATTGGCGCCGGTTAAGCGTCCACCGCTGGACTTGACCGCCCTCGGCGATGCGGTGCTGGCGGGCCGGCGGGGGGAGATCGCGAAGGCGATCACCCTCGTCGAGTCCACCCGCACCGACCACCGGGAGCAGGCGCAGCAGCTGCTGCTGCGCCTGCTCCCGCACGCCGGTGGCGCCATCCGTGTCGGCATCACCGGTGTTCCCGGGGTCGGCAAGTCCACCACCATCGAGGCCCTCGGGATGTACCTGATCTCGTTGGGGCACAAGGTCGCCGTCCTCGCGGTCGACCCGTCGTCCACGCGGACCGGCGGCTCGATCCTCGGCGACAAGACCCGGATGCAGAACCTGTCGGTCGAGCCGAACGCGTTCATCCGGCCGTCGCCGACATCGGGCACGCTGGGCGGTGTCGCGAAGGCGACCCGCGAGACGATGGTGCTGATCGAGGCCGCCGGCTACGACGTGATCCTCGTCGAGACCGTCGGCGTCGGGCAGTCCGAGGTGACGGTCGCGAACATGGTCGACACGTTCACCTTCCTTACCCTGGCCCGCACCGGGGACCAGTTGCAGGGCATCAAGAAGGGCGTTCTCGAACTCGCGGACATCGTCACCGTCAACAAGGCCGACGGCAAGCACGAGCGGGAGGCCAAGGCCGCGGCCCGCGAGCTGGCCGGGGCGCTGCGGCTGATCTACCCGCACGACGCGCTGTGGAAGCCCCCTGTGCTGACGATGAGCGCACTCGAGAACGTCGGCGTCGACAAGTTCTGGGACGAGGTGCTGCGGCACCGGAAGGTCCTCGGCGACGCGGGCGAACTCGAACGCAAACGCCACCAGCAGCAGGTGGACTGGACGTGGTCGATGGTCCACGACCAGCTGCTGCGCCGCCTCGACACCGATCCGGCCGTCAAGGCCATCCGCGGCGACGTGGAACAGCAGGTGCGGGACGGGTCGTTGACCGCTGCCCTCGCCGCGCACCGCATCCTCGAGGCGTTCGACAAGTAGGCGCCGGAGGCACCCGTGAGTACTTCCGGCCCGCACCCGGGCCTGGAGTACTCACGGGCGTGCCAGCGCGGTTTCGATCAGGTCGTGGCCGAGGTCGAAGCGGATGCCGTCCGGGTTCGTGAGACCCGGTCCGCGGTACCAGGATTCGTCCGCCTCCGGGTGCGGGCCGACCAGTCCGACGCGGCCGTTGCCGTACGGCGTGACCAGCGCGGCAACCCTGTCGTTGGGATAGCGGGCCAGGACCGTGGCTCCGACGGCGGAGAAGTCGTCATCGGCGACCCGAAACGTCGCGCCGTCCTGGAAGTACATGTGGCGCCGCTGATCCCGCCAGGTCACCTCGACGATCGCGTCCTCGGTGTCGTCGACGGTCGCGCCGTCCGTGCCGATGTACTGCCGCACCCGGCCGGGGAACAGGCCGTACCCGGGGTCTCCTCCCGCCAGATAGGCTCCGAGACAGAACCCGAGATAGGTGCCGCCGCCGGACACCCAGTCCCGGAGCGCAGGCGCGTACGAGCGGGTGTGCCGCCAGGCGGACTTCAGCGTTCCGCCGCCCGGTTGCGCATACACCACCGCACCGGCGAGGGATTCGGCGGTGACGTCGATGTTCTCGTCGGGGCCCGCGTACACCGGCCGCAGCGGGGTCGGTGCCGACTCGAGCAGGCTCGCCACCGACTCCGCGCACCCCGAACAGGTCGCGGGACCCCGGTAGACGAGGGCGACCGGGCGGTCGTCCTCGAGCCAGCGGGGCAGGGTCACGGCGGCGGTCGCGCCGACCGCGCCGACACCGACCGCGCCGAGCAGCAGCCGGCGCCGGCTGACGGGGCTCACGACTGCGCCTGCCGGGCACTGGCACGCGCTTCGACGATGCGCCGGACCCGGGTGGTGATCGACCGGACGAGACCCTCCAGCGGTCCGCGGCCGGCCGTGGCCCGCCACGCGACCGCGGCGACCGCCATGACGAGCAGCTGGCGCAGGTAGCCGTCCCACGGTCCGTACACGTCGAAGTCGGAATTGACGAACATGATGTGCCCGACGTACGCGGTGAGCGACATGGTCCCGATCGCGACGACCGGGGCCGTGACGATCCGAACGACGCGCAGCGCCGCGCCTCCGACGTGGAACAGCAGCAGACACAACCCCAGCACCAGCAGGGAACTGCCGGTCGTGGACATCAGGTCGAAGGTGGTTCCGGTGTGCGGTGCCGACACCGTCAGCCACCACCCCGAATCGGTCGGCACCCAGCCGTCGGACCCGAACGCGAGGATTTCGTCGACGATGTCGGCGCCGGACGCCTCGACGAGACGGTCCAGGCCCTCGAACGGGTGCAGGAACATCCACGAGATCACCGACGCCGCGAGCACGAGCGCCGCCCCGATTCCGGCGAGAGTGGCGGCAATGCGCGGCGACCGCAGGTCGAGCCGCCCGATCACGAGGCCGGCGCAGACGTACGTCATCCACACCAGGGCGGGGAACTCGCCGGTGAACAGCAGGTCCGCGACCGTGGCGAAGGGTTTGTGCAGCAATGTCTCCCACGACAGCTGGCGGGTGAGGCCCTCGGACAGGTGTGGGCGCACCAGCTGGCTCACGACCGGCATCAGCAGCGCGTTCGCCGCCCCGATCACCGCGACGGCGCGGGTGCTCAGGAAGATCAGCGGGATCGCGAGCAGGAACATCACGCCGTAGTAGCCCAGGATCACCACCCCGTAGTCGATGTTCGTGTAGCCGAGGGTGAGGCCGATCGCCCCGATCACGGCGGCGCGGGCGGCGATGCCGGCGGACATGCCGTACGCGCGCGGGCCGGGACGTTGCCGGGCGCGTCCGGACAGGAAGGCGATCGACACGCCGGCCAGCACGGCGAAGATCGCCGCGGCGTGTCCCGCCGAGATCCGGTAGATCAGCGTCGGCTGGTCGTCGTCGCCGTAGGGGATCAGCGAGTGCACGGCCACCATCCCGATGACGGCGATGCCGCGGGCGAGGTCGACACCGGTCAGCCGGTACGGACGGGTGCGACGTGTCTCGGCGGCGGTCGTGGTCTGGGTGCTCATCGGGTCATCACCGCATCGATCAGGTCGAGGCCGGCGGCGGTGCCGACGTCGGCGGGGGTGGGCAGTCCGGAATCGGTGAACCAGGCGGCGTCCGCTTCGGGGTGGGGGCCGACGACTCCCACGCGGCCTTCGCCGAAACGGGCGGTCAGGGCGGCGACCTCGCCGTTCGCGTACGCGGCGAGCACGTGCATCCCGGGAGGGAAATGGGGCGGCAGTGCGAAGGTCGGCCCGTCCTGGAAGTACATCGGCTGGGGTCGTCCCCGCCAGCGCACGTCGACGACTCTGGCCTCGGTGCCGGGAACCTCGGACCGTGCCGTGGCGATGTACTGGTCGGTGTCGCCGGGCAGCAGGTCGAAACCGGGGGTGGCGCCGGCGAGGTAGCCGCCGAGGCAGAACCCGAGGTACCGGCCCCCGCCGCGGACGTAGTCCCGGACGACGGGACGGTGCCGGCGCATGCGGCGCCAGGCCGGGACCAGCTCGTCGCCGCCGGGCTGGGCGTACACGGCCGCGCACCCGAGGACCTCCGGGGTGAGGTGGAGGTACTCGCGCGGGCCGACGTAGTGCACGTCGAAGTTCCAGCGACTCCGCTGCAGGAGCGCGGCAACCGACTCGGCGCTGCCGGGCAGGGTGGCGCCGCGGCCGCGGTACACGAGGGCGAGGGGGCGGTGCCGGGAGTACCTCACGCGGGCACCGCCTGTGCCGGAATGCCTTCCCAGCGGGTGTCGGCGGGCAGTTCGTCGCCCTTCATCAGCAGCGACAGCGCTCCGAGTTCGGCGTGCGGCCCGACGATCGCGTCGTAGAGCACCACCGCGCGGGTGCCGACGGTCGCTCCGGCGCCGACGGTGACCGTCGACATCTTCATCACTCGGTCCTCGAAGAGATGGGTCTGCAGCGACACCCCGGCGCCGATCTCCGCGTCGTCCCCGACCCGCACGAGGTCGAACTCGGTGAGGTAGGTGGTGCCGATCCACACCCGCTTGCCCATCCCGGCCCCGAACCAGCGCAGGATCATCGGCAGGAAGGGGGTCCCGGTGAGCTGGTTGAGCAGCACCGGCACGGCGGCGGATTCGTACATGCCGGTCGCGAACTCGGAGCGGCGGACGAACTTGGCCCAGAGCGGCTCCACCCGCGGACGGTAGGTGCCGACCAGGTTGCTCTTCACCGCCGCGGCGAAGAGCACCACGCCGAGCGCGGTCAGCAGGGCGAGCCCGGGCGCGGCCAGGATGGTCCAGGTCAGGGTGCTGCTGCGGGCGATCAGCGACAGGCCGAGCAGGTAGAAGTACAGGCTGACGCCGATCACCGTGGGCGGCAGCACGATCCGGAAGAACTCGATCCACCACCGGTGCGCGACGACGGAACTGCTGGGCGCGAACGTCTCCTCCTCGGAGTACTCGCCACTGTCCTGCCGGGCGGGCAGGTAGAACGCCGGGTTCCCCAGCCACGACGTGTCGGGCGGCACGCCCTCCGCGGGCGGCACGGTGAGCACGCCGACGAGGGAGCCGTCACCCGTGCGCATGCCACTGGGCAGGACCGCGGCGTTGCCGATGAACGCCCGGGTGCCGACCTCGGTGGGTGCGAACGTCATCCGGCCGTTGCAGTACGTGCTGCCGCCGAGACTGGCCATGTCGGCGACGAAGCTCTCCTCGCCGATGGTGAGCAGGTCGGGGTCGATGTGCGAGACGGTGGAGACCTCGGCGCCGCGACCGACCCGGGCACCGAGGACGCGCAGCCACGGCACGGTGTACAGCGTCGCGTACAGCGTGTTCGTGTAGAGCAGGCTCATCTCGAACAGTTTGTCGGTGACCCACTTCTTGACGCCGAGGGTCGACGCGGCGGGGAAGGTGCCGACCGGTAGCGACGGCAGGATCAGCTTCTTGCCGAGCGCGACCACCGCGCACACGCTCGCCACGTAGACCGCGCCGGATGCCAGAGTGGCGAGCAGTGACGCGATCATGCCGTATTCGAGCAGCACCGCCCACACCAGCACGAGGCTGGGCACGATGGTCGCGATGGCCAGTGCCTCGAGGGTGACGACGCCGAAGGCGGTCAGCAGCAACGTCATCGGGGCCCAGCCGGGCGCGGGCTCGTCGGCGGCCATCGCCTCGACCCGCGGGTCGAGGGTGCGGACGCGCTGCGGCGGCGATCCGGTCCACCGTGTGCCGGGCGGGAGCGAGGCGCCGTCGGCGAGCACCGACTGGTCGCCGAGCATCGCTCCGTCACCGACGGCGGCCCCCGGGTCCAGGACGCAGTTGGCGGCGACGTAGGCATGGTCGCCGACCGAGATCGGGGCGACGACCACCTCGCCGCCGGCCACCCGCCACGGCCGGATGTCGGTGTTGGTCCCGATCGACGCGCCGGCGCCGATGTCCACGAGCGCAGGGAACGAGACGATGGACGTCCCGATGTGGGTGTCGGAGCCCACCCGCGCTCCCAGCGCGCGCAGGAACGGGGCCATCAGCGGTGACCCGCTGAGCACCGGCATCGGCGCCAGCATCATCAGGTGGTCGACCATCCACAGCCGCAGATAGGTTGCGCCCCAGAGCCGGTAGCGGCCGGGTCGGATGCCGGCGGACAGCGGTCTGATCGCGATGACGGGCAGCACCCAGCGCACGCCGAGATAGGAGGGGATGGTTGCGATCAGCAGGTCGACGAGCGCGTCGAACGACGGCTGGCCGTCGTGCGCCCGGTAGACGATGGAGACCGGGATGGTGACGACCAGCAGCACCACCAGGACGAACAGTGCCTGGACCGTGCCGGCGCGGCGGACGGCGGCGTTGCCGATCGGTTCGCGGCCGGCGCGTTCGACAGGCGGGATCGGGGGTGGGGGACCGCCTCCCGCCGCGTGCGGGCCCACGCCCGGTGGTAGGGCCCCGGCCATCGCGCGGATCGTGGGATTCGCGTACACGTCCCGGATGCCGGCGCTCGGATGCAGTCCGCTCTCTCGCAACCGGGTGACCAGTTGCGCGGCGGCGAGGGAGTGGCCACCGAGTTCGGTGAAGAAGTCGGCTTCGACGGACACCTCGCCGGCAGGAAGGCCGAGCAGGTCGGCCCACAGTCCACGCAGGTCGTGTTCGACGTCGGTACCCGCGGCGACGACCGGGCCACTGGGGCCCGACAGCCGGCGCCCGGTCGGCGCGGGCAGGCGAGGGCGGTCGACCTTGCCGCTGGGCATCATGGGCAGCTCGTCGACGATGTCGATGAACGTCGGGACCATGTAGTCGGGCAGTCGCCGGGAGGTTTCCGCGTCGAGCCGTGCGAGGAGGGCGTCGACGGCCAGGGGGCCCGCGTCCGTGCCCGGCATCAGCACCACCCAGGAGGCGAGCTGCTCGACGTCGGCGACCGTCACCAGCGACACCACGGCGCTGGCGACGTCCTCGTCGACGAGGAGCACGCTCTCGATCTCACCGAGATCGACTCGGTGACCGCGGATCTTGACCTCGCTGTCCGCGCGGCCGAGATACTCGATCTCGCCGTACTCGGTCCAGCGCGCGAGGTCACCGGTCCGGTAGATCCGGCCGGCGATGCCGCTCTCCGGAAGGTCGAGAAACTTGTCCGCCGTCAGATCGGGGCGCCCGATGTAGCCGCGTGCGACCCCGGGGCCGCCGATGCAGAGCTCACCGACCTCGCCGTCCGGGACGACGCGTCGGCCCTCGTCGAGGATGACGCACGAATAGGTCGGCAGCGGGACACCGATCGTGACCGGCCGGCCGGGAACCAGCTCGCACCAGGTGGCGGTGACGGTGGCCTCGGTGGGGCCGTACGTGTTCAGGATCCGGCGCCCCGGGCGGCCCCACCGCTCGACGAGTTCGCGGGGGCATGCCTCGCCGCCGACGAGAATGTTGCGCAGCAGTGGTAATTCGCGCGGAATCGTCGCGAGCAGCGTCGGAACGCAGTAGAGCACCGTGACGCCGTTGCCTTCGAGGAAGTCCGCCAGTTCACCGCCGAGGCGACCGGCGCCGGTCGGCCCGGCGACCAGGGTGGCGCCCACCGCCCACGTCGGCCAGATCTCCTCGATGGAGAAGTCGAAGGAGATCGTCATGCCCTGGTAGACGCGGTCGGTCGGTTGCACGTCGTAGACGGTGGGCACGATGTCGAGGAAGTTGCAGATGCTGGACTGCGCGACCTCCACACCCTTCGGTCGCCCCGTCGAACCCGATGTGTAGATGATGTAGGCGGCCGGATCGCGGTGTGCCACCTCGAAAGTCGGGCGGGTGACCGGCTGGGTGGCGATCAGGTCCGCCTCGCCGTCGATCTCCGTCCACGGGACGCCGAGCGGTTCGAGAAGGCCGGCGAACGACGCGCTGGTCAGGACGAGGTCGACGCCCGCGTCATGGGTGATGTAGTCGACGCGGTCGGCGGGGGAGGCCGGGTCGATCGGGACGAACGCGGCGCCCGCCTTGAGCACGGCGAGCAGGGCGACATAGGTGTGCGGTGAACGCTCGAGCAGGATCGCGACCCGTGCGCCGACGCCCGCGCCCACGTTGATCAGGTGGTGCGCCAGCTGGTTCGCTCGCCATTCGAGATCGGCGTAGGTGAATGCGGCTTCCTCACAGAGGAGGGCGGTCGCGTGCGGGGTCCGGTCACAGGCCGTTTCGAAGACGTGCTCGAGGCGGCGCGGCCGGGTACCGGTGCCGTGAGTGTGGTCCGCTGACGGGTGCGTCTGCGCGCCTGACATCGACATCCTTCGGAGCTAATTACTGGCTAATTGACTTTCGAGTGCCACAGTCAATCACGCTCCCGAAATTTCTGGACGATTGTCCATGACGGCGGGTCGGGCCGCGACGGCGGGGTCCGGAAATGACCTTTGTGTTCCGTTCGTGCTGGACATTTCGGCGATTCTCGCCCCGGGAATCCTGGGCGGCGGGGGTGGTGTGCGACATCCTTCGGTGCACGTCGTTCGGGACATTTCACCCTCGGGTTCACCCGTTCTTCCTGTTAGGAAGTGGCGGCGGTCACAGTCGGGTGCGCGCGCATGGGAGGGCCGCTGGACACCCGGAGGCTAATCCGGACACCGTGGGCGCGGTGTTGACCGCCCTGGTGGGGTCCCGCGGGCTGCCGACTGTCGACGCTCGTCGTCGACATTCGGCTGTACGCTGCCCGGCCGGAAGCTCGCGCGAGAGCGGGTGCCCGCGCCGGAGTCCGCGTCGGCGCAGACGGACCGGACCGAGGCGAAGGTCGAGCTGATCGCGTTGTGTGCTGGCCTTCTACGGCGCGGGCTGTGGCACCGGCGCCGCGGTTGCGTCGTAGCCGGTCAGGAACGGTTGCAGGAAGGGCACTTCCGAGAGCCGGTCGAACGGCCACGGCAGCGGCGCGCGGGTCGGCGTCGTGGTGGCCGGCAGCGGGGTCGAAGTGGTCGGGGCCGGCGGTGTGGTCGTCGTCGTGGGCGACGGGGCGACGGCGACGGGTGCGGTCGTCGTGGGTGCGGGCACGGCAGGGGCGGTGACCTGGGGTGCGACCGGTGCGACCGGCGCAGGAGCCGGAGTGGCGGGCGCGGCGGGTGTGGTGGTGATCGGTGCCGCGACGGTCGTCGGTGCCGGGACGGCAGTGGTCGTCGGTGCCGGGACGGCGGTGGTCGTCGGGGCGGTCGTGGTAGTCGTTGCCGGCGGGGTCGTGGTGGCGGTCTTGTTGCCGCGCACGGTGGTTTCGATCAGGTCGTACGCGAGCTGCGGGTTCACCGCACCGTCCGGGGACAGCCCGTCGTCGACGAACCAGCTCTTGTCGGCCTCGATGTGCGGGCCCACGACGCCGACCCGGCCCTTGCCGTAGTCGGTGGCGAGCGCGGCCACCTCGCCACCCTTGTACGTGCCGAGGATGGTGGCGCCGTGCCCGGCGTTGAGCTCGAAGGCCGGCGGATCCTGGAAGTAGGTCGTGTACTCGGTTCCCCGCCAGACGATCGTCGACCGCGCGGGCTTGGTGTCCCACACCGTCGCGCCGCGCTTCGCGCTGTACTGGGAGGTGTCACCGGGCAGCAGGTTGTACCCCGGTGTGGCACCGGCCAGATAGCCGCCGACGCAGAAGCCGAGATAGTTGCCGCCGGCCGCGATCCAGTTCTTGATCAGCGTGGAGTACGGCTTCATCGCCTTCCACGCGGTGCTCAGGCTCGGTCCGCCGGGCTGGGCGAAGACGGTGGCGCGGGCCAGGGTGGCCGCGGTGATCGGGGTGTCGTTCGGGCCGACGTATTCGATCCGGAACTTGGACGGTGAGTTGCGCAGCACCACGGCAACGGATTCCGCGGTGCCCGGCACCGACGCCGGACCCCGGTACACCAGCGCGAGCGGCTGGGCCGGTGGGACCGGCGTGGTGGTCTGGGCGGCGGCCAGCACCGGCACGCCCAGCAGAGCCAGCACCACGGCCAGGACCACAAGTACCCGTCGGTGATTGCGCATGGCACCCCGCTCTGTTCTCTCGTCGCTCGCTGTCGGCGAGAACCGACGGCGCGGTTGACATTACAATGATGCGATCAGATATCCGCCGTTTGACACAGGCGGGACCCGATGCGGTCGATCAGGTCGTCGAAGAACGCCTCGGGATCGGTGTCCACCGCGATGTCGGCGTTCGGTGCACGTCCCCACATGCCGTGCCAGTCGGCGACCGTGCAGCCGCGGGTCAGCGTCCCGGTGAGTTCGACGTCCACGGTCGCGGGTCTGGTCGTCGCTCGGGCCGGGTCGAGGGCGAGGGCCGCCGCGAACGGATCGTGCATGTGCGCCAGAAATCCCTGCCCGTGGTCGCGGTGGAACTCCAGGTAGAAGCGGATGGCATCGGACAGCGCGCGGAGGACGGGATTGGCTGTACGCGAGCGTGTTCCGGGAGGATCCTGCTCGGTGATCAGCTCGACCGGCGTGCTGCCTGCGGCCTCGGCGAGCCGGCGTAGATGGGTCGGTCGCATCTCGATGGTCTCGGTGATGTCGAGCGGGCACACCAGAGGCCTGCGGTCGGGCGGTGCCGCGCTGAACGCGTCGAACACCACCTTCGCGGCCTCGGGGTCGACGGAGATGTTCCACTCCGCCTTCGGTGTCGTGTTCCCGGGATGGTTGAACGCGCCACCCATGACGACCAGCCGGTTCAACAGCAGCGGCAGTTCGGGCTCCAGCCGCAGCGCCAGCGCGAGATTGGTCATCGGTCCGGTCACCAGGCCCGTCACCTCACCGGGGCGCGAGCGGGCGATCTCGACCCACGCGGTGGCCGAGTCACGCTGGGCGAGCGCGCGTGTCGACGGTGGCAGCACCGCGTAGCCGAGCCCCTGTGGTCCATGGGTGTCCTCGGTGGTGCGCAGGTCGTCGGTCAGCGGCACCGGTGAACCCAGCGTCACCTCGATGTCGGGCCTGCCGCACAGGTCCAGCCAGGCCAGATTGTTCGCAGCGACCTGTGCGGTGGGCACATTGCCCGCCGTGCTCGCTACCGAGAGGATCTCGGCATCCGGACTGGCGACCAGGTACAGCAGTGCAAGAGCGTCGTCGATCCCGGTGTCGACGTCGACGAACAGGGGAGTCGGCGCCACGTCAGTCCTCGATTCGCGTCGTCGGGTCGTGCCGGACGGGGAAGTTGACGGAGCGGGCGATGAAGCACGTCTCGTGCGAACGCCGGTGCAGGTCCGCGACCGCCGCGATCACGTCCCCCGCGTCCCCGGAACTGCGCGCGACGACCACCTCGGGCCGAAGGGTGACGGACGTGAACTGCCCCGCCCCGCCCGCCTCTTCGACCATGGTTCCGGTCGGACGGTCGGTGTACTCCGTGACGACGATGCCGTCCGCGGCGGCAAGGCCGAGAAACCAGAGCATGTGGCATTCGGAGATGGACGCGACGAGCAGTTCCTCGGGGTTCCAGCGTCCTGGGTCACCACGAAATGCCGGATCCGAACTGGCGAGGACCGGCGGTTTGCCGTCTGCGGCGACATGATGGTCCCTGCTGTACTTCGTCGGGGACGAAGTACCCGAGCCGAGATTCCCGGTCCACGTCACCTCGAGGCCGTAATGGTGTTCACGCACGGACAGATCCTCTCACCCCCCCCTCAAACCCAGTGCGGCGCATCGGCACCCCAGTCGTGAGCCGGGAACGGGTACTCGGCACGTCCGGGAAGTGCGGGACGCGCAGAGGTGATCGCGCCGTGGGTGACGGTCGCGGCCGCGCCGGGCGCGAGTGGCGCCGGAGGCTGCTCCACCCGCCCCGGAGCGCCGAGGAGGGAGTGGGCGGTTCGTGCCAGCGAGACCGAAACCGAACGCCCCAGGCCGTCGCCGACCCGCAGCGCCACTGCGTCGACGATGCCCGCCGCCAGCAGGTAGCCGCTCGCATGATCGAGGGCCTGGACCGGTAGCGCGCCTGGACGCTCACCGCCCTCGACGAGCGCAATTCCCGACGCGGCCTGCACGATCGAGTCGAAGCCGCGTCGCCGAGCCCACGGGCCGCTCGTGCCCCATGCACTCACCGACCCGTGCACCAGTCCCGGCCGCTCCGTCAGCCCGAACCGGTCGAGCGCGCCCGGGCGATAGCCGGTGACGAGCACGTCCGCGGTCTCGAGCAGTGCGCGCATCGCGAACAACTCCTCGTCGAGCGTCAGGTCGAGCAGCGTCGTCCGCTTGCCCTGCCCGGTGTCACGGTGCTGCCAGTCGATCTCGTGCAGGTGGGGCGAATCGACGCGCAGCACCTGGGCGCCGAGAAAGGCCAGCGCGCGGGCCGCGACCGGACCGGCGAGCACCCGCGTGAGGTCGAGTACCCGCAGGCCCGCAAGCGGGCGGGTGGGGTCGGCGACCGACAGCACCGCGCCCTCGTGCCATCCGTCCGCTGTCGTCATCGTCACCAGCGGCCCGCGCGCAGCCTCCAGTCCCTGTGGGTGCGTGGCCCATTCGTCCTCGCTGCGAACCCGAGCCGCAACCGCGTCCGCCTCGGTGCACCGGTCCTCGACCTCCTGCGCGGTCAGTTCACCGACCCGGGTCGACAGCATGCCCGGATCGGCGTCGGCAGGAAGGTCGAGTGCCGCGAGCAGCCGCAGCCGATGGTGCGGATAGTTCGCGTGCGTGCGGACCCACCCGTCCGACGCCGCGAAGAACCCCGACATCGGCGCGAACCCGGCGACGGGCTGCCCGTCGATCCGCAGCACCTTCTCGCCCGCGAACGACGCCGCGATCCGTTCGGAATCGAGAAACCACGGATGCGGCTCACGGCCACGGGCCACGAGCAACCGATTCACCGCCGACGCGAGCGCACCGACCGAACCCGACGCCAGCGCGGTCGTCGGCAGCCGGGACGTCAGGAACCCCGACGGCGCCGGATGGTGCACCCACCCCGGATCCGAGGACAGGGCGCACCCGCGCTCGTACTCGTCGTGGAACCGCTGCGCTGACGCCACATCTGCACCGTACCCCGCGCTCTACGATGGCCCGATGATCTCAGGTGCGAAGCGCAGCGGAGCCACCCGTCACGCCGACCGGAAGTCCACCGGTACCGCGACGGTCGCCGCGGCGGCCTTCGGCGTCGTCGCAGTCGTCCACCTCGTCACCCAGCTGGCCGGGGCAGGCACGGTGGACCGGATCAGTCAGTACCTGCTGATGCCGCTGCTGGCGGCGACGCTCGCGCTGTCGACCGATGCTCCGCGTTCGCGGCTCGTGCGCACGACGCTGCTGGCACTGGGCTTTTCCTGGCTCGGTGACTCCGCCCCGTCCTTCTTCGACGGCGACACCGCGTTCCTGGTGATGATCGGCTTCTTCCTGCTCGCGCAGATCGCCTACATCGTCGCATTCTGGCCGTATCGGTCCCGGGCACTCGCGACCCGCCCCGCCCTCGCGGCATGCGCCGTCGCGATCGTGCTGCTGGTCGTCGCATGCGCCCCCGGCGCCGGGGTTCTGCTGGCGCCGGCGCTGGTCTACGGACTGTGTCTGGGCTCGATGGCGGTGCTCGCCACCGGGCTCGGCCGCATCGCCGCGTGGGGCGGCGCACTGTTCCTGCTGTCCGACTCGATGATCGCGCTCGGCGCGTTCGCGGACTGGTTCAACCCACCCGCCAAGGGTTTCTGGGTCATGCTCACCTACATAGCGGGGCAGACGCTGTTGGTCGCGGGTGTCCTGTCCGTCGACCGCGCGGCCCGAGCGATCACGCCCCCGGACGGTGATGTCGGCGCCGGAGCGACTACGTCCTCCGGACGGTGACCTCGAACCCGGCGTCGCGTAGCCGCTCCACCAGGCGGTCGCCGATCGCCGTCGCGGGTGTGAGCACGCCGGCCGCGTCCGGCAGTGCACCCCGGTCCAGGGCCAGGGCGAGGGCGGACTCGCCCAGCATGACCGCGGTGGCCGCGTACCCGGGGTCACCCTGCGCCCGGATCCGCGACACGTACCGGGCGCCCGTGGTCGTGGTCGTGTGGACGTCGCTGGTGAAATGCCCTGTCCTCCGCGTCTTCTCGCTCGGGCCCTCGCCCGGCTTCGGCAGCACCCGGTCGAGCGCCCAACGGGTCGGGGGAAACGACAGTCCGGCGATCAGCGCGCCGAGGCCGGCGGCGACTCCCGCCGCGAGCACCGGCGACAGGGGAGACGTGCCGACACTCATCACCTCCCGATACCGGAACGTGCGCCCGTACGCCCAGTCCCGCAACGCATTGCTGCGCCGCACCACCCGGGTGTTCGTCGATCCCATGACGAACGGCGCCGTCACGCCCTTCAGATCCGGCGAGATGTCCGAGCCCTTGACCAGTTCGGTGTCGGGCTGACGGCCCAGGTCCGGTTCCGCGGCCACCTCGGGGCTCAGTGAATACGGTTGCAGCGCAATCGAACGGGCCCGCTTGTCGGACTTCACGGTGTCGACGAGGGTGCGCATCGAGTCAATGGTGCCGCCGCTCACGCCGCCGCGCAGCGATGCCACCAGCGTCGTGTCGGTGAGGGTGCCTTCTCCGTCCGCGGCCACCTGTTCGTGCAGCACGTGCACCCCGAGGTCGGATGGGATCGAGTCGTACCCGCAGGCGTGCACGATCCTGGCGCCGGTCCCCGCGGCGACGTCGTGGAACCGGTCGATCGACTCGCGCGCGAACAGCACTTCGCCGGACAGGTCGGCGTAGTCGGTGCCCGCCTCGGCGCAGGCACGGACCAGGTCGATGCCGTACTTGGCGTAGGGGCCGACCGTGGTGACCACGACATGGGTGGCGTTCGCCAGTGCCGTCAGTGAGTCCGCGTCGTCGGCGGACGCGATCAGCAGCGGCCACTCCGCCGCCCCGGGCAGGCCCTCACGGACCCGCACGAGCCGTTCGCGGGACCGGCCGGCCAACCCGATCCGGGTGCCGGCGGGGGCGTGTCGGGCGAGGTACTCGGCGGTGAGCCTGCCGACGAAGCCGGTGGCGCCGTAGACGACGACGTCGAGGTCGCGGGTGCGGGTCATGGGCCGACACTACTCGGAGGTAGGTGGTGCCGGGCTCAATCCCAGGTGTGGACAGGCGACGCCGAATGCATGCGATCGAGGTAGTCGGAGAGCATCGAGCTCAGCGCCGCGTCCCGGCTTTCGCCCGCGTTCTCCCGCGCTGCCACCGCCGCGCGCTGCCAGTTCGCGCCGTTGCGGCGGCCGCGGCAGCGTTCCTCGACGATTCCCAGATACGTGTCGCGGACATCGGGCGCGACCCCGAGGGCGTCCAGACCGTCGTGTGCCAACGGCAGGAGTGTCTGCAACACCAGTTCGTGCGGGGCAACCGCGCCGATGTCGGGCCAGAACAGGCGCGCCTCGAACCCACGCCGTGCGCCGGCCTGGAGATTGGCGGCGGCCGCCTCGAACGGCATGCGCGACCACGAGGGGCGTTCCGCATGCGCCAGCGAGTGCACCGCGCCGTAGTAGAACGCCGCGTCAGCGACGGTGTCGCGGACGGTGGGACCGCACGGCAGCACCCGATTCTCGAGGCGCAGATGGTGGTCGGTGGCGGTGGTGTCGTAGATCGGGCGGTTCCAGCGATAGATCGTCCCGTTGTGCATGCGCAGTTCGGCAAGTTCGGGGGTGCCCCCGGCAGCGACCACGGCGCGGGGTTCCTCGTCCGTGCACTCCGGGAGCAGGGCCGGGAAGTACCGGGAGTTCTCCTCGAACAGATCGAAGATCGACGAGATCCACCGCTCTCCGAACCAGACCCGCGGACGCACACCCTGATTCTTCAGCTCCAGCGGACGGGTGTCGGTCGCCTGCTCGAACAGCGGGATGCGGGTCTCGTGCCACAGCGCCCGGCCGACGAAGAACGGGGAGTTCGCGGCGATCGCCACCTGCACTCCCGCCAGCATCTGCGCCGAGTTCCAGTGGGCACCGAATTCGCTGGGCGAGACCTGCAGGTGGAGTTGGGTGGACGTGCATGCGGCCTCCGCGAGGATCGTGTCGGTCACCGTCGCGAGGCGCTCGGTGTCCTGACGGCCCGGCAGCGGCACCCCCGTGATGTCGAGTTCGATGTCCTCCCCGCGGGCCGCGAGGATCTGCTGGGCGAGCGCCGTGTACCGCGGGTCCGACGACATCCACCGCTGGTCGAGGTGCCGCTTGCGCAGGGTCGGCAGGATGCCGATCATCGCCAGCCGGCCTCCACCGGCGCGGGCCCGCTCGTTGGCCTGGTTCAGTGTGGTCCGCAGCTCGTCCTCGAGCTCCGCCAGATTGGTGCCGTCGAGCCGGCGCGGAGCGACGTTGACCTCGATGTTGAACTGGCCGAGCTCGGTCTGGTACGCCGGATCGGCGATGGCGTCGAGCACGGATGCGTTCACCATCGCCGGCTCCCGGTGGGTGTCGACGAGATTCAGTTCGAGTTCGAGTCCCACGGTCGGTTCGCCGTCGGGCGCCTGCTCACCCGCCAGCAGATCCGCGAGGGCATCGAGGCAGTTGTGCACCTTCTCGCGGAACACCTGCCGGTCCTTGCGGGTGAACACCACACGGGTGACCTCGCGGCCCATGCGCGTCTCCCTCGGTCGACATCACATGTCGAATCCAAGTATTCCCGAGGGGGCGCCGCGATGCGCGGTGATGCCATCTCGGCGACGGGCCGCCCGAGATCACCAGGGTGAGGGTACGAAGTCCTTGAGGAAGCAGCCGTACAGGTCCACGCCGGCCTCGCCCTGCACGATCGGGTCGTAGACCCGTGCCGCGCCGTCGACGAGGTCGAGGGGCGCGTGGAAGCCCTCCTCCGCGAGCCGCAGCTTGGTGTAGTGCGGGCGCTCGTCGGTGATCCATCCGGTGTCGACGGCGGTCATCAGGATGCCGTCCTGCTCGAGCATCTCCTTCGCGCTGGTGCGCGTGAGCATGTTGAGTGCGGCCTTGGCCATGTTGGTGTGCGGATGGCCGGGGCCCTTGTACTGGCGCGAGAACTGGCCCTCCATCGCGGAGACGTTCACCACGTACTTGCGGCGTGCGGGTGACGCGGCCATCGCGGGTCGCAGACGGTCGACGAGGATGAACGGCGCCACCGAGTTGCACAGCTGGACCTCGAGCAGCTCGATCGGGTCGACCTCGCCGACCGCCTGCACCCAGCTGTTGGTGTGCGCGAGGTCGGGCACCAGGCCGCCCGCGTCGATCGCGATTCCCTGCGAAATGCGTTCGGGGGTGGCCGATCCCGCGACCAGGGCCAGTTCGCTGACCTGGTGGACGATGGACTGCGTCGCGGCGGGCAGCGAGCTCGCCAGCGCGGCCGGGTGCGCGTCGCTCGTCTTGCCGAACGTCACGACCTCGGGCAGTTCGCCTGCCGGCAGAGGACCGGACTCCGCCTCGGCGAGCGCCGAGTACGCGCCCGGCGAGCGGCGGACGGTCTGGGCGGCGTTGTTGATCAGGATGTCGAGCGGGCCCTGCGAGGCCACGTCCTCGGTGAGCGCCACCACCTGGGCGGGGTCGCGCAGGTCGATGCCCACCACGCGCAGTCGGTGGATCCAGTCGCCGCTGTCCTCCATCGCCGTGAACCGGCGGATCGCGTCGTTCGGGAACCGGGTGGTGATCGTCAGGTGGGCGCCGTCGCGCAGCAGACGCAGCGCGATGTACATGCCGATCTTCGCGCGACCGCCGGTGAGCAGGGCGCGGCGGCCGGCCAGGTCGGTGCTCGCGTCTCGCTTGGCGTGGCTGCGGGCCGCGCACTCGGGGCACAGCTGGTGGTAGAAGGCGTCGACGACGGTGTAGCGCTGCTTGCAGATGTAGCAGGGCCGCGGCCGGATCAGGGTGCCCGCGGTGGCGCCGGCGGTCGGTGAGGAGATCAGCACGCCCGCGGTCTCGTCGTCGATCCGGTTCGGGGAACCGGTCGCCGTGGCCGCGACGACCGCACGATCGGCCGCGTTCTTGGCGTCGCGTGTCTCGATCCGCTTGCGGCGCTTGAGTCGCTTGAACATCTTGCCGCTCGCGCGCTGCAGTGCGATCGAGTCGGGGTGCTCGGCGTCGAGTTCACCCGCAGCGGCGAGGACCTTCAGACAGGTCTCCAGGTCGGCGGGGTCGATACCGGTCGTCGGTTGTGCCATCGGTGTGGTGCTCAGTCCTGAATCTCGTCACCCCGGCGGGCCGGGCAGTCTGTCCGTGCAGTCGTCGCCCGAGTCTACCGACCGCCTCGCGACCAGCCGATTCGGCCGTGTCACGGGTGGTGACATCCGGTCCGGGCGCGAGGAGGATTGCCGGTGTCGGGGGAGTGGGATCGGTCGGGGGATCGTCGGGCCGGGCCGGCCCGACCGGACGAAAGGCCAGCATCATGGACAAGTCGGAACGGCGGCCGTCCACCGGATTGGCGACGATCGTGACCGCGGCCACCGTCGTACCAGTGGAGCGACCTGTACAGAAGGACGGACCGTACCTGCCCGAACTGACGGACCTGGACCAGTTGGTCCGGGTACCCGAGACACGCCGGGACTTCAACGTGTCCGGCTCGGGGGTCACCGTCGCGATCCTCGACACCGGGCTGCGGGCGACCCACGCCGATTTCTCGGGGCGGGTGCTGGCGGGGCACAACTGCACGGGCGGTGACCCGGACGACACCGGGGACCGGTACGGGCACGGCACGAGTGTCGGAGGGATCGCGTGCGCGGGCCGCATTCACACGGGGGTCGCCCCGAACGCCCGGATCGTGCCGGTGAAGGTGCTCGGTGACGACGGCGGCGGCACGCTGGCGCACGTGCGGGACGGACTGGAATGGGTGCTCGGGCACTGGGCCCAGCTGGGCATCTCGGCGCTGTGCATGCCGTTCGGCACCGCCGACAACCGGACCAGTGACACCGACCTCGCCGGCGACGAGATCGGTTCGCTGCTGCAGCAACTGACCGAGCGCGGCGTCGCCTGCGTGGTCGGGTCGGGTAACGAGTACTACGCGCACGGCGGCGTGCAGGGCATGAGCTACCCGGCGATCATCCGGCACTGTCTGAGCGTCGGTGCGGTCTACGACGCGGACGAGGGGCCGTTCCGCTACCCGGACGGGGCGAAGGCGTTCTCGACGGCGCCGGACCGGATCACCCCGTACTCACAGCGGCTGCACCACAAGATCGGCGGGCCGTGCGCGACCGACCTGTTCGCGCCGGGGTCGCCGGTGACCTCCACCGGGGTGCGCAACGACACCGGGGAGTCGCTGCAGTACGGCACCAGCCGGGCCGCGGCCGTCACCACCGGAGTGATCCTGCTCCTGCAGTCGTACTACCTGCGTGCCACGGGAGAGTTGCCGACGGTGGCGGACGTCAAACGCTGGCTGTTGCGTGGGGCGACCGTCATATACGACGGCGACGACGAACACGACAACGTCGCGCACACGGGTCTGACGTTCTCACGGCTCAGCGCGCCCGGGGCGCTGTTCGCATGCGCGAAGGAACTGGCGATGCACGAACTCACGTCGGCACAGAGGATGTGAGCACTCGACGAAATCACTCCACGAAATCGCAAGGGCGACAACGAGAAAAACCCCGGACCGTGGTCCGGGGTTTTTCTCGTCTGTCTCAACTCAGAGTGCGCGAGGGGGGACTTGAACCCCCACGTCCATTAGTAGGACACTAGCACCTCAAGCTAGCGCGTCTGCCATTCCGCCACTCGCGCTTGCACACTCTTTGTTTCGCTCGCCGCTCTCGCTGCGTGCTGGAAAAGATTAACCCAGGCAGACCCAAACACCAAAATCGCCCTGTTTCCGCAGGTGAAAGGGGGTGTCCGACGATCATCGACGCGATATTCGGTGACCGCCGGTGGTAGGAAAGGGTGGTGCCCCACATCGACAACCCGATCAATTCGGGGGAATCCGCCCGCAACAGCCCCGAACCGACCGCCCGCAGTCGTGCAGAGAACGAGGTCGTGGATCTCGTCAGCGCGCTGATCCGTTTCGACACGTCGAACACCGGCGAACTCGCCACCACCAAGGGTGAACGCGAATGCGCCGAATGGGTGGCCCGCAAACTCGAGGAGGTCGGGTACGAGACGGTCTACGTCGAGTCCGGGCAGCCGGGACGAGGCAACGTCTTCGCGCGACTGCCCGGTGCCGACCGCAGCCGCGGGGCGCTGATGATCCACGGCCACCTCGACGTCGTTCCCGCCGAACCGGCCGACTGGAGCGTGCACCCCTTCTCCGGCGCCGTAGAGGACGGGTACGTGTGGGGCCGGGGTGCCGTCGACATGAAGGACATGGTCGGGATGACCCTGGCGCTGGCGCGCCAGTTCAAGGCTGAGGGCACGGTGCCGCCTCGGGACCTGGTGTTCGCCTTCCTGGCCGACGAGGAGGCCGGAGGCACCTGGGGATCGCAGTGGCTGGTGAAGAACCGGCCCGATCTGTTCGAGGGCGTCACCGAGGCGGTCGGCGAGGTCGGCGGCTTCTCGCTGTCGGTGCCGCGCCCGGACGGCAGCGACGCCCGCCTGTACCTGGTGGAGACCGCCGAGAAGGGACTGGGCTGGATGCGGTTGACCGCGAAGGCCCGCGCCGGCCACGGCTCGTTCCTGCACGAGGACAATGCGGTGACGATCCTCGCCGAGGCGGTCGCCCGGCTCGGCAAGCACACCTTCCCGCTGGTGGTGCCCGACTCGGTTGCGGAATTCCTCGCCGCCGTCGGTACCGAGAGCGGACTGGAATTCGATCCGGGTGCAGCGGATCTCGACACCGCACTCGGGAAGCTCGGCAGCATCTCCCGGATCATCGGCGCCACCCTGCGCGACACCGCGAACCCGACCATGCTCGACGCCGGTTACAAGGCGAACGTCATCCCGCAGACCGCGACCGCCGTGGTGGACTGCCGGGTGCTGCCGGGCCGGCAGGCCGCGTTCGAGCGCGAGGTCGACGAGCTGATCGGTCCGGACGTGACCCGGGAGTGGATCACCAAACTCGATTCGTACGAGACCACCTTCGACGGGCACCTCGTCGACGCCATGAACGCCGCGATCCTCGCGCACGACCCGAACGGCCGCACGGTGCCGTACATGCTGTCCGCGGGAACCGATGCAAAGGCGTTCGCCACGTTGGGGATTCGCTGCTTCGGGTTCGCGCCGCTCCAGCTGCCGCCGGAACTGGACTTCACCGCGCTGTTCCACGGAGTCGACGAGCGGGTGCCGGTCGACGCACTAGAGTTCGGCACGCGCGTACTCGAGCACTTCCTGTTGCACAGCTGAGAACTCACGAGAGGACACCCCATGGCTCATGACCACGATCCGTACGGCCCGCTGCCGGACCTGCCGACCTTCACCCTGACGTCGGAGCAGATCACCGAGGGCGGCGAGGTGCCCGCCGATCAGCGCAGCGGCATCTTCGGGGTGCCCGGCGGCAAGGACATCTCGCCGCAGCTGTCCTGGTCGGGGTTCCCGGCGGAGACGAAGAGCTTCGTCGTCACGATGTACGACCCGGACGCCCCGACCGCGTCGGGCTTCTGGCACTGGGCGGTCGCGGACATCCCCGCCTCGGTGACCTCGCTCGCCGCGAACGCAGGCGACGACGGCGGCGCCGGACTGCCCGACGGCGCGATCACGCTGAAGAACGACGGCGGCGGCCACCGGTACCTCGGCTCGGCCCCGCCGGTCGGCCACGGCCCGCACCGCTACATCTTCGCCGTGCACGCGCTGAGCGTGGAGAAGGTCGACGGCCTGACCACCGACTCGACGCCGGCCTTCCTCGGCTTCAACCTGTTCAGCCACGCGATCGCCCGCGCTACCCTGACGGCCACCTTCGGCCGCTGACCCCCGGCCGGGGCCGCGCGCCGACCTTCGTCGGTCCCCCCGAGGCGGAAGGGCACCTTTGTTCGGTCAGATCGAACGAAGGTGCCCTTCCGCCGTCAGGGGTGCATCGTCCGGGCGTGAGGCGCCCGGGGGTGTGTGGTGGGTGCAGGTCAGGCGCGGGTGGCGGCACCGACGGCGTCGGCGAGCGAGGCGTAGCCGCCCTCCCGGACCTTCCGGGCCAGACCCTTGTGAATCTTCTTCATCCAGAACGGGCCGCCGTAGATGAAGCCGGTGTACCCCTGGATCAGCGAGGCGCCTGCCAGGATCCGTTCCCACGCCTGATCGACGGTCTCGATGCCGCCGACCGAGATCAACGCGAGCCGATCCCCGACCCGGGCGTACAGCCGGCGCAGCACCTCGACCGACCGGTCCGCGACCGGTGCGCCGGAGATGCCGCCGGCACCGAGAGCCGACACCTCGTCGGCGGGGGTGCGCAGGCCGTCCCGCGAGATGGTGGTGTTGGTGGCGACGATGCCCGCCAGTCCGAGCTCGACGGCGAGGTCCGCAACCGCGTCGATGTCCTCGTCGGACAGATCCGGAGCGATCTTCACCAGTACAGGCACCTCCACGCTGGCGAGAACCGCGGCGAGGATCGGTCGCAGCGATTCCACCGCCTGCAGGTCCCGCAGGCCGGGGGTGTTCGGGGAACTGACGTTCACGACCAGGAAGTCGGCGAGCGGGCCGAGCAGGCGGGCGCTGGTGGCGTAGTCGTCGGCGGCTCCTTCCGCGGGCACCACCTTCGTCTTGCCGATGTTCGCGCCGATCGGCAGTGCCGTGTGGCGGCGTCGCAGCTGATTCGCCGCGTCACCCGCACCGTGGTTGTTGAAGCCCATCCGGTTCAGGAGCGCCCGGTCCGCGGGCAGCCGGAAGAGGCGCGGCGCCGGGTTGCCGGGCTGGGCCTGCGCGGTGACGGTGCCGACCTCGGCGTACCCGAATCCCAGGGCGCCCCAGGTGTTCACGCCGGTGGCATTCTTGTCGAACCCGGCGGCCAGGCCGAGCGGGGCGGGGAAGTCGACGCCGAACACCCGCGTGCGCAGCACCGGGTCCGGCACGGTGAGCACGCGCGCCACCAGGGAGCGCAGCGGCCCGAAGAACGTCACCGCCCGCATCGCCCCGAAGGCGAGGTGGTGCACCCGTTCCGGCGAGATGAGGAACAGCAGGCGCAGCAGCAGGTTGTACACGGAAGATCTCTCCTCGATGGTCGCGGAGCGGGAGTCGGAGTCGGAGTCGGGGCTCAGTGGCCGGCGACGTCGATGCGCTGCACGCCGTCCCCGGTGGCCGAGGCGACGAACACGGTCCCGGTGTCGGAGTCGACGGCCACCGAATTCGGCTGGCGGACGGTCGGATAGCGGTGCTTCTCCACCGGAATTCCGGTGGACAGGTCGAATCCGATGACCTCGTTGGTGCCGGTGACGGTGACCCACACCAGTCCGGACTTCTCGTCCACCGCCACTGCGTACGGCGAGTTCGCGACGGGGTAGCGCTGGTGCATCATCAGCGGGTCCATGGTGAACGACAGCAGTTCGCCGCCGGTGGTGTCGGTGACGATCACGCGGCCGAATCCGTCGGTGACCAGGTTGGTGGCACCCTCGCCGGCGCGCAGCGCCATGCCCCGCTTGCCGTTGGCCAGATCGATCTCGGTCAGCGACGTCTGCCGCCGGTCGAGGGCGCTGAGCTCGGCCCCGGTCAGCCCGAGCGCGTCCACCGACACCAGGCCGTCGACCCGATGCGTCACGCTGCCCGCCGAATCCAGTTCGAGCACTTCGCCGTCCGCGGTTCCGACCGCCACGCGGCCCTCGCCGAGCAGCGCCGCCGATCGGACCTCCGCGTCGACCGGGATGGTGGAGACCGTGCCGTCGGACAGGTTCACGGTCGACACCCCGCGGCCCGAGGGGACCGCGACGACGCCGTCGCGCGGGGCGGACAGCGACGCCACCCCGCCGGGCAGCGTCACGTCGCGGCGCGGGAAGTCGGACATCGTGCCGGGGGGCATCCCGGGGACGGTCGCGGGTACGAGGATCAGCCCGCGGGCGTCGGGTGTGAGCATGGCCACGGTGTCGCTGGTCGGGTCGAACACGGTCGCCGCGACGGCGGTGCCGAGCGTGATCACCCCGCCGGCGGGAGTGTTCGACACCGCCGGGGACACGGCGGCGGTGGCCGCGTCGATGGTCTGGATCTTGTCGTTGCCGCTGTCCGTGGAACAGCCGGTGACCAGCAGTAACAACGCTCCCGACAGTACGGTCGCGGTGCGTGCGCGGTGTCCCGGCATCTTTCGTCTCCTCAGGGTGCTGCGTCGACTGGCGGCGTTCGGGTGAACGATGTTCCCGTCCAGCATTCCCGATCGCCGCCGACTTCCCGAATCCGCATGGCCCTTTCGGGCGGGGGGCGGGCCGATCGGTGTCAGGCGGGCCCGCGTCGTGGGAGGACGAGCTGCGCACCCGTTCGCGGATGGGCGAGCACCTCGACGGGGTGGCCGTACACCCGTCCGAGCAGGTCCTCGGCCAGAACGTCCCGGGGTGTGCCGAACGCGGCGAGACCGCCGTCGGCGAGGACCGCGACGGTGTCGGCATAGGCGGCGGCCAACGCCAGGTCGTGCAGCACCACCACCACCGCGGCCCCGGCCCGCGCGCGGTCGGCGGCGAGGTGCATCACCGCCTCCTGATGGCCGAGGTCCAGGGCGGCGGTCGGCTCGTCGAGGAGCAGGGTCGCGGTCCGCTGCGCGAGGACGCGCGCCAGGGCGACGCGGGCCTTCTCGCCGCCGGACAGTGCCGCGAAGGGGCGGTCCGCGAACCGCTCGACGTCACAGGTGGCCATCGCTTCGGTGACGGCGGCATCGTCCTCGTCGCGCAGCGTGGTGCGGGCCCACGGGGTGCGGCCCATCCTGACCACCTCACGGGCGGTGAAGGAGAAGCCGACGGTGTGCTGCTGGGGGAGTACCGCGCGGTGCCGGGCCATCTCGGGTCGGTTCCACTCGCCGAGCGGTCGTCCGTCGAGCTCGACGTGACCGGACGCGACGTCCGTGTCCGCGGACAGGGCGGCGAGCAGGGTGGACTTGCCCGCCCCGTTGGGGCCGACCAACGCGAGCACCTCACCGGCCCGCACGTCGAGGGTCACCGACTCGAGAACGCGACGGCCGCCGCGGTCGACGCTGACGTCCACCGCCCGCATCGTCACCGCGCCCGGTGCGGGCCACTCGGGCGCGGGCAGGTCGCGGGCCAGCAGTTCCCGCACACGGGCGGACAGGTTCATGCCCAGCCTCCCTGCTGCCTGCGGGTGCGGCGGAGCATCCAGAAGAAGAACGGTCCACCGATGAGGGACGTCAGCATGCCCAGGGGCAGGTCGGCGTTGGGGACCAGGGTGCGGGCGCCGAGATCGGCGGCGAGCAGCACGATCGCGCCGCACAGCACGCTGGCGGGGATCAGCAGCCGGTGCCCGGGACCGACGATCATCCGCATCAGGTGAGGAACCACCAGGCCGACGAACAGGATGATGCCGGTGAACGCGACCGACGCCGACACCAGCAGCGCGACGACCAGGACCGCCACCTGCCGCAGCCGCTCGACGTTCACCCCGAGGTGGGCGGCCGCGGACTCGCCGAGCGCGAGCAGATCCAGTTTGTGGGCGAGCAGCATCGTGACCGCGATGCCGATGACGGCCATCGGCGTGACCACCGCGACCGCTTCCCAGGTGGCGCCGTTGAGGCTGCCGAGCTGCCAGAAGACGATCTGGTCGCGGGCAGCGGGATCGGCGGCGAACGTGAAGAAGGCGATCAGGCCGCCGGCGAACGCGTTGATCGCGACGCCGGTGAGCACCAGGGTGACCACCTCGGTGCGGCCCTCCGCCCGGGCCAGCAGGTACACCAGGACCGTGGTGACGAGGCCGGTGACGAACGCCGCCGCGGCGACCGCGGTACCTGCGACGAAGGCGCCACCGGTGAGGATGACGGCGCAGGCCCCGACGGCCGCACCGGACGACACCCCGATGACCCCGGGTTCGGCGAGCGGGTTGGCGAACACGCCCTGCAGCAGCGCACCGGCGCAGGCCAGGCCGGCGCCGACGACGATCGCCAGGATCACCCGGGGAAACCGGACCTGCCAGAGTGTCACCTCACCGCTGGGGTGGGCGGGCATCGGGCCGATGTCGAGACCGATCCGGTGGGCGATCGACCCGAGCACTTCGGCGGGCGAGGTCGGCACCTGACCGACACACGCGGAGATCAGCGCGAGCGCGAGCAGGCCGAGCGCCAGTGCCACCAGTACGCCCGTCGCGCGCGGGCGGCGGGACGTGCCGGTGTCGGCGGTGTCGGTGGCCGCGGTCACTGCGTGTCGGTGCCGTACACGGCGACGGCGAGGGAGTGCAGCACGTCGCCGGTACGGGGGCCGAAGCTGAGCAGCACGCCGTCCTTCATGTCGACCACCCGCTGGTTGCGGCCGGCCGGGGTCTGCGCGATGCCGGGGATCCTCGCCAGGCCGTCGAGCCCGCCGATGGAGTCCAGTCCGTTCGTCATCATGAGGAACACGTCCGGGGCCGCCGCGATCATCGCCTCGCTGGTGATCGGGGTGAACTGCTGGGTCAGCCCGGATGCGGTGCCCGCGTCGACACCTCCGAGGGCTTCGATCAGCGAGTCGGCACCGGAGCCGGGGCCGGCCAGCATGGTGATCGAGGTGCCCCGCATGTAGAGGAACGCGATCTTCGGCGCGGTGCCGTCGGTGGGGGCGAGCGCCTTCGCGGCGTCGATCTGCGCGGTGGTGCGGTCGGCGAGGGCCTTGCCCTGGTCGGGCACGCCGAGCGCCTCGGCGACGGCCTCGATCTGACCGGGCACGCCCTCGAGGGTGCGGGTGGGGTCGAAGAACACCACGGGAATCCCGGCCGCCCGCAACTGGTCCTGCACCGCCCGTGGTCCGATGCTGGTGTCGGTCAGCACGACCGTCGGGTGAAGGTTGAGGATCGCCTCCGCCGACATCGAGTGTCCGGACGGGGTGATGTCCGGCACCGCCTCGACCGCCGGGAACTTCGCGGCGGTGTCGCGGCCGACGAGCCGGTCCCCGAGGCCGAGGGCGTACACCGTCTCGGTGAGGGTGCCGTACTGGTCCGCGGCGACGATGCGACTGGTGTCGGTGACCGTGACATCGGTCCCGTCGAAGCCGCGGACGGTCACCGGCAACGTCGACTGGGCGCCCTGCGTGATCGGTGTCGGGTCGAGACTGTCGAGGGTGGCCGTGGTCCGGCCGGATTGGCCGTCGGACGCGGCGGGGTCGTCGGCCGCGGAGCAGCCTGCGGTCACCAGCGCCGCGGCGACCAGTGCGACGGCCGTGCGGATCATCGTGCGAGTGCGCAACGGGATCACTTGACCAGGTAGCTGTCGATGTCGTTCTCGAGGTCGGCGAACAGGGCGCCGTTGAGGTCGTAGGCGAGGTTGACCTCGTCGATCAGCCGCTGCTGGTCCTCGGCGGACAGCGGGGCGTCGTCGAGCTTGGCGCGGTAGTCGTCCTTGTACAGCTTGGGCTTCTCGATCCGGTCGAAGATGTAGAACCGCAGGCCGTCCGTGGTGTACCCGTAGGCGCGCTCGAGCATCCGGCGGATGATCTGACCGCCGGACAGGTCACCGAGGTAGCGGATGTAGTGGTGCGCGACGAACCCGGCGGGCCAGTCGAACGCGACCTCGTTGAGGCGGTCGACGTAGCGCTGGGTGGCGGGCAGCGCGGTGACCTGCAGGCGCCAGTCTGCGCCGACCAGGAACTCGAGGTCCGCTTCGAGGGCGTCGGTGCGGAGCAGTTCGTCACCGAGAAAAGGTGCGACCACCGGATTGTCCGCATGGGCGCGCCCGGCCTCCTCGAGCGTGCGATAGACCAGGTACGTCTGGCCGATCAGCGCGGCGTGGGCGGCGGGGGTCAGTTTGCCTGCGAGCAGTTCCCCGACGAAACGGGACTGCTCGGTGCGTCGGTGGGCCGCATCGGTCTGCGTCTTGATCCGCTCGGCGAGGCCGGGTGCGGGCGCGGTCGCGGCTGCGGTGTCGAGCGCTGTCATCACTACCCCTGTTCATGGAAAACGATGTCGAAAAAGCGGATCTCCAACAGGTTAGCCTGGCCTTGCTCCGTGGTGCTCGTGGGCGGCCCATGACGCCCAGTGCCGTGGCCGGACGACGATCACCGGACCTCCGGGGGTATTCGCGTCGTACTGCGGATACTTGTCCACCAACGCCCGGATTCCGGCGTTCCCGACCGCCGAGGTGGCGTCGACCACGTTCGCGTCGCCGTCGACACGAATCCACCACAGTCGCGTCCAGTCCTCGTCGTACCCGTCCACCAGCAGACTCACCCGGCCGGTCGACCGGATGTTGTCGAGACGGCGAAGCCGACGCGTCGACTTCGGTTTGTCGTCGACAGCCGAATACACGACGTCACCGGCGAGGGCGAACACCACCGGCACCAGGTGTGGTGCACCGTCGGCGGTCACGGTGCCGAGAGTCGCCACCCGTGCCCGCGCGAACCTGCTCTGCCGCTCCTGTTCGTGCATCCAGACCAGGCTAGAACACGCCGCGGCCGGGAGTCAGGCGCTGACGTCGTCCAGCGCCGCAGCGATGGCATCGGGCAGTTCGAGCTCCTCGGTGGCGAGCACGCCGGTGTGCTGGGCGTAGTCGCGGGCACCGACGATCGCGCTCGCGACCCCGGGCCGGTCCCGCACCCACGCCAGTGCCACGGCCAGCGGAGACGCCCCCAGGCCGTCCGCCGCGGTGACCACGGCGTCCACCACCCGGGACGTCTCCTGGGTCAGGTAGCCGCTGACGTCGTCCGCGCCGGATTCCGAGGCGCCGCGGGAATCGGCGGGGATGCCGTCGCGGTACTTGCCGGTCAGAACCCCGCCCGCGAGGGGCACCGCGGCGAGCACTCCGACGCCGTGGTGCGCGGCGGCGGGCACCAGCTCGTCCTCGACGCCGCGGGCCAGCAACGAGTACTCGGCCTGCGTGGCGGTCAGGGGCGACACCGACGATGCGGTGGCCAGCTGCCAGCCCAGGTAGCCGCGCGCGCCGACGTACCGGACCCGGCCGGTGTCGACGGCGTGGGCGAGCGTGGCGGCGACCTCGTCGACCGGGGTCTGCGGATCCCATGCCGCGACCTGCCACAGGTCGAGGTGATCGGTGCCGAGTTCGCGCAGGGTCGCGTCGAGTTGCGTGAGCAGGGACCGTCGGGAACAGTCCACGCCGCCCGACCCCGGGTGAATCCCGCTGGTGCTCGAGATCACCAGATCGGTGCGGGGGATGACGTCGTCGAGCAGTTCGGCGAGGATCCGCTGCGCCGCCCCGCATCCGTAGAACGGTGACGAATCGACAAGTGTGCCACCGGCTTCGACGAACCCGAGCAATTGTGCCGCGGCCTCGTCCCCGTCGGTGTCCCGTCCCCACGACAGGGTGCCGAGACCGATCCGGGACACCCGTAGACCGCTGCGTCCGACCGTGCGCTGCTTCATTGTTCGACCACCACAAGTCCGGAAGCGTAGTGCCGCAGCGCTGCGCAGCACAGTGACTCGCCGGTCGTGCCCGCCGCGGACCCGGTCCGGCGCGCCGAGACGCTCCGCCGGTACGGTGCAGACCGTGATGCGTCGCCCAGCCACGTCGTTGGCCCCCCGATCGAAGACCTCTGCACCCGGCGACGGCGGGAGCACACGGTGATCGGGGAGTCCATGACCTGGCTGCAGGCGATCGTCCTCGGCGTGGTGCAGGGCCTGACCGAGTTCCTGCCGATCTCCTCGTCCGGCCACCTGCGGATCGTCTCGGAAGTGTTCTTCGGGGAGGACGCCGGGGCCTCGTTCACCGCCGTGACCCAACTCGGCACCGAGGCGGCCGTGCTGGTCTACTTCGCCCGCGACATCGGCCGGATCGTGATGGCCTGGGTGCGGGGTCTCCGGGATCCGGACAAGCGGGGTCACGACTACAAGATGGGCTGGTACGTCATCATCGGCACCATCCCCGTCGGCATCCTCGGGTTCCTGTTCAAGGACCAGGTGCGCACCGGTGCCCGCAACCTGTGGCTGGTCGCGACGATGCTGATCGTCTTCGCGCTGGTGATCGCCGCCGCCGAGCACTACGGCCGCAAGCAGCGGCCGATCGAGCAGCTGACCCTCAAGGACGGTGTGATCATGGGCTCGGCGCAGGCGCTGGCTCTGATCCCGGGTGTCTCCCGCTCCGGCGGCACGATCAGCGCCGGCCTGTTCCTCGGCCTGACGCGAGAGGCCGCCGCGAGGTACTCGTTCCTGCTGGCGATCCCGGCGGTGACCGCGGCGGGCCTGTTCTCGCTCCCGGACGCGTTCGAGCCGGCCGGCGAAGGACTCAACGCCAGCGGTGCCCAGTTGATCGTGGCGACCGTCATCGCGTTCCTCATCGGCTACGCCACCATCGCCTGGCTGCTGCGATTCGTCGTCAACCACTCGATGTACTGGTTCGTCGGGTACCGGATCATCCTCGGCGTCGTGCTGCTGGTGTTGCTGGGCACCGGTGTCGTCGCGGCGACCTGACCCGATCCGCCCTACTCTGAATCCATGACGGTGATTCTGGTCCGGCACGGCCGGTCGACGGCAAACACGTCGGGCGTCCTAGCCGGGCGTGGTTCCGGCATCGATCTCGACGAGCTCGGCCGCGAACAGGCGGAGTCCCTCGTCGGCAGGCTCGGCGGCCTGGACGTGACCGCGATCGTGCGTTCCCCGCTGCTGCGGTGCGAACGCACGGTCGCACCGCTTGCCGACAAACTCGGGCTGATGCCGGTCGTCGACGACGCGCTCGCCGAGGTGGACTACGGGCAGTGGACCGGCCGGTCGATCAAGGAACTGCTCGACGAGCCGCTGTGGAAGGTCGTGCAGCAGCATCCGTCGGCGGCGGTGTTTCCGGACGGCGAGGGGCTCGCACAGGTCCAGGCCCGCGCGGTGGCCGCGATCCGGGCCCACGACACCCGGCTGGCCGCCGAACACGAGCGGGACGTGTTGTGGGTGGCGTGCAGCCACGGGGACGTGATCAAGTCGGTGCTCGCCGATGCGCTCGGCACGCACCTGGACGGATTCCAGCGCATCGTCACCGAACCGGCGTCGATCAGCGTGATTCGCTACACGGCGACCCGGCCGTTCGTGCTGCGGATGAACGACACCGGCGCCGACCTGTCCGGTCTGGGCGGCTCCGGTGCCGCGAAGCCGGCCGGTGTCGGAGCGTCCGAGGCCGTCCCCGGCGGCGAGGTGGGAACCGCCGGAAAGGGCGGATAATGGGACCGGGCGGAGACCGGAACACGACCCGACTGTGTGACGACCCGATCACGTGGAGGTGCTGAATGTCCCGAGCGATTCACGTCTTTCGCACCCCTGACCGCTTCGTCGCGGGCACTGTCGGTGAGCCGGGGGACCGCGCGTTCTACCTGCAGGCGGTCCACGACACCCGCGTGGTGAGCGTGCTGCTGGAGAAGCAACAGGTGCAGGTTCTCGCGGACCGGATGGGCCTGCTGCTCGACGAGGTGCACCGCCGGTTCGGCACCGCGGTCCCGCCGCACGAGGCCGAGCCCAGCGACACCAGTCCGCTGGTGATGCCGATCGACGCCGAGTTCCGGGTCGGGACGATGGGATTGGGTTGGGACTCCGACGCCGGTGCCGTCGTCGTCGAACTGCTGGCGGTGTCCGAGTCCGAGATCGACGAGTCGGTGGTGCTCGACGACGTGGAAGAGGGCCCGGACGCCGTGCGCGTGTTCCTGACTCCGGAACAGGCCCGCGAGTTCGCGGTGCGGTCCGAACGGGTGATCTCCGCGGGCCGGGCGCCCTGCCCGCTGTGCGGCGAGCCGCTGTCGCCGGAGGGGCACGTGTGCGTACGGACCAACGGCTACCGGCGGGGTGCGACCTTCGCCCGCCCCGACGACGGCGAGAGCTGACCGTTGACCACCTCGTATCCAGACACCGGAGAATCCCGTTCCGACGGCGTCGACCTGCTCGCGTCCGGTGAGCTGACGGTCCTGGGCCGGATCGTGTCGGCGAGCAACGCGACCCTGGTGTGCGAAGCGACGGCGGACGGCCGCAGTGAGCGCTGTGTCTACAAGCCGGTCCGGGGCGAGCGCCCGCTGTGGGACTTCCCGGACGGCACCCTCGCCGGCCGGGAGGTGGCGTCGTATCTGATCTCGGAGGCACTCGGCTGGGGAGTGATCCCGCGGACCATCCTGCGCGACGGCCCCTACGGGCCGGGCATGGTGCAGCACTGGGTGGAGACGCCGGATTCGGCGGGCGAGCGGGGCGAACGTCTCGACCTGGTGGACATCTGCCCGCCGGACCGGGTACCGGACGGCTGGTTCCAGGTGCTGCTCGCCTACGACGGGGAGGGTGAGGAGGTCGCGCTCATCCACGCCGACGATCCGCGGCTGCTGCGGATGGCGGTCCTCGACGTGCTGCTCAACAACGCCGACCGGAAGGGCGGGCACGCGTTGGAGGGCACCGACGGATCCGTGTACGGCGTCGACCACGGCATCTGCCTGCACACCGAGAACAAGCTGCGGACCGTGCTGTGGGGCTGGGCCGGCCAGCGGATCGGTGGGGACCTGCTCGCCGACATCGCGGGATTCGAGCAGACGCTGGGCGGTGAGCTCGCCGACCGGCTGGCCGAACACGTCACCGTCGCCGAGGTGCGGGCACTGCGCGAGCGGACGCGCGCGCTGCTCGCCGATCCGGTGATGCCGCAGCCGAGCACGCACCGGCCGATCCCGTGGCCCGCGTTCTGATCTCGCTCGTCTGACCTCGCCCATCGGGGGAGCCGGATGACGCTTCGGATAGGCTCGGCAGCATGCAGTCCTGGTCCGACATCGCCGTTCCGCCCGTACCCGGTCAGGGGCCGCCGTTGCGGCTCTACGACACCGCGGACCGCCGCGTGCGGCCCGTCACTCCGGGCCCGACGGCCACGATGTACGTGTGCGGCATCACGCCGTACGACGCCACGCATCTCGGTCACGCCGCGACATACCTCGCGTTCGACCTGGTGAACCGGATGTGGCGGGACTCCGGACACGACGTCCACTACGTGCAGAACGTCACCGACGTAGACGACCCGCTGTTCGAGCGTGCGGAGCGCGACGGTGAGGACTGGGTGGTGCTCGGGATGCGCGAGACCGCGCTGTTCCGGGAGGACATGGAAGCGCTGCGGGTGCTGCCTCCGCGCGACTACATCGGTGCCGTCGAGTCGGTGAACGAGGTCGTCGAGATGGTCGGCAAGATGCTGGCCGCAGGCGCCGCGTACGTCGTCGACGACGCCGAGTACCCGGACGTGTACTTCCGTGTCGACGCCACCGAACAGTTCGGCTACGAATCCGGCTACGACCGCGAGACGATGGAGCGCTTCTTCGCCGAACGGGGCGGCGACCCCGACCGGCCCGGCAAGCAGGACCGCCTCGACGCCCTGGTGTGGCGGGCGCAGCGACCCGGTGAGCCGTCGTGGCCGTCACCGTTCGGTGCGGGCCGGCCGGGCTGGCACGTCGAGTGCTCGGCGATCGCACTGAACCGCATCGGTTCCGGATTCGACGTCCAGGGCGGCGGCAGCGACCTGATCTTCCCGCACCACGAGTTCTCCGCCGCGCACGCGGAATCGGTTGTGTGCGAACGCAGATTCGCGCGGCACTACGTGCACACCGGCATGATCGGCCTGGACGGCGAGAAGATGTCCAAGAGCCGCGGCAACCTGGTGTTCGTCTCGAAGCTGCGTGGCGAGGGCGTCGACCCGATGGCGATCCGGCTCGGTCTGCTGTCCGGGCACTACCGGCAGGACCGGGCCTGGACCGGTGATGTGCTCGCCGCCGCCGAGGAGCGGCTCGCGCTCTGGCGGCGGGCGGCGGCGCTGCCCACCGCCGAGAACGTCCTGGACACGGTCGCCCGGCTGCGTCAGCACCTCGCCGACGATCTCGACACCCCGAAGGCGCTCGACGCGCTCGACGGCTGGGCCCGCCGGGCCGTCGATCACGGCGGCTCCGACGCCGCGGCGCCGGGCCTGTTCTCCGATGCCGTCGACGCGTTGCTGGGGGTGTCGCTGCGCTGAGGCGCCGCGGTGTCACCCGCCGCGTCCGTCGATGTGCGCCGGGTGCGCGGTCGAGAGCGCTCCCCGGGGCCGCGTCGTTCATCGTGCACGTCGTTCGTCGGACACGGCGTTTGGCGGCGCGCGCGCCGGGTAACCCGATGCCATGAAGAATGTGTGGATCGGATTGGTCATCGGAGCGCTCACCGGTGCGGTGGTGGGGGCTGTCGCCAACGCCGTGCGGGGCGCCGAACGCCGGGTCCAGGAAGCGGACTTCGGCACTCGCGCGCACGATGCGGCGACGAAGCTGGCGTCGTCCGTCGCCGAGTCCCCTGTCGGTGAGATGGGGAAGCAGGCCGGGCATCTCGTCGCCGACACCGCCCGCCGCGCGGAGAAGTTCGCGGAGGAGCACGTGCCCGTGGGCGGGAACCGTCGGGCGAACTGAGAGACCGGGTTCGGAGGACCGGCGTCGGCCCGCCGCGCGCGACTGCGGCCTCCGCTCGTCACCGGGCCGAGGCCGGGGCCGCTCGCGGTGAGACGCGGGTACTCGATCGATGCCGTGCGACGCGGGAACGGGCCGCATCATTCCGACGCGAGGAGTGGTCATGGCGAACAATCTGCGGGACAAGAGAATTGCCTTTCTGGTTGCGCCCGAAGGGGCCGAGCAGGTGGAACTGACCGAACCGTGGTCGGCGGTGTCCGACGCAGGCGCGTCACCGGTCCTGGTGTCGACCCGGCCGGGACGGGTCCGGGCCTTCCGGCATCTGGACCGCGGTGCGTCCTTTCCGGTCGACGCGGTCGCGGGCGAGGTCCCGTCGGCGGATTTCGACGCACTCGTGCTTCCGGGCGGATTGGCGAACCCCGACCACCTTCGGACCGTGTCCGAGGCGGTCGACTTCGTCCGCGGGTTCTTCGACGAGGGCAAGCCGGTGGCCGTCATCTGCCACGGACCGTGGACGCTCGTCGAGGCCGGTGTGCTGAGTGGACGCACACTGACCTCGTGGCCGAGTCTGCGGACCGACATCCGCAACGCGGGCGGCCGGTGGATCGACGAGCCGGTGGTGGTGTGCAGGCAGGCGCCGAGTGTGCTGGTCTCGAGTCGGAGGCCCGCCGATCTCCCGGACTTCTGCCGCAGCCTCGTCGAGGTCTTCGCCGCTGCGTCCGCGCCCGCCTGAACCTCCAACCAGCCTGAACTTCTACCAGCCTGAACTTTTACCCGCATGAACATCTACAGGAGGTGCAACTCATGGGAACGTGCACGACGTGTGGAAACGACTATGACAAGGTGTTCACCCTGACGATGGGGGACAGGACGGGCACGTTCGACAGCTTCGAATGTGCGATCCAGGAGATGGCGCCGGTGTGCGCGCACTGCGGGTGCCGGATCCTCGGTCACGGTGTCGAGACCGGTGGCGCCGTCTACTGCTGCGCGCACTGCGCCCGCAGGTCCGGGCACGACGAACTCGTCGATCGCGGTGCCGGCTGAGCCGACCTCAGGTGTCCGGGTGCTGCCGGTTGCTAGGCGTCCCGGTGCTTCGCGCCCGTGTCCGCGGCCCCGTGCTCGGTGGATTCGGGGTGCTCGGGTTCGCCGGATTCGTCGCCGGTCCGGAGGTCCGGATCGATCCGGTCTGCGCGTCCCCACTGGTCGTCGACCTCGGCACGCGCCTCGTCCGCGTCGGACCGGGTGGCAGCCGCCCGCTGCCGCAGGCGTTCGGATTCTGCCTGCTTCGCGTCCGCCTCGGCGCTCGCGATGCGGGCCTTGGCCGCGGTCTCGCTCGCGAGGGCTTCCTTCTCGCCGACATCGAACGACTGCTGACGCGCGTCGGCGCGGATCCGCTCGGCCTCCTCGCGCCGGCGTTCGGTCCGCCTGCGCATGAGCAGGACAACTGCCGCGGCGACGAGCAGCACCACGACGACGGCGACGACGATCCACACGATGGTTGCGGTGTTCATTTCGACTCCTCGTTTGCAGGCCCGCGACCGCGGGGCAGTTCCGAGTTCCCCGCTCGGGGGAGGTCGAAACCTCGGACGCCGCGGACACGGTGCGGACGCAGAACAGCGTGTCCGTCAAGGCTTCTCGTTCATCAGGTGTGGCCTGTTCAGGTGTGGCGTGCCCGGTAGGCGCCCTGCCCGACGGCCACCCGGCCGAGAACGAGCCCGAGCGCGAGCATGCCGGCGCCGAGTCCGAGGTGCAGCCAGTTGTCCGCGGTGTTCACGGGCACGAAGTTCGCTGCGGAGTGCTGGTCGACGAGCATCCCGTACACCCACAGCGCCAGGTACACGATGCCGCCGCCGACGAGGAACAGTCGCGCCGCCGCGGCCGTGCGTGCCATCGCGAGTCCGGCGACACCGAAGACCAGGTGCACGATGTTGTGCAGCACCGACACGGTGAACGTTCCGAACAGGGCGGCGCCCGATTCGTGTCCGGCGAACGTGAGTGCGTCGTAGTTCGTCGTGATTCCGGGGATGAAGCCGAGCACCCCGACCGCCAGGAACACCCCACCCACCACCAGCGCCGTCATCTGGATCGGTGACCGTGTCACCGTGGACTTCTCTCTTTGTGCCTGCATCGCCAATCGCCTCCTGCCTCGGGTGAGGGTGTCGGGGTACCCGAGGGTCGCAGATCCAAACCTGCGGCACCAGGCAGGGTGAGCGGCAGGCGCGGCGCCCGTCATTCGGTCGCCGTATCGCCACGAGTACCGACTCTTCGGTATCGACCCAGTCACGGACGACGAAGGCCGAGTCCCGATATCATGAACAGGCAGCCCACACGACGCCGACGTTGAAGCAACAGCATCCGCGTGAGGATTCGGATGAAGGATTTCTCATCGCCTGATCCAAGCCCAGCCGCCCTGAAACCGCAGGGGGCAGCACACCAACCGGACGGTTCGCCGGACGCGTTCCCGCTGTCGGCGGTCCAGCGGAGCGTGTGGTTCGGCCAGCAGCTCAGCCCGACGGCGCCCATCTTCATCGCGCAGTACGTGGAGCTGCACGGCGACCTGGACCTCGACCTGTTGCGTTCGGTGGCGGTCACCGCGGCCCGTGAGTTCCAGTCTCCGTTCCTTCGTCTGGTGGACACGGGCGGGGAACCGAGCCAGAGGGTCGACCACTCGATCGACACCACGATCGAGTGGTTCGACTTCCGACAGGAGACGGACCCGCTCGCGGCGGCGCACGCGTGGATCGACCACGACTACGTCACCCCGATCCAGCTGACGCGGGACCGACTGGTGGAGATGACCATCCTCCAGGTCGCAGACAGGGACTACCTGTGGTACACGCGAATTCACCATGTCGCGCTCGACGGATACAGCGGGATGACGATGGTGAATCGAATCGCGGCCCTCTACACCGCCGCGTGCACGGGCCTGGATCCGGAACCGAATCGGGCCCTCGACCTGCGCACACTCTACGAGCTGGATCAGAAGTACCGTTCGTCGAGCCGGTTCGAGGCCGACCGCGAGTACTGGGCGGAGCACGTGCGGGGGATCGAGGCAGGCTCCACGCTCGCGCACCGGGACGGCCCGGCCGCGGCCCGTTGCCGACTCGAGAGCGCGCAACTGACCGACGCGGCGCAGGGCCGGCTGAACTCCTCCGACGCCCGAGTCGGCGCCACGCCCGCGGCACTGCTGATCGCGGGCTTCGCCTGCTACCTGTCGAGGCTGACGGGCAGCCGCGACGTCCTGGTGAACGTGCCGGTGTCCGCGCGCACCACCGCGCCGCTGCAACATTCCGGCGGCATGCTCGTCAACGTCGCCCCGCTCCGGATCACCGTCGACCCCGACGACACCGTCGCCGACCTCGTCCGGAGGGTTCAGCTGGAACTGATGGGCGCGCTGCGCCACCAGCGGTGCAGTCTCGAGGACATCCGGCGCGACGCCGGCCTCACCGGTGCCCGGCACGGGCTGGCGGGTCCGATGGTCAACGTGATGCTCTTCCGCCAGGAGATCACGCTCGGACCGATCGTCGGCGAGTACCACATCGTGACCTCCGGACCCGTGCAGGACCTGCTGGTCAACATCTACCAGAGCGGTACCCCGGCCCGGACGCTCGTCGACTTCCGCGGCAACCCCAACCGATACGGCGAGGACGAACTGCGCACGCATCACCGGCGCTTCGTCGAACTCGTGGAGGCCCTGCTCGCAACCGAGCCGACGACCAGGCTTGCGGACATCCATCCCGAGTCGGCCCGGATCGGGGCGCGCATGCTGCGTGAGAAGGCCGAGCTCGCGTTCTGGGCGGAGGAGCTGGCCGGACAGCCGGAATCTGCGCTGTTGTCGCCCGCAAGCCCGGCGCCACCCGTCGGGACCGGACGGGGCTCGGTCACGCGTGTGCTCGACCGCGACCTGCACAGTGCGGCCACGGCGCTCGCCCACGGTCTCGGGATCGGGCCGTTCACGATGCTGCACACCGCACTGGCCGCGATCCTGAGCAGGCTCACCGACGCCGACGACATCGTCGTCGCCGCTCCGGTGCTGATCCGGTCGCCCGAGGCGACGCCGTCCGGGTCTGCCACCACCGCCCGCCGGAACACCATCGCCCTGCGCACTCCGATCGACCCGTCCGTCCCCTTCACCGTTCTGGCGAGGGAGACCGGCAAGCGCGAGCGCCGCGCCTTCGCCCACTCGGAGACCCCGTTCGAACGGGTCGTCGAGACACTCGGCGCCCCCCGTCCGCGGGTGACGCTCGACGTTCACACCGCCGACTCCGGCGCGAGCGCCCCGGAAAGTACCGAACTCACGGTCGACCTCACCGAGCGTTTCACCGCGGGCGGCGCGCCCGCAGGTATCGACGCGCGGTTGACCTTCGACAACACCGCGCTCGACGAGCACACCGTGACCGCTCTGATCGATCGGTTCGAACGACTGCTCGCCGGGGTCGCCGAGGATCCCGGTCGGGCGGTGGGGGACGTGCCCATCCTGGGCGACGCGGAAACGGCGGAGCTGACACCGGTGACGGGAGAGGATGCCGTTGCCCCGCGGACCCTCGACCGGATCCTTGCCGACGCCGTGGCCGTCGATCCGGATCACCAGGCGGTCGTCGCCGACGGCCGGGGCCTCTCCTACCGCGAACTCGACGAACTGGCCGGCCGATTGGCCGGACGTCTGTCCGCACACGGAATCGGTCCGGATTCCGTTGTGGCCCTGGCCATTGCGCGCTCGATCGAGTCGGTGGTCGCGGTCTGGGCGGTCGCTCGCGCCGGGGCCGCCTTCCTGCCCGTCGACCCGGACTACCCGGCGGACCGGATCACGCACATGCTCTCCGACTCCGGTGCAGCCCTCGGCCTGACCGTCCGGGCGCACCGCGACGGGTTGCCCGACAGCGCCGCGTGGTTGGTCCTCGACGACCCGATCGCCGAGCCGGAGCCCCAGCTCTCCGACACCCAGCTCTCCCGAGCCGCGGCGACTCGGCCGGTGCACCTCGACGACGCCGCCTACCTGATCTACACCTCCGGATCCACGGGTCTGCCCAAGGGCGTGGTGGTCACCCATCGTGGGCTGGCGAACCTCGCCGCGGAGGAACGCGACCGGTTCGCGATCACCGCGGCATCCCGCACCCTGCACTTCTCCTCGCCGAGCTTCGATGCGTCCGTGCTCGAACTGCTGATGGCCGCGGCGGCCGGGGCAACGATGGTCGTGGCCCCGCCGCACGTGTATGGCGGCGCGGAACTGGCGGACACCCTCCGCCGCGAACGCGTCACGCACGCCTTCGTCACCCCCGCTGCGCTGGCATCCGTCGATCCCGCCGGACTCGATCGGCTCGAGTGTGTGGTCACCGGTGGTGACGTGTGCCCGCCCGCGCTGGTCCGGCAATGGGCTGCACCGACCTCCCCCAGTTCCCGAGGGGCAACGACATCCCCGAGTTCCCGAGAGGCAACGACATCCCCGAGGCGCCGCATGTTCAATGCGTACGGCCCGACCGAGACCACCGTCGTCGCAGGCATCAGCACCCCGTTGCGGCCCGGCGCCCCCGTCACCATCGGCGGACCGTCCCGCGGGTGCGGCGAAATGGTTCTGGACCGGCGGTTGCAGCCGGTGCCCGAGGGGGCGGTGGGGGAGCTGTACGTGACGGGCGAGGGGCTGGCCCGCGGCTACCACCACAGGCCGGGGCTCACCGCGGACCGCTTCGTGGCGAACCCGTTCAGCGCCACCGGCGGGCGGATGTACCGGACCGGCGATCTGGTGCGGTGGCATGCTCGCGCGGGCAGTGAGCCGGCGGGCACGACGGCGCGCGAGCTCGAGTATCTCGGCCGCAGCGACTTCCAGATCAAGATCCGCGGCTTCCGGATCGAGCTCGGTGAGGTCGATGCCGTGCTCCGGGCACACGCGGGTGTCGCGTACGCGGCGACCGTCGGTCGCACCGGCCCCTCGGGTGACCTCGTGCTGGTCGGCTACGTGCTGCCCGCGGCCGCCGCCGAGATCGACGAGGTCGAGCTCCTCGCCCACGCCGCCGAGTCGCTGCCCGCGCACATGGTGCCCGCGGCACTCGTCATCCTCGACCGGGTGCCGTTGACCCCGGCGGGCAAGCTGGACCGAAAGGCGTTGCCGGAACCCCGTTGGGGCGCGACCACCCCCGAGTACCGTGCGCCGCGCACCCCGACGGAGGGGACGGTCGCCGCGGTGTACGCGGACCTGCTCGGGCAGGCCCGGATCGGTGTCGACGACAGCTTCTTCGATCTCGGCGGCGACTCCCTCGTCGCCACCAGGGTGATCGGACGGGTGAATGCGGCGCTGCCCGTGCACCTGAGCGTGCGTGACCTGTTCGCGGAACCGACGGTGGAGGGACTGGCGCAGCACGTCGACCGGATCCTCGAGAACGCGGATCCCGCTCGGCCGGCACGGGACCGGCCCGCACTGGTTGCGCGGGACCGGCCGGACCGGCTCCCGCTCTCCCCGGCGCAGCAGCGGATGTGGCTGGTGAACCAGTTCGACACGGCGTCGCCGGCCTACAACATTCCGTTCGCCGTGACGTTCACGGGCGAACTCGACCGTGCGGCGCTGCAGACCGCGTTGGGTGACGTGATCGGCAGGCACGAGGCCCTGCGGACGGTGTTCCCGGCCGACGCGCGGGGGCCGTACCAGGTGATTCTGCCGGTGCTGGACGCGGCGGTGGACCTGACGCCCGTCGTCGTGGACCCGGATCGGGTCGGGGAGTCGGTCGCGGCGGCGGCCGCCGCCGGTTTCGATGTCCGCGAACAGCTTCCGATGAGAGTCGTGTTGCTGCGGACCGGGCCCCGGCGGCACGTCCTTGCCGTCGTACTGCACCACATCTCGGCCGACGGGCAGTCCGTGGAGCTGTTGGCCCGAGATGTGGCGGCGGCATATGCCGCGAGGGTGGCCGGGCGCGCACCCGACTGGGATCCGCTGCCGCTCCAGTACGCCGACTACGCCCTGTGGCAGCGCGAGCTGCTCGGCGCGGAGGACGATCCGCAGTCGCTCGCCGCCCGGCAACTCGCCTACTGGGGTGAGCGGCTCGCCGACCTTCCGGCGGCGATCCCGCTGCCCCACGACCGTCCCCGGTCGACACGCCCGACCGCGGCCGGCAGCCGGATCGAGTTCGACGTCGCGGCCGGGATCCACCGAGACCTCGTCCGGATCGCGCGTGAGCACGGCTGCACGCTGTTCATGGCCCTGCACGCCGCGCTCGCGGTACTGCTCGCGCGGCTCGGCGCCGGGGCCGACGTCGCCGTGGGCACACCGGTCGCCGGCCGCGGCGAACCCGAACTGGACGACCTCGTCGGCATGTTCGTCAACACCCTCGTCCTGCGTACCACGGTCCGGGCCGAGACCACGTTCGCCGACGTGCTCGCCCAGGTGCGCGAGACCGACCTGGGAGCATTCGCCCACGCCGACCTGCCGTTCGAGCGTCTGGTCGACGAGTTCGCCTCGGACCGTTCACCGATACACGCGCCCCTGGTTCAGGTGCTGCTCGAGTTCCAGCACGGCGAGCCCACGGCGGTGGCGATGCCGGGACTGTCCGCCGAGGCCGTCGAAGTGGATCCGGGTGTCGCCAAGTTCGATCTGCAACTGGGAGTGCGGGAACGATTCGACGAGTCCGGGCGCGCCGCCGGCCTGTCCGCGACCCTGCGGTTCGCGACGGACCTGTTCGACCGCACCACGGTGGCCTCGTTCGGTGACCGCCTGGTGCGGATCCTCGCCGCGGCCGCCGCCGATCCTACCGCGGTGGTGGGTGACATCGTGATCACCGGCGAGCGGGAAACTGCCCTCGCGATGCGGGAGCCGCCCCGCCGCGTGGTGCCGCCGGCCACCCTGCCGGAGCTGTTCGCGAGTGCCGCGGCGCGAAACCCGGACGCGTGCGCGGTCGTCGCCGGGGCCACCCGCGTCCGCTACTGCGAGCTGGCCGCGCGCGCGAACAGATTGGCCCGCTTGCTGATCGGCCACGGAGTGGAACCGGGCTCGCTGGTCGCGGTCGCGATGGCGCGTTCGGACGATCTGCCGGTCGCCCTCCTCGCGGTCCTCACGACCGGCGCCGCCTACGTTCCCGTGGACGTGGATTATCCGGCGGAACGCATCGCCTACATGATCGCCGACGCGTCTCCGGTGTGCGTGCTCGTCGACGGCGCCGCGACCGGTACGGCTCTGCGTCGCACCGACGTTCCGGTACTCGACCTCGGTGATCCCCGCGTGGCGACCGCGCTCGGCGAACAGTCGCCGGCGCCGGTGACCGACGCCGACCGAGGAGCGCGGCTGTACCCGGACTCGCTCGCGTACGTGATCTACACCTCCGGGTCGACCGGACGGCCCAAGGGAGTGGCGGTCTCGCACCGCAGTGTGACCGCGCTGTTCGCCAATGCGGCCGAGTACTTCCGATTCGGTGGCGACGACGTCTGGACGATGTTCCATTCGTACGCTTTCGATTTCGCGGTGTGGGAACTGTGGGGCGCGTTGATCCACGGCGGCACCGTGGTACTGGTCGACCCGACCACGGCCCGCACGCCGCACGACCTGCTGCGGTTGCTGGAGGACGAGGCGGTCACGGTCCTGTGCCAGACCCCGAGCGCCTTCTACCAGCTGGCCGAGGCCGACCGCGCCCGCGCACGGGACGGCGACGCCGCGGTGCTACGGCTGCGGTACGTGATCTTCGGCGGCGAGGCGCTGGACCCGGGTCAGCTGGCCGAATGGCTCTCCCGCCACGGGGATTCGGATCCGCGGTTGGTGAACATGTACGGGATCACCGAGACCTGCGTGCACGTGACCCACTGCCCACTGTCGCGGGCACCGGGGGGCGGGGCGTCCGGGGCATGGGGTCGAGGGTCGATCGGCCGCGCGTTGCCGGGGCTTCGGGTGCGCGTGCTCGACGAGCGACTGCACGTGGTCCCTCCCGGCGTGGTGGGGGAGCTGTACGTGTCGGGCGCCCAGCTGGCACGCGGCTATCCGCGTCTGGCCGGGGAGACCGCGACGCGGTTCGTCGCCGACCCTTCGGGGTCCGGAACCCGGATGTACCGCACCGGCGATCTGGGCCGGTGGCGGGTGGACGGCGAGCTCGAGTACGCCGGCCGCAGGGACGACCAGGTGCAGGTACGCGGATACCGGGTGGAGCTGGGCGAGCTGGAGGCGGCGCTCGCAGCGGTGCCGGGAGTGGCGTCCGCGGTCGCGCTCGCCGACGAGGGACCCGTCGGGATCCGGCTGGTGGGCTACGCCGTGCCCGCCGGTGGTGCGGCACTCGATCCGGACGAGGTGAGAGCGTCCGTCGCCCAGTCCCTTCCCGGCTACATGGTGCCGTCGACAGTGATGATCCTGGATCGACTTCCGGTCACCGCGCACGGCAAACTCGATCGCGCGAGCCTGCCGCTCCCCGGTGACGTCGGGGACGCCTACGTCGCGCCGCGCAACCCGATCGAGGAGATCGTGGCGGGGGTGATCGCCGACCTGCTCGGGGTGGACCGGGTCGGTGTCGCCGACGGATTCTTCGCACTCGGCGGCAACTCGCTGGTGTCGGCGCAACTGGTTGCCCGGATCAACGACGCGACCGGCTCCGCGCTCGGCATTCGGGACGTGTTCGACGGCCCCACCGTCGGTGAGCTCGCCCGGCGAGTCGGCGGGGAGGGCAGCGGCGTGCGGCGGCCTCCGCTGGGTCCGCGCGTCCGGCCGGCCCGGATCCCGTTGTCCCCGGCGCAGCAGCGGATGTGGTTCGTCAACCAGTTCGATCCGCAGTCCCCGGCGTACAACATCTCGTTCTCGCTGCAGTTGGTGGGCGAGCTCGACGCCCCGGCGCTGCGGGCCGCGCTCGGCGACGTCGTCGCCCGGCACGAATCCCTGCGCACGGTGTACCCGCTCACCGACGACGGGCCCTGCCAGCAGATCCTGCCGGTCGGGCTCGCGGAGCCCCGACTCGAGGTCGTCACGGTGCGCGACGCCGACGACCTGCGCGCCCGGGTGCGAGCGACGCTGACACGCGGCTTCGACGTCGCGGAGCAGATTCCGCTGCGGGCACGCCTCTTCCGGGTCGACGAGACGCACCACGTGCTCACCGTGGCGATGCACCACATTCTCGCGGACGGCTTCTCGCTGAATCCGCTGGCGCGGGACGTGGCCGCGGCGTACGCGGCCCGCCTGCACGGTTCCGCGCCGAGGTGGCCGGCGCTGACCGCGCAGTACGCGGACTACACACTGTGGCAACGCGACTGGCTCGGCGGCGAGGACGACGGGTCGTCCCCGCTCACCCGTCAACTCGAGTACTGGGCCGGCACTCTGTCGGGCCTGCCCGAGGTGCTGGACCTGCCGAGCGACCGGCCGCGGCCCGCGGTCCGCTCGCCGTCCGGCGGACGCGTCGAGTTCGCGGTCGGCGAGCGGCTGCACCGAAGCCTGATCGCGCTCGCCCACCGGCACGACGCCAGCGTGTTCATGGTGGTGCACGCGGCGTTCGCTGCGCTGCTGTCCCGGCTCACCGGCTCCGACGACATCGCGATCGGCACCCCGATCGCCGGGCGCGGAGCCGCGGCGCTCGACGACATGGTCGGGATGTTCGTGGGAACCCTCGTGCTGCGATGCGACATCGGTGGAGCGTGCTCGTTCGGTGAGCTGATGCAGCGGATCCGGGAGACGGACCTGGGCGCGTTCACGCACGCGGACATCCCCTTCGAACGGGTGGTGGAGGCGCTGGACCCGCCGCGCTCGCCCGCACACACCCCGCTGTTCCAGGTGATGCTCGAATTCCGCACCATCACGCGGCCGGAGCTCGCGCTGCCCGATCTGCGGGTGGGGGACTTCGATCCGGGCGACGCGGTCGCCAACTTCGACCTGCAGCTCACCATGGCCGAGGAGTTCGACGCCGCGGGCGGCGCGGCCGGAATGTCGGCCGGCCTGGTGTTCGCGACCGACATGTTCGACGACGCCACCGTGCGGACCTTCGCCGCCAGGTTCGTGCGGATCCTGGAGGCGGTCGCCGAGACCCCGGACATGCCGGTGGCGGACATCGACATCCTGGGCGCTGCCGAGCGCGCCGCGCTCACCGCGGTACGGGGCGCGCCCGGCGCAGCGCCGCGCACGCTGGCCGCGATCCTCGCGGCGGGCGCGGCGATCGATCCGCAGCGGGCCGCCATCCGGATCGACGGCCACGACATCTCCTACCGCGACCTCGACCACTCGTCGACCAGGCTCGCCCGCGAACTGATCGACGCCGGCGTCGGACCCGGATCGGTGGTGGCGCTTGGCATGCCCCGCAGCGCCGAGTACGTCCTCGGCCTGTGGGCCGTCGCGAAAACCGGGGCGGCCTTCCTCCCGGTCGACCCGGCGCACCCACCCGACCGCATCGCGTTCATGCTCGGCGATTCGGGTGCGGTGCTCGGCCTGACCGTCGCGCGGTCCCGGAAAGCCCTGCCCGACGAGCCGAACTGGTGGGTGCTCGACGACCCTGCGACAGCGATCGTCGACGCCGATGCGACAGCGATCGTCGACGCCGATGCGACAGCGATCGTCGACGCCTATGCGACACCGATCGCCGACACCGAACGGACCGCGCGGATGCGCCTCGACCAGGCGGCCTACCTGATCTACACCTCCGGGTCGACGGGAATCCCGAAGGGCGTCACGGTCACTCACCGCGGTCTCGCGGCGTTCGCCGACCACGCCCAGCGGCTGGGCCGGACGACGCCCCGCTCCCGGACACTGCACTTCACCTCGCCCAGCTTCGACGCCTCGATCCTCGAGTTCGTCCTCGCGTTCGGTGTCGGGGGCACCCTGGTGATCGCGCCGCCCACCGTGTACGGCGGCGACGAGCTGAGGGAGCTGCTCGTGGCCGAACGCGTGACCCACTGCTTCCTCACTCCCACGGCCCTCGCGGCGACGGACCCGGCCGGACTCGACGACCTCGCGTGCGTGGTGACGGGCGGCGAGGCATGCCCGCCCGGTGTGGTCGCCCGCTGGGCCCCGGGACGGCACCTGTACAACGCGTACGGTCCGACGGAGGCGACCATCGCCGCCAGTGTCAGCGATCCGATGTCCCCCGGCGATCCGATCACGATCGGCGGCCCCGCACCGGGATTCCGGCTGCGGGTGCTCGACCGCAGGCTGCAGCCCGTGCCGGTCGGCGTGCCCGGCGAGCTGTACCTCGCGGGCCCGGCGCTGGCCCGCTGCTACCACCGGCGTCCGGGGCTGACGGCCGGCCGCTTCGTCGCCGACCCCGGCGGCGAATCAGGCGAACGCATGTACCGCACGGGAGACGTCGTGCGCTGGACCGCCGACGGCCCGCTGGTCTACCTGGGGCGCGGCGACCGGCAGGTCAAGGTCCGCGGCACCCGCATCGAGCTCGGTGAAGTCGAATCGTGCCTGACGGCAGACGGATCCGTCGCACACGCGGTGGCCGACGTGCGCGCGGTCGGGCGCGGGGGCGACCGGCTGATCGGGTACGTGGTGGCCGCCCGCGGGGCCGTGGTGGACACCGCGCACCTGCACGAGGCCCTCGCCGCGCGGCTGCCCGCGTACATGGTTCCCGCGCACATCGTGGTGCTCCCCGAACTTCCCATGACCGTGCACGGCAAGCTCGATCGGACCGCGCTGCCGACGCCCGATCTCGCCGTGGAGGCGTCCGCCGGCCGGTCCCCGAGGAATGCGGCCGAGGAGAACCTGGTGCAGCTGTTCGCGGAAGTTCTCGGACTCGACACGGTCGGCGTGGAGGACTCGTTCTTCGCGATGGGCGGAGACAGCATCATGTCCATCCAACTGGTGGCGCGAGCGAAGTCGGCGGGACTGCTCCTCACACCGAGGGACGTGTTCGACCACCCGACCGTCGCCGGGCTCGCCGCGGTGGCGGACTCGCACACCGCCACACGCCACCCGACCCTCGACGAGCTGCCCGGCGGTGGCGTCGGCGAGGTGCCGATCACCCCGATCCTCGCGTGGATGCTCCGCCGCAGCGCGGGCCGGATCGGCCGGTTCTCCCAGTCGGTCCTGCTGGTACTGCCCCACGGGGTCGACCGGCCCACGCTCGAGGCCGCGGTGCAGGCCGTCCTCGACACGCACGACATGCTCCGGGCCCGGCTCGGACCGGACAGCGGCACCGACGGTGACACACCCCGTCGCTCCGCTCGCCCCGATGACCCTCCCCGTCGCTCCGCTCGCCCCGGTGGCTGGAGGATCACGGTTCCCGGCCCCGGCAGCGTCACCGCCCAGGACGTTCTGGCGCGGATTCCGGTGGATTCGGTGGACGACGAGGAGTTCGACGCCCTCGCGGCCGCGGCGGCCGAGGCCGCGGCCGATCGCCTGGATCCGGCCACCGGCACGATGGTGCAGGCCGTGTGGTTCGACGGGCCGTCCGGCACCGGACGACTGCTGCTGGTCATCCACCACGCCGTCGTCGACGGAGTGTCCTGGCGCGTGCTGGTGCAGGACCTGGCCTCGGCGTGGGCGCAGGCGTCGGAGGGGCGGGTGCCCGAGTTGCCCCCGGTGGGCACGTCGATGCGGCGATGGGCCCTCGCGCTGGACGAGGCCGCCCCACAGCGCGTCGGCGAACTACCACTGTGGGAGCGGATCCTGGGCGGCGTCGCGGATCCGCCGATCGGGTCGCGGCCGCTCGATCCGGCGCGGGACGTCGCTGCCACCAGCGAGGTGGTCACCAGCGAGGCGCCACCAGAGGTCACCGAGGCCGTGATCACGGCGCTGCCGGAGTCGCTCCACGCCGGCGTGCTGGACGGGCTGCTCACGGCCCTCGCGATGGCAGTGGTCCGCTGGCGCAGCGAGCGAGGCGTCGCCCGGTCCGACGTCCTTCTCGGAGTCGAGGGGCACGGGCGGGAAGAGGGAGCGGTCCCCGGTGCGGACCTCACCCGGACGGTCGGCTGGTTCACGACGCTGTCGCCGCTACACCCGGATCTGTCGTCGATCGACCTCGGCGCGGCATTCGCCGGGGGTCCGGCGGCCGGTGCGGCGGTCAAACTCGTCAAGGAGGCGCTGCGGGCGATCCCGGATCGGGGCATCGGGTACGGCCTGCTCCGCGAACTCGCCGGAGAACAGGGCGCCACGGTGCGCGGGTGGCGCGACCCCCAGATCGTCTTCAACTACCTGGGCAGGATGGCGGGCGTCGACCGGACGGCCGCGGGGGCCGGCGACGATCCGCAGGCGTGGCGGCCCAGCGCGCGGCATGGGCTCGGCGGCGGCCACGACCCACGGATGCCCGCGACGGCCGTCGTCGACATCTCGGCCGGTCTCGTGCAGCGGCCGGGAGGCGCGGTCCTGCAGTCGTCCTGGACATTTCCGGCCGGGGTGCTCGACGCCGACGCAGTGCACCGGCTCGCCGACCTGTGGCACCGCGCGCTGGGAGCGCTCGCGGTGTACGCCCACACGCCCGGTGCGGGCGGGCTCACCCCGTCGGACGTCGATCTCGTCCCGCTCGGCCAGTCGACGATCGACGCCCTCGAGGCACGACGACCCGGGCTGACCGATGTGTGGCCGCTGACCCCGCTGCAGGCGGGACTGCTGTTCCACGCGCAGCTCGCGGAGCATTCGGTGGACGCGTACACGGTCCAGCTCGTCGTCGGGTTGCACGGCAGGCCGTCGCGCGAACGGATGCGCCGCGCCGCGGGGACCCTGCTCGATCGCCACCCGAACCTGCGGGCGTGCTTCGTCGACGACGACGAGGGCGACGTGTACCAGGTCGTCGCAGGCCGAGTCTCGGTGCCGTGGCGTGAGATCGACCTGTCCGGGCTCGACGGGCCCGCGGCCGGGGAGCGGTGGCGGGAGCTGCTCGCGGAGGATCGGGCGACGCCCTTCGCGATGGACCGTGCGCCGCTGCTGCGCTTCACGCTGATCCGGACGGGCGCGGACGAGCATCGGCTCCTGCTCACCCACCACCACATCCTGCTGGACGGCTGGTCGACGCCGCTGCTGCTCGCGGAGCTGCTCACGCTGTACGGCACGGAAGGCGAACCGCCGTATGGCACGGACGGCGCGCCTGCGCCGGTGGGCGACTACCGCGACTACCTCGCGTGGCTGACCGCGCAGGACCACGAATCCGCCCTCGGCGCCTGGAACAGCGCCCTCGCGGGCGTCGACGGGCCGACGCTGCTCGTGTCGCAGGCCGAGCCGGTGCACGCTCCGCAGGCGCCGCTCGACGCCGCGGTGAGTGCGGCCGAGCCCCGGCAGGTGCGGCTGACACTGCCGGCCGACGAGACCGCGGCGCTGGTGGCGGCGGCCCGCGAACGCGGGGTGACGGTCAACACCGTCGTGCAGGTCGCCTGGGCGCTGGTGCTCGGCACGCTGACCGACCGCACCGACGTGGTCTTCGGTGCGACGGTCTCGGGTCGCCCGCCGCAGGTACCGGGGATCGAGTCGATGATCGGACTGTTCATCAACACCGTGCCGGTGCGGGTCCGGTTCGACCCCCGCGAAACCGTCGGTGAACTGCTCGACCGTGTGCAGGCCGAGCAGGCGGCGATGCTCGACCACCACCACATCGGGCTCGCCGAGATCCAGCGGGCGGCGGGTCCGGCGGCGACGTTCGACACCCTGACCGTCTTCGAGTCGTATCCCGTCGACCGCTCGGCCCTGGCACGTGACAGCGGCACCGACATCGCCGGACTGCGGGTGACGGGTGTCGAGGGCTTCGACGCCACCCACTACCCGCTGACCGTGCTGTCGAGCGTGGACGACCGCCTGCGAATGACCCTGAAGTACCGGCCCGACCGTCTCGGCCCCCTCGAGGTGGAATCGATCGCCGACCGGTTGCGGATCGCGCTCGCGACAGTCACCGACGAGACGGCGCGTCCCGTCGCCCGGGTCGACCTGCTGTCCGCCCGCGAGCGCCACACCGCCACGCCGATTCGTGGCGGCGAAGCGAGCCCGCCACGTCTGCTGCCCGAGATCCTGGTCACCGGTGCCGCGGTCGAGCCCGACCGGGTGGCAGTTCGGGCGGGGGAGGTGCAGCTGCCGTACCGGGAACTCGAGGCGGAGTCGAATCGGCTGGCGCGGTACATGATCGGTGCGGGAGTGGGGCCGGGCACGGTGGTCGCGATCGCCCTGCCGCGGTCGGTGCGGTCGGTGACGGCGGTGTGGGCGGTCGCGAAGACCGGTGCGGCGTTCGTGCCCGTTGATCCGACCTACCCACTCGACCGCGTCCGGCACATGCTCACCGATTCGGGCGCCGCGCTGGGGCTGGCCACCGCCGCCGATCGCCACCGTCTGCCGGACGGTGTCCGCTGGCTGCCGGTCGACGATCCCGGCTGCGAGGCGGACGTCGTCGCGCTTTCCGCCGAGGGCGTCGACGACGCGGAGCGGACGGGTGCCCTGCACGTCGACGACGTCGCGTACCTGATCTACACCTCGGGATCGACCGGCCGGCCGAAAGGCGTGAGCGTCACGCACCGCGGCCTGTCGGCCCTGCTCGCAACGCAGCGTGACCGTTACGCGATCCCGGCGACGGCGCGGTGCCTGCACGTGTGCTCGCCGAGTTTCGACGTCTCGGTGCTCGAACTGCTGCAGGCCGCGACCGCGGGCGCGACCCTGGTGATCGCGCCGCCCGGCGTGTACGGCGGCGCCGAGCTGGCCGAACTGCTGCGCCGCGAGCGGATCACCCACGCCTGCATCACACCTGCCGCCCTGGCCACCGTCGATCCCGACCGGCTCGACGCCCTCGACGTGCTTGTCGTCGCGGGCGACGCCATCGGTCCCGAACTGGTCGCCGACTGGGCGGCGGGACGCACGATGCTCAACGGATACGGACCGACCGAGTCGACGATCCTGACGACGATCAGTGCGCCGCTGGTGCCCGGAGCGCGGGTGCCGATCGGGGCGCCGGTGCGCGGCACCGACCTGCTCGTCCTCGACCGCTTCCTGCGGCCGGTTCCGGCCGGGGTGCCCGGCGAGTTGTACATCGCGGGCGCGGGATTGGCCCGCGGATACCACCGCCGGGCCGCGCTGACCGCCGCGCGATTCGTGCCCGATCCGCGTGGCGGGCCCGGCGCCCGGATGTACCGCACCGGTGACGTCGTCCGGTGGCGGCCGGACGGAACACTCGACTATCTGGGACGCAACGACTTCCAGGTCAAGGTGCGGGGACTGCGCATCGAGCTCGGGGAGATCGACGCGGTGGTCGCCGCTCACCCCGGGGTCGGGTTCGCCGTCACGGCAGCGCGATCACGGGAAGCCGGCGACCCGATGGTCGTGACCTATGTCGTGCCGAATTCCGCGGACGGTGTCGACGTCGCCGACGTCATCGACTTCGCGGGCAGGAGCCTGCCCGCGCACATGGTGCCGACGACCGTGGTGACGCTCGACGAGGTGCCGCTCACCCCGGTGGGCAAACTTGACCGCGCGGCGTTGCCCGAACCGGACTTCGCCTCGTTGACACCGCGATTCCGGGAACCGGGCAACGCAACCGAGGCGGGGTTGGTCACCGTGTTCGCCGACGTGACCGGTGTCGACCGGGTCGGAGTCGACGACGACTTCTTCGTGTTGGGCGGAAACTCCCTCAGCGCGACGCGGGCCGTGGCCCGCATCAACCGCGTGCTCGACACCGGGATCGGGGTGCGCGACCTGTTCGAGTGCCCGACCGCGTCCGCGCTCGCGCCGCGGTGTGCGCGCGCTGTCGCACGGCCCACGGACGAGTTGCGCACGGGCGTACGGCCCGACCGCATCCCGCTGTCGCTGGCGCAGGAACGCATGTGGTTCGTCAACCAGTTCGATCCGGCGTCCGCCGCATACAACGTGCCGATGGTGCTGCGGCTGTCGGGGAGCCTCGACGCCGCGGCCCTGCGCCGCGCGCTGACCGACGTGGTGGAACGCCAGGAAGCGTTGCGGACGGTGTTCCCGTCCCAGCCGGCCGCAGGCGTGTCCCGCCCGGCCGCAGGCCCGTCCCGGCATGCCGCCGGACCGGTCCAGGTGATGGTGCCCGCGCCCGGTGTGGTCGGGGACCTGACGCCGGAGCCGGTCCCCGCGGATCGGGTGGCCGCCCGCATCGACGAGATCGTGCACGAGGGATTCGATGTGGCACACGAGGTTCCGGTGCGGGTCCGTCTGCTTCGCACCGCGACGGACGAGCACGTTCTCGTGCTGGCGGTCCATCACATCGTGGCGGACGGCTTCTCGATCGGCCCCCTGGCTCGTGACGTCGCGACGGCGTATGCGGCACGTGTCGGCGGCGGCGCCCCGAACTGGGGGACGCTGCCCGTCCAGTACGCGGATTTCGCCGTGTGGCAGCGCTCGACACTGGGGTCGCCCGGCGACCCGGACTCGCGCATCGCCGGCGAGCTCGCCTGGTGGGAGGGCCGGCTGGCGGGGGCGCCGCCGGTGACCGGGTTGCCGTTGGACCGCCCACGGGAGATCCGGCGCTCGACGCGCGGCGGACGGGTCCCGCTGTCGGTGGGTCCCGGCGTCCACCGCGCGCTCGCCGCCCTCGCCCGCAGGCACGATTCGACGGTGTTCATGGTGGTGCACGCCGCGCTCGCCGTGCTGCTGTCCCGGGTGGGGGCCGGCCGTGACGTCGTGGTCGGCACCCCGGTCGCCGGGCGCGGCGAGGCCGAATTGGACGACCTGGTCGGCATGTTCGTGAACACCCTGGTGCTGCGAACCCTGGTCGATCCCGCGGCGTCGTTCGATGCGGTGCTCGCCGGGACACGAGACGCGGACGTGGACGCGTTCGCTCACGCCGACGTGCCGTTCGAGCGGCTCGTGGAGCGGGCGAGTTCGGCGCGGTCGACGTCGTACGCTCCGCTGTTCCAGGTGATGCTCGAGTTCCGCAACGTCGACCGCCCCGACGTGCGGCTGCCGGGACTGACGGCCCGGGTGGTCGACGTCGAGATGGGAGAGATCAAGTACGACCTGCAGTTCGGAATCGGGGAGCGGTTCGACGACTCCGGGGCGGCGGCGGGACTGACGGGCGACGTGCTGTTCGCCGCCGACGTGTTCGACGAGGCCACTGCGACGGGCCTGGCGGACATGTTCGGCCGGGTGCTCACGGCCGTCGCGGCCGATTCGTCCGTCCGTGTCGGGGACATCGACGTCACGGGCGCGTCTGCGCGCGAGGTGGTGGCGAAACTTGCGTCCGGGCCGGAACTCGCCGCACCTGCGGAGGGGACGCTGCCGGCGGTGCCGGCGAAGGCGACGCTGCCGGCGGTGCCGGCGAAGGCGACGCTGCCGGCGGTGCCGGCGAAGGCGACGCTGCCGGCGGTGCCGGCGAAGGCGACGCTGCCGGAGCTGTTCGCCGCGGCGGTCACTGCAGGCCCGGACGCGATCGCGGTGGTCGATGGGGGCACGCGGGTGACGTACCGCGAACTCGACGAGCGTTCGAACCGGTTGGCGCGCTGGCTGATCGATCGGGGCATCGGACCGGAGTCCGTGGTCGCCGTGATGATGGGACGGTCGGCCGACCTGGTGGCCGCGCTCGTCGGGGTCGCGCGGTCGGGTGCGGCCTACCTGCCGGTTGACCCGTCGTATCCGGCGGCGCGCATCGGGTTCCTGCTCGACGATGCGGCACCGGCCTGCGTGCTGGTCGACGCCGGTGTGCCGCCGGATCTCGTGGACGGGAGCGTCGGCGGCGCCGGGGCTCCGGTGGTGCGTCTCGACCGCCCGGAGATGCGTGCACAGCTGGACGCCCGGGACGCCGCGCCGGTGACCGATGCCGACCGGACCGGTCCACTGCACGCGGATTCCGTCGCGTACGTGATCTACACGTCCGGGTCGACCGGCAGACCGAAGGGCGTCGCGGTGTCCCACCGGAACGCGGTGACGCTGTTGACCGGCGCGCGCGCCGTGCTCGGCTTCGGCGGGGCCGACGTGTGGACGATGTTCCACTCGTTCGCGTTCGACTTCGCCGTGTGGGAACTGTGGGGGGCGTTGGGTTTCGGTGGCCGGTTGGTGGTCGTCGACCACGACACCGCACGATCCCCGGACGAGCTGAGACACCTGCTGGTGGCCGAGTCGGTGACGATGCTCAGCCAGACGCCGTCGGCCTTCCACCAGTTCGCGCAGGCCGATGCCGATGCCGATGCCGAGGGCGGAACCCTCGCACTGCGCTGGGTCGTGTTCGGCGGCGAGGAACTGGACGTCACCCGCCTCGCGGGATGGGTCGAGCGGCACGGTGCCTCGGTGCCGGCACTGGTGAACATGTTCGGGATCACCGAGACCTGCGTGCACGTGACGTGGCGGGTGATCGACGAAGAGACGATCGTCGGGCCGCGCCACGCCGGATCCGTGATCGGTCGCGGGCTCCCCGGGGTGCGGGTGTGGGTGCTCGACGACCGCCTGCGGCCGGTGCCGATCGGGGTGGCGGGCGAACTGTACGTGTCCGGCGCACAGGTGGCGCGCGGCTACCGGGGACGACCGGGCCTGACCGCGGGACGCTTCGTCGCCGACCCGTTCGGGGCGTCGGGCCGGATGTACCGCACCGGCGATCGCGCACGCTGGAACTCGCACGCCGAGCTCGAGTTCCTGGGGCGCGGCGACTCCCAGGTCCAGATCCGAGGGTTCCGGGTCGAGCCGGGGGAGGTCGAGTCGGCGCTGTCCGCGGTTCCGGGTGTCGCCTCCGCCGTGGTGCTCGCGCAGCCCGGGCCCGTCGACGGCGCCGCACGCCTGGTGGCCTACGTGGTCCCCGAATCCGGTGCCGACCTCGATCCGGCTGCGGTCACCGAGGCCGTCGGCCGTCGGCTGCCCGGACACATGGTGCCGTCCGTGACGACGGTCCTCGCGGAGTTCCCGATCACCGCACACGGCAAGGTCGACCGCACCGCACTTCCCGAACCGCGACCCGAGACCGTCGGCGGGCGAGCACCCCGCACCGACACCGAGCACGTGCTCGCGACCCTGTTCGCGGAGATGCTCGGCGTCGAGTCGGTCGGTGTCGACGACTCGTTCTTCGGGCTCGGTGGCGACTCGATCATGTCCATCCAGCTGGTGTCCCGCGCGAAGGCCGCGGGGGTCACCTTCACACCCCGCGACGTGTTCGAGAGCCGCACCGTCGCCGGCCTCGCCGCGGTCGCCGACCTCACCGATTCCGAGCGCGTGGTCGTGCTGCCGGAACTGCCGGGCGGCGGCGTCGGCGACCTGCCGCTCACCCCGATCATGCGATGGATGATCGAGCGCGGTGGCGACTTCCGCCGCTACTCCCAGTCGGTTCTGCTCGCCGTGCCCGGCGGAATCGACGGTGACACCCTCACCCGCGCGGTGGGCGCCGTCCTGGACCGGCACGACATGCTGCGGTCCCGGCTGCGCCCGGACGCGCGTTCGGTATCCGGGTGGCGGCTCGAGGTGCGGCCGACGGGTGCGGTGCGCGCCGACACGGTGGTGCGGCGGATCCCGCTCGACTCGGTTGCCGGAGCGGACTTCGCCGCGACCGCCCGCGGCGCACTCGAGGAGGCCGCCGACCGGCTGGACCCGGAGTCCGGCGCCATGATCCAGCTGGTGCACTTCGTCGGGCGCGACGCGGCCCGGCTGCTCGTCGTGGCCCACCATCTCGTGATCGACGGGGTCTCGTGGCGGATCCTGATCCCCGACCTCGCGCTCGCCGCTGCGCAGGCCGCGGACGGCGCGGAGCCGGACCTGCCTGCGACCGGCACGTCGATGCGCACCTGGGCGGCCGGGCTGGTGCAGGCGGCGCAGGGCCGCACCGGCGAGCTGGCACTGTGGCGGTCGGCCGTCCCCGGAACGTCGGCGGTACGCGTTGTGGGTGAACTCGATCCGTCGGTCGACGTCGTCGGCACCCTCGACCGCGTCGAGGTGGAGCTGCCTGCCGACGTGACCCGAAGCCTGACGACGACGCTGCCGCGGGTGTTCCACGGATCCGTCGACGACGGACTGCTCACCGCGCTGGCCCTCGCGCTCGTGCAGTGGCGGCGCGGCCGCGGTGTGGAGACCGACGACGTCACGGTGGCAGTGGAGGGACACGGCCGGGAGCCTCAGGTGGTGCCCGGCGCCGACCTGTCCCGCACGGTGGGGTGGTTCACGTCGATCCACCCGGTGCGGCTGGACCTGTCGGGCGTCGACATCGACGAGGCCCGCAATGGTGGTGCCGCCGCCGGTGCGGCGGTCAAGGCGGTCAAGGAACAGCTGCGCGCGGCACCGGACCACGGGATCGGGTACGGCCTGCTCCGGTACCTCGGCGACGAGACCCGGCCGGAACTGGACGGTTCGCCCGAGCCGGAGATCAGCTTCAACTACCTCGGCCGGCTCGATCGCGGCTCCGATCCGCGCGGCGACGGACACTGGCTCCCGGTGACGGAATCCGGCCTGTCCGACGCCGCGGCGGCGACCATGCCGGTGGCCTTCGCGATCGACGTCAACGCGATGACGGTGCCCGGCCCGGACGGCCCCCGGATCAAGGTCACGTGGGCCTTCCCGCGCCGCGTGCTCGATGCGAACGAGATGGAACGGCTGGCGCAGGAGTGGATCGTCGCTGCAAGGGCGATTGCCGCCCAGGCGAACGCGCCGGGTGCGGGCGGGCGGACGCCGTCGGATCTGGCGCTGGTGCACCTGGACCAGTCCACGATCGAGCGGTTCGAGGAGCGGTTCCCGTCACTGTCCGACGTGTGGCCGCTGACTCCGATGCAGCGCGGCATGTTCTTCCACGCCGAACTCGCCGACACCTCGCTGGACGCGTACCTGGTGCAGCTGCTCCTCACCCTCGGCGGCGACGTCGACTCCCGGCGCCTGCAGCGAGCGGTCCAGGCCGTGGTCGACCGGCACGCGAACCTGCGGACGGCGTTCGTGCGCGCCCCGGACGGGGAGGCCGTGCAGATCGTCCAGGACGGCGTGGCCGCGCCGTGGACGGAGACGGATCTGCGCGCGTCCACCGACCAGTCGGCGGCGGCGCGGTTCGGTGAGATCCTCGCCGAGGACCGCACCCGTCCGTTCGCCATGGCGACACCGCCGCTGCTGCGAATCCGTCTGGTGCGCTTGCCCGACGGAACGTGCCGGCTGGTGCTGACCAACCACCACATCCTGCTCGACGGGTGGTCGACACCGCTGCTGCTCGCGGAGCTCGTCAGCCTCTACGCCACCGACGGCGACCCGTCCGCGCTGCCGCCGGTACGGCCGAACCACGGCTATCTCGCATGGCTCGCGGCGCAGGACCGCTCGGCGGCGCTGCACGCGTGGGCCGACGCCCTCGGCGGACAGGACGAGCCCACTCTGCTCGTCCGTGAGGGCTCCGCCACGACCGCACAGTCCACCCCGTCCCTGGACGTGCCGTACGAGTTGGACGTGGCGGCGACCGGGCGACTGCGCGCCCTCGCGCAGGAACGCGGGGTGACGCCGGCCACCGTCGTCTCGGTCGGATGGGCGATCGTCCTCGGACTCCTCACCGGCCGCGACGACGTCGTGTTCGGCGCCACCGTGTCCGGGCGGCCCCCGCACGTGCCCGGCATCGAATCGATGATCGGATTGTTCATCAACACGGTGCCGGTCCGGATCCGGCTCGACGCCGCGGAGACACTGGGTGCGCTGCTCGACCGGGTGCAGGCGGAGCAGGCGTCTCTGCTCGATCATCACCACGTCGGGCTCACCGACATCCAGCGTGAATCGGGACCGGGTGCCGGCTTCGACACGCTCACCGTCTTCGAGTCCTACCCCGTGCCCGGCGAGCTGTCCGCGACCACCGACATCGCGGGGATGCACGTGATCGGCATCGAGGTCCGCGACTCCGCCCACTACCCGCTGAGCGTGGTCGCTTCCGCGACCGACCGGCTCCGCCTGACGATGAAGTTCCGCCCGGACCTCGTGGGCCGGACCGTGGTCGACGCCGCCGCCCGCCGGCTCCTGCACGTCCTGCGCGCGATCGGTGCCGATCCGGGTCGGCGCCTGGCCGCGCTGGACCTGCTGACGGCCGGCGAACGCCGGATGCTGGCGCCGGTACGGGGAGCGCCGCGCAGCGCCGCCCGTACCCTTCCGGAGATCCTCGCGGACGCGGCGGCCCGCAACCCCGACGCGGTCGCGCTGGTGTCCGGGGACCGGAGGCTCACCTACGCGGACCTCGACGCCCGGTCCAACCGGCTGGCGCGGGCGCTGACCGCCCGCGGTGCGGGACCGGAAACCTATGTGGCACTCGGAATTCCCAGGTCCATCGAGTCGGTCCTCGCGATGTGGGCGGTGGCCCGGACCGGGGCCGCATTCGTCCCGGTGGACCCGGACTATCCCGCCGAGCGGGTCGAGCACATGCTCGCCGACTCCGGTGCCGGCGTCGGGCTCACGGTCGCCGCACATCGGCACCGGCTGCCCGACACGCTGCCGTGGCTGACGCTCGACGACCCCGCGTTCGCGGCGGACTGCGAATCCAGATCGGCGGCGCCGGTGACCGATGCGGAGCGCACGGCGCCTCTGCGCATCGACAACCCGGCATACCTGATCTACACGTCCGGCTCCACGGGCCGGCCGAAGGCGGTCACGCTGACCCATCGGGGCCTGGCGAACTACGCGGACGAACAGCGGGATCGGTGCGCGGTGACCGGGGACTCCCGGACGTTGCACTTCTCGTCGCCCAGCTTCGACGTCTCGCTGCTCGAATACCTGCTGTGTTTCGCGGCGGGCGCGACCATGGTGATCGTGCCCCGCACCGTGTACGGCGGCGCGGAACTGACCGCGGTGCTGAGGGAGCAGCGCGTCACCCACGCCTTCATCACGCCCGCCGCCCTCGCCTCGATCGACCCGACCGGGCTCGACGACCTGCAATGCGTGATGGTCGGCGGGGAGGCGTGGCCGCCGGATCTGATCACGGACTGGATGCCGGGGCGGCGCGTCCTCAACGTGTACGGGCCGACCGAGACCACGATCGTCGTGAACGCCGAGGACTGTGTGCCGGGGGTCGCACCGATTCCGCTGGGCGGGCCGATCCGCGGCGTCGCCGAGGTGATCCTGGACGCACGACTGCAGCCGGTGCCGGTGGGTGTCGAGGGCGAGGTCTACATCGCCGGTCCCGGTCTGGCCCGCGGCTACCACCGCCGGGCCGCGACGACCGCCGGTCGATTCGTCGCCGACCCGTTCGGCGCGGCGGGCGGGCGGATGTACCGCACCGGCGACGTCGGGGTGTGGACCCAGGAGGGGAAGCTCGAGTACCGCGGGCGCAGCGACTTCCAGGTGAAGGTCCGGGGGTTCCGTATCGAACTCGGCGAGATCGACGCCGTGCTCGCGGCACACCCCGACGTGCGCTTCGCAGTGACACTCGGCCGCCCCGGGCCGGGCGGTGAGACCGTCCTGGTCTCCTATGTCGCCGCCGCCGACGGCCGGGACGTCGCCGTCGACGACCTCCGGGCACGGTTGTCCGCGCACGTCCCCGACTTCATGGTGCCGACATCGATCGTGGTGCTCGACGACATCCCGCTCACCCCGACCGGGAAGCTCGACCGCCGCGCGCTGCCCGATCCCGCGTCGGGCCGGACAGCGGCCGAGTTCAGGCCGCCGACCAACCCGGTCGAGGAGGCGGTGACCGCGGTGTTCGCGACGGTGCTCGGGGCGGACCGCGTCGGGACCGGGGACGACTTCTTCGAACTCGGCGGCAATTCACTGTCCGCGACCCGTGCGGTCGCGCGGCTCCGGGAGACCCTGGGCATCGAACTGGGTGTCCGCGAGCTCTTCGCAGCGCCCACCGCGGCGGCACTCGCCGAGCGCATCGAGCACGGGGCGGCGGGCGCGTCCGGACGGCCCGTCCTGGAGGCGACCGGACGGCCCGACGAGATCCCGCTGTCGCCGGCGCAGCAGCGGATGTGGTTCATCAACCGGTTCGACCCGGCCTCGCCCGCCTACAACGTCCCGCTCGTGGTGCGCCTGTCCGGTGCCCTCGACGCCCCGGCCCTCGATGCGGCCCTGTCCGACGTCGTCGACCGGCACGAGTCGTTGCGCACCGTGTTCCCGATCGGGCGCGACGGCCCGGTGCAGCGGATACTCCCGGCGGCCGAGGCCGCGCCGGTCCTGCGGCCGGTGCCGGTCGCAGGCGAGGAGGAGCTGGCCCGGCGGATCCACACCGAGGTGTCCGCCGGGTTCGACGTCACCACCCGCGTGCCGGTCCGCGGTGCGCTGTTCGCGCTCGGTGCCGAGGAACACGTCCTGGTCCTGGTGGCGCACCACATCTCGGTCGACGGATTCTCGATGGGACCGCTGTCCCGGGACCTGGTCCGCGCGTATGCGGCGCGGGTGGCGGGCCGCGCACCCGAATGGTCGCCGTTGGCGGTGCAGTACGCCGACTACACGCTGTGGCAGCGCCGGATGCTCGGCGACGCCGACGACCCCGGGTCGCTGGCCGCCCGGCAGCTCGACCACTGGACGTCGACGCTCGCGGGGGCGCCCGATCTCCTGGGTCTGCCGACGGATCGCCCGCGCCCGCTCCAGCAGTCGTTCCGCGGCGCCCGAACGGGTTTCGCGATCGAGCCGCAGCTGCACCGCAGGCTCGAGGAGTTCGCGCGGCGTCACGGCACGAGCGTGTTCATGACCGTGCACGCGGCGCTCGCGGTGTTGCTGAGCCGTCTCGGCGACACCGACGACATCGTGATCGGCACCCCGATCGCGGGCCGTGGCGAACCGGCGCTCGACGACCTGGTCGGCATGCTCGTCGGCACGCTCGCGTTGCGTACCCGGATCGATGCGGCGCAGTCGTTCTCCGATCTGGTGGCCGCGGTGCGCGAGGTCGACCTGGGTGCGTTCGGGCACGCCGACCTGCCGTTCGAACGCGTGGTGGAGGCGCTCGATCCGCCGCGGTCGACGGCATACTCTCCGATCTTCCAGGTGGCATTGGAGTTCCAGAACGACACGAGGACCCGCCTCGACCTGCCCGGGCTGACGGTCGAGGGGCTCGCCACACCCTCCGGTGTGGTGAAGGAGGACCTCGAGTTCGTGCTCGCGGAGCAGTTCGACGCGGCGGGCGCCCCGGCAGGCATCGCCGGGAGCATCGAGTACGCGACCGATCTGTTCGACGGCGACACGGTGCGAGGTTTCGCCGAACGGTTCCTCCGGACACTCGAATCCGCGCTCGCCGATCCCCGCGCCGCGGTCGGGGACATCGCGATCCTGCGCGACGACGAACTGCGCGACCTCGCTCCGGCCCGGGGCGCCCCCGACGCCCCGGAGCTGCTCCTGCCCGCGTTGTTGACCCACGCCGCGCACGACCCGGAGGCCGTCGCGGTCGCCGGCGACGGCATCGAGGTGACGTACGGAGAGCTGGATCGGCGGTCCAACCGGTTGGCGCGGCTCCTGATCGGCCGCGGCGTCGGTCCCGAGCGCTATGTCGCACTGGGGCTGTCGCGGTCGCCCGAGTCCGTGCTCGCGGTGTGGGCGGTCGCGAAGACCGGGGCGGCGTTCCTGCCGGTCGATCCGGGATACCCGGCGGAGCGGATCGAGCACATGCTCGGCGATTCCGGGGCCGTGCTCGGGGTGACCGTGGCCGGAGCGCGCGATCGGCTGCCGGACGGCGTCGACTGGGTGGTGCTCGACGATCCCGGCACGGTGAGGTCCGTCGCGGCACTGCCGGACGCGCCGATCGCCGACGCAGAGCGGACCCGGCCCGTCCGAGTCGACCACCCCGCGTACCTGATCTACACGTCGGGGTCGACCGGCATCCCGAAGGGCGTCGTCCTCACCCACAGTGGTCTGGCGAACCTCGCCCGCGAGGAGCGCACCCGTCTCGGCGTCACCCCGGACGCCCGCACCCTGCACTTCGCGTCCCCGAGCTTCGACGCATCGGTGTTCGAGATCGTGATGGCGCTGAGCGCGGGCGCGACGACGGTGATCGTCCCGCCCGACGTCCACGGTGGCGCCGAGCTGGCCGAGGCCCTCGAAACCGGGCGCATCACCCACGGTTTCGTCACGCCGACCACCCTGGCGTCGGTGGAGCCCGCGGGGCTCGGCACGCTCCGCGCGCTGGTCGTCGCGGGTGAACAGTGCCCGCCGGAACTGGTGGAGCAGTGGGCTCGGGACCGCACCATGCTCAACGCATACGGTCCCACCGAGACCACGATCATGGCGAACATCAGCGACCCGATGGTTCCCGGTGCGCCGATCACATTCGGTGGACCGATCCGCGGCGTGTCCGAGATGGTCCTCGACTCGCGTCTGCACCCGGTGCCGTCCGGTGTGGTCGGCGAGCTGTACGTCGCGGGGCGGGCACTCGCCCGCGGCTACCACCGCAGGCCCGCGCTGACATCCGGCCGGTTCGTCGCCGACCCGTTCGGCAGGCCGGGGGAGCGGATGTACCGCACCGGCGACCTGGTCCGCCGACGGACCGACGGCACGCTCGAGTACATCGGCCGCAGCGACTTCCAGGTGAAGGTTCGCGGTTTCCGCGTCGAACCCGCCGAGATCGATGCGGTTCTCGCCGCGCAGCCGGGCGTCGGGTTCGCGGTGACGATCGCGCGCACCGGACCGGCAGGGGACTCTCTGCTGTGCTCCTACGTGGGTGCGATCGGGACCGCCCGTGTCGAGCCCGTCGAGCTCCGTCGCGCTGTGGCGCAGCGACTTCCGCGCCACATGGTCCCGGCGACGGTCACGGTGCTCGACCGGATCCCGACCACCGCCACCGGCAAACTCGACCGGGACGCGCTGCCGATGCCGCAGTTCACCTCGGCCGCCTACCGGGAGCCAGCCGGTCCGGTGGAGGAGGCGGTCGCAGGTGCGTTCGCCACCGTGCTCGGAGTGGAGAGAATCGGCGCCGACGACAGCTTCTTCGACCACGGTGGCAACTCGCTACTGGCGACCCGTGTGGTGACCGATCTCCGCGAGTGCCTCGGACGGGACGTCCCGTTGCAGATGCTCTTCCTCGATCCGACGCCGGCAGGACTCTCGCGCCGAATCGGTGAGACGGCCGCCGCGACCGTGGAGGACGCGCTCCGGATCGTGATCCCGCTGCGCGGCACCGGAACCGGCCGCCCACTGTTCTGTGTTCATCCCGGAATCGGGTTGTCCTGGGGGTACACCGGGCTGGTCCGGTACCTGCCCGCCGAACGACCCGTGTACGGCCTGCAGCTGCCCGCGATCACCGGAGGTCCGGCCTACGGATCGATCGAGGCGCTCGCGCGCCGGTACGTCGACGAGATCCGCGCCATCGCCCCCGAGGGGCCGTACGACCTGCTCGGGTGGTCCCTCGGCGGCGTCCTCGCCCACGCGATGGCCGTCGAACTGCAGCGGCAGGGTGAGTCCGTCTCGACCCTGGCGCTCATGGACAGCTACCCGGACGACGGCTCCGACCCGCTGCTCGGACGGCTCGAGCTGGCCGACCTGCTGCGTGGTCTCGGGCTGGACATCGGCGCTTCCGAGGAGCACGGGGACCTGACCTACGACTCCGCGGCGCGCATTCTCGGCGACTTCCTGGGCAGCGGCGGGATCACCGCGGCGCACCTGGAGCGGATCAACGACGGCTACGCGAACTCGCGGCTGCTGGTGCACCGCTTCGTGCCCGGCGTGTACGACGGCGACCTGCTGGTGTTCCCGGCCGGGCGCGGGCAGGACGGGGGTACCGTGCGATCGGCGCAGGAGTGGCGGCCACTCGTCACCGGGGCCATCGACGAGTGCCTCGTCGACTGCGGGCACAACGAGATGATCGAGCCGTCGTCGCTGGCCGTGATCGGTCCGGCGCTGGCCGCCCGCCTCGAAGGTCGAACCTGAGCCTCGGGAGCGGCCGCCCGGATCACCGCGCGTGGGCGCGGCGGGCGCCTCGCTTTCGTTCCCGGGCAAGGTCCCAGAGGTAGTGGTCGAAGTCGACCTCCATCGTGTGGCGGGGCGAGGCGTAGAACTGCCGCTTGTTGCGTTCGTGCTCGGCCGTCATCTGTGCGCGGATCTCGCCCTCCGGCGGCGGCAGGTACCGGCCGGTGAGGATCTCGGTGATCCACGCGCTCTGGGCCTCGGCGAGCGGCATCACCGCGCCGACCGGTTGCAGGAGCCCCAGGAAGTACAGGCCCGGCAGGTCCGGGTGCACGGTCCGCTTCCACAACGGCAGATCGTTGTCGCGGGCCCGGATCAGATCCGGGTCGAGGAACGGGAAGCTCACCCGGTAGCCGGTGGCCCACACGATCAGGTCCGCTCGCGATCTGCTTCCGTCGGTGAAAACCACTGTGTCACCGTCGAATCGCGCGATTCCGGGGCGTGGGGTGATCGCGCCTGCCTTCAGGCGCGCACGCAGTTGCTCGGACTGCACCGGATGCGCCTGACCCGGCCGGTGCGCCGGCCGCGGCAGGCCGTACCGGGTGAGGCTCCCGGACGCGACCGCGCCGATCCGCAGCCTGGCCGCCGTCACCCACCACGGCATCCAGCCGGGCAGCGCGACCTGGTCGGCCGCCCGGCCGAACAGCATCTTGCGCAGCACCCAGTGGCTGCGGCGCACCGACAGCGTGGTGCTGCTGCCGACCCTCGACGCGTCGACCGCGATGTCCAGGCCCGAGTTGCCCATGCCGACGACCACGACGTCCCGGCCGGCGAGCTGGTCGGCGCTGCGGTAGTCGTGGGAGTGGATCTGCGTTCCCGTGAAGGTGCCCGGGTAGGCGGGCTCGGGCCACCGCGCGTCCCAGTGGTGGCCGTTCGCGACGAGGACGGCGTCGTAGGTGCCGACGTGCTCGCCGGCCGGACCGGTCGTGTGCACCGACCAGGTACCGTCCGGGTTGCGCGTGACGTGCCGGACGGTGGTGTCGAAGGTGATGGTGTGCCCGAACCCGAAATGGTGGACGTACGAGTCGAAGTAGGCGCGGACCTGGTCGTGTCGCGCGTACGGCGGGTAGTGGGCCGGCATCGGGAAGTCCGAGTAGGCCATGCGTGGGCAGGAGGTGTTGATCTCCAACGATTCGTAGCAGGCGGACTGGTCGTTCGGGTTGTCGTAGACCCAGTTGCCGCCGATCACGCTGCCCTTCTCGAAGCAGTCGAACGGGATCCCGGCGAGATAGAGGGCCTTCGCCGCGGCGATGCCCGACGATCCGGCACCGATGACGCAGACGCGGGGGAGGGACTCGTCGGCCGGGACGGGAGCGGTCACCGGCGGGGCGCGATGTCCGGGTTTCACCAGGTAGGCCACGAGGACCATGGTGACACGTGAGGCGCGGCCCGGACACGGCTTCGGGCCGTTCCGGGGTCCTTCGTCGTGACGGTGGTGCGTCGATGAAGCGTGCGCCCTGCCGCGATCACCCGGCAGGATCCGTAGGTCTCGCGGTGGGGCGCGGTCCTGTGGAGCAGACCACGCGCCCCGCGCGATGCCCATCGGCCGTTCAGTTCGCCGCCGGCGTGATGTTCTGGTTGACGTGGAAGACGTTTTCCGGGTCGTAACGGCGCTTGACCTGGGCCAGCCGGTCGTAGTTGCCGCGGTAGGCGGCCCGGACACGGTCCCGGCCCTCGTCCATCAGGAAGTTGACGTAGGCGCCGCCCGCGGACGTCGGGTGCAGGTCCGTCCAGTAGTCCTTGGCCCACCTGGTGATGGTGTCGGCGTTCGCGGGGTCGGGATCGACGCCGACGATCACGCCGGCCCAGCCGCCGTCCCGGTAGGCGAACGAGGTGTCGTCGTCGGAGACGCGGGCGGCGGCGCCGTCGATCGGGTACATGTGCATCGTCGAATGCCCGGTCGGGAGCTGTGCACCGAACCTCTCGTGCACCCCGATCGCCGTGTCGCTGATCTCCTGGAAGAAGTCTGCCCGCCAATACCACTGCAGCCCAGCGGGATACAACGCATCGAAGGCGCTCTGCAGTGCGGTGAACGGCAGCTCGTGCACGCCGACCAGCATCGGGTCACCGAAGCTGCGGACCGGTTCGAGAACCTGGTCGGCGCGATCGTGCGGACCGGTGTAGCACCACACGATGCCGCACGCCTTGCGACCCCACAGTTCCTCCGGGAACGGCGGCGCAGGTGGGACGGTGAGCACCGAGATCCAGCCGCTGAGCTCCTCGGGCAGCGCGGGCATCAGTTCCCGATACCAGCGCATCACGGCGTCCGTGTCGGCGATGTCGTAGAGGACGGGCCCGCCGATGACGATGCCGTGTTCGCCGATGTCGTGGCAGCGGAACGTGAACGAGGTGACGACCCCGAAGTTGCCGCCGCCGCCGCGCAGTGCCCAGAACAGGTCCGGGTGGTTGTCGGCGTCGGCGTGGACGAAGGTGCCGTCGGCCAGGACGACGTCGGCGCCGAGCAGGTTGTCCACGGTGAGGCCGAACCGCCGGGACAGGTAGCCGATCCCGCCGCCGAGGGTCAGTCCGCCGACACCGGTCGAGGCGAGAAAGCCGGACGGGGTGGCCATCCCGAACGCGACGGTCGCGTGGTCGACGTCGCCCCACACACAACCGCCGTCGACACGGACGGTGTGGTGCTCGGGATCGACGGTGACGCTGTGCATCTGCGACAGGTCGATGACCAGCGCGTCGTCCCACACGCCGAGACCGCCGGCATTGTGGCCGCCGCCGCGCACGGCGAGTTCGAGTCCGTTCTTCCGCCCGTACCGCACGCAGGCCACGACGTCCGCTGCGTCACGGCAGTACGCGACGGCGGCGGGCCTGCGGTCGATCATCGCGTTGTAGACGGCACGGGACCGGTCGTAGTCGGGATCGCTCGGGGTGACGAGCCGACCACGGAGCGCGGCCGCGAGTTCGGAGTGGTCGAGTGTGGTGGTCATGACGAATCGGTCCTTCGGGGTGGGGTGTCCGTGGGTCGGACGCCATGTGACCGACGCTAGGAAGCCGGCGTTCGCGGAGCGTTCGGCCCGTCACGGGCGGTCCCGAACGGTGCGTTCGAGTTCGTCCCGCCGGCGCAGCACCTCCGGCACCCACCACAGTTCGCTCCGGGCGCGGGCCGCAGTCAGCGCGGCGTCGATCACCGCGTGCGCCGAGTCCAGCCGCCCCGCCCGGACGTGCAGGTCGGCGAGGAGGGAGAGCCAGTACGGCATCCGCGCGAACGCCCCGGTCGCACGCAGACGGTCGATGCCGTCCGTCGCGAGGTCCAGCCGCGACCGCGACCACCCGTCGAGGACCAGTGCCCACTCCCGGTAGTAGGCGAATCCGTACCGCTCGCACAACGACCGCAGTTCGGTGACCGTCTCGCGTAGCCCGGTCGGTTCGCGGCACAACTGGGCGGTGACCGCGCCGTACGCCAGCGCCACCGCCAGGCTGTACGGCTGGTCGACGTCGCGGGCCAGTGCGATCGCCGAGGCCGCCGCCTCCCGTGCCTCGACGCAGCGCCCCTGTAGTGCCTGGGCGTGCGCGGACCAGGCCCGGGCGTGCACGTCGAATCGGGCCCCCACCCACAGGGTGCGCGCCCCGCCGCTCAATTCGTCCGCCGCCGCGAAGTGCCGCAGGGCCTCGTCCGGGTGCGCGAGTGTCACCGCGGCCCCGCCACACGCGAAGTGTGCGGCGCCGGAGGCGTCGGGATCCGCGAGGTCCTCGGCGATCGTGAGCGCCCGTGCCGCGACCGCAGCGGCCTCGGGATTTCGCCCCTGCACGAAACGCGACGACCACAGCCCGACCAGCCCTGCGACGAGCGACGCCCGGTGACCGAGACGCTCAGCGAGGGCCACCGCCCGTTCGAGGACCTCCTGCAGTTCCGGCGACGCGTAGCCGCGGGAGGCGGTCAGCGGCGCCGCCGACGCCTCCAGGACCATCAGCTCCCGGCGCCGTGTCGCCGCGCTGTCCGGCGCGGCCCGGACGGCCGCCGCCGCGGACCGGTGCAGCCGGATGGCCTCCTCGTACGAGAAGGTCGCCGACGCGATCTCGGCCGCCCGCAGATAGTGGGGGACCGCGCGGTCGGGTCGGCCGCCGAGGTCGTACTGGCGCGCGAGCTGGGCACTGAACGGGTCGGGGTCGTCGGCGTGCAGCAGTTCGAGCCCCTGCGCGAGGCGCCGGTGCAGCAGCCACCGGTGCGGTGGGTCGATCCGCGCGTAGGCGGCGTCCCGCAGGAGGTCGTGGGTGAAGTCGTAGCCACGTCCGGTCTCGCGCAGGATCCGATGCCGCCACAGGGCGTCGACCGCGCGGACCACGGCGGGCGGGTCGAGGTCACCGGCCTCGACCAGCAAGTCGAGGGTGACGTCCCGGCCTGCGGCCGCGGTGAGCCCCGCGATCGCCTCGGCGTCCGGACCGGCCCGGGTCAGCCGGGCGTCGAGGACCTCACCCAAACGTTCCGCGGGCACGGTGGAGGTCCCGCCGGACGTCGGTCCACCCGCGCGCATCGCCTCCACGAGGTAGAGCGGGAACCCCCCGGTGCCGGCGTGGAGCACGGCATGGTCCGCATCGGACAGATCGCGGCCTGCGAGGGCGTCGGCGAGCCGGGCGCTCGCGTCGGGGCCGAGCGGGGCGAGGGCGAGTTCGGTGACCGGGATGCCGTCCCGCAGCCGGGCGAGCCGATGCGCGAGTTCGGGCGGTTCGCCGCGTGTCGTCGCGGCGACGAGCAGCGGTGCGCGCGGATTCGCCGTGACGAGATACCCGAGAAAGTCGAGGGTCTCCGGGTCGCACCACTGCAGGTCGTCGACGACGAGCAGGGTCCGTCGCCCACCGGCGAGCAACGCCAGGGCCAGGGCGTCGACGAACCGGTGCCGTCGCCACGCGTCCGCCATCCCGATCGGGGTGTTCGTGGCCGCACGGTCACCGGTACCGGTCAGCCGATCGACCTCGCCGCGCACCCCGGGGTCGAGGCCGGCCACCCGGCCCGCGATCGCCGGTTCCCGCAGCCAGTCCGCGACCGGAGCGAGCGGCAACCTGCCTGCGGCCGCGAAGCACCGGCTGCGGGCGACCAGCGTGCCCTGCCGGCGCACCCGACGCGTCAGCTCGGCCACGAGGCGGGTCTTTCCGACCCCGGCGTCACCCCGGACCACGACGAGTTCGGCGTGCCCGGCGCCGGCCCGCTGCCACACCGCGTCGAGGTCGGCGAGTTCGGTGTCGCGACCGACGAGCGGTGCCGCACGGCTTCCGGTGGGCGGCGGTGCGCGATCCGGTTCGCCGCGCTCGGCCCGTGGACCCAGCAGCCGCTCGAACGCCGACCGGGTGGCGGGGTCGGGATCGACGCCCAGCTCCCGCTCGAGGACGGCCGCGCAGCGGTGGTACGTGCGGACCGCGCCGGCGCGGTCACCGAGTTCGGCCTGCAGCGACATCAGTGTCCGGTACCCGGATTCCTCCAGGGGCCGCAGCGCGACCCGCCGGCGCGCGATCTGGATCGCCCCGGGAAGGTTCCCGGTGCGGGCGCGGACGTCGACCAGCAGGTCACACAGCTCGACGCACCGCTGTTCCAGGTCGTTCCGCGTGTCGGCGGCCCAGTCGCCCTCGCCGGCGGGCAGGAACGGCCCCCGGTACAGGTCCACCGCAGTGGCGGCGTGCGCGTCGGTCGCGTCGTCGTCACCGTGCTCGGCCGCGGCCCGGGCCGCGCCGGATTCGCGGGCGAACACGCGGGCGTCGACGCGCACGCCGTCGGTGTCGCGCCAGCACAGGTCGGTGGCGGACACGACCAGGGACGGCGCGTCGTGCAGCGTGCGGCGCAGGTGGTGCAGTTCGCGGCGCAGGTTCGTCAGTGCCTGACCGTCCGGGGAGTCGGGCCAGAACGTCGCCGCGATGCGCTGTCGCGGCTGCGGAATCCCGGCGTGTGCGACCAGATACGCGAGCAGCTCCACCGCGCGCGGCGACCTGGACACGGCGTCCCCGGACTCCGTGTCGATGATCGCCTGTTCGCCCAGGAGGGCGACGTGCAGCATGGCGCAGCCTCCTGGGAGTTCAGGGTAGCCGCGCCGCCGCCCGCACACCCCGGCCCCGACGCACGGGATTCGGCGATCACCTCACGGCGTCCGAACCGGGACGCGGCGCGTCACGACGACCGATGCGTCCGTTCCGGTCGAGCTCCAGGGTGACATCGACACCGAGCCCGTCCAGAAACTCGTCGTCGTGGCTGACGACCAGAATCGCACCGCGGTAGCCGTCGAGTGCCTCGGTGAGCTGCTCGACGCTGGAGATGTCGAGGTTGTTCGTCGGCTCGTCGAGAATCAGCAGTTGCGCGGGTGGCTCGGCCAGCAGCAGCGTGGCGAGTGACACGCGAAAGCGTTCACCACCGGAGAGCGTGGCGACGGGCCGGTCGACGCTGCTACCGCGGAGCAGCAGGCGGGCGAGCTGATTGCGGATCGTGGCGACGGGTGTTCCGGGCGCGACCTCCCGAACGTTCTCCAGTGCGCTCGCGGCTTCGTCGAGGTTGTCGAGTCGCTGAGGCAGGTACCCGACCCGGTCGGTGAGCAGCGCACCGTGCGCGCGCCCCGAGAGTGCGGCGGTCCCGCGGACGAGTTGTTCGAGCAGTGTCGACTTCCCGGCGCCATTGGGGCCGACGAGCGCGACGCGCTCGGGTCCCTGGATCACGATCGTCCGGTCTCCGTCGTGGAACTCGGCGAGGCGTCGGCCCCGCGGCACGTCCGGGTCGGGGAGAGTGAGGTGGATGTGTTCGTCTCGCCGCACGCGAGCGCCGGCCGCATCGGCGGCCGCCTGTGCGGCGGCGACCTTGTCGTCGAGTGTCGAACGCATCGTCCCGGCGGAGGCCTGTGCCCTGCTCGCGCGGTTTCCGGCGAGGATCCGGGGGATACCGCCGTCCTTCTGGGTCTTCTTCGCAGTGCGTTCACGTCGGGCCAGCTTGGTCTCGGCCTCGGTTCTCTGACGTCGCTCGACCTTGAGTGCCTGTTGGGCCGAGCGGGCCTCCTGCACGGCGGCGGCCTGCTGCTGCTCGACATGCTCCTTCCACGCGCTGTACGGGCCGCCGAAAGTCTCGAGATCGGCGCTGTGCAGTTCGGTCGTGTTCTCCATGCGTTCGAGCAGTTCCCGGTCGTGGCTGACCACGACGAGAGTGCCGGGCCACGAGTCGACGAACTCGGCGAGCTTCGCGCGGGTGGGACGGTCGAGGTTGTTCGTGGGCTCGTCGAGCAGGGTGATCGGGGTGCGGCGGATCCGCAGGCCGGTGACGGCGATGAGCATTGCCTCCCCGCCGGAGATCTCGTCCACGCGACGGTCGAGATCCGCAGCGGTGAAGCCGATCTCGTGCAGGCCCTCGTCCGCACGCGACTCGATGTCCCAGTCGTCGCCGATCGCGCGGAAGTGCCGCTCGTCGACGTCGCCGGACTCGATCGCGCGGAGGGCGGCGCGGATGCCGTCGATTCCGAGGAGTTCCGCGACGGTCGTGTCCTTCCCCAGCGTCAGCGTCTGCGGCAGGTAGCCGACGTCGCCGGCCGTGTCGATCCGCCCCGACGTGGGAGCGAGGCGGCCGGCGACGAGGCGAAGCAGGGTGGACTTTCCGGCACCGTTGCGGCCGACGAGGCCGGTGCGTCCGGGCGTGAAGGTGCCGCTCACGTTGTCGAGAGCGGTTGTGCCGTCCGGCCATTGGAATGTGACGTTCTTCAGGGTGACGGCGGACTTCATGGACATGATCGGGGATCTCCTTCGGCGGCTGTGGCTGATCAGCAGTGCTGATGGAAGCGACCGATCACGGGACGTCGTGGAGGAACCGGGCACATGCCCGGACGCGCACGCCGGCAACGCAAGCCGAACGGAACCGTCGTGGCGCGACACAGCCGGACGGACCGGGACAGCCGACATCGTTCGGTGGCAGGACGTGACCGATGATCGGTGCGACGCGAACGTGCCGGAGTGGCCCGGTCAGAAGGGAACGGCAAGGACCGCACGGTGCGGTTCGGGAACCCCTGACGAATGGGTGAGGTCATTCACTGCGGGCGCACTCGGCGCCCTCTTCGCGTGAAAGCCACCGGCAGTTCGATGGCTAGATTCTGTCGACCTCGATGTCCATGGGCGCCAATATAACAGCCGGTTCCGGCTCACACCCCCGCCAGGTCCAGCCCGCCCGGCTCGAGCGCTCGCCGCCGGAGCGGGGATCCGAGTGCGCGGGCGAGGTCGGTGCCGTCGTGCTCGGAAAGCAGGGTGCCGCCGTCCCACACCATCAGCGTTGCGCTGACCGAGTGCTCGGGCGTCGAGTGGGACAGGTCGTAGTGCGCGCACCCCGGCACGCCGGCGTAGGTGACCCACAGGTCGTAGCCGGTCATGAACAGGTCCAGGTCGAACTGGACGCTCAGCCCCAGCAGTTCGCTGCGGCCGTTGTCGTCGACGCCGGCGAACGCCTCGTCCAGACCGAGCAGGCGCGGGGCATGCGGATCCGCCGACGAGAGCATCACGTGCGCGGCCGCGAACAGCGGCAGGTGCAGCGACACCGACTGCTCGCCGCCCGACAGCGCACCGTGCCGGGCGACGGTGAGCTTCTCCTCGGTGCCGTCGCCGGCGATCAGGCTGAACGAGAACACTCGCCAGCGCCGGTAGTCCAGCGCCTCGGTGAGGATCTCCGGGTAGGCCCGCTCCGGATGCGCGGCGCGCAGCGCCCGGATCCGGGCGGCGAAATGTCCACGGATGGTGGCCAGTTCGTCGGGTCCGAGCGCGGACGCGTCGCGGTCGAGGAGCTTGGACACCGCGCGGGCGCTGTCGTCGAGGTTGTCGGCGAGGACCCAGTGCACACCGATCGTGTTGCCCGACGACATGCGCCGGCCGCGCATCTCCGCGGACATCTGAGCGATCAGGTCGCGCGCGTCGACGGTCCGTTCGTGGATCTGCTGCGCCAGCCCGGTCAGCAGAGCGTCCTCGAGGATCCGGCGTTCGGACTCGGTGAGCAGTTGCTGCTGGTCGTCGCGGCGCGCGGCGATCATGGCCGCGAAGGCGCCGATCGAGGAGTGCCCCTCGTCGTGCTGGACGGTGACGGTGGTCAAACCGTCTGCGTCCCAGCGCAGTCGGTAGTCCTGGCCGGCCGCGGCGAGGCGAGCGTCGAAGTCCTGGAGCGCTCCGGTGAGGGCGGAGCGGGTCGACTTGCCCGCGGCCTCGGACACCTTGACGCCTGCGGTGGCGGCCTCGAGAGCCTCGTGCAGGGCGGAGACCTCGGCAGGCACCACCGGGGCGGGCTGATCGGCATCGGTCTGGATCCGGTACACCAGCTGGTCGCTGGTCAGCCACGCGGCATCCGAGGCGGGCCACGCGTGGGAGCCCTCGACACCGAGCAGTTCGAGGAGGTCACGGCGCGCATACGGCGCCAGACGCTGTGCGTCCGAGCGGGTCTCGGTCACCGCACCGCGCAGCGACTCGACCGCGGCGCCGTGTGCGCCCTCCGCCTTGCCGATCGCCACCACGGCCGCCTCGTGTGCCTTGCGGGCCGCGCGCTGCTCGGCGGTGCACGCGTCGATCCGGGCGCGAGCACGTTCGATCTCGGCGTCGATGTCCTCGGCGCTCGCGCCGAGCGCCTCCCGCAGGGTCTCGAGCCGCTGCACCTGCTGTTCGAGCTTCTCCTGCTGGGCCACCGTCTCTTCCGCGAACTCCTCGGCGACGTCCCGGGCCTCGGCGTGCCGGTCCTCGGCCTCGCGCAGCCGCTCGTGTTCCTTCTCCCGGTCGCGCCGGCAGCGGACGACGAGGTCGCCCTGCTTCTCGAAATGGCGGATCGCGGCGGCGAGGGCGTCGAGGTCCCGCGCCGGGTCGCCGACCCGGTGCCGGGCGGCGGTCTCGCGGAGTCTGCGGTCCTGAGTGGCGAGGTCGGCGATCGCCTGGTCCAGTTCACGCTGGACCGTCGTCGCGGCCTCCTGCCGGGTGCGGAGCGCACCCGCCGCCTCCGCGACCGAACGCAGCGCGGCGAGCACGCCGGTGGCGCGGGGCAGTGCCTTTCCGGCGGCGACGAGCGATGCGTACCGGTCCGCGGCGGCGGACTGCTCGGCGAGCGCGTCCTGCCGCCGCCGGTGCGCCTGCTCGATCGCCGCGTCGAGTTCGGCGATGCGCAACTCGCGGCGCCGCTGCCGCGCGGTGGCGCCGATGTACTCGGCGTCGGGCTTGGTGTGTCGGCCGAGCTGGATGCCCTGCCGGAACCCTCCGTCGGAGCCGACCGCCACGAGCGAGTCCGAATCGGTTTGCAGCGCAATGGAAGCCAGTAGCGCCGCCACCCGCTCCTCGGGCACGGCGGTGTCCTGTTCCGGGACGAGGACGTCGGCGAGTGTGGCGCCCTCCGGCCGGTTGCCCGCGGGCAGCGGCGCCAGGAACAGTTCGGAATCGTGCGCGGGCAGCGGACCGTCCGCGGGCAGCACCCAGCCGTCGAGCAGGTTCGCGGCCGCGAGTGCGGATTCGAGGCCGGCGGCGTCCGCGGCGGGGACGCCGTCGGCGAAGCGGACCAGCCGCCAGAACGGCGCGCCGGGCAGGCCGTCGCGATCGCCGGTGCGTTCCGGGTGCGGCGGCGGCGCGTCGTCGTGCTCGGCGGCGACGCGGGCCCGGTCCGCCGTGAGATCGGCGGCGAGGGCCGCGGACTCCGCGGCTTCGGACTCGGCCCGCGACCGGCGCGCGCGGACGGTGTCGAGGGGGTCGGTGACGTGGTCGGCGAGCAACTCGGGGAAGCCGACGCCCTCGTCGTCGCCGATCGTCTGGACCGACTCGTGCAGCGCGACGAACAGATCGCTCGAGACCCCGACCGTCGCGTACAGCGACGAGTGGGCCGTCCACCACCGGCGGATCGTGGTCTCGCACTCGCTGCGCGCGAGTTTCGCCGCCGCCGCGGCCTCGGTGACCGCCGTGGTCGACGCCTCGAGCAGTTCCCGGCCCCGATCCGCGGCCCGCTCGGCGCGTGTTCGCTCGGTGGTGGCCTTCTCGACGCCGACCATCGCGTCGCGCACGGCCCGCACGTCCCCGGAGCGCTCCTCGGCGTGGCCGCGCACCGCGGAGGTGATCTGGTCGCCTCGGGCGGTGTCGGGCAGCGCGGCCCACTCGATGCCGGCATCCACGGCAGCGGCCTGCAGGTCGTCCTCGGCGCGGGAGAGCGCGTGGGTGGCCTGCTCGACCCGGGTCGTGGACTGGGCGGATTCCTCCGCCCGCTGGGCGAGGCTGGCCTGTGCCTTGCGGGCCTTGTCGGCCTGCTGCTCGGTGGACCTGCGCAGGTCCGCGACGGCGGCACCGAGGTCGTCGAGTTGCTGCTTGCCCTCGTAGGCGCTGGACCGCTGCAGGGTCTCGAGTTCCGCGCGGGCGAGGTCGAGGGCTCGTTCGGCCGCGGTGGCGCGCTCCTCGGCCTCGACCCGTTCCTGCTGCCGTCGGGTCTGCGCGACGGCGGTGTCCCCGACGGCGGTCACGGCGGCGTCGACCGTCTCCAGCCGCCGCGACACCTGTTCGACATCCGTGCGCGCCTGCTGCCGCAGGTACTTCGTGTACACCCCGACGAACGACCGGGTCGCCTGATCCGCCTCGGTGAGCCCCTCGAGGGCCCGGCCGACCTCCTCCATGTCGCTGAACGAGCGCGCCGCCTCGACCACCAGATGGTCGTCGAGCGGGCGCAGGCCGTCGGTCAGCGCCTGCGACAGGCCCTTCGGGTCGAGGTTCTTCGCCAGCTGTGGTCGGCGCAGCGTCAGGATCAGCGTGATCAGCTGGTCGTAGCGCTGCGCACCGAGCCCGAACAGGCGCGCGTCGATCGCCGCCCGGTAGTCCACCGGACGGTCCGTGATCGCGTCGCCGCCGATCTGTTCGGCGAGCTGCTTCTTGGTCAGCGGCTGGTCACCGGCCCCGATGAGCGAGAAGTCGACGCCGACGCGGCCGTCGGCGACGAAGTGCCAGCGGGTGACCTTGTCGTTCTGCCGGGTCGCGCGCATGCCGATCCCGACGGTCACCGCCTCCGGGTCGTCGTCGTTGCCGCGGGCGAACTCCATCCACACGTACGAGTGGGCGCTGTCGTCGCCGCGGTAGAGCAGGTTCGACTTCATCGTCCGCTCCTCGCCGGCGAACGGGTTCAGCCGGCGCGGTTCGATGCGGCCGTCGAGGACGAACGGGAACAGGACCTCGAGTGCCTTCGTCTTGCCGGAACCGTTCGGGCCGCGCAGTACGAGACGGCCGTCGGCGAACGAGAACTCCTGGTCCCGGTAGTCCCACAGGTTGACGATCCCCGCGCGGGTCGGTCGGAAACGCGCACTCGCCATGCGTAATCAGCCTCTACTTCTCGGTGGAAACGACCGGGGTCGGGACGGGATCGGTGGACAGGTCGAGCTCGGGGGCACGCTCGCGCACCGTCACCGTGACACCGCGGTAGCGGGCCAGTGCCGGCAGCACGAGCACCCCGCCGGCGACGATGTGCACCAGCCGCTGGCCGTCGAGCAGGTCCACGGCGCGCCGCCGCAACCCGGAGGTGTCGGCCTGCCACTGCGCGGCGAACGTCCGCCCGAAGCGCTCGACGAGGTCCGTCACGGCGGTCTCGATCCAGCTGTCCTCGACGAACGGGTGGAGCGCCGGCTCGATCGGCGCCGATACCGGGGCAGCCGGGGCCGGGTCGGGCGCCGCGTCGCTGAGCTCGGGGAGCAGGCTCGCCTGCGGAATCGCCGAGTCGAGCTGGGCGACCAGATCCGCGGTCCGGGCCATCGGGACCGGGAGCCGCAGCGGTTCGGGGGCGTCGACGTCGAGGATCCGGTCCGCGATCTCTCCGGCCAGCAGGAGCGCCACCTGCGCGATCGTGCCCGTGCCGGGGAACCGGACGTCCGAGAGCCTGCCGGACGCGTCGATGAGGGCGATGCCCTCCGCGCGGCGCTCGGCGACCAGCCCGGTGAGCAGCTCGACGTCGGCGGCGGTGCGCGGCAACGCCAGCTGCAGGCGCTCGTCGTCGTCGAGATCGTCCGCGTACACGACCGGCTGCTGGACCAGTGCCCGGCGCACCCGGCGTGCGGTCTCGCGGGTCGCCGACTCCTCGGTCGGCGTGGCGAGCAGGCCCCGGACCGAGGACAGGTGCTGCAGTGCCCGTGGCGGCCGGAACAACGCCACCACCACAGAGCGGTTGATGTCGTAGAGCGCTTCTCCCGCTTCGGGATTCGACGCCCAGCCGGCGGCGTCGCCGTCCGCGAGGGCGATCGCCCCGCGGGCGGACAGCCAGCCTGCGGCGTCGACGAACGCGTCCCGGTCCGCGGCCCGTTCGGTGGACAGTTCCACCGACGGCACCTGTGTGGCCTCCGCGGCGACGTGGTCGGCGAGTTCGGAGAGGGTGATCTGGTTGCCCGCCCGTCCGAGCGCGGCGAGCGCCAACGCCAGATAGGCGTAGCGACGGCGGTCGAAGGGGCGCCCGTTGGCGGTGCGGGCAGGCATCGTCGCGTCGAGGCGGTCCGCGGCGGTGAACAGGCGCGCGGTGGTCTCGGTGATCTCGAGCCGGTACCCGAACAGCTCGAGCAGGTCGTCGCGCAGTTCGGTGGCCCATCGGCGCACCAGCGGCAGCGCCAGCGGATCGGGATAGGAGGTCGTGACCAGATGATTGGCCAGCACCACCCGGGCCGCCCGCTGGTACGACTCGATCATCAGCGGGGAGATCTCGCGTGCCCTCACCGCACACTCACCCGCAGCCGGTCCAGGTGCAGGCGACCGCGCGTGGTCTGCACCGTCGTCGACACCTCGTGGGGCTCGAGGGTCAGCCGGACGCCGTTCGCCGATCCCGTCGAACTGCGGACGGTGCCGCTGACCGGCACCCGTGCCGTCAGCGCGGCGGTCAGCAGGCTCAGCAGCACCTCGGTCTCCTCGTCGTCGAGCGTGCGGTCGTACGCACCCCCCGCGGCGAGGGAACGCGCGGCCTCCGCCCGGGCCCGCTGCGCGGCGAGCTGGGCGTCGCGCAACCGGCGGATGCTCGCGTCGTTGCGTTGCAGGCGGCTCGGCGCCCCGACGGCGGCGTCCCGGCCGGTCTCGGCGAGGGTGCGGGAGATCTCCACCGGTGGCGCCTCCCACCACGACCGCGAGTCCGGGATGATGTCGGCGTCCGGGTGCACGGTGGACAGGTGCCGCGGCCGGCCGAGGTCGAACACCGCCTGGAACAGGGCGTGCGCGGAGTCCTCGGTGGGGGCGGCGGCGAACCAGCCGGCCAGGTGCCGCAGCTGGCTCTCCCGGCTGACGCCACCGCGCCGGGTCTCGGTCACGCGGCGCAGCAACGACAGCACCGCCGCGATCGCGCTCATCGTGCCCTCCCGCAGCCGATCGGACTCGCTGAGCCCGCCATGGGAGTGGCCGTCACCGCCGGCGGGGGCGACGAACCACTGCGTCAGGCCGGCCCACCGGGACGCCCAGTCGGCTTCCCGGTCGGCGACTGACAGGAACAGGCGCTCGTCGCTCGTCGCCGCGCGGGCCAGCAGTGCCGGTACTCCCGTCGACTCGACGGCCGCGATCGCCGCCGCGAGCTTCGGTGCGTACCGGGCCAGATCGGAACTGAACTCACGCATGTGGGTCAGCAGCGCGTCCTTGTGGACGAGGAACTCCTCGGGCGTGATCTCGGTGGTGCGGACCAGGTCGCCGAGCGTGAGATAGAACTGCGCGGCGCGCGTCGCCATGTCCGAGAGCGTGTCGTCGAGGCGCCGCAGCTTGCGGTAGATCAGGTCGCTGTCACCGACGCGGTTCGCGTCGGCCAGCTCGTGCAGGTCGGCGAGCAGGTCGGGCAGCGCCAGCCGGGACAGGGCCGCCTCGTCGAGGCGGGCGCCGATCACGTCCTCGACGGCGCGGAACGCCTGGTATCCGAGCCGGCTGAACTGGTAGACGAAGTGCCGGTTGCGGTACTCGGCGAGCGTCGCCGCCCGGGATCCGTCATAGCTGCGTTCGAGCACGCCCCACTGGTGCAGCTGGTCCAGGAGCGGCGCGATGTCGGGGGACTTCAGCGCGGAGTGGCCGAGCCGGTGCAGCGTCTGCTCGACCTCACCGGCGTGCAGCAGCACCACGTAGTTCGCCCGGGCGTGGTCGAACGCGCGCAGTACCCAGCGGTAGTCGATGCGCTTCTCCGCGGTCGCGAACGCGAACAGCCGCAGCCGGTCGCCCAAGGCGAAGTCGTCCGTCTCGCCTCGGTTCGCGAACGCGTCTCCTGCGTCGGGTGCCGGACCGGAATCGTTCACCGTGACAGGGTAGGGGAGCGGGACCGGGTCACCTAGCCGACCGGCCGAACGCGAGCGGCGCCCGCGCGTGATATCCACCGCTGTCGGGTGGACGTCGTGCGCGGGCGCCGCGGGCGCAGGAGGGATCAGACCGGGACGGGTGCTCCGTATGTCATGACGATGTCGCCGGATGCGGTCTCCAGTCGCGCGTACGGCCGCAGGGTGACCGGACCGATCGCGCCGGAGACGCTGCCGTGGACGCCGCTGATTCGGATCTTCGCGCCCGGTCCGCTGAACTCCTTGGCGTCGACGATCGGGACGTCGGTGATGCCACCCGGCTGCAGATCGAACGTGAAGTTCTGCTGCGGGATGATGTCGCCGAGCAGTTCGGCCCTGCCTCCGACCGCGAGGTCGAGGTCGGGGGCGGTGAGCAGGTTGGTGAGTGCGAGGCCGTTGGTGCCCTCGACTTCGAAGCCGAGTGCGGGCGTGTTCAGCTGGATCGTGGCGCCGGTCAGCGCGATCGGATACCCGACCTGGTAGCCGAACGAGAGCTTGCTGCCCTCCATCGCATCGGCCCCGGGGCCGGTGATCCTGGCCTCCGCGTATCCGCTGTGGAAGAACTCCCGGCTGAGCGGTGAGCTGTCCAGCGGAGGCACAGAGGTGATCTGCGTGTCACCCTGGCTGACCTCGATGGTGTTGTTCTGCGCGTCGACGATGCTGCTGGCGTTGTTCACGACGGCTCCCGCCGTGCCCGTACCGAGCGTGAGGCCGAGTGCTGCGACACCGGCGACCGCGAGCGCCTTCTTCGAATGCGTACGCCGGTGTCCCCCCGACGTGGAGGCCTGCTGAGAACGACGGGCCCTGCGAATCTCGGTCATGAAATACCTCATCCGTTAGGTCGTTACCAGGTCACGTGCTCGTGCCCGGTCACCGGCTGGGCGCTGATATCCCGATCCACTGCAGACGCTAGTGGATTACACTGCACAATGCGGCGATTTCTCGTGGGTCGATACATGGTGTTCACGAATGATGCACGTTCTCGCGCAACCATGTTCACGTGCAACCGTGCTCAGAAATTGGCTCGCGAGGAGGCCGGTTCAGGCACGACTGCGGTTCGCGGTTTCCCAGGCGCGGTCGTAGCGATTGCCTCCGGGCCGCTTCGGATCCTTGCTGCGGTAGACGACGTACGGCCTGCCCAGGTATCCCAGCGGGGCGCTGAACACGTGGACCAGGCGGGTGTACGGCCAGATCGCCAGCAGCGCCAGCACGGTCAGACCGTGCAGCTGGAAGCTCCACGGGACGCCGACCATCAGATCCGGCTGCGGGTTCAGCGAGAAAAGGCTGCGGAACCACGGAGACACCGTCGACCGGTAGTCGTAGTGGCCGAGGACCAGGTTCTCGCCGAGGGTGTTGTACATGCCGGTCGCGATCACCGCGACGAACAGCACGTACATGATCTTGTCGCTGGTGCTGCTCGCCTTGCGCACGCTCGGAACGGTGATCCGCCGGTAGACCAGGATGGCCAGTCCGGCCACGGTCGCGAGACCGGCGGGAATCCCCATCCCGACCGCGGCCAGGTGGTACAGATTGTCCGAAATGCCCAGCGCCGCCGTCCAGCTCGCAGGAATGAGGACACCGCCGACGTGGCCGGCGAGCACCGCGAGAATGCCGAAGTGGAACAGGGGACTGCCCAGGCGAAGCAGCCGCGACTCGTACATCTGCGACGAGCGGGTGGTCCAGCCGAACTGGTCCTTGCGGTACCGCCACACATGGCCCACCACGAACGAGGTCAGGGCTATGTAGGGGAGGGTCAGCCAGAGCAGCGTGCTCAACGGGGAACTCCGATCGGGGGGTAGTCGTCGATGTGCGGGTGCAGCGCCGGATCGAGTGCGTACGTGTCGAGTCCCACGGTGTCCTCGGGCGGTCCCTCGGCGGCGAGCTTGACCACCTGCGCACGGTCGTCGGTGTCGAGGTCGGGCAGCGTCGCGCACAGCGCGTCCAGCACGCTCGCGTACGCGGATCCACCGTCGTGCAGGGACAGTCGCAGCACCTCGATGACGGCGCGGTGGTTGATCAGCAGTCGCAGGCCGCGCGCCGGGTCGGCGGTGGCCGCGAACTCGAGAACCACCGGCAGGAAGTCCGGCAGTTCGTGGTCGCCGAGTTCGAGGCCCGCATTGCGGTACGCGGTCTTGAAGCGCAGCAGCGCCATTCCCCGGTTCCTGGTGTCGCCGTACGCGTAGTACGACAGGTGCAGGCTCGACCGCCTGCGCAGGTCGAACGTCTCGACGTAGCGGGCCGCCAGCGCGATCGGGTCCTGTTCGCGCATGTGGTCGATGCAGGCGCACAGGCCTTCGCCCGCCGGTGCGGGAAGGTCGGAAGCCGCGGCACGCAGGTCGTCGAGCAGATCCAGCGTCGACTGGTGTGGATAGTCGAGGACCAGGGCCGCGATCCGCCACACCAGGCGCTGCTGGGTCTCGGACATCGAATCCGCGACCGGAGCGGCCCGCCGCGACCGCCGCATGCCGAGCACTCCCATCACGAATCCTCCCGCGAGCCGGCGGGGACGAGGCCCTCGGTGCTGCGTCCGTCCCAGTTGAGGAGGTTGATTCGCCGTTCCTTGTTCTCCGGCGCCGCACCGTTGGAGTCCTCGCCGACGAGGTGGAACTTGTCGGCGACGACGTCGAGGGCGGTCATGCCCGGCCCGCCCATCCCTGGGCCGCCGTCGTCGTCGAGGCTGCACCCGGTGGCCATGGCGTCGAGCCGGTGCGCGTCGGAACCCGCCCCCGTCGGGATCACGTACCGGTCCTCGTACTTGGCCAGCGCGAGCAGCCGGTACATCGCCGTCAGCTCGTCCGGCGTCAACCGGACCGCCGCGGCGACCTCCGGACGGATCGACTCGCCGAGGTTCACCTGACGCATGTGCGCGCGCATCGCGGCCAGCCGCTGCAACGAGGCCCGGACCGGTCCGATCTCGCCGGCGGTGAACAGTTCGGCCAGGTACTCGATCGGGATCCGCAGAGAGTCGATGGCGCCGAACAGGTTGTCGGCGGACTCGCCGTCGTGCCCGGTGTCCGACAGCGCCTCGACCATCGGGGACAGCGGCGGGATGTACCAGACCATCGGCATGGTCCGGTACTCCGGATGCAGCGGCAATGCCACCTGGTAGTCCACGATCAGCTTGTAGACGGGCGAACTCTGGGCGGCCTCGATGAATTCGGCGGAGATGCCCGCCCGCTCGGCCTCGGCGACCACCCGCGGGTCGTGCGGATTGAGGAACACCCCCAGCTGCGACGGGTAGAGGTCCTCGTTCTCGGTGACCGACGCCGCATCGAGCACGGCATCGGCGTCGTAGAGCATCACCCCGATGTAGCGGAGCCGGCCGACGCACGTCTCCGAGCAGATGGTCGGGATCCCGACCTCGATCCGCGGGTAGCAGAACGTGCACTTCTCGGCCTTGCCGGTCTTGTGGTTGAAGTAGATCTTCTTGTACGGGCAGCCGGTGACGCACTGCCGCCAGCCGCGGCACTTGTCCTGGTCGACGAGGACGATGCCGTCCTCGGACCGCTTGTAGATCGCGCCGGACGGGCAGGACGCCGCGCACGCCGGGTTGAGGCAGTGCTCGCAGATACGCGGCAGGTAGAACATGAACGTCTGCTCGAACTCGAGCTTGACCTTGTCGGACACCTTGGCCAGCAGCGGGTCCTTGCCGACCTGCTCCGGTCCCGACCCCAGGTCGTCGTCCCAGTTCGCGCCCCAGGTGACCTTGGTGTCCTCGCCGGTCAGCAGCGACTTCGGCCGTGCGACCGGGGTGGTGTCCATCGGCGCCGACGCGAGCAGGTTGTCGTAGTCGTACGTCCACGGCTCGTAGTAGTCGTTGATCGTGGGCAGGTCCGGATTCGCGAAGATGTTCAGCAGCCGCTTCATGCGCGAGCCGGACTTGAGGGTGAGCTTGCCGCGCCTGTTCAGCGTCCAGCCACCCTTCCACTTCTCCTGGTCCTGGTACTGCCGCGGATAGCCCTGTCCGGGGCGGGTTTCCACGTTGTTGAACCACGCGTACTCCACGCCGCCACGATTGGTCCACGCCTGCTTGCAGGTGACGCTGCAGGTGTGACAGCCGATGCACTTGTCCAGGTTCATCACCATGGCCATCTGCGCCATAACCCTCATGTCAGTACGTCACTTCCTGGTCGCGGCGGCGGATCGTGGTGACCTCGTCGCGCTGATTTCCGGTGGGGCCGTGGTAGTTCAGGGCGAACGACTGCTGCGCGTAGCCACCGATCAGGTGGGACGGCTTGATCATCACGCGGGTCAGCGCGTTGTGGATGCCGCCGCGCTTGCCGGTGCGTTCGGTGCGCGGCACGTCCACCGCCCGGTCCTGGGCGTGGTACATGAACACGGTTCCCTCGGGCATCCGGTGGCTGACGATCGCGCGGGCCACGACGATCCCGTTGCGGTTGGTCGCCTCGATCCAGTCGTTGTCGGCGACCCCGATCTTCGCGGCGTCCACGTCGGACATCCAGATCGTCTGGCCGCCCCGGGACAGCGTGAGCATGTGCAGGTTGTCCTGGTACGCGGAGTGGATCGACCACTTGCTGTGCGGGGTGAGGTAGCGGACCGTGACGCTGCCGCCCACGCCGTTGCCGTGTGTCTCGCCGACCGCGGGCTCCGCGAACAACGCCGTCATGTCCAGCGGCGGGCGGAAGATCGGCAGCTGTTCGCCGAGTTCGGCCATCCAGTCGTGGTCGAGGTAGAAGTGCTGCCGACCGGTCAGGGTGTGCCACGGCTTGAGCCGTTCGGTGTTGATCGTGAACGGCGAGTAGCGGCGGCCACCGGTCTCGCTGCCCGACCACTCCGGCGACGTGATCACGGGCACGGGTCGGGCCTGGGTGTCGGAGAACCGGATCCGGGTGCCCTCGTTCTCCGCCGCCAGGTCGACGAGCTGGGTGCCGGTGCGTTCCTGCAGGTGTTCGAACCCCTGGGTGGCGAGCCTGCCGTTGGTGGTGCCGGACAGCGCGAGGATCGCCTCCGCGGCGTGCCGGTCCTTCGCCAGCGACGGCCGACCCGCCGCGACACCGGACAGGGCGGTGCCGTTGACGGCGCGCAGGTACTCGACCTCCTCGGTCGGATGCGTGGTGACGCCCTTCGTTGTCAGGCCGAGTTCCTCGACCAGCGGGCCGAGCGCGCCCATCTTCTCGGCGATCGTGGTGTAGTCGCGTTCGACCACCACCAGCTTCGGCATCGTCTTGCCCGGAATCGGTTCGCACTCACCGCGTTTCCAGTCCAGCACCTTGCCGCCGGGTTGCGCGGTCGCGTCGACGGTGTCGTGCAGCAGGGGGACGGCGACGATGTCGCGCCGGGTGCCCAGGTGCTTCTCGGCGAGCCAGCTGAACCCGCGGGCGATCCGGTGGAAGGCCTCGAAATCGGTCTTCGACTCCCACGGCGGCGAGATCGCCGGCGAGAACGCGTGCACGAAGGGGTGCATGTCGGTGGACGACAGGTCGTGCTTCTCGTACCAGGTCGCCGCGGGCAGCACCACGTCCGAGAACAGGGTGGTGCTGGTCATCCGGAAGTCCAGCGTGGTCAGCAGGTCCAGCTTGCCGTTCGGCGCCTCGTCCCGCCACACCAGCTCCTCCGGGTGCACGCCCGTCGAATCGGACGCCCGCAGGTTCGACCCGGCCCCGAGGAGGTGCTGCAGGAAGTACTCGTTGCCCTTCGCGGACGAGCCGAGCAGGTTCGAGCGCCACACGATCAGGGTGCGGGGGAAGTTCTCCGGTGCGTCCGGGTCCTCCACCGCGAACTGCAGGTGCCCGGTCTTGAGTCCGTCGACGACGTGCTCGGCGGCGTCCTTGCCCAGCCGGGCCGCCTCATCGGCGAGATCGAGCGGATTGCGATTGAACGTCGGGTAGCTCGGCATCCACCCGAGCCGCGACGCGAGCGCGATGTTGTCGGCGGCGGTGCGGCCGGCGAACGCGCCGCTCGCGAGCGGCGACGCCATCGCCTCGGACGTGAACGGGTCGTAGCGCCACTGGTCGGTGGCCAGGTACCAGAACACGGTGCCCTGCATCTGTCGCGCGGGCCGGGCCCAGTCGGAGCCGAACGCGAGGGTGGACCAGCCGGTGACGGGCCGGCACTTCTCCTGCCCGACGTAGTGCGCCCACCCGCCGCCGTTGACGCCCTGGCAGCCGGTGAGCAGGGTCAGCGTGAGGAACGACCGGTAGATCTGGTCGGAGTGGAACCAGTGATTGGTGCCCGCGCCCATCAGGATCATCGACCGGCCGCCGGACCGGTCGGCGTTGTCGGCGAACTCGCGCGCGACCCGCGCCGCCGACGCCGCGGGGACGCCGGTGATGCCCTCCTGCCAGGCCGGTGTGTACGGCTCGTCGGCGTCGTCGTAGCCGGACGGCCAGGTGCCGGGAAGCCCGTCGCGGGCGACACCGTACTGGGCGAGCATCAGGTCGAACACGGTGGTGACCAGTCGGCCTGCGACCGTGCGTACGGGCACGCCGCGGCGCAGGACGCCGGGAGTGTTGGTGTCGTAACGGGGGAGGTCGATCAGGGCGGTGTCGGTGCTGCCGTGGAGGCTGAGGACGGGGTCGACTCCGTCGAGGTCGAGGTTCCACCTGCCCTTGCCGGATTCGGTGAACCGGTCGCCGAGGGAGCCGTTGGGGACGACCGGTTCGCCGGTCGCGGAGTCGAGGAGCACGGTCTTGAACTCGACCCCCTCACCCGTGTGGCCGAGGTCGGCGGCGGTGAGGAACTTGCCGGGCACACACGACGGGCCGTGACCGTTGGTCGTCGCGTCGGGTGTGCGCGGTTCCAGTGTCACCAGGTACGGCAGGTCGGTGTACGCCTTGACGTAGTCGAGGAAGCGGGGGACCTGTTTGCGGACGAAGAATTCGGTGAGGATCACGTGTCCCATCGCCATCGCCAGCGCGCCGTCGGTGCCGGGCCGGGCGGGCAGCCACTGGTCGGCGAACTTCGTGTTGTCGGCGTAGTCGGGGGACACGACGACGACCTTCTGGCCGCGGTAGCGGGCCTCGGTCATGTAGTGCGCGTCCGGGGTCCGGGTGACGGGCACGTTCGAGCCCCACATGATCAAGTAGCCGGCGTCGAACCAGTCCGCGGACTCGGGGACGTCGGTCTGGTCGCCGAACACCTGCGGCGACGCCTCCGGCAGGTCGGCGTACCAGTCGTAGAACGAGAGCATCGCGCCGCCGAGCAGCGAGATGAACCGGGCGCCGATCGCGTGGCTGACCATCGACATCGCCGGGATCGGCGAGAACCCGGCGACCCGGTCCGGGCCGTACCGCTTGATGGTGTGCACGTGGGCGGCCGCGACGATTTCCGCGGCCTCCCACCACTCGGCGCGCACGAAGCCGCCCTTGCCCCGTGCGGCCTTGTAGGTCTTCGACTTCTCCGGGTCGTCGGCGATGTCCGCCCACGCCAGGACCGGGTCCTTGAGGCGCGCCTTGGCGTCGCGGTACATCTCGAGGAGCACGCCGCGCACGTACGGGTAGCGCACCCGCGACGGCGAATACGTGTACCAGGAGAACGACGCGCCTCGGGGGCAGCCGCGCGGCTCGTACTCCGGCTTGTCCGGCCCGATCGACGGGTAGTCCGTCTGTTGCGCCTCCCAGGTGATGACCCCGTCCTTGACGTAGATCTTCCACGAGCAGGACCCGGTGCAGTTGACACCGTGCGTGGAGCGCACCACCTTGTCGTAGGACATCCGGTCCCGGTAGAAGTCGTCGGAGGTGCGGCCGCCGATCTGGTGCAGGGTGCGCAGGTCGGCCGACGCCTCGCCGCGCTGGAAGTGCTTGCCGAACCGCAGGAGCGCGTCCGCGTCCAGTTTGCCGGTGGTCTGGGACATATGAGCCTCTCGAAAGGTGAAGTGCGACAATGCAGGTGGGGTGTCCATCAGATCCGGACGAGGACGGCCCCGTCCCGCACCTCGGCCGGGTACACCCGGACCGGTGCGACGGTGTCGGTTGTGCAGGCCCCGGTGTCGAAGCGGAAGGCGTACTGGTGCAGCGGGCAGGTCACGACGGCGCCGTCGATCTGGCCGTCGGCGAGCGGCCCCGCCCGGTGCGGGCACACCGCGTCCATCGCGCGCACCGTGCCGTCGGCCAGCAGGAACACCGCGATCTGCCTGCCGTCGACCACGTACGTCCGGCCCTCGCCCGGGGTGAGGTCCGAGACCTGCCCCACCGCCACCTCGCGGTCGGTCAGCGCCGTCATCGGACCGGCACCTGGGGAAGCGGCAGCAGGGGGAGCGACGGCTGGAACTGTGCGGCCGACTTCGGCGCGCTGCGCTCGCGCCACGGGTCCCGGTACCCCGCGACCGCGATCGCCATCCTCTCGTCCAGTCCGTTCACGATGCCCTCCTCGTCTCGAATCAACAACGCCTGCAGTCGTTCCAGGCCGACCCGTGGCACCCAGTCGTAGGTGCGCTCGAGCCACTTCGCGTCCTCGCGGTAGTGCTGGATGAACCGGCCCGCGAGCTCGACCACCGCGGCGGCCGAGTCGACGGTGGCGAGCAGATCGCCCTTGCGGATGTGCGCGCCGGCGGCGCCGCCGATGTAGACCTCCCAGCGGCCGTCCCCGACGGCCACGACACCGAGGTCCTTGCACAGGGCCTCCGAGCAGTTGCGGGGGCACCCGGCGACAGCGAGCTTGAGTTTCGCCGGGGTCTCCAGCCCCTGGAACCGTTCCTCGAGCGCGATGCCGAGGTTCGTGGAGTCGCCGAGCCCGAACCGGCAGAAGTCGCTGCCGACACACGTTTTCACGGTCCGCATGCTCTTGCCGTAGGCGTAGCCGGACGGCATGTCCAGATCACCCCACACCTTCGGCAGGTCCTCCTTCTTGATGCCGAGCAGGTCGATGCGCTGACCACCGGTGACCTTGACCAGCGGCACCGCGTACCTGTCGGCGACATCGGCGATGCGCCGCAACTGGTCGGGTGTGGTGACACCGCCCTTCATCTGCGGGACCACCGAGAAGGTGCCGTCACGCTGGATGTTCGCGTGCACCCGGTCGTTGATGAACAGGGCGCCGCGCTCGTCCACCCAGTCCGGACCCCAGATCGTCCGCAGCAGCGATGCGAGGGGCATCTTCGCGGTCGCGACCTCGACTCCACCCTCGGCGAGTTCCGCGAACACCCGTGACACCGCGCGCAGGTCCCGCTCGCGGATCGCGGCGATCAGTTCCGCCTTCGTCATGGGGATACACGGCACGTACCAGTCGGCCGCCGGATCCGCCTTCAGGTCCCCGCCCGCGGCGCAGGCGACGATGTCCGCGACCAGGGCCTTGCACGAGCCGCAGCCCTTGCCTGCCCGGGTCTTCGCGCACACCTCGGTCAGCGTCTGCGCGCCGGAATGCAGGCACGCCACCAGATCGCCCTTGGTGACGCCGTTGCAGTTGCACACCTGCGCGTCGTCGGGCAGATCCGCGGCGGCCGTGGCGCCGGTGGTTCCGGCGAGGTCGAACAGCAGCGAGAGCCGGTCCTCGGGCAGCTCCACCTTGCCGTCGAACACCTGGGTCAGCAGCGCGGCCTTGCCGGTCTCACCCATCAGCGTGGCACCGACGAGCTTGCCGTCGCGTACGACCACGTTCTTGTACACGCCGGTGCGGGAGTCGTAGAACTGGACGAACTCGTCGCCGTCGAGTTCCGGTCCCTTGGCGCCCATCGCGGCGACGTCGAGTCCGGCGACCTTGAGCTTGGTGGTCGACGACGAACCCCGGTACGCCGCTTCGGGATTCGCGCCGGTGAGGTGTTCGGCGAGGACGACGGCCTGTTCCCAGACGGGCGCGACGAGACCGTACAGTTCGCCGCGGTGCTGGGCGCACTCGCCGACGGCGTACACCGAACCCTCGTCCTCGCAGCGCATCTGGTCGTCGACGACGATGCCCCGTTCGACGACGAGGCCGCCGGCGCGGGCCAGTTCGGTGTTCGGGCGGATGCCCGCCGTGACGACCACCATGTCGGCCGGCAGGCTGGTGCCGTCGGTGAACGCCACCCCGGTCACCGCGCCGAACGGGTCACGCAGCACCGCGGTGGTGCGCATGGCGGTGCGCACACCCACTCCGAGGCCCTCGATCTTCGCGCGCAGCACCTCGCCGCCGCGCTCGTCGAGCTGCTGGTTCATCAGGTGACCGGGGGAGTGCACGACGCTGACGGCCAGTCCCTGGGTGCGCAGCCCGTATGCGGCCTCGAGTCCGAGCAGTCCGCCGCCGATCACGACCGCGGTGACCCCGTCCCGGGACTGCGCCATCTGCAACATTCCGTTGGTGTCCGCGATGGTGCGGAACCCGAACACCCCTCGTCCGAGGCGGCCGTCCGGCTCGCGCAGGCCGTCCATGTTCGGGAAGAAGGTGTTCGACCCGGTCGCGACGACGAGGATGTCGTAGTCGACGACGCGGTCGCTCTCGCAGGTGACGGTCTTGGCGAACCGGTCCAGCCGCACCGCCCGGTCGCCCGCGTACAGGGTGACGCCGTTCTCGCGGTACCAGCTCATCGGGTTGAGGATGATGTCGTCGCCGTCCGCGGCCGCCTCACCTGCGAGGACGTGGGAGAGCATGATGCGGTTGTAGTTGCCGTACGGCTCGTCGCCGATCATCGTGATGTCGAACATGTCCCGGCCGCCGCGCGCGAGGATCTCCTCGACGGTGCGGGCGCCGGCCATGCCGTTGCCGATCACCAGCAGTCGCCTCTTCACGTCACCTGTGCTCGCCATGCAACGAGGGTGCGGCGCCGTGGTGACGCGGTCGCTGCCGGGACGTTACGCGGCAATCAGGAACTGCTCACCTGAGCGGAGGACGCGCTGTCAGGGTTCTGTCATCGGGTTTACTCACCGGGTCGGCGACACCCGGGACAGGCGAACTCGCCACACGGGTTGTCGGGTGGTGGATCCAGTGCCGGTACGACCCGCTGCCCGGGGAGAGATAGCGGCCCGTCGGCACGCAGGTCCAGGTCAGAGCAGGACCACCACCGCGACGAGGGCGAGCAGGGTGACGATGGTCGAGGTGACGATCGCGGTGAACGTGGCCGGTGCAAATTCACCGGACTCGATCTGCCGGCTGATGGCCCGGTATCGGAACGTGCCGTACAGGGACACCAGCAGCCCCGCCGCGATCAGGATGAATCCGGCGGCCACGGCGTGGCCGCCGCGGTTCGGTGCGAACTTGGCGACCGCCACGCCGAGTGCGGCGACGCTGATCCCGGTTCGGTGCCACGCGAGATAGGTTCGCTCGTTCGCGAGGTGGTCGCGAGCGGTGCTCCCGGTGTTCGGCTGAGCGGGACCGAAGATGTTGCGGATCATGCGCCCTCCCGAGCCCCCGTTCCCTCATTGTCCGGTATCCGCGGCGCGGTGTCGTCCGGTGACGCGTCCCCGGAGCGCTCGATTTCCCGCCCGCGACGCCGGGGAGTGGCCGTTGCGCTGTCGGCGGTGACGGGCGGAGGATGAATGGGAGCCGCGAGTCGGCTCGAAGCCTCTACTTTCGCTCGAAGGTTCGCATCATGTCCACCAAGACCATGTCCACCAGGATTGCCCCCGTCCTCGCCGCGACCGCCGTCACCCTCTCGCTCGGAGTCCTCGTACCTCCCGTCGCATCGGCGAGTACGGCCGCGACCCCGGCCCTCGGGTCGGTCGCCCTCTGCTTCTCGGTCCCCGTCGGGTCCGCCGCCCTCGTCTGGTGCATCTGAGACCCGGACCGAATTCTGACGGATTCTCCACCGCCACAAACCGATTCCCGCCGCGCGATTGCGCCCGCGAGATGCCGGTGTGAGCGACGCGCGCTCCTCACCGGTCCTCACGGTGAGAGTCGGTCGGGATGCTCGACCGAGCCCGGTCCGTGGCGAGAATGTAGGCGCTGATCACCACGACCCACGCCGGGAACACCAGGGTCACCCAGAGGTTGAAGCTCACGACCACCAACAGAAGCACCGCGAACAGGTAGGTGGAGATCGCCAGCCATCGCGGCATCAGTCCGGTGCGCAGCCAGATGGTGCCGAGGGAGATCATGAACACCGCCGCCATGCGCACGCCGTAGACGTTGTTGACGTGCAGCATCACCTCCCGTCCGAAATACACCAGCCCGTCGGACGGCGGGGTCGACTCCGCGGACACCGCGAGTAGCCCGCCCGCGAGGGCCATCGACACGAACATCGTCGCGAGAAACAGCAGTCCGCTGCCGAGGAAGACGGTCGCGAAGAACCGGTCCTCGAGTTCCCCGAACCTGTCCCGGACGACGCCGATGAACCACAGGAAGGCGATACTCGCGAAGGGGGCCAGGATCAGGGCGAAGGTGATCTGTGACCGGTGGTGTAACCACGGTGCGCCGGTCGCGCCGGGTATCGCCGTGCGCAGCAGGGCGATGCTGGCTGCGAACAGGACACCGAACACGACGCCGGCGACCGCGGCTGCGCGTGGCGTCCGCAGCCGACCGGCCGCGGCCTCGCCCCGCGTATCGGCCATGGATCAATGGTCGCCGAAGTCCCGCCGCGGCACCAGGCATCCGTTCACGCGCCGCGCGGCATCGACATCGGCGGCATACTCGATACGAAGGCGCAGCGGCCGCTACGGAGGGGAGACCGATGGCACAGCCTGCGATTCTCAGCGTCGACGACGACCCGAGTGTTTCGCGCGCCATCGCCAGGGACCTGCGCAAACGCTACGGGGAGAAGTACCGGATCATCCGGGCGCAGTCGGGGGGCGAGGCCCTGGATGCGCTCAAGGAGATGAAGTTGCGCGGCGACCCGGTCGCAGTTCTGGTCGCAGACCAGCGGATGCCGGGGATGAGCGGTATCGAGTTCCTCGAGAGCGGCATGGATCTGTACCCCGCCGCGAAACGGGTCCTGCTCACCGCCTACGCCGACACCGACGCCGCGATCGACGCGATCAACGTCGTCGACCTGGACCACTACCTGCTCAAGCCGTGGGATCCTCCCGAGGAGAAGCTCTATCCCGTACTCGACGCCCTGCTCGACGCCTGGGTGACCTCCGACCGCAGGCCGGTGACGGAGGCCAGGGTGGTCGGACACCGGTGGTCGGCACGGTCGTCGGAGGTGCGGGAGTTCCTGGCCCGCAACCAGCGCCCCTACCGGTGGTACATGTCCGACGAACCGGAGGGGCAGCGCCTGCTCGAAGCCGCGGGCGCCGACGGCATGCGACTGCCGGTGGTGATCACCGGTGACGGCCGGGCGCTGGTGGAGCCAACCGATTCGGAACTGGCGGACGAGGTGGGACTGGCCACCACCCCATCGTCCGACTTCTACGATCTCGTCGTCATCGGGGGCGGGCCCGCCGGGCTCGGCGCGGCCGTGTACGGCGCGTCCGAGGGCCTGCGCACCGTGCTGATCGAGCGTACGGCCACCGGCGGCCAGGCCGGGCAGAGCTCCCGGATAGAGAACTATCTCGGCTTTCCCGACGGACTGTCCGGTGCCCAGCTCGCGGACCGGGCGCGCAGGCAGGCCGCCAAGTTCGGTGCCGAGGTGATCACCACGCGCGACGTCGTTGCCCTGGAGGTGAACGGATCCGCGCGCACCGTCCGGTTCGCGGACGGCGCATCGCTCGACGGGCACACCGTGATCCTCGCGACCGGCGTCTCCTATCGGCAGCTGGCGGCCCCGGGTCTCGCCGAATTCACGGGCCGCGGTGTGTATTACGGGTCCGCGGTGACGGAGGCCGCGCGATGCAGCGGGCAGGACGTGTACATCGTCGGCGGGGCCAACTCGGCGGGGCAGGCGGCGGTCCACCTCGCCCGGGGCGCCCGGTCGGTCACCATCGTGGTGCGGGCGCGGTCGCTGGACGACTCGATGTCGCACTATCTGATCGGGCAGATCCGGCAGAACCCGAGGATCACGGTCCGGGTCTGCACCGAGGTGGTCGGCGTCGAGGGTGCCGACCACCTGGATCGGATCACGTTGCGTGACAACACCATCGGCCGCGACGAGATCGTCGACGCACATTGGCTGTTCCTGTTCATCGGGGCCGCGCCGCGCACCGACTGGCTCGACGGCGTCGTGGTGCGCGACGACCACGGCTACGTCGTGTCCGGCCCGGACCTGGTGGTCGACGGCAAACCGCCACGCGGCTGGGCACTCGAACGCCTGCCGCAGCATCTGGAGACCAGCGTTCCCGGGGTGTTCGCAGCCGGCGACGTGCGCGCCGACTCCGCGAAGCGGGTGGCGTCGGCGGTGGGGGAAGGCGCCATGGCCGTGATGCTGGTGCACCGATACCTGGCGAAGCCGTGAACGCGCGGCCGATCTGCTCGCCGGAGGAACTGCGCACGCTGTTCCTCTTCGAGAAGCTCGACGACGATCAGCTCGGGCAGTTGTGCCGCGCCGGGCGGGTCGAGGTGATCGAGCCGGGCCCGGTGTACCGCGAGGGCGACCCGGCGACCTGCTTCTACGTCCTCGTCGAGGGGGTGGTCGTGTTGACGAAGCTCTCGGGCGGACAGGACGTGGAGATGGTGCGCACCTCCCACCGAGGGGCGTACGCGGGCGCGTGGACCGCCTACATGGGCGACCGGGTACCGCAGGTCTACAGCGGCTCGATGACGGTCCCCGAACGGTCCACCTTCTTCGTCCTCGACGCGAAGGATTTCGCACACTTCATGGCGGAGTGGTTCCCGATGGCGCTGCACCTGCTCGAGGGGCTCTTCTTCGGCAACCAGAGCTCCCGCGAGATCCTCGACCAGCGGGAGCGGCTGCTCGCGCTCGGTTCGCTGTCCGCCGGGCTGACACACGAGCTGAACAACCCGGCCGCGGCCGCGGTCCGGGCGACATCCTCGTTGCGGGACCGGGTCGCCGGGATGCGGCACAAGCTCGGGATGATCGCCTCGGGCACGTACGAACCCGCAACCCTCCACGCGCTGATCGGGATCCAGGAAGAGGCCGTCGACCTGGTCGCGAAGGCCCCGGTACTGAGCCCCCTCGAGGCGGCGGACCGCGAGGACGTGCTCGGCGAATGGCTCGAGGATCACGGCATCGCGGGCGGCTGGACTCTCGCGCCGACCTTCGTGCAGGCCGGGCTCGACGTCGACTGGCTCGAGCGGGTCGCGGCCGCGGTCGACCCGGACGTCCTCCCCGGGGCCGTCACCTGGCTGAACTACACGGTCGAGACCGAACTGCTGATGGACGAGATCGCGGACTCCACCTCTCGGATCACGGCTCTCGTCGGTGCCGCCAAACAGTACTCGCAGATGGACCGCGCCCCATTCCAGGTCGTGGACGTGCACGAATTGCTCGACAGCACTCTGGTGATGCTCGCCCGCAAGATCGGCGACGACATCGAGGTCGTCAAGGAGTACGACCGCGGTCTGCCGCGCGTCCCGGCGTACGCCGCCGAACTCAACCAGGTCTGGACGAACCTCATCGACAACGCCGTCGGTGCGATGGGCGGCGGCGGCACCCTCACCGTCCGCACCCACCGGGACGGCGACCACCTGGCCGTGGGGATCGGGGACACGGGGACCGGTATCCCCGAGGACATCCGCGGCCGCATCTTCGAGCCGTTCTTCACCACCAAGGGGGTCGGGGAGGGCACCGGGCTCGGGCTCGACATCTCGTGGCGAATCGTCGACAAGCACCAAGGCGACATCCGTGTGGAGTCACGGCCGGGGCACACCGAGTTCGTGGTCCGCATTCCGCTGACCGCACCGGAAGGAGATCACGATGGCTGAGATCGAGGGGATCGACCCTGACGTGCCCCCGAGTGGGCCGGGCTGTGCGGAGTGCGACGCCGACGGGGGATGGTGGTTTCATCTGCGCAGATGCGCGCAGTGCGGTCACATCGGATGCTGCGACTCGTCACCCGCGCGGCACGCCAGCGCACACGCCGCGGCGACGGGGCACCGGTTCATCCAGAGTTTCGAGCCGGGAGAGAACTGGTTCTTCGACTATCGGACCGAGCAGATGTACGACGGCCCCGACCTCGCCCCGCCCCGGCACCACCCGACCGACCAGCCGGTTCCGGGGCCGGCAGGCCGGGTGCCCGACGACTGGGAGGGCCGCGTCCACTAGCGCCGACCGGTACCGCGGGTGGTTCGCCATTCCCGACGAGGCTGCCGGGATCCCGTCCCGCCGAGTCGTCACCGGCATCACGGTGCGCTGAGAAAGCCCTCGATCGTCGCGCCGAACAGTTCGGAACGGGTGAGGAGGTCGAGGTGGCCGCCGTCATGGAGGTCGAGAGTGGCGTGTGGCAGCAGCCGATGAAGGATGCGGGCGTTGGCGATCGGGACGAGCGGATCGTCGGTTCCGGCGATGACGAGGGTGGGTTGCCGGATCGCGGGCAACACGAACAGGCTCGTCCACAGCGCGCCTGCGGCGAGTTGGTAGAGGTATCCCCGCGTGGATCCGCCGAGGGGGTGCCGGGCGAGAAGGCCGGTCAGGTCGGCGTTGTCGCCGGCGACGGTGCCGCCGTAGAGACCGGGACCGATCTCGGTCAGGTGGTCGGGATCGGTGAACCGGCGACGGCTCGTCATCCTCGTGAGCACCGATGGGCGCGCCGGAATCATCAGGGCACCGGTCCCCGTCGCGGCCAGTACCAGCCGCCGGCATCGTCGAGGGTTCTGGAGGGCGAACTGCTGGGCCAGGCCGCCACCCCACGAGTAGCCGAGCACGTCGACCCGATCGTGGCCGAGGGCGTCGATCAGGCGGCCCAGCAGGCAGGCGATCTGGGGAAGGGTCCGCGGTAGCATGCCCAGTTGCGACCCGCCGGCCCCCGGGACGTCGAATCGGATGACGGTGCGGTGCGGGCCGAGGTGGTCGACCAGGGGGTCGAGCGCCTCCAGCGGAGTGCCGATTCCGTTGCACAGGACCAGCGGGATGCCGGTCCCCGCGCGCACGGCGACGCGAAGTGGACGTCGACCGACGGGCATCATTCGGGGCGCGCCGACACCGTCGGCGGCCGCGCTCATCGGTAGATCACCACACACTCGGCGACGCACGCGGGCCGATCCGATCCGGCTGCCTCGAAGGTCAGCCCGATCACGGCCTCGATGCCGTGATCGCGCGGCCTGGCCGACGCGATGCGGGCGGCCGCGCGGATCTTCGATCCCACCGCGACCGGCGCGGGAAAGCGCACCTTGTTCACGCGTAGTTGACTGCGGTGCCGAGGTTCTCGATGGTCAGTACCATCTCCGATGGCCCGGGCAGCGAGTGACAGCGTCAGGTAGCCGTGCGCGATGGTGCCCCCGAACGGCCCGGCCGCGGCACGTTCGGGGTCGGTGTGGATCCACTGGTGGTCCCCGGTGGCGTCGGCGAACATGTTCACCCGGTCCTGGGTGATCGGGTACCAGTCGGTCGTGCCGAGGGTCTGCCCGGCGAGGTCGAGGAGGTCTACGGGGTGCTGCACGGTGGTCGTCATGGGAGTCCTTCCGTGGTCGAGACGGTTGCGGGTCGAGGTGCGGTCAGCGTTCACGGACGTACGAGCCCGGTGCCGGGGCCACCGGGGCGAACCCGGCGCAGCCCAGCGCTGTGGGAGCGGCCTTCTCGGGTCCACTGCGGTCGGCGAGCCAGGCCGCGTAGTGGGGCCACCACGAATCCGAGTGCTTCTCGGCTTCGGAGGCCCACCGCTCCGGGTCCGGGGTGTCGGGGCGCGCGACCCGGTACGACGCGCGCGGGTTGCCGGGCGGGTTGACCAGGGCCGCGATGTGGCCGCTGGTGGACAACACGAACTCGGTGTCGCCGCCGAGCAGTCGATGCTGACGCCACCGGTGTCGATGACCGCCTTGTATCCGAGCGGGTTGAGCAGTGGATTGTTCGTGGGCGCGGCCGCCTCGACGAGGTTGTCGACGACGAACTGCACGCGTTCCCGGTCGCGCCAGTCCAGGTCGGCGTCGGCCACCAGCCGATCGGCGGTGTCCGCCGCCGCGAGGTACGCCTGCATGATCCGGCGCAGCACGGGGTTCGCCGACCAGGCCGGGTCGGCGAACCGCTTGTCGGCGCGTGCGGGTTGCCGCGTCGAGGTGCCACGCGCGATGCCGGCCAAGTCGCCCGCCAGCCCGCACCCCCGGCCGATGAGAGAGCGAGGGGACCTGGCCAGGCTCGTGGACAACGCAGCCACGAGAGGGCGTGCGGTGTCCGCCGGGGCGGTTCCGGAGCGGATGCGGCCTGCAGCCGGGTGACGTCGGAGGTTGTCGATGCGGTGGAGGTCATGAAGTGGTCCTTCGATGGGGTCGGTGGATGTGGGTGGCGGCGTCGATGTGGGCCAGAGGTGGTCGTCGATCGGCCGGTGCGTGCAACGCTATGAGCGGGGCCGGCAGTGAGCCATGTCGCCGGTGAACCAACTGTCGGCGCGCACATGTCCTGCGGAGACAATCCCTGACCTGCGCAAAGTCCTTCCGATGACAGCGGCGGCGGCCTACTCTCGATCCCATGGCCGGAATGTCCGCCCACGCTGTCGACGCCGATGTCGACGCGCGGGTGTCCGCCATCGCGACCGTCATGCAGTCGCGGCTGCCGCAGATCACCGGGACCATCCGCGAGGTGCTCGCGGCCGAGATCGGCGAGCTTCGTGATCCGCCGATGCTCGAGATGCTCGACGGGAGCATCGAGGGCAATGTCGACACCGTCCGGCAGACGCTGCGATACAACATCTCCGCCGCCCACCTCGAGGCTTCGGCGTCGGCAATGGAATACGCGCGGCGACTCGCCCGGCACGACGTTCCGGTCAACGCGCTCGTCCGTGCCTACCGGCTCGGGCAGACCGTTCTGGTGGACACGGCACTCGGTGAAATCGACGGTCCCGCAGAGGATCCCGAGATGGTTCTTCGGATCGCGCGGCGGATCGTGACCGTGATCGCGGCCTACGCCGACCGGATCTCTCAGCAGGCCGTGCAGATGTACGAAACCGAACGAGAACGCTGGCTGCTCAACCGCAACCGGGTCCGCGCCCTGCGCGTCCTCGAGCTCATCGCCGACGAGACCGCCGAGTCGATGTCGATCGAGTCCTCCATCGGATACCCGTTGCGGCACAACCATCTCGCGTTCATCCTCGGGCTCTCCGAGGATCTGGAGGACGACGAGGGGCCGGCGCGGCTGGAGCAGTGTGCACGCCGAATCGCGCGGCTGCTTCGCTCCCGCGGCGAACCGCTGTTCGTGGCCGCCGACCGGAACACCGGTTGGGCATGGATACCGCTGGGGGAGGGTGTGGACGCCACCCGCGTCGTCACCGCGATCCGGCAGTTCGCCGACCGAGAGCGGCCCGGCCGCATCGCAGTCGGCGGCCCCCTCCCTGGGGTGTCAGGGTTCCGCAGATCCCACATCCAGGCGGACGCCGCCAGGCGGGTGGCGGTCGCGGCCGGGCCGGCCGGCCCCACGGTCACCGCGTTCACCGACCCCGGAGTCGCGACCACGGCACTGCTCGTGCAGGACCTCACCGCGACCCGGCGCTGGGTGCGGTACTTCCTCGGCGGACTCGCTGCCGACACCCCCGGAAACGACCGGCTGCGCGAGACGCTTCGGGTCTTCCTGGAGACCGGGGCGAGCAACAAGGCCGCGGCCGAGAGGTTGACGCTGCACTACAACACCGTCAAGTACCGAGTACAGCGGGCGCAGGTCGAGCGGGGGCGCCCGGTCGGAACCGACCGTCTCGAGGTCGAACTCGCCCTCCAGGTCTGCCATCTGCTCGGGGACGTCGTACTCGTCGAATCCGGCGAGGTCAACAGTGGTCCCGGGCCGCCGCTGCGACAAGGGCGACCGGGCCGTTCCGCCTGAGTGGTCGTGCGCGACCTCCGCGTCAGCGGTGCGCAGGATGCCTCACCGACCCCGGCCGCCAGAACCAGTCGGCGGACCGTCCAGCATGCTGTCCGGCCAGATCATCCACCTTGCGAAGGAAGGAAGTCAGATGTCCACGATCCATCTGAACGAGACGACCACCGCCACACCCGAGCAGTTCGTCGCCGGGCTCACCGACTTCGGGCCGAGCCGCCACGAGATCTTCGGCAACAGTGCCGACAGCTACCTGAAGGTGCACAAGAAGGGCCCCCAGGACGCCGACGTCACCGAGGGGTCGAACGGCATCTGGGAACGCCTGCACTACGACTGGTCCGACCCCCGCCACGTCGTCATGACGACGACCGACTCCAACCTGTGGGGAGGCCACTCCGGCCACACCTACACGCTCACGCCCCAGGCCGACGGGAAGACCGATGTGGACGTCGTCGTGGTTCGCGACGGCAAGAACCTCAAGGGACGGTTGCTGGCGGGCGTTCTCGCGGTCTTCGGCAAGGTCGTCCTGGGAAGCACGTTCAAGAAGTCCGTCAAGGCGATCGAAGCCCGCAACAGCGGTGCGAGCGGCGGTGGGCTCGGAGACGCGGAGAAGGAGACCTGACGGACTTCCGGGTGGGCGGAGCCGCCGGGTGTGTCACGCGTCGAGCCGGGTGGCAGCGGCCAGTTCTCTCTCCGCGTGCCGCTCGACGAGCAGGGGAACGAAGTCCCGGATCGGCCGGTCGGCGAAGTGATCGCGCGCGCGGGCCACGGCCGCGGCCACTGTTTCGATCGGAAGGTCCGAGTGCTTGTCGGCGAGACGTCGGGTCGCCAACGCGATCAGATGCCGTTCTTCGCTGGGCAACATGAGGCAGTGTGACTCCGTGGGGGCTGCACGTCAACAGGTTCGGTGTACTCGCGGCGTGCTTGCGGAAACATCAGTGTCGCAGTCGAATCCGGTGCAGGTGTCGCACCGGCGGGGTGCACTCCCCTCAGCCGGCGGTCTCGCTGGACAACACCGTGCGGTGACGGGCGGGATCGAACGACTCGAAATCCGCGTTGCCGACCGCGAACATGCCGCGCTGGGGAAGCCAGAAGTCGCCGAGGCGGTCCTGGTGGGACAGCGGCCCGGGGGTGCCCAGGTCGGTGCCTCGCAGGTGGGCCTCGCTCGCGGTCACCGCCCACAACATCCGTGGTGCGACACCGAAACGCTGCCCGTTGGGGACCGTGCCGCAGAGGCCGATTCGACCGGTCCGAAGCAGTGGGCGCGCGGTGCGCCCCATCATCTTCAGGAACGGTTCGTTGCGCCAGACGGCGACGGGCAGTCGGCGACCGACCGCCGACATCACCGCGGTGGCCGGGGTCGACGCGAGCCCGATCCGCCACGAGAGGACCTCGGGGATCGTGACCCGCAGCTCGTACGGCCCGTCCCATTCGAGGTCGATGTTCGCGTGGACGGTGTGCGTGGTGGTGGAGGAGGCGAAGTAGCGCGGACAACTCTGCTCCGGCTCCGCCGTCGAGAAGAACGTCCACTCGCCGTCCGGGTCCCGGTGCCACACGGTGCGGTACGCGGGTCCGATCGTGGTGGCCGGGAAGTGCCGCAGGGCGAGGTAGTGGCCGCTGTCGAACGGCAGTCCCATCACGCCGTAGCCGGTGAGCCGTTCGTCGGTTCCCGGCCACAGCGGTGCATCGCGCACAGTGGCGAGGGCAGCCTGTTCGGGGGTGCTGTAACTGGTCATGACGCAATCCTCGGCCGCTCGCCGCGGCTCGGCATGGGGCATCCGCCCCAATTTCGGAGGATCAGCTGCCGCGGACGGGGCGCGGCATGAGCAGTGGCGCCGCGATCGCGAGCATCAGTGTCGGCAGCACGAACGCCGCGATCGGGTTGACCGCGTACAGCGGTGTCAACGTCATCGGCGCCAGCGCGGCCCCGCCGAACCGCAACGCCTGCACCACCGAGACCGCGCCTGCGCGGTTGGCGCCCTCCGACATGAGGATCGCCGAGTTGACCCCGACCAGCACGAACTGCCCGGCGACGCCGGCCAGCGCCCAGGTGACCGCTACCGCGCCGACCGAGCCGAGCAGCCCCGTCGCCGCGACCAGGACCGCGCCGCCGACCGCGCCGGTGATCACCGCGGCGCGGGCGCCGAACCGGTCGATCGCGATTCCGACCGGCCGCGCGGCGAGCATCCCCGCCACACCGAACCCGGTCAGCAGCAGGCCACGGTGGGCGGAGTCCAGGCCGAGGGTGTCCTCGGCGTGGAACGCGACCAGGAAGTTCAGTCCACCGAGCGCGCCCCAGCCGAGCAGGGCCACCAGACCGACCCGCAGCACTGTCGGGCGCAGGGCGTCGCGCAGCCGGGGCGGCGTACCCGCCGGTCCCGCCCCCCGTGAGGGCGGCAGGCCGAGCGCGCCGAGCAACACCGCGACCACCGCGATCACCACGAACGCGAGCCGCCAGTTGACCTCCGCCGCGAGCCCGCCGACCAGCGGGGCGGTCGTCTGCCCTGCGGCCTGTAGCGCGCCGAACACCCCCAGCGCCCGGCCGAGACGCGCCTTCGGTGTGATCGCCGCCAGCGCGGCCAGCAGCAGGGGCGTGGTGAACGCGTTGGCACAGCCCTGCACCACCCGGCTGACCTGGAACACCGCGAACGTCGGTGCCAGGACCGCGAGCACCGCGGCCACCGCGTACACGCCGTAGGCGATGCGGACGGTGCGCAACCCGCCCCAGCGGGCGCCGTAGGTGCCGGAGACGAGCATCAGTGCCGCGAACGGCAGCAGGTAGGCGGTCAGCGCCGACGCGGCCTGCGCGGTGCTCACCCCGAGCGAGTCACCGAGCTCCGGCAGCATCGACGTGACGACACCTCCGCCGAACGGACCCAGAAATCCACCGGCGTACAGCGCGCCGCGCTGCATCCGGGACCGCACACCCGCCACGTCAGATGCCCTGGCGGGATCTCACCGTGGCGCGCCGCTCAGACGCCACCGAAGCTGCCGGGGCCGCGCCGGCGCAGATAGCGCTCGAACTCGGCGGCGATGGCGTCGCCGTCGATCTTGGAGATCACGTCGGAGATGTCCACCTCGGCGTCGCCGCGTTCCTCGAGCGAACGCACGTACTCGGAGATCTCCTCGTCCTCCTCGGTCATCTCGGTGACGGTCTGCTCCCAGTCCTCCGCCTGCCCCGGCAGTTCGCCGAGCGGGACCTCCACGTCGAGCACGTCCTCGACGCGGCGCAGCAGCGCGACGGTCGCCTTCGGGTTCGGCGGCTGCGAGACGTAGTGCGGGACGGCCGCCCAGAACGAGATGGCGGGGACGCCGGCCTTGACGCACTCGTCCTGCAACACCCCGGTGATGCCGGTCGGCCCCTCATACCGGGTCTGTTCCAGGTTGAACGCCTGCGCGGACTCGGTGCTGTAGGCGGTGCCGGTGACCGGCACCGGACGGGTGTGCGGGGTGTCCGCGAGCAGGGCCCCGAGGATGACCACCGTGGTGACGCCGAGTTCCTCGATGATCTCGAGGAGGTCGTCGCAGAAGCTGCGCCAGCGCATGTTCGGTTCGATCCCGCGCAGCAGCAGCACGTCCCGTTCGCTGCCGGGGGGCGAGCACACCGAGATCCTGGTCGCGGGCCACTGGATCTCCCGGGTCACGCCGTCGACCTGCCGGACCTGTGGACGGTTGACCTGGTAGTCGTAGTAGTCCTCGGAGTCCAGTTCGGCGAGTGGCCTGGCATCCCAGATCAATTCGAGGTGCTCGACCGCGCCGCTGGCGGCGTCTCCGGCATCGTTCCAGCCCTCGAACGCGGCCACGAGAATCGGGTCACGGAGGGTGGGGACGTCGTCGTCGGGCGTCTCGGAGTGTTCGGTTGGACTCACCTGCCCAGCCTACGGCCAGGGCGGTCCGACCCGCCCACTACTCTGGTGGGCATGTCTGCCCCATTCCATTCCGCCCTGTTGGATGCGCTGTCGAAGCGCGTTGTCATCGGCGACGGTGCCATGGGGACGATGCTGCAAGCCGCGAACCTCACCCTCGCCGACTTCCGCGACCTCGAGGGCTGCAACGAGATCCTCAACGAAACCCGCCCCGACGTGCTGCGCGAGATCCACGCGGCGTACTTCGAGGCCGGTGCCGACGCCGTCGAGACCAACACTTTCGGCTGCAACCTGCCGAACCTCGCCGACTACGACATCGCGGACCGGATCAGGGATCTCTCCGAGCGCGGCACCCGCATCGCCCGTGACGTCGCCGACGAGATGGGGCCGGGCCGGGACGGCATGGCCCGGTTCGTGCTCGGGTCGATGGGACCCGGAACCAAGCTGCCGACCCTCGGCCACGCCCCGTTCGCGGTGCTGCGGGACGCCTACACCGAATCGGCACTCGGCATGATCGACGGTGGTGCCGACGCGATCCTGGTGGAGACCTGCCAGGACCTGCTGCAGGTGAAGGCCGCGATCATCGGCAGCCAGCACGCGATGGACAAGGCCGGCCGCCGCATCCCGATCATCACCCACGTCACCGTCGAGACCACCGGGACCATGCTGCTCGGCTCCGAGATCGGTGCCGCGCTGACCGCCCTCGAACCGCTCGGCATCGACATGATCGGGCTGAACTGTGCCACCGGTCCCGACGAGATGAGCGAGCACCTGCGGCACCTGTCCAAGCACTCGCGGCTGCCGGTGTCGGTGATGCCGAACGCCGGGCTCCCGGTGCTCGGACCCAACGGCGCCGAGTACCCGCTGTCGGCGGAGGATCTGGCCGCGGCGCTCGCCGGGTTCGTCACCGAGTTCGGCCTCTCGCTGGTCGGCGGCTGCTGCGGCACCACCCCCGAGCACGTCCGCCAGGTCGCGGACGCGGTCCGCCAGGTCGAGCGGGCACAGCGCACGCCGCAGCCGGAGGACGGCACCTCGTCGCTGTACGCGTCGGTTCCGTTCGACCAGGACGCCTCGATCCTGATGATCGGTGAACGCACGAACTCCAACGGCTCCAAGGCGTTTCGCGAGGCGATGATCGCCGAGGACTACCAGAAGTGCATCGACATCGCGAAGGACCAGACGCGCGACGGCGCGCACATGCTCGACCTCAACGTCGACTACGTCGGTCGCGACGGGGCCGCGGACATGGCGGCACTGGCGAGCCGATTCGCGACGGCGTCGACGCTGCCGATCATGCTGGACTCCACCGAACCCGACGTGCTGCGCGCGGGCCTCGAACACCTCGGCGGCCGGTGCGCCGTCAACTCCGTCAACTACGAGGACGGTGACGGCCCGAACTCGCGGTACCAGCGGATCATGCGGCTGGTGAAGGAGCACGGCGCCGCGGTGGTCGCGTTGACGATCGACGAGGAGGGGCAGGCGCGCACCGCCGAACACAAGGTGCGCATCGCCGAGCGGCTCATCGAGGACATCACCACCACGTGGGGTCTGGCCGAGTCCGACATCATCATCGACGCGCTGACCTTCCCGATCTCCACCGGTCAGGAAGAGGTGCGGCGCGACGGCATCGAGACGATCGAGGCGATCCGCGAGATCAAGCGCAGGCACCCGGAAGTGCACTTCACGCTCGGCATCTCGAACATCTCGTTCGGCCTCAACCCGGCCGCGCGGCAGGTGCTGAACTCGGTGTTCCTGCACGAGTGCACCGAGGCAGGCCTCGACACCGCGATCGTGCACGCGTCGAAGATCCTGCCGATGGCCCGGATCCCGGACGAGCAGCGCGAAACGGCGCTCGACCTGGTCTACGACCGCCGCCGCGACGGTTACGACCCGCTGCAGAAGCTGATGGAGCTGTTCGAGGGCGTTTCGGCGGCCTCGGCGCGCGCGTCCCGGGCCGAGGAGCTGGCCGCGCTGCCGCTGTTCGAGCGGCTCGAACGGCGCATCGTCGACGGCGAACGGGCGGGCCTCGACGCCGACCTCGACGCCGCCATGCTCGAGCGCCCGCCGCTCGAGATCATCAACGAGACCCTGCTGTCCGGCATGAAGACCGTCGGCGAGCTGTTCGGCTCCGGGCAGATGCAGCTGCCGTTCGTGCTGCAGTCCGCCGAGGTCATGAAGGCCGCGGTCGCGTACCTCGAACCGCACATGGAGGCCACCGACGAGGCGGGCAAGGGCCGGATCGTGCTCGCCACCGTCAAGGGCGACGTCCACGACATCGGCAAGAACCTCGTCGACATCATCCTGTCCAACAACGGCTACGAGGTCGTCAACATCGGCATCAAGCAGCCGATCGCGACCATCCTCGACGTCGCCCTCGACAAGCGCGCCGACGTCATCGGCATGTCGGGTCTGCTCGTGAAGTCGACCGTCGTGATGAAGGAGAACCTCGAGGAGCTCAACGCCAAGGGCGTCGCCGAGCAGTTCCCGGTGCTCCTCGGTGGTGCCGCGCTGACCCGGTCGTACGTCGAGAACGACCTCGCCGAGGTCTACCAGGGCGAGGTCTCGTACGCCCGCGACGCGTTCGAGGGCCTGCACCTGATGGACACCATCATGGCCACCAAGCGCGGCGAGGGTCCGGACCCGGACAGTCCGGAGGCGATCGCGGCCCGCGAGAAGGCCGCCGAACGCAAGGCCCGGCACGAGCGGTCGAAGCGGATCGCGGAGGCCCGCAAGGCCGCCGAGACGCCGGTCGAGGTGCCCGCGCGATCCGACGTCGCCGCCGACCTGCCGGTGCCGACACCGCCGTTCTGGGGTACCCGCATCGTCAAGGGCGTGGCACTGGCCGAGTACTCCGGCCTGCTCGACGAGCGTGCCCTGTTCCTCGGGCAGTGGGGCCTGCGCGGCCAGCGCGCCGGCGACGGACCCACCTACGAGGAGCTCGTGGAGACGGAGGGCCGTCCGCGGCTGCGGCACTGGCTGGACCGCCTCGCGACCGAGGGCATCCTCGCGCACGCCGCCGTGGTGTACGGCTACTTCCCGGCCGTGTCCGAGGGCGACGACGTCGTCGTGCTCGAGTCGCCCGATCCGGATGCGCAGGAGCGATACCGGTTCACGTTCCCGCGCCAGCAGCGGGACCGCTTCCTCTGCATCGCCGACTTCATCCGGCCCCGCGAGGACGCCCGCGCGTCCGGCCAGGTGGACGTGCTGCCGTTCCAGCTCGTCACCATGGGACAGCCCATCGCGGACTTCGCCAACGAGCTGTTCGCGGCGAACAACTACCGCGACTACCTCGAGGTGCACGGCATCGGCGTCCAGCTGACCGAGGCGCTCGCCGAGTACTGGCACCGGCGGGTCCGTGAGGAGCTGACCATGCCGGGCGGCGACGCGGTCGCCAACGAGGACCCGGCCGACGTGGAGGAGTTCTTCAAGCTCGGATACCGCGGCGCCCGTTACTCGTTCGGCTACGGCGCGTGCCCGGAACTGGAGGACCGGCGCAAGATGGTCGAACTGCTCGAACCGGAGCGGATCGGGGTGACCCTGTCCGAGGAGCTGCAGCTGCACCCGGAGCAGTCCACCGACGCGTTCGTGCTCACGCACCCGGAGGCGAAGTACTTCAATGTCTGATATCGGCACCGCCGAGGTGTCTGGGCACTTGCAGGCCGTCCTGTGGGACATGGACGGCACGCTGCTGGAGTCGGAGAACCTCTGGGACATCGGTGTCCGCGAGCTGTCCGAGCATCTCGGCGGCACCATGTCCGAGGAGACGCGCGAGGCGACCATCGGCTCCTCGACGCCGTTCGCGCTCGCGACGATCTTCGACTCGCTGGCACTGGAGAAGACCCCGGAGGCGCTGGCGCAGGCCAAGTCCTGGCTGTACGCGCGGATGGCGGAGATGTTCACCGCCGGTCTGCCCTGGCGGCCGGGCGCACGGGAGGCGCTGGGTCTCGTCCGGTCGCTCGGGCTCGGGTCGGCGCTGGTGACCAACACCGAGCGGGAGCTGTGCGAGTACGCCCTCGACACCCTGGGGCGCGGGCACTTCGACCACTCGGTGTGCGGCGACGAGGTCGCCGCGGGCAAGCCGGATCCGGCGCCGTACCTGCGGGCCGCCGAACTGCTCGGTCTGGAACCGGAACGGTGCCTGGCCGTGGAGGATTCGCCCACCGGCGCCGCCGCGGCCGAGGCCGCGGGCTGCACGGTGCTCGTGGTGCCGTCGCTGGTCGCGGTGCCCGAGGGGCCGCGGCGGATCTTCCGCGACACTCTCGTAGGCCTGGCCGCAGACGACCTGCACTCGCTGCACGCGCTGGTCACCGTCTAGTGGCCATACCCAAGATCGTCCTGTTCTACCGGTTCACGCCGCTCGCGGATCCGGAGGCGATCCGGCTGTGGCAGCACGCACTGGCCTCGGCGAACGGGCTCACCGGCCGAATCCTGGTGTCGGAGCACGGCATCAACGCGACGGTCGGCGGTGACGTCGCGGCGGTCAAGCGGTACGTCCGCGGCACCCGCGAGTACCCGCCGTTCGCCGACGCCGACATCAAATGGTCCGACGGAACCGGTGCCGACTTCCCCCGTCTGTCGGTGAAGGTGCGCCCGGAGATCGTCACGTTCGGTGCGGCGGACGAACTGCGGGTCGACGCGGACGGCGTCGTGGGCGGCGGCACCCACCTGTCTCCCCACGATCTGCACGATCTGGTCGATCGACGCGGCGACGATGTGGTGTTCTTCGACGGTCGCAATGCCTTCGAGGCAGAGATCGGCCGGTTCCGTGACGCGGTGGTTCCCGACGTCGCGACCACCCGCGATTTTGTGTCCGAACTCGAAAGCGGACGATACGACCACCTCAAGTCCAAGCCGGTCGTCACCTACTGCACCGGCGGCGTCCGGTGCGAGGTGCTCTCGGCGTTGATGCGGCGGCGCGGATTCGAGGAGGTCTACCAGCTCGACGGCGGGATCGTCCGCTACGCCGAGACCTTCGGCGACGACGGTCTGTGGGACGGGTCGCTGTACGTGTTCGACGGCCGCAAGAAGGTCGAGTTCTCGGACCACACCGCGGTTCTCGGCCGCTGCACGCGCTGCGGCGCGCCGACCGCACGGCACATCGACCACGGCACCGCCGAGGGACGCGCGCAGACCCTGCTCTGCGCGGCCTGCGTTCCGGACGACTGAGCGGCGATGGCGCGCCGGCGGGCCGTGACCCGTCCACCCCTGCCGTTGCGGGACGGCCTCGGCCCCGACCGGATCCGGGTGTCCGACGACCACCCGGCGCCGACGCTGGGTGCCTACCTGTCCGCCGTCGCGCCGGCGGACGACTGGGACGCCCGATTCGCCGCCGGCGAGGTCGTCGACCGGTCGGGGCGGCCGCTCGGACCCGACGATGCGTGCCGGTCCGGGCAGTTCGTCCACTTCTATCGGGAGCCGCCCGCCGAGGAGCCGGTGCCGTTCGAAGTGGACGTGCTCCATCACGGTGAGGGTCTGCTCGTCGTCGACAAACCGCACTTCCTGGCCACGATCCCGCGCGGACGACACATCCGCGAGTCCGTGGTGGTGCGGATGCGCCGCGAGTTGGACCTGCCGGATCTGGTGCCCGCTCATCGACTCGACCGGATGACTGCGGGCGTGCTCGTCTGCACGACCGACCCGGCGCTGCGCCGGCCCTATCAGCAGCTGTTCGAGCAGCGCAGGGTGGTCAAGGAGTACGAGGCCCTGGCCGCGCACGCACCGGGCCGCGAGTTCCCGACCACGGTGCGCAGCCGTATCGACAAGCGACACGGGGAGCCGACGGCACGGGAAGTTCCCGGAGAACCGAACGCGCACACGGAGATCGACGAGATCGAGGTGCTCGGCGACCACGCCCGCTATCGGCTGCTGCCCACCACCGGACGTACCCACCAGCTGCGGCTGCACATGTGGTCACTTGGCCTGCCGATCCTCGGCGACGACTTCTACCCGGCACTGCGGGACCGGGAGCCCGGCGACTTCACCGATCCGTTGCGCCTGCTGGCCCGGAGCGTGCGGTACGACGACCCGGTCACCGGCGAAACACGCGTGTTCAGCAGTAGGAGAACGCTGTCCGTCGGCAGCGCCGTGGCAGGATCGCTGCCATGATCTCTCGTCTCGGCCGGGCCGTCGCGCTGGCCGCCGTCACCGCGCTGGCGGTGGCCGGATGCGCGGCCGGGGCCGGGCTGTCCGGGACCGGGGGACCCGACACCCTCACCGTGGCACTGACCGCGAAGCCCGACAATCTCGACTTCACCCGGACCGCGGGCGCGGCGATCCCGCAGGCGTTGCTGGACAACGTGTACGAGGGACTCGTGCGGCTCGACGACTCCGGTGCGATCGTGCCACTGCTCGCGGACTCGTGGACCGTCAGCCCCGACCGCACCGTCTACGAGTTCGCCCTGCACCCGGACGTCTCGTTCAGCAACGGCGCCCCGTTCACCTCCGACGACGTGAAGTTCAGCATCGACCGGGTCAAGAGCGACTGGACTGCGAACACCCCGGGCGCGATGGCGGTCGTGGACCGGGTCGAGACCCCACGCCCGGACCTGGCGCGGGTCGTGCTCAGCCGGCCCAGCAACGAGTGGCTGTTCGCGATGACGGGACCGATCGGGGCGATGTTCAGCCCGACCGGAGTCGCCCAGCTGGCGAGCACCGCCATCGGAACCGGCCCGTACACCGTGTCCCGCTGGAATCCCGGTTCGGAGCTGCAGCTGAGCGTCAACCGCCGGTACTGGGGTCCGGAGCCCGCGATGAAGCAGGTCCGGCTGCGGTACTTCGCGGATGCGACAGCACAGGCCAACGCGCTGCGCAGCGGCGGCGTCGACGTGATCTTCGGGCTCGGTGCGCCGCAGCTGCTCGGTCAATTCACCGCCGATCCGCGATTCACCGTCACACAGGGCACCACCAACGGCGAGGTGGTGCTGTCGATGAACGGCTCCGTCGCCCCGTTCGACGACATCCGGGTGCGGCGTGCGGTGATGTACGCCGTGGACCGGAAGGCGGTGCGCGACACCGCATACGCCGGCTACGGCGAACTGATCGGGTCGATGGTGCCGCCGACCGACCCCTGGTTCGAGGATCTGACCGGGGTGTACCCGTTCGATCCGGACCGGGCCCGTGCACTGCTCGCCGAGGCGGGGACGCCGAACCCGGCGGTGCGCTTCGACGTCCCCAACCTGCCGTACGCGACCGCGTCCGCGCAGGTCGTCGCCTCCCAGTTGCAGCAGGTCGGCTTCCGGGTGCAGATCAACCCGGTCGAGTTCCCCGCGGTCTGGCTGGACCAGGTGTTCACCCGGCACGACTACCAGATGTCGGTGATCCAGCACTCCGAGCCGCACGACATCGTCACCTTCGGCAATCCGAAGTTCTACTGGGGCTACGACAATCCCGCGGTGACCGCGCTGCTCGCGGAGGCCGACGCCGCCGACACCGCCGACCACGTGGCGAAGATGCGGCAGGTCGCCCGCACGATCACCGACGACGCCGCCGCCGACTGGCTGTTCCTGTTCCCGCTTCTCGTGGTGGCGGATTCGGATCTGACCGGCCTGCCGCACAACGCCACCAGCCTGGCGATGGACCTGTCCCGGGTGCGGCGGGGGTAGGCGATGCTGGTGACCATCGCCCGCAGGCTGGGCATCTTCGCGCTGACCGCCGCCGTCGCGTCGGTGCTCGTCTTCGCGATGCTGGCCGTGCTCCCCGGCGACCCGGCGCGGATCGCGTTGGGGGTGCAGGCATCCGAGGAGGACGTCGCCAGGGAGCGGGTGGCGATGGGACTCGACGCACCGTTGCCCGAACGGTACGTGACCTGGGTGTGGGCGATGCTGCGCGGTGACATGGGGAACTCGTACCTGACCCGGCAGCCGGTCGGCCCGGAGATCCTGGACCGGCTGCAGGTGACGCTGTGGCTGGTCGGTGCGGGCATGGTCGTCGCGTTGCTGATCGCGCTGCCCCTCGGGGTCGCCGCGGCCGTGCGTGCGGGGAAGCCGGACGGGACGCTGATCGGCGGAATCAGTCAGGTGGGCATCGCGATCCCCGCGTTCCTCGCCGGAGTGCTCCTGTCGACGGTCTTCGCCGTCGAACTCGGGTGGCTGCCGTCCAGCGGCTGGCAGGCCCCGATCGAGGGCATCGGCGGGTTCCTGTCCTACCTGGCGTTGCCCGCGTTGGCGCTGGGACTCGTCCAGGGTTCCGTGCTGACCCGTTACGTGCGCTCCGCCGTCCTCGACGAACTGGGGGAGGACTACCTGCGCACCGCGCGCGCGAAGGGGCTGACCCGCACGCGGGCACTGTTGCGGCATGGTCTGCGCAACGCCGCGGTCCCGGTGATCACGGTGGCAGGGGTGCAGTTGAGTGCGCTGCTGATCGGAGCCGTCGTGATCGAGCGGGTGTTCGTGGTCCCCGGGCTGGGCAGCCTGCTGCTCGACAAGGTGAGCCAGCGGGACATGGGTGCGGTGCAGTCCATCGTGATGGTGCTGGTGCTGATGGTGCTGCTGCTGAACGTGGTGGTGGACCTCCTCTACACGGTCATCGACCCCCGCTTGAGGAGTGGCACATGACGCGGCCCGCGGAGCGCAGCGGGAAGCGGCGAGAGGCGCCGCGGATACCCGGCACCCTCGTCGTGGGTGGGGTGCTGGTCGCGTTGGTGGTGGTCGCGGCCGCGGTCTCGCTGGTGTGGACGCCCTTCGACCCGACCGTCGTCGACCCGTCCGCCCGGCTGCTGCCGCCGAACGGCTCGCACTGGCTCGGCACCGACGACTTCGGCCGCGACATCGTCAGCATCCTGCTGGTCGGTGCGCGCACGACGCTGCTGGTCGGCCTGGTCGCGGTCGCGGTGGCCGCCGTCATCGGGATTCCCCTCGGGGTGAGCGCCGGAATGAGGGCAGGCCCCGCCGACGAGATCCTGATGCGCGGCAACGACGTGCTGCTCGCCTTCCCCGCGCTGCTCCTCGCGATCATCTTCGCCGCGATCTGGGGCGGTTCGACGGTGACCGCGATGGTCGCGCTCGGCATCGGGGCCGCGCCGGGATTCGCGCGGGTCGCGCGCGCAGGCACCCGCCAGGTGATGGCGCAGGACTACATCCTCGCCGCGCGGGCCAGCGGCCGCATCCGGGGTTCGATCGCGGCCCGGCACGTGCTGCCGAACATCTCGAGCGAGCTGATCGTGCAGGCGTCGGTGACGTTCGCGCTCGCCGTGCTCGCCGAGGCGGCGCTGTCGTACCTGGGGTTCGGCACCCCGCCGCCGACACCGTCGTGGGGCCGGATGCTGCAGGAGACGCAGCCGTACCTGTACCTGGAGCCGATGGTGATGCTGTGGCCGGGTCTGGCCATCGCGGTGACCGTGCTCGGCTTCAACCTGCTCGGCGACGGCCTGCGGGACCGTCTCGACCCCAAGGTGGCGCGATGACGGGGGGTGGCGCGATGACCGCGCCGCTGCTGGAGGTGACCGGCCTAGGCGTCCGGGCCGGCGAGCGGACACTGCTTTCCGAAGTCGGCTTCCGGCTGGATGCGGGGGAGCGGCTCGGGCTGATCGGCGAGTCGGGCTCCGGGAAGTCGCTGACCGCCCTGAACGTGATGGGCCTGCTGCCGGACCAGCTGACCGCGTCCGGGTCGGTGCGTCTCGACGGCACCCCCGGCAACCTGCTCGACCTGTCCGAGCGGGAGTGGACGCGACTTCGCGGCGACGACGTCTCGATGGTCTTCCAGGAGCCGATGAGCGCGCTGAACCCGTTGATGCGGGTCGGCAACCAGGTCGGGGAGGTGCTGGCACTGCACCGTGGCAATTCGCGGCACGGCCGCGGCGACCTGAGCCGCCGAGCGCGCCGCGACGTGGTGCTCGACCTACTGGCCGCGGTGAACCTGCCGGATCCCGCGCGGATCGCCCGGTCGTATCCGCACGAGTTGTCGGGCGGGCAGCGGCAACGCGTGCTGATCGCGATCGCCATGGCGAACCGGCCCCGGCTGCTGATCTGCGACGAGCCGTCCACCGCGCTCGACGTCACCGTGCAGGCCCAGATCCTCGACCTGATCGACACCACCGTCCGCGAGCACGACACCGCCCTGCTGCTGATCACCCACGACCTCGCGGTCGTGTCGCAATTGTGCGAACGGGTGCTCGTGATGCGCGACGGCGAGATCGTCGAGTCCGGCCCGATCGACGACGTGTTCGGCGATCCGGCGCATCCGTACACCCGGTCCCTGCTCGAGGCGTCCCGGCTCGGTCACGGGGAGTCCGCCGACACCGGCCACGTATCCGGGGCGGCGCTGGTCTTCAACGAGCAAACCGACCCGCTGATCTCGGTGCGCGGCCTGTCCCGCACCTACCGCGGGAGCCGCGAGTCGCTGTGGCGCAGGCCGGAACCCGTGCACGCTCTGGCCGACGCGTCGTTCGACGTCGCGGCCGGGCAGCGTTTCGGGATCGTCGGCGAGTCCGGCAGTGGCAAGTCCACGCTGATCCGGTTGCTGTGCGCGCTGGACACCCCGACCGCCGGCTCCCTCCGGGTCACGGGGCGGGAGATCGTCGGCGCGAGGGAACGTGACCTGAGCTTTCTGCGCCGGGACGTCTCTATCGTCTTCCAGGACCCGATGGGCTCCCTCGACCCGAGGATGCGGGTCGCCGACATCGTCGCCGAACCGCTCACCGACCGGACCGGTGCCGATGGCCTGGTGGCGGCCATGCTCACCGACGTCGGGCTGGACCCGGACGCCGCGCAGCGGTATCCGCACCAGTTCTCGGGCGGACAGCGACAGCGGATCTCCATCGCCCGCGCCCTGATCACCCGGCCCCGGATCCTGATCGCCGACGAACCGGTCAGCGCACTCGACGTCTCGGTTCGCGCGCAGGTCCTCGACCTGCTTGCCGGGCTGGTCGCCGAGCACGATCTGACCCTGCTGCTCGTCTCCCACGACCTCGCGGTGATCCGCCACGTGTGCGACGTTGTCGCGGTGATGCATCGCGGCCGGATCGTCGAGTGCGGGCCCACCGAGGACGTCTACGAACGCCCACTCGATCCGTACACCCGGACGTTGATCGCGAGCGCTCCGACGCTCACCCGACCGGAAGGCTGAGTGCGCCAGCAGTGCCGGTCCGGCGCTGTGAAACAATTGCGACCCGTGAAGACCTTCGATTCGCTGTTCGCCGAGCTGTCCGACCGCGCCGTCACCCGTCCCGAGGGTTCCGGCACCGTGGCCGCGCTGGACGCCGGTGTCCATGCCCAGGGCAAGAAGGTGATCGAGGAGGCCGGCGAGGTGTGGATCGCCGCCGAGTACCAGAGCGACGAGGAGCTCTCGGAAGAGATCTCGCAGCTGCTGTACTGGGTGCAGGTCTTGATGATCGGCCGCGGACTGAAGCTCGAGGACGTCTACCGACATCTGTGAGTCGCCCCACCTCGACTCCCTGACACCCCTCGCCTTCGAAGGAAGGAACACCATGCTGCGCGTTGCAGTGCCCAACAAGGGCTCCCTGTCCGAATCCGCCGCCGAGATCCTCACCGAGGCCGGCTACCGCCGCCGCACCGACTCCCGCGACCTGACCGTCCTGGACCCGACCAACCAGGTGGAGTTCTTCTTCCTGCGGCCGAAGGACATCGCGATCTACGTCGGGTCCGGTGAACTGGACCTCGGCATCACCGGCCGTGACCTGGCCCTGGACTCGGGTGCTGCTGTCGCCGAACGACTTTCGCTCGGATTCGGCCGCTCCAGCTTCCGGTACGCGGCTCCTGCAGGCAAGACCTGGACGCCCGAGGACCTGGCCGGACTGCGGATCGCGACCTCGTACCCGAACCTGGTGCGCGCCGACCTCGCGCGCCGCGGCGTCGACGCCACCGTCATCCGGCTCGACGGGGCCGTGGAGATCTCCATCCAGCTCGGTGTCGCGGACGCGATCGCGGACGTCGTCGGCTCCGGTCGCACCCTGCGCCAGCACAACCTCGTCGCGTTCGGCGAGTCGCTGTGCGACTCCGAGGGCGTGCTGATCGAGCGTGAGGGCTCCGACCAGGACGACAAGGCCCGCAACCAGCTGATCGCCCGCGTGCAGGGCGTCGTGCGTGCGCAGCAGTACGTGATGCTCGACTACGACTGCCCGCGGGCGAGGCTCGCCGAGGCGGTCGCGATCACCCCGGGTCTCGAGTCGCCGACGGTCGCGCCCCTCGCCGACGAGGAATGGGTGGCGATCCGGTCGATGGTGCCGCGTAAGGGCAGCAACGACGTGATGGACCGTCTCGCTGAGATCGGCGCCAAGGCGATTCTCGCGACCGACATCCGGACCTGCCGGGCGTTCTGACCCGAGCCGCTCGTGCACCGCGGCCCACCACGATGATTCGTGGTGGGCCGCGGTCGTCGTCCCGGGAAGTGCGTCAGCGTGCCCGCACCTGCACGGTCTGTGTCACCCTGGCCACCGGACCCGAATCGTCGTGCAGGACGCCGGACGACATCGCGACGCCGTCCGGGCCGTACGAGGTTTCCGCGGACACCCCGATCCAGTCCCCGTCCGGCACGCGGAACAGGTGCACGGTCACGTCCGTGTTCAGGAACGTCCACTCGGTTGGGTCGATCTTCGTGCCGACTCCGTTCGCGGTGTCCGCGATGAGGAACAACCGGTCGACGGGGTCGAGCGGTTCCCCGTCCACCAGATCGGGATGCGGCTTGCCCCAGGCGAGCCCGACACCGGGCGCGCCGATCGGGGTCAGCCAGTTCCACTCCACCGAGTCGATGAAGCCGGTGCGCCAGAAGTGGCCCTCCGGAAGGGGTGGCGCATCCGCGGCGCGTGGTGGAATCGCCGGGTCGGCGGCATGTGCGATGGTGGTGGTGTCGGCCGTCTGCAGCCGCCAGCCGGTTCCTCGCGCGACGGCCCGCCAGGTGCCGTCCGGGCCGGCCGCGGACAGTTCGGCGACCACGAGTTCGATTCGGCGACCGGGACGTTCGATCCACGACCGCACCCGGATCTCCGTCAACGGGATCGGGCCGAGGATCTCGATCACGACCCGTGTCAGCCGGGTGTCCGGCCGGGCGTCGCAGCGTCGCACCGCCCGCGCGAGCAGCGCCGACGGGGGAGAGCCGTGCTGCATGTCGTGGGACCAGGTGCTCAGGGTGTGCCCGGTGGGCTGGAAGCGCTCGGTGCCGTCCGGAAGTGGTTCCAGTGCAACAAAATAGGCCGAATCGTGCAGGGCGGCGTCAGTCACCGGCGAACTCCTCGTTGTCGAGCGGCCAGCCGGGATAGGGTGGCGGCGTGCCCCCGAAGACGGGGCAGTGCAGCTTATGATCGCAGAATCTGCACATGCGCCCCGGGCTGGGTTCGAACTCCCCGGTGGCGGCGGCGTCGAGGATGGCCCGCCACATCGCACTCAACGTCCGTTCGAATCGGCGCAACTCGTCGTGATCGGGTGTGTACGTGAGGATCTCGCCGCCGGTAAGGTACAGCAGGCGCAGCTGGGCGGCGACGACGCCACGGGTCTGCAGCAGCATCAGCGCGTAGAACTTCATCTGGAACAGGGCCTGCTGCTCGAAACCCTCCCGCGGCGCCCGGCCGGTCTTGTAGTCGACGATGCGCACCTCACCGGTCGGTGCGACGTCGATCCGGTCGACGAACCCGCGCAGCGGGACGCCGTCGTCGAGGTCCGTCTCGATCCGCAGCTCGCACGACTCCGGGTCGAAGGCCGTCGGATCCTCGAGCAGGTAGTAGTTCTCGACGATCAGGCGGGCGTCGTCGAGGAACCCGGACAGGTCGGCGTCCGGCACCACGTCGGCGGTGGTCGGGGTCTGCGCCAGCAGCCGGTCCCAGGCCGGCGCGACGAGGGAGACGGCGGCCGACCGGTCCCGCCGGGGTGCGGGTAGTGCGTAGAGCGCCTCCAGCACGGCGTGCACGAGCGTCCCCTTGACCTGGGCGGTCGTCTGGGTCTCCGGGAGCCGGTCGACGGCGCGGAAGCGGTACAGCAACGGGCACTGCCGGAAGTCGCCGGCCCGGGAGGGTGACAGCGCGGGCCGGGACCGCTGCCGCGGTGCGGCCTGTCCGTCCGGCCGGGGTGCGGTCTGGCCGTCCGGACGCGGTGCGGCCGGTTCTGTGGGGTGCGTCGTCGCGGGGCTGCTCACGCCTGGCAGGGTATGCCCCGGGCCCGACACCGCCGTCGGGGCCGGCGCCAGGGTCGCCGGACACAACAACAGAGGAGTTTGCGAGATGTCAGCGCTGCAGGGTCGACCGACGGGACCGTTCCGGGTCGGTGACCGCGTCCAGCTCACCGACGCGAAGGCACGTAAGTACACGGTGGTGCTCGAGCCGGGCAAGGAGTTCCACACCCATCGTGGCGGCATCCTGCACGACGACCTGATCGGCACCCCGGAGGGCAGCGTCGTCACCTCCACCAACGGCACGCCGTATCTGGCGTTGCGGCCGCTGCTGATCGACTACGTGCTGTCGATGCCGCGCGGCGCGCAGGTGATCTACCCGAAGGACGCCGCGCAGATCGTGCACGAGGGTGACGTGTTTCCCGGTGCGCGGGTGCTCGAGGCCGGAGCCGGCTCCGGCGCACTGACCTGCTCGCTGCTGCGCGCGGTCGGCCCGGAGGGCAAGGTGCAGTCCTGGGAGGTGCGCGAGGACCACGCCGAGCATGCAGTGCGGAACGTGGAGACCTTCTTCGGTGGCCGCCCCGAGAACTGGGATCTGACGATCGGCGACCTCGCCGACTACGACTCCGACGTCCACGGTCAGGTCGATCGTGTCGTGCTCGACATGCTGGCGCCGTGGGACGTCCTGCCCGCGGTGTCCAAGGCGCTCGTCCCCGGCGGTGTGCTGATCGTCTACGTCGCGACCGTCACGCAGCTGTCGAAGGTCGTCGAGGCGATGCGGGAGCAGGAGTGCTGGACCGAGCCGCGGTCCTGGGAGTCGATCGTGCGCGGCTGGCACGTCGTCGGGCTGGCGGTGCGCCCCGAGCACCGGATGCAGGGCCACACGGCCTTCCTGGTGAGCGCCCGACGGCTTGCGGAGGGAACCGTCACCCCGAAGCCGCAGCGCCGCCCCAGCAAGGGCTGACGCCCTCGTGCGTGATCTCCACCCCGACCGGGGTGGAGATCACGCACCGGCGCCGCGGGCGCCTACTTGACGCAGGCGAGGCGTCCCATGCCGAAGAGGGTGCAGGCGGCGTCGTCGGAGATCACCCAGGTGCCGTTCACCGAGTCGAAGGTGACGTCCGTCGGGGCACCGCCGTGCGGGCCGGCGATCGTGGCGGTCGCGGTGACGGTGTCACCGTCGACGGCGACCACCTTGGTGACCTCGGCGGTGAGCGGGTAGCCCTGCAGCACGCCGTTGAACTGCTCGACGACCGCAGCCTGCTCGTTGCCGTCCTCGATGAGGGCGATCTTGTCCGCCGCGGGCACCGCCGGGTCGAAGAAGGTGGCGAGGGTGGCCTGCAGTTCCTCGGACGTCGGGGTCGCGGCCGCGGCTGCGGCGCTGGTGGCGGCCGCGCCGGTGGTGGCCGCGGCGGCCGAGGTGGTCGCGGTCGCGGTGTCGTCGGCGTCGTCGGAGCCACACGCGGTGAGGCCGAGTGCGACGAGAACTGCTCCGGTGGCGATGAGTGACGTGCGGGTGATCACGGGTGACCCTTTCCTCGGCAAACGGCGGTGAATGTAGGTGAGGCTAACATGGGTTGGGAGGGGTCGAGTTCGGCCCGATTTCTCAGAGTGTGCGACGTCTCAAGTGTCGCAACACACTTTCGCCCGCACGGCGGTAGCGTTGGGGGATCGAACTGGGAGGAGTCGCACATGAGCGCAACAGAGAATCCGGACTCGCTGGCTGCCAGGGCGGAACTCGAGGCCCTCAAGCTCGAGGCCGCTGCACTTCGCCGACAACTTGCCCAGTCACCCGAGCAGGTGCGTGAACTCGAGTCACGGGTGGATTCCCTGTCGATCCGCAACTCGAAGCTCATGGACACGCTCAAGGAGGCGCGTCAGCAGCTGATCGCGCTGCGCGAGGAGGTCGACCGGCTCGGTCAGCCGCCGAGCGGGTACGGCGTGCTGATCCTCGCTCACGACGACCAGACGGTCGACGTGTTCACCTCCGGGCGCAAGATGCGGCTGACCTGTTCGCCGAACATCGACACCGAAGAGCTCAAGCCGGGACAGACGGTCCGGCTGAACGAGGCGTTGACGGTGGTCGAGGCGGGATCGTTCGAGCGGATCGGGGAGATCTGCGCCCTTCGCGAGGTCCTCGACGACGGGGAACGGGCACTGGTGGTCGGGCACGCCGACGAGGAGCGGGTCGTCTGGCTCGCGCATCCGCTGGCGGTGGCCGCGTCGGACACCACGCTGCACCCCGACGACGAGGACATCGACTCGCCGACCCGCAAGCTGCGGCCCGGCGATTCGCTGCTGGTCGACACGAAGGCCGGTTATGCGTTCGAACGGATCCCGAAGGCCGAGGTCGAGGACCTCGTGCTCGAGGAGGTCCCGGACGTCGACTACGGCGACATCGGTGGTCTCGGCCGTCAGATCGAGCAGATCCGGGACGCGGTCGAGCTGCCGTTCCTGCACAAGGATCTGTTCCACGAGTACGCGCTGCGGCCGCCGAAGGGTGTCCTGCTGTACGGCCCGCCGGGTTGTGGCAAGACGCTGATCGCCAAGGCCGTCGCCAACTCGCTCGCGAAGAAGATCGCGGAGGCCAGGGGACAGGATGCCAAGGACGCCAAGTCGTACTTCCTGAACATCAAGGGCCCCGAGCTGCTCAACAAGTTCGTCGGTGAGACCGAGCGTCACATCCGGATGATCTTCCAGCGTGCCAGGGAGAAGGCGTCCGAGGGCACTCCGGTGATCGTGTTCTTCGACGAGATGGACTCGATCTTCCGGACCCGCGGCTCGGGCGTCTCGTCCGACGTCGAGACCACCGTGGTGCCGCAGCTGCTCAGCGAGATCGACGGTGTGGAGGGGCTCGAGAACGTCATCGTGATCGGTGCGTCGAACCGCGAGGACATGATCGACCCCGCGATCCTTCGTCCCGGCCGGCTCGACGTGAAGATCAAGATCGAACGCCCGGACGCGGAGTCCGCGCAGGACATCTTCTCGAAGTACCTGACCGAGTCGCTGCCGGTGCACGCCGACGACCTGGCCGAGTTCCGCGGGGACCGGGCGCTCTGCGTCAAGGCGATGATCGAGCGCGTCGTGGACCGGATGTACGCGGAGAGCGACGAGAACCGCTTCCTGGAGGTCACCTACGCCAACGGGGACAAGGAGGTCCTGTACTTCAAGGACTTCAATTCGGGCGCGATGATCCAGAACATCGTGGACCGGTCGAAGAAGTACGCCATCAAGGCCGTGCTCGAGACCGGTGCCCCGGGCCTGCGGGTGCAGCACCTCTTCGACTCGATCGTCGACGAGTTCTCCGAGAACGAGGACCTGCCCAACACCACCAATCCCGATGACTGGGCACGGATCTCGGGCAAGAAGGGTGAGCGGATCGTCTACATTCGCACGCTGGTCACCGGCAAGAACGCCAGCGCCAGCCGCGCGATCGACACCGAGTCGAACACCGGTCAGTACCTGTAGTCACGGGTGCGGCGGTGGGGTGCAACGGGAATCCCGTTGCACCCCACCGCCGTCTGTGCCGCATGCCGGTCGCGGGAACGTCATCGCCGAACGCGTGCCTCACCACACCGTTCCGGTCAGCAGCGCGCGGGTGTCCGGCACGAACGGCCACGACGGGTCCGTGAGATGGGCGCGCAGTTGCGCGTCGGTCCACCACCAGCCGTCCACGATTTCGCTCGGCTGGTGCACGACGGGGCCGTCCCAGCGGCCTTCGAACGCGAACAGGTGGCAGCGCAGGGGCTTTCCGTTCCACACGCCGTCCCAGGAGACCTGAGCCAAGGGAGAGAGTGCGATGTCCCGCACCCCCAGCTCCTCGCCGAGTTCGCGGGCAGCGGTCGCCGCGGGTGTCTCGCCCGGGTCGACGACGCCGCCGGCGAGGCAGTCGTGCATGCCGGCGAAGACCGCCTTGTCGGGGGAGCGGCGGTGCACGTAGATCCGGGCGCCGTCGAGCGAGCGCAACAGCACCCCTGAGCTCGCGTGCCACAGCCCCTCTGCGTACACGCGGGACCTCGGCGCGGTGCCGGTTTTCGTTGCCGTCGGCGTCGTACACGGTGACGATCTCGTCGCGGGGGAGATCGTCGGTCGCCTGATCCATCGTTTCATCGTGTCACGTGGGGTTAGGCTGGCCGAGTGCCACTTCCGAGAAGGCTCGCCCGCATCAACCGGGTGGTGACCAACCGCCTGGTACTGCCGGTCGCAGGCTGGCTGCCGGGATTCGCGATCGTGTTGCACCGAGGCCGCCGGACGGGCCGGCTGTACCGGACTCCCGTCAATTGCTTCCGGTACGGCGACGGTTACCGCTTCGGCCTCAGCTACGGTGCGGACAGTGACTGGGCACGCAACATCCTCGCCGCAGGCCACGTGGACATCACCACCCGGGGACACCTGATGAGCCTGGTCGAGCCGCGACGGCGGAGCGACCCGCGCGCGGACTGGGCGCCCCTGCCGGTGCGCGTGGTGTTGCGCGCGATCCACGCGGACGCGTACCTGCAGTGTCGCCTCGAGCGGAGGTCGTGAGGGCGGGACCGCCCGAAACCCGAATCGGGGCATTGCTCGCGCGCTACGGTTGACGGGCGCGTGTTCTGCTCGCTTCGGAAGAAGGTGCAGCTCGATGAGATCGCACGGTCGAGGAGCAGGTGTGATCGGCGCGGTGCTGTTGGCGTGCGCCGCATTCGTCGCGGCGCCACCGCCGTCCGCGCAGGGGTTCGCCGAGGATGTCTGCTACACGGAGGACGGCGCTCCGGTCCACAACTGCGGTCCACTGCCGCCGCCCTGCCCGATCGACGATCCGTACGCGCCGGTGTGCGGTCTGCAGGCGTTCGGGGTGTACGGATACACCTTGCGGCGGCCGCTCGGTGGCCGGAGCCTGGTGCACACGGACTCGACGTACATCATCGCCCGCAGCGTCGGGTTCTCGGAGCGTGACGCGTACTGGATCGCGGCGTACGACGAGGCGACCGACCTCGGGTCGTTCACGCCCCGGGACGTCGACGGCAGGCTCGTTCCCGATGCCGGGGCGCTCACAACCAGGGACATCAGTGGGTTCGTGCGGACACATTTCGCCACCGGCGGGTTCCTGTTCCACTTCCTGCCGACGATGCGCGGACCGTCCGACCCGGTATCCGACGGCCTGCATCCCGACGTCGGTGATCCGCGGCACGAGGTCATGCTCACGCACCTTCGTCGCTGGGCGATGGCGGGGCCGGGAAGTGACGCGCCACTGTGCACGGGCGGTTTCACGAACCCATCGGCAGGCGGCGACTACGCCACTGGTGCAACGTGTTACGGAGATGCGCAGCCGGTACCGATCAATGGTGAGTACAGCGTGGTGACGCCGGCCGCGATCCCGTTCACCAACGAGACGGGGGAGCAGGTCGTATCCGGCACGGTCCGGTCGTCGCAGTTCGACTCCTGGATCGGCGACAACGCCTGGAATGCGCGGGTCGGTGTCTATCTCCACGCGCTTGGTGATCGCATCTCGCACCACGCCTGCACCGACGTGGGGACGATCGTGCCGCCGGGACCGGATCTGCCGGGGTTTCGCATCGATCTGAACGTACCCAGCTGCGACCAGGGGCCACACGCGCTGCGGCACGAGTACGAGACGGGTGTGGACTTCGCCGGGCTCGAGCCGGGGGACGGGACGACCGAGGCGACCCTGTCGATGGTGTACGACGAACTGGTGGCGTTCGCGAGGGTTCGCGGCACGCTCGCCAGCGCGCGACCGCGCCAGAGGCGAGGGCCGCGCTGGTGGGCGGCGGGTTGGTGCCTGCGCTCGAGATCCGCGACCCGGTCGCACGGTTGACCGCGGTGGTCGGCGTCGGTTGCAGGGCAGGGGTTCCGCCCTTCCCGGGCAACCCGGCGTGCCGCGGGTGAGCATGTGGTGAAGCCTTCGGCACCCTTCTTCTGCTCGAGACGCACCGACAATTCACCCTGCAATAATGTCATAACGCAACTTATCGGCACTTAAACCGGTGCCGGAAAATCCAGCACCGCGCCTTCTACAACAGCTTCAGGCACCGGGGCGGGGGCGGGCACCCCGATGCACAGGCGCCCGAGGATCTAGGCTCGACGCCATGCAGCGGATCATCGGTATCGAGGTCGAGTACGGAATTTCGTCCCCGTCGGAGCCGACGGCGAACCCCATTCTGACCTCAACGCAGGCGGTGCTCGCGTACGCGGCGGCGGCCGGCGTCCCGCGGGCCAAGCGAACCCGCTGGGACTACGAGGTGGAGTCGCCATTGCGCGACGCACGAGGCTTCGACCTCGGGCGGTTCAACGGCCCGGCGCCGGTGATCGACGCCGACGAGGTCGGTGCCGCCAACATGATCCTCACCAACGGTGCCCGGCTGTATGTGGACCACGCGCACCCCGAGTACTCGGCCCCGGAGGTCACCGATCCACTGGACGCGGTGATCTGGGACAAGGCGGGGGAGCGAGTGATGGAGGCCGCGGCCCGGCACGCCTCGAGCGTCCCCGGCGCACCGCGCTTGCAGCTGTACAAGAACAACGTGGACGGCAAGGGTGCGTCGTACGGCACCCACGAGAACTACCTGTGCTCGCGGGAGACGCCGTTCACGGCGATCATCGCCGGCCTGACACCGTTCTTCGCCTCCCGTCAGGTGATCTGCGGATCAGGCCGCGTCGGCGTCGGGCAGTCCGGCGACGAGGCCGGTTTCCAGCTCTCGCAGCGGGCCGACTACATCGAGGTCGAGGTCGGGCTGGAGACGACGCTCAAGCGCGGCATCATCAACACCCGCGACGAGCCGCACGCCGACGCCGAGAAGTACCGCCGCCTGCACGTGATCATCGGTGACGCGAACCTCGCCGAATGGTCGACGTATCTCAAGGTCGGCACCACCGCCCTTGTTCTCGACCTGATCGAGGCCGGGGTCGACCTGTCCGATCTTCAGCTCGCGCGGCCGGTCACCGCGGTGCACCAGATCAGCCACGATCCGACGCTCCGGCAGACGGTGGCGCTCTCCGACGGTCGCGAGATGACCGGTCTTGCACTGCAGCGGATCTACCACGAGCGGGTGGCCTCGTTCATCGAGCGGGAGGGATCCGACGATCCGCGTGCCGCGGACATCCTCGCCAAGTGGGCGACCGTGCTCGACCTGCTCGAGCGGGATCCGATGGAGTGCGCGCACCTGCTGGACTGGCCGGCGAAACTGCGGATCCTCGAAGGCTTCCGCAACCGTGAGGGACTGGCCTGGTCGGCGCCCAAACTGCACATGCTCGATCTGCAGTACTCGGACGTCCGCCTCGACAAGGGCCTGTACAACCGGCTCGTCGCACGCGGATCGATCGAGCGGCTGGTCAGCGAACAGCAGGTGCTGGACGCGATCCACAACCCGCCGACCGACACCCGCGCCTACTTCCGGGGCGAGTGCCTGCGCAGATTCGGTGCCGACATCGCGGCGGCGAGCTGGGACTCCGTGATCTTCGACCTGGGCCGGGACTCCCTGGTTCGGATCCCGACCCTGGAACCGCTGCGTGGCAGCAAGGCGCACGTCGGGGCGCTGCTGGAGGCGGCGGATTCGGCGGCGGACCTCGTGGATCAGCTGACGACCTGACAATCGCCCGAAGACGCGACGGAGAAACGTCGCAGTGTCGTGGACGTGAAGCGTCACAGTGTCGTGCGCGATCGGTAGGGTGAAGGTCCGAGCACGAGCGCACACTGGGTGTGCGGGATGCAGTGCAAGAGCAACGAGGAGGTCGGCGGCTATGGCGCAGGAGCAGACCAAACGCGGCGGCGGTGGCGACGACGACGATGCCCCCATCGGTGACGGTGGTGCGGGACAGGAACGTCGGGAGAAGCTCGCAGAGGACACGGACGACCTGCTCGACGAAATCGACGACGTGCTTGAGGAGAACGCCGAGGACTTCGTGCGCGCGTACGTGCAAAAGGGCGGCCAGTGACGCCGGATTCCCCGGCGACGCGTACGACGATGGGGGGCGGGGTGCTGCGGTTCGATTCGCAGCTGTCCTCGTTCACCGAGCATCTGCGTGTCCATGCGCCGGAACTGTTGCCGGAGAACCGATTCGATCTCGGGGCAAACGGAGGTAGGGGTGAGCCGATGACGGGTCGTCCGGACATCGCCCCACACGGCACGACGATCGTTGCACTGACCTTCGCCGGCGGTGTCCTCATCGCCGGCGATCGCCGCGCGACGATGGGCAACCTGATCGCCAGCCGGGACGTCGAGAAGGTGTACGTCACCGATGACTACTCCGCCGCCGGGATCGCCGGTACGGCGGGCATCGCGATCGAGCTGGTGAGACTCTTCGCCGTCGAACTCGAGCACTACGAGAAGATCGAGGGCGTTCCGCTCACCTTCGACGGCAAGGCCAACCGGCTGTCGTCGATGGTCCGGGGCAATCTCGGAGCCGCGATGCAGGGGTTGTCCGTGGTGCCGCTTCTCGTCGGATACGACCTCGACGGAGCGGAACCGGCCAAGGCCGGGCGGATCGTGTCCTACGACGTCGTCGGTGGACGGTACGAGGAGAAGGCCGGGTACCACGCGGTCGGTTCGGGTTCGCTGTTCGCGAAATCGGCGCTGAAGAAGATCTACGATCCGGACGCCGACGAGGCGGGTGCCATGCGGGCAGCCGTCGAAGCGCTCTACGACGCAGCCGACGACGACTCCGCGACGGGTGGACCGGATCTGACCCGTGGCATCTTCCCGACCGCGGTGGTGATCACCGACGCCGGCGCCGTGGAGGTTCCCGAGAGCCGGCTCGCCGAATTCGCCCGCGCCGTCATCGCCGACCGCACCAAGGAAGCAGGTGACACGCCGTGACGATGCCGTACTACGCCTCCGCCGAGCAGATCATGCGGGATCGCTCGGAGCTGGCGCGCAAGGGTATTGCCCGCGGTCGCAGCGTCATCTCGCTGACCTATGCGGACGGTGTGCTGTTCGTGGCGGAGAACCCGTCGTCGTCGCTGCACAAGGTCAGCGAGCTGTACGACCGGCTCGGTTTCGCCGCCGTCGGGAAGTACAACGAGTTCGAGAGCCTGCGGCGCTCGGGCATCATGCATGCCGACATGCGCGGCTACTCGTACGACCGCCGCGACGTCACCGGTAGATCCCTGGCCAATGCGTACGCGCAGACGCTCGGCACGATCTTCACCGAGCAGCCGAAGCCGTACGAGGTGGAGCTCTGTGTCGCCGAGGTCGGGCGGGCGGGGCAGGACCACCACGCGCAGCTGTACCGGATCACCTACGACGGCTCGATCGTCGACGAGCAGCAGTTCGTCGTGATGGGTGGCGCGACCGAGCCGATTCTGACCGCATTGAAGGAGTCGTACCGGCCGGGCCTGCCGCTGGCCGAAGCGGTCGCGGTCGCGGTCGACGCGTTGCAGGTCGGGACCGCGCCGCCCGGCAACGGTGAGGCCGAACGGCGGCGCATCGGGGTCGGTGCCCTCGAGGTGGCCGTGCTGGACCAGACCCGCCCGCGGCGCGCGTTCAAGCGGATCACCGGGGCGGCGCTGTCGGCACTGCTGCCCGCCGAACCCGCGGCACCGGCTGCCGAGGCCGCGCCGGAGCCGGGAACGGAAGCCACGGGACCGGCGGCGGGCCCCGACGCGGGCTGACCCGACCCCTCGAACGTTTCGGCCCCGGTGGATCATCGCCGGGGCCGAAACGCGTCCGGACCGCCCGGTCTTTCGTCACGGGTCGTGTCTGTACCGAGACATCACCGAAATGCACGGCGGCAGCGGCGAAGTCACGCGGAATGTCGATGGCCGGTGCACCGGCCGCGGAGGGCTTCGGCGTTGTACTGTCGAAGTGTGCAGCGACGAATCATGGGAATCGAGACCGAGTTCGGGGTGACGTGTACTTTTCACGGTCACCGTCGACTCAGCCCGGACGAGGTGGCGCGATACCTGTTCCGGAGAGTCGTCTCGTGGGGGCGGAGCTCCAACGTCTTCCTCCGCAACGGTGCCCGGTTGTATCTCGACGTGGGATCGCATCCGGAGTACGCGACGGCCGAGTGCGACGGGCTGGCCCAACTCGTCACGCACGATCGCGCCGGTGAGCGTGTCCTCGAGGATCTTCTCGTCGACGCCGAACAGCGGCTCACCGAGGAGGGCATCGGTGGGGACATCTACCTGTTCAAGAACAACACCGACTCGGCAGGCAATTCGTACGGCTGTCACGAGAACTTCCTGGTGGTCCGCGCGGGGGAGTTCTCCCGAATCTCGGACGTCCTGCTCCCGTTCCTGGTCACGCGGCAGCTGATCTGCGGCGCGGGCAAGGTTCTGCAGACTCCGAAGTCGGCGACCTTCTGCCTGTCCCAGCGTGCGGAGCACATCTGGGAGGGTGTGTCCTCGGCGACGACCCGTTCCCGCCCCATCATCAACACGCGCGACGAGCCGCACGCGGATGCCGAGAAGTACCGCCGGCTCCACGTCATCGTCGGTGACTCGAACATGTCCGAGACCACCACGATGCTCAAGGTCGGCTCCGCGGCGCTGGTGCTGGAGATGATCGAGGCCGGGGTCTCGTTCCGCGACTTCGCGCTCGACAACCCGATCCGCGCGATCCGCGAGGTCAGCCACGACCTGACCGGCCGCAGGCCCGTCCGCCTCGCGGGCGGCAGGCAGGCGAGCGCGCTGGACATTCAGCGCGAGTACCACGCGCGCGCGGTCGAGCACCTGCGCAACCGGGAACCCGACGCTCAGGTCGAGCAGGTCGTGGAACTGTGGGGCCGGGTGCTCGACGCCGTCGAGTCCCAGGACTTCGCGAAGGTCGACACCGAGGTCGACTGGGTGATCAAGCGCAAGTTGTTCCAGCGGTACCAGGACAAGCACAACCTGGATCTGGCCGATCCGCGGATCGCGCAGCTCGACCTCGCCTACCACGACATCAAGCGTGGACGTGGCGTGTTCGATCTCCTGCAGCGCAAGGGCCTGGCCAAGCGGGTCACCGAGGACGAGCAGATCGACGCCGCGGTGAACACGCCACCGCAGACCACTCGGGCGAAGCTGCGCGGCGACTTCATCGCCGCGGCCCAGGACGCGGGACGCGACTTCACCGTCGACTGGGTGCACCTCAAGCTCAACGACCAGGCCCAGCGGACGGTGCTGTGCAAGGACCCGTTCCGGTCCGTCGACGAGCGGGTCGAGCGCCTGATCGCGTCGATGTAGTGGCGGTGCCGTTAGGCTGCTGATCCGTGGCGACCAGCAAAGTCGAACGGCTGATGAACCTAGTCATCTGCCTGCTCTCGACCCGGCAGTTCCTGACGGCGGACAAGATCCGTCAGAGCGTTGCGGGCTACAAGGAGTCGGTGAGCGACGAGGCGTTCAGCAGGATGTTCGAGCGGGACAAGAACGAACTGCGTGATCTCGGGGTTCCGCTCGAGACGGGACAGGCATCGCGGTTGGGCACCGTCGAGGGCTACCGGATCAGCCCCGAGGCGTACGCACTGCCGGAGATCGACCTCACCAGCGAGGAGTCGGCCGCGGTCGCCATCGCGGTGCGACTGCTCGAGTCCCCGGAACTGACGTCCGCCGCGCAGGGCGCCGTCCTGAAGCTGCGGGCCGCGGGCGTCGCGGTGGACCAGGAGTCGGCGTCCTCGTTGTTCACGGCACTGCCCGCGCGGGTCCGTGGCTCGGAGCCGGCACTCGAATCGGTGCTGGCCGCCATCGAGGCCGGTCAGGCGATCCGCTTCGAGCACCGGTCTGCCCCCAACGCGCCGCTGCGTACACGGACCCTCGAGCCGTGGGGTGTGGTCACCCACGACGGCCGGTGGTACGTGGTCGGTCACGACAAGGACCGCGATGCCACCCGCACGTTCCGGTTGTCCCGGATCGGGGAGCAGATCACCGCGTTCGGTCCCACGGGCGTCGTGCGCAAACCCGAAGGTACGGACCTGCGCGACATCGTCGGTCGCGCGGTCGGCACGGCGGGCGTGTCCGGCACCGCGACGGTGTGGGTGCGCGACGGCCGGGCGCAGGAACTGCGTCGCCTCGGTCAGCAGACGCGGGCCATGACGATCGGCGACCGGGCGGGTGCGGTGCTGGAGGTACCGGTCCGCTCCCGGGAATGGCTCGCACGATTGATCACGGGATATGGGGAGGATGCAGTGGCGCTGGCACCCGAGGCACTGCGCGCGGATGTCGTCGCGCGGCTGACCGTCGCGGCGGGTGAGGCGCGATGAGCCAGCGACTGTCGCAGCGGCTGTCGCGGCTGCTCAACATGGTGCCGTACTTCGTCGCCAATCCCGGGATCACGAAGAGTGAGGCCGCAGCGGAACTGGGGGTCACGGTCACGCAGCTGACCACCGACCTGAACCAGTTGTGGGTGTGCGGACTGCCGGGCTACGGCCCCGGCGACCTGATCGACCTGTCCTTCGAAGAGGAGACCGTCGCGGTCACGTTCTCCGCCGGGATCGACCGTCCCCTGCGGCTGACCTCGACGGAGGCGACCTCGATGCTGATCGCGCTGCGTGCGCTCGGGGACCTGCCGGGCACCGCGGATCCGTCCTCGGTCCAGGGCGCAATTGCGAAGATCGAGTCCGCGGCGGGAGTCGCGGCCGCCGGTGCGGTGACGCAGGCGGTCTCGGACCCGGGTCCGGAGAGCCCGGTGGTCGCGGCGGTGCGGTCCGCGGTCCGCCACGGGCGCGCACTCGACATCACCTACTTCTCGGCATCCCGGGACGCGGTGACCAGGCGGGTCGTCGATCCGATCCGGGTCGTCGCGGTCGACAATCACAGCTATCTGCAGGCGTGGTGCCGGCAGGCCGACGGCGTCCGGCTGTTCCGCTACGACCGGATCGACGCGGCCACCGAACTCGACGAGCCGGCGCGCGTCCCGGAGGACGCATACGACGAGTCCTCGGCGCTCGACCTGTTCCACGACGACGCAACTCTGCCCCAGGCGCGACTGCTGATCGCCCCGGACCACGCCTGGGTGATGGACTACTACCCGATGACGGACGTCGTGGTGGCCGCGGACGGGTCGGTCGAGGCATCGATGCGGTACGCGTCGCTGGACTGGATGGCCCGGCTGATGGCGGGGTTCGGCACCGGGGTCCGGGTACTGGGTCCGACGGAATTGTCCGAATCCATCCGGGCCCGTGCGCACGCCGCCCTGGAGATGTACCGGCAGCCGCTCGACAGCTGACTCCCAGCATTTGGGCCCGACGGGACCCCCGATGTCCGGTAGCATCGAGCCAACTGATCTCTGGAGGTAAAAATGGGTGCAATGAGCCCCTGGCACTGGGCCATTGTGGCGCTGGTCGTCGTGATCCTGTTCGGTTCGAAGAAGCTCCCCGACGCTGCCCGTGGTCTGGGCCGGTCCTTGCGGATCTTCAAGAGCGAGGTCAAGGAGATGCAGAACGACGGCGCGCCCGCCGCTGCCGCCCCGGCCCCGCCTGCGCAGTTGCCCGCGACGCCGGAGGTGCAGGCCACCGTGGTCGAGACCCCGCAGACCGAGACGAAGGCCTCGTAGGACGAACCACCGTGTGACCCCGGGGTGCATGGGCATCCCGGGGCGCAGCTGAGCAGAACCAAGGGCCCGAATCAGTGCGTATCCCCTTCGACCCGCGGCGCAGTCGGCGCCGGGTCAACCCAGACGGCACCATGTCGCTGGTCGATCATCTCTACGAGCTGCGGACACGGCTGCTGTGGTCGATCCTCGCGATCTTGGTCACAACGGTGTTCGGCTTCTTCTGGTACTCGCACCAGATCCTGGGCATCGACAGCCTCGGCGAGATCCTCCGCGGACCGTACTGTTCGCTGCCGTCGGAGTCTCGGGCCGCGCTCACCGAGGACGGCTCGTGCCGGCTCCTCGCGACAGCGCCGTTCGAGCAGTTCATGCTCCGCTTCAAGGTGGCGCTGACCGCCGGCATCGTCCTCGCGTGCCCCGTCTGGCTGTACCAGCTGTGGGCTTTCATCACGCCGGGTCTGTACTCCAAGGAACGCCGGTACGCCATCGGGTTCGTCTTCTCCGCCGCCGCCCTGTTCGTGTTCGGTGCGGTGCTCGCCTACCTCGTGGTGTCCAAGGCGCTGCACTTCCTGCTGACCATCGGTGGTGACGTTCAGGTCACCGCCCTCAGCGGTGCCGAGTACTTCGGCTTCGTGATCAACCTGCTGATCATCTTCGGTGTCAGCTTCGAGATCCCGCTGCTGATCGTGGCGCTGAACTTCGTCGGCATCCTGCCCTACGCCAAGCTCAAGGCGTGGCGGCGCGGCCTGATCATGGCGATGTTCGTGTTCGCGGCCATCGCCACCCCGGGGCAGGACCCGTTCTCGATGCTGGTGCTCGCAGTGGCGCTGACCGTCCTGCTGGAGATGGCCATCCAGATCGCTCGCCTCAATGACAGGCGGAAGGCTCGTAAGGACTCCGAGGGGTGGGGTGCCCTCGACGACGACGAGGCGTCCCCGCTCGACGCCGCCACCGACATCGCCGCACCCAGCCGGGTCAACGACTACTCGGACACGTTGTAGGTCCCACTCGTTCGGACGCACCGCGGCGCTTGCCCGCGGTGCGCCGGTCGGCGCGCCCATGCGGGCGGGTGAATTCCTGCGGACGGTCCCGGTCGATAGCCTTGCGGGGTGGAACTCGACGTATTCGCCGCCCAGCTGAGCTTCCCGCTGGACGGATTTCAGGTGGAGGCGTGTCGGGCACTGGAAGCCGGTCACGGAGTGCTGGTGTGCGCCCCGACCGGGGCGGGCAAGACGGTGATCGGCGAGTTCGCCGTGCACCTCGCGCTGGTGTCCGGGCACAAGTGCTTCTACACCACGCCGATCAAGGCGCTGAGCAACCAGAAGTACGCCGACCTGGTGGAGCGCTACGGCAAGGCATCGGTCGGCCTGCTCACCGGCGACGTGAGCATCAACTCGGACGCCCCGGTGGTCGTGATGACCACCGAGGTGCTCCGGAACATGCTGTACGCGGACTCGCCGACCCTGCGCGGACTGTCGCACGTCGTGATGGACGAGGTCCACTTCCTCGCCGACCGCTTTCGCGGCGCAGTGTGGGAGGAGGTGATCCTGCACCTGCCGGAGGACGTGCGCCTGGTCAGCCTGTCCGCGACGGTCAGCAACGCCGAGGAGTTCGGCGCCTGGATGGGGACCGTCCGCGGCGACACCGAGATCATCGTCGACGAGGTGCGACCGATCCCGCTGTGGCAGCACATGATGGTCGGCCGCCGACTGTTCGATCTGTTCGACACCACCGCCCAAGGCGCCGATCCGACGGCCCGGCTGGTCATCGACCGGGATCTGGTCCGGCACCTCAAGGAACGCCAGGCCCTCGACCGGTACGACACCTGGCAGCCGCGCGGCCGCGGTCGCGGTTCGGCGCCGAGTTCGGCGAACCGTCCGCTGCCGCGCCCGGAGGTGATCGCCCGCCTCGACGCGGAAGGGCTGTTGCCGGCGATCACGTTCATCTTCAGCCGGGCCGGGTGCGATGCCGCGGTGACGCAGTGCCTGCGGTCGCGGCTGCGGCTGACCACCGAGGACCAGGCCGACGAGATCGCCGCGATCATCGACAAGCACACCGGGGACCTGCCGAAGCACGATCTGTCGGTGCTCGGGTACTGGGAGTGGCGCGAGGGCTTGGAGCGGGGCATCGCCGGCCACCACGCGGGCATGCTGCCCGCGTTCCGGCACACGGTCGAGGAACTGTTCGTCAAGGGCCTCGTGCGCGCGGTGTTCGCCACCGAGACGCTCGCACTCGGCATCAACATGCCGGCCCGGACCGTCGTCCTCGAGCGACTCGTGAAGTACAACGGCGAGACCCACGCCGAGCTGACCCCGGGGGAGTACACCCAGCTCACGGGCCGGGCGGGGCGGCGCGGCATCGACATCGAGGGGCATGCGGTCGTGCTCTGGCAGCCCGGGGTCGAGGCCACCGAGGTCGCCGGGCTCGCGTCGACCCGAACCTTCCCCCTGCGCAGTTCGTTCCGGCCGTCCTACAACATGTCGATCAACCTGATCGACCGGATGGGCGCCGTCGAGGCGCGCTCGCTCCTGGAGCGATCCTTCGCGCAGTTCCAGGCGGACCGCTCGGTGGTCGGCCTGGTCCGGTCGATCGAGCGCGACGAGCAGGGACTCGTCGAGCTGCGTGACCAGTTGGGCGGGGAGGACAGTGAGTTCTTCGAGTACGCGCAGCTGCGCGAGCGGGTTCGGAACCGGGAGCGGCAGCTCGAACGGCAGGGCCGCACCGACCGTCGGCAGGACGCGGTGACCGCACTGACCTCGCTGCGCCGCGGTGACGTGATCGCGATCCCGACCGGGCGCCGGTCCGGTCTGGCCGTCGTCCTCGAGACGGACACCGATCCCCGTGATCCGCGGCCGCTGGTGCTGACCGAGGACAAGTGGGCGGGCCGGATCTCGGCGGCCGACTTCCCGTCGCCGGCGAAGGCACTCGGCAGTATGCGGCTGCCGCGACACGTCGAGCACCGCACCGCCCGCACCCGCCGCGATCTGGCCTCGGCGCTGCGCAGCACCGGGATCGTCGCGCCCGGACGCTATTCGAAGCGGAAGTCCCCGGCCGCGAGCGACCATGAGCTGGCGGCGTTGCGGCGTGCACTTCGCTCGCATCCCTGTCACACCGATCCGGACCGTGATCGGCTCAGCAGGATCGGCGAGCGGTACAACAAGCTGGCGCGGGAGATCGACAGCAAGCGGCAGAAGGTGGCGGCGACGACGAATTCGCTCGCCCGCACCTTCGATCGGATTCTGCGGCTGCTCGCCGAACGCGGATACACCGGATCCGACGGCGCGGTCACCGAGCAGGGGCACCGTCTGATGCGGCTGTATTCGGAGAGCGACCTGCTGGTCGCCGAGTGCCTGCGCAACGGGACGTGGAAGGGGCTTGCCCCGGCGGAACTGGCCGCGGTCGTCTCGGCGTTGGTGTTCGAGTCCCGGCAGGACGCAGCCACGGCGGATCGTGGTCCGACGGCGCCGATCCGCCACGCGCTCGGCGAGACTGTCCAGTTGTGGTCGGCGCTGCGCACCGACGAGGTCCGGCACAAGCTGCCGCTGACCCGCGAACCCGACTTCGGGTTCGTGTCCGCGATTCACAAGTGGGCGAGCGGTGGACCGCTCGTCGACGCGCTGCTGGCCGCGGGCGACCGCGGGCAGGCGTTGTCGGCGGGCGACTTCGTGCGGTGGTGCCGTCAGGTGATCGACCTGCTGGACCAGGTGCACCAGACCGCGCCGGACGCGGAGGTGCGGTCGGCGGCGGCCAAGGCGGTCGGTGCGATCCGCCGCGGCGTGGTGGCGGTCGACGCAGCTTGATCGGCGGTTGTGTGATTGGATTCGCTCGCGCTCTGCCGCCACCCGGGGGTTCGTTGTACAGGGGTGGATACGGGGGATCGACAGTGCGAGCAGCGACGAGTGGAGGCAGCAGATGAGTGGCCTGGAGAGCGGTGGCGACACGGTCGGTGACCGTCCGCCCGCGGACGCCGATTCCGGTCAGCAGGCTCCGCCGCAGGCCGAGCAGGGCCAGGGCGAGCGCCCGGCCGATTCCGCACAGGCGCCGCAGGGTGTGCCGTCGGCGACGACCGTGCTTCCGCAACAGCCGTCGCCGCAGTGGGGCCAGCAGGCGTGGAGCGCGCCGCAGCAGTACGTTCCGCCCCAGTATTCGCAGCAGCCCGGGTATCCGCAGGCCCAGTATTCGGAAGCCCAGTACCAGCAGCAGTATCCGTACCCGGCCGGGCAGCAGTCCCAGTATCCGGGGCAGCAGCCGTACGGTCAGTACCAGCAGGCGCCGACGTCAGGGCAGTTCCCGCAGGCGGGATACCAGGCTCCGTACCCGCAGCCGGCGCAGTACCCGCAGGGGCCCCAGTACCCTCAGGGCGGCCAGTACCCGGCGCAGTATCCGCAACCGGGCTATCCGCAGCAGCCCGGGTATCCGCAGGGGCAGTTCCCGCAGCCGGCCGCGGCCGCCCCGAAGTCCAAGTTGCCGTTGTGGATCGGGATCGGCGTCTTGGCGGTGGTCGCGGTGATCGGCTTGATCGGCCTGTTCACTCGCGGCTTCGGCCTGGGGCTGACGACCACCCTGGACCGGTCGGCCGCCGAGAAGGGCGTCGTGCAGGTGCTGACCGGGACGTACGGACTCACCGAGGTCGATGACGTCGTGTGCCCGGCAGGCCAGGAGGTCGTCGAGGGCGGCACCTTCACCTGCACGCTCACGGTGAAGGGCCAGCCTCAGAAGGTGACGGTGACCTTCACCGACGAGGACGGCACCTACGAGGTGAGCCGGCCCACCTCGCGGTGACCGCTCGCCTCACCGGGCTGCCGCGAGTGCGGTCGTGAGGCGACCGATCGACGCGCCGATCTTCAGTTCCTCGGCGAGGGCGGACAGCCGGTCGGGGTCCGCAGGTGCCGTCGGCAGGGTGTCGGGCCCGGACAGCTCGACGGGTGCGTCGACCGCCACGCGCACCACCGGCAGTGCCGCGTCGAGATAGTCGGCGGACGCGGTGAGCTTGCCGCGCATCCCCTTGGCGAGGCCGGACGCCGGGTCGTCGACCGCGGCGCGCAGGGCCGCGACGGAGCCGTACTGGAGCAGCAGGGTGGACGCGGTCTTCTCGCCGACCCCCTTGACGCCGGGCAATCCGTCCGACGGGTCGCCGCGCAGCAGTGCGAGTTCGGCGTAGCCGGGGCCGGGCCGGTCCGCGGGCACACCGTACTTCTCGGCGACCTCGGCGGGGCCGAACAATTCGGCCTTCGACAGTCCCCGGCCGACGTACAGCACCCGCACTGGAACCGGGTCGTCGGAGACCACCTGCAGCAGGTCCCGGTCACCGCTGACGACGACGGTGGTGTCGTCGCGTTCGCGGGCGGCGAGGGTGCCGAGCACGTCGTCGGCCTCGAACCCGACGGCGCCGCCGGTGGCGATTCCCGCGGCGGCGAGCACGTCCATGATCATGTCGACCTGCGGGGTCAGGGTGTCGGGCACCTCTTCGACGTCCGGTCCGGCGTCGAGTTCCTCGGCGACCCGGTGCGCCTTGTAGGAGGGCACCAGGTCCACCCGGAACTGGGGACGCCAGTCGAGGTCCAGGCACACGACCAGTCGGCTCGGCTGGTGGCGGGTGATCAGCGCGGCGACCATGTCGGTGAATCCCCGGACCGCGTTGACCGGTCGCCCGTCGGCGGCCGTGAACGATTCGGGGAGCGCGTAATACGCGCGGAACCACAGGCTCGCGCCGTCGAGGAGTAGCAGGGGTCCGGTCATGGCGCCCATCCTGCCAAAGACCACTAGCCTTGACTGTCATGAGTGCACAGAGCGAGTCCGCAGCACGCTTTCCGACCACCGTCTACGCCGAGCGGTTGCGCCGGGCCGCCGAACTGACCGCGGCGTCCGGTCTGGACGCACTGCTGATCACACCGGGCCCCGACCTGAAGTACCTGGTGGGTTCGGGGGCGGCGTCGTTCGAACGCCTCACCTGCCTGGTCATCCCGGCGGACGGCACCGCGGCCTCGGTGGTGGTGCCGACGCTGGAGCTGGCCGGGCTGGCGGACTCCGCGATCGCGGATCTCGGCCTGGCCGTGCACGACTGGGTGGACGGCGTCGACCCGTACGCCCTCGTCGGGTCGCTGCTCCCGACTCCGGGTCGCACGGCGGTCGCGGAGGCGATGCCGGCGCTGCACGTGATTCCGCTGACGACCGCACTCGGGGCGCCGCCGGTGCTCGCGACGGGGGTGTTGCGGGAACTGCGAATGGTCAAGGACGAGGCGGAGATCGAGGCGTTGCGGAGGGCGGGTGCGGCGATCGACCGGGTGCACGCCCGGATGGGTGAGTTCCTGCGCGCCGGCCGCACCGAGGCCGAGGTGGCCGCCGACATCGCCTCGGCGATCGTCGAGGAAGGCCACACCGCACCGGAATTCGTGATCGTCGGGTCGGGGCCGCACGGCGCGGACCCCCACCACGAGGTGTCCGACCGGGTCATCGAGTCCGGGGACGTCGTGGTGATCGACATCGGTGGTCCCGTCGCGCCGGGCTACAACTCGGACAGCACCCGTACCTACAGCATCGGGGAGCCGTCCGCGGAGGTCGCGGCGAAGTTCGCGGTCCTGGAGCGGGCGCAGCAGGCGGCGGTGGACGCGGTCCGGCCGGGGATCACCGCCGAAGCGGTGGACGCCGCGGCGCGGGACGTACTCGCCGCGGAAGGGCTCGCGCAGGTGTTCGTGCACCGTACGGGGCATGGCATCGGGTTGTCGGTCCACGAGGAGCCGTACATCGTCGCGGGCAACCGGATCGAGCTGGCGGAGGGGATGGCATTCAGCATCGAGCCGGGGATCTACTTCCGTGGCGACTGGGGTGCCCGGATCGAGGACATCGTGGTCGTGACCGCGGATGGGTGCGAGTCGATGAACACCCGGCCGCACGGACTCACCGTGCTGTAGTCGGCTCCCGGCGGCACGGCACAAGCATAGGGTGTGACTCAGGTCACCATCCATTCCGTCGTGAGGACGTGCCGCCATGACCGCTACACCGCTCACCCGGCAGGGCTTCGGATCGATCAGGTCCGGCGGGCTCAACTGGGACGCCTTTCCGCTGCGCCTGTTCGCCAAGGGCAACGCGCACTTCTGGGACCCACTGACGATCGACTTCACCCAGGATGCGAAGGACTGGCAGGGCCTGACCAGCGAACAGCAGCGCAGCGCCACCTACCTGTGCACGCAGTTCATCGCCGGTGAGGAGGCTGTCACCGAGGACATCCAGCCGTTCATGAAGGCGATGTCCGCGGAGGGCCGGCTCGGCGACGAGATGTATCTGACGCAGTTCTGCTTCGAGGAGGCCAAGCACACCCAGGTGTTCCGGCTCTGGATGGACGCGGTCGGCCTGACCGGGGACCTGCACCCGTTCGTCGCCGAGAACCCCTACTACCGGCAACTGTTCTACGAGGAGCTGCCCGGCTCCCTGCGGATTCTCGAGACGGATCCGAGCCCGGCGAACCAGGTGCGCGCGTCGGTGACCTACAACCACGTCATCGAGGGCAGCCTCGCGTTGACCGGGTACTTCGCGTGGCAGAAGGTGTGCACCGAATGGAACATCCTGCCCGGCATGGTGGAGTTGATCCGGCTGATCGGCAACGACGAGCGCAGGCACATGGCGTGGGGCACGTTCACCTGCCGCAGGCACGTGGCCGCGGACGACGGCAACTGGGATGTGGTCCAGCAGCGGATGGCGGAGCTCATGCCGCTTGCCCTGGGCCTGATCAACTGGGTCGACGACCAGTTCGAGGTACAGCCCTTCGGTCTCGACAACGACGAGTTCGTGGCCTACGCGGCGGACCGCGCGCAGCGGCGTCTCGGGGCAATCGAGTCGGCGCGCGGTCGCCCGGTCGAGGAGATCGACCTCGACTACACCCCGGAGGTGCTCGAGGATCGCTTCGGGGCCGAGGACGCGGCGGCGTTCGAGGAGGCCGCCAAGTAGTGACGCGTCAGACGATGAAGTTGCCGAACGTCGGGTTCGTCTGGCACAGCGGCAGGCTGCCGAGGTCGATCGTGCCGAACACCGTCGCCATCACCCTGCCGTGCCCGGTGTACACGGTCTTCGAGTAGTACGGGTAGGTGCCCTCGAGGTTCGCGATCCCGTTCTGGCCGGTGTCGTAGTTGACCCACGCGACGGTCACCTGACCGGCGGCCGGGATCGGCGGCGCGGCGGGGAAGCTCTGGAACCGGATCTCGCCGGGGTTGATTCCGGGTTCGGGCCCGGACTGCCCGGTGGCCCCGGTCAGCGACATGAGGCTGCCCTGGTTGGCGCAGCCGATGGTCAGGGCCGGCGGCCCGAACGGGTGTGGCGGCAGGGCCTGCGCCGCCGGGACCGACGCGAGGAGCGCGGCTGCCGCCGCCCCCACCAGGATCGAAACTCGAGTTGCTGTGCGTGTCATGACTGCCCCTCGGCTCGGGTGCCCCCGTAATCCGTACAACACTAGGCGCGGTTCCGGGGCGCCGTCGAGGGCCTGAGGCTCAGCGGCCGAGGAGCCCGGCCACCCCCAACGCACGCCGGACGTTGATCTCGATGACCACCCGGGTCGGGTTCTCGCGCGGCGGTCGGTACCGGCGCGTGTAGCGGGCGACGGCCTCCGCGACGTCGTCCGGGTCCGAACTGACCCGGGTGGTGCCCTCCAGGGTCAACCAGCGGGGTCCGTCGATCTGCGTGACCGCTCCGTACCCGCCACGCTCGGCATTGAGTGCCTTCTGCGATCCGGCGTTCGTGATCACCCGGGCCAGGAGTCGCTCCGGATCCCAGGTGAACCCGACCGCGACCACGTGCGGGGTGCCGTCCCGGCGCAGGGTCGTCAGCGACGCCAGGTGCCGATCGGTGAGGAACGCGAGCGCCTCGGCGGTCAGGTCGGCGGGATCGAAGGGGGCACGGGCCATACCCCGACGTTAGGACACAGCGCTACGGCCCGGCACACTGGATGCATGAGTGTCGGATCGGTGGTCGTTCTCGGTGGGCGCAGCGAGATAGGTCTCGAGGTCGCGACGCGACTCGCATCCGGACGCCCGGTTGTCCTCGCGGCACGGCGCAGCGGCGATCTGGACGCCGAGCGGCGGGCCCTGCAGGCCGCGGGCGCGACCGCAGTGCACACCGTCGAGTTCGACGCCGACAAGGTCTCCGATCACGCCCGTGTGCTCTCCGAGATCGTCGAGCTGGGCCCGATCGACACCGTGGTGCTCGCGTTCGGTGTCCTCGGCGACCAGGCGCGCGCCGAGACGGACGCCCAGCACGCGGTGAACGTCATCCACACCGACTACGTCGCGCAGGTGTCGGTGCTGACGCACCTGGCGCAGCTGCTGCGCGCGCAGGGGTCGGGCCGGATCGTGGTGTTCTCATCGGTGGCCGGGGTCCGGGTGCGGCGTGCGAACTACGTGTACGGGTCCGCGAAGGCCGGCCTGGACGGGTTCGCGAGCGGCCTCGGTGACGCCCTGCACGGCAGCGGGGTCTCGCTGCTGCTGGTCCGGCCCGGGTTCGTGATCGGCCGGATGACCGAGGGGATGAGCCCGGCGCCGATGTCGAGCACTCCGGGTCAGGTCGCGGACGCGGTGGTCGCGGCGCTCGGGAAGGGCCGCGAGCGGGTGGCGGTCCCCGGTCGGCTCCAGTTCGTGTTCTTCGTAATGCGGCTGCTGCCGCAGGCGATCTGGCGCCGGATGCCGCGTTGATGGGACATCACACAAATGTGCTGACGGGCGCTCCGGTCAGTGTCGTCGGGATCGGTGCCGACGGCTGGGACGGCCTGTCTCCGAACTCTCGGCGCGCGATCGAGGACGCCGAGGTGCTGATGGGGTCCGCGCGTCAACTCGACCTCGTACCCGGTGACTCGAACCGGCTCCGGGTGCCGTGGCCGTCGCCGCTGGTGCCGGCGTTGCCGGGCCTGTTCGGTGAACACGACGGTCGGCGCATCTGCGTCCTGGCGAGCGGCGACCCGATGTTCCACGGCATCGGAGTCACCCTGGTCCGGCTGCTCGGGGCGGATCGGGTTCGGGTGCTCGCGCATCCGTCGTCGGCGTCGTTGGCCTGTGCACGCCTGGGCTGGGCACTCCACGAGACGGCGGTGGTGTCGCTGGTGACGGCGCCGCCCGAGTCGCTGATCCCCGACCTCGCCCACGGGCGACGGCTGCTGGTGCTGAGTCGCGATGCGCACACCCCCGAGACGGTCGCGGAATTGCTGCGCGACAACGGTTTCGGGGACACCGCGATCACCGTCCTCGAACAGCTCGGCGGCCCGGCCGAGACGGTGGTGTCCGGCACCGCCGCCGGCTGGGACCGCGCCCCCGGGGACGCCCTGAACCTGCTGGCCCTGCACTGTCTGCGCACCGCGGGCGCGGTGCGGCACACGCGCCTGCCCGGCCTGCCGGACGACGCGTTCGAGTCGGACGGCCAGCTGACCAAGCAGGAGGTCCGCACCCTGACCCTCGCCGCACTGGCCCCCGAACCGGGGGAACTGCTGTGGGACGTCGGCGGCGGCTCGGGCAGCATCGCCATCGAGTGGATGCGCACCGACCCGACCTGTCGGGCGATCGGGTTCGAGCGTGACGACCGCCGCCGCGACCGGATCGCCGCGAACGCCTCCCGGCTCGGTGTCCCCGGGCTCGGCGTCCGCGGCGCCGCACCGGAGTCTCTGACCGGCGCGCCGATCCCGGACGCGATCTTCCTCGGTGGCGGCGTGACCGCGCCCGGTGTGTTCGAGACCTGCTGGGCGGCGTTGCCGGTCGGCGGGAGGATCGTCGTCAACGCCGTCACCGCCGAATCGGAAGCCCTCCTGCTGGCCTGGCACGCCGAGTACGGCGGCAGGCTGCGCAAGTTCCAGATCTACCGCGGCAGCGCACTCGGCGGTTTCACCGCGTGGCGCCCTCAGCTGCCGGTCGCCCAGTGGATCGCCGCGAAGACGCCCCCGTGCGCGACCCCGATCCAGTCACCAGAGGAGCTTTCGTGACCGTCCGTTTCATCGGCGCCGGCCCCGGCGCCGCCGACCTGATCACCCTGCGCGGCGCGCGGATCATCGAGCAGAGCCCGGTGTGCCTGTACGCGGGCAGCCTGGTGCCGGCCGAGCTGCTCGACCTGTGCCCGGACGGCGCCGAGATCGTCGACACGGCGCGGTTGAGCCTGGATCGGATCACCGAACTGCTCGTCTCCGCGCACCGCGAGGGCAAGGACGTCGCGCGGCTGCACTCCGGCGATCCGTCGATCTACAGCGCGGTCGCCGAGCAGGTCCGCAGGCTCGAGGCCGCTGGGGTGGACTACGAGATCGTGCCGGGCGTCCCGGCATTCGCGGCCGCCGCGGCCACCCTCGGCCGTGAACTGACGGTCCCCGGGGTGTCCCAGTCCATCGTCCTGACCCGCGTCTCGACCCTGTCGACGGCGATGCCGGAGGGGGAGGACCTGGCCACGCTCGGCGCGAGCGGCGCGACGCTGGTGATCCACCTGGCCGCGCACCGCATCGATCAGGTCGTCGACGAACTGCGCGTCCCCTACGGCGGCGACTGCCCGGTGGCGGTGGTGGCGTTCGCCAGCCGTCCGAACGAGATCGTGCTGCGCGGCACCGTGGACTCGATCGCGGCGCAGGTGCACGAGGCCGGTGTGACGAAGACCGCGGTGATCATCGTCGGGCGTGTGCTCGGTGCGGCCGGGTTCCCGGACAGCTACCTGTACTCGGCGAGCCGCGCCCGCGTCACCCATTGATGCGACGCGTCCTGATCCTCGGGGGCACGTCCGAAGGGCGTGCGCTGGCCGCCGCGCTGGTGAGCGAACCGGGGATCGCGGTCGAATCCTCGCTGGCCGGCCGGGTGCGGAATCCGCGTCTGCCCGACGGCGAGGTCCGCGTCGGCGGTTTCGGCGGCGTCGACGGCCTTCGGGAGTACCTGCGCGCGAACAGGATCGACGCGATCGTCGACGCGACACACCCGTTCGCTTCCCGGATCACCGCCAATGCCGCGACCGCGGCCGCCTCCGCGGGTGTGCCGCTGCTGATCCTGCGCCGCCCCGCATGGACACCGGCACCGGAGGACAACTGGACACAGGTCGACTCGCTCGCCGCCGCGGCCGCCGCGCTTCCCGCACTCGGCCGTCGCGTCTTCCTCACCATCGGCCGGCAGGGCGTCGACGCGTTCGCCGGGTCGGACGCCTGGTTCCTCGTCCGCGCCATCGATCCCCCGGAGGGGCCGGCACCCACGGCCACGACGCTGCTGCTCGACCGCGGCCCGTTCGGGCTCGACGCAGAGCGGGAACTGCTGCGCGACAACCGGATCGATGTTCTGGTGACCAAGAACAGCGGGGGCGCGCTTACCGAGGCGAAGCTGACCGCCGCCCGTGAGCTGGGGGTCGCGGTGCTGATGGTGTCGCGGCCCCCGCTTCCCTCCTGGGTGCCGGTGACGTCCGACGTCGCGGCGGCGGCCGCGTGGGCACTCGAGTCAGTCGCCGACTGACTCGGCGCGTTGCAACAGCAGGTCCCGCTCGCGGAGGTTCTGGGTCAGCGCCGCGGCCCGGGTGAACTCGGTGCGAGCATCACCGCCGCGGCCCAGCTGGGCGAGCAGGTCGCCGCGGACACTCGGCAGCAGGTGGTAGTCGCGCAGCATCGGATCGTCGGCGAGGGCGTCGACGAGAACCAGTGCGGCCTCCGGGCCGTCGGCCCGGGACACCGCGACGGCACGGTTCAGTGCCACGACCGGCGACGGGGTCAGCGTGTACAGGCGTTCGTAGAGCGCCGCGATGGTGGCCCAGTCGGTGTCCTGGTACGTGGCGGCCCGCGCATGGCAGGCGGCGATCGCCGCCTGGAGCGAGTACGGGCCGGTGCCGGCGCGCAGCAGGGCCTCCATGCCGAGCCGGATCAGGAGCCGGTTCCAGCGGGCCCGATCCTGGTCCGCGAGCAGCACCGGCGCCCCGTCTGCGTCCACTCGCGCGGCGGTCCGGGAGGCCTGCAGGCTCAGCAGTGCCAGCAGGCCGTGCGTTTCGGGTTCGCGGGGCATCAGCGCGGCCAGGACCCGCGCCAGGCGCAGGGCGTCCTCGCACAGTCCGGGGCGGAGCAGGTCGTCACCGGTTGTCGCGGAGTAGCCCTCGTTGAACACCAGGTAGACCACCTCGAGGACCGACGACAATCGGGCGGCCCGGTCCGGTCCGGTGGGAACCTCGAACGGCACCTGCCGGGCGGCGAGGGTCCGTTTGGCGCGCACGATGCGCTGTGCGACCGTCGATTCCGACGCCAGCGTCGCGCGGGCGATCTCGGAGGTGGTCAGGCCGCCCACCAGGCGCAGCGTCAACGCGATCCGCGCCGGGGTGGACAGCACCGGATGGCAGGCAACGAAGATCAGCCGCAGCAGGTCGTCGTCGATCTCGTCCGGGTCCGGTGGCAGGTCGGGGGCCGCTGCCACATCGAGACCGCGGCCGATCTCGGCGAGCTTGCGTGTGTAGTTCTGCTGCCTGCGCACCAGGTCGACCGCCCGATTCCGGGCGGTGGCGATCAGCCACGGGCCCGGCCGGTCCGGAATCCCGGTCTGTGGCCACTGTTCGAGGGCAGCGACCAGCGCGTCCTGGGCCAGTTCCTCCGCGGTCCCCACGTCCCGCACGATCCGGGCCGCGGCCGCGATGATCCGCGGCGACTCGATCCGGAATACCGTCTCGATCGCCTCGTCGACCGACTGCGACCCCACGGGTCCGATGACAGCAAACCCGTGGGGCCCGGTCAAGGCGAGTCCGGCGGCCCTGTTGTTCGAAATCAAGGTTGTTCGAGATCAAGGCCGTTCGGAATTCGGGCGACGGTCACTCCTCGGCGATCTGGCGCAGTTCGAGGGTGACGGTCCAGTAGTCCTCGTGGACCCGCAGGAACCGCCGCGACCACTCGAGGGCCTCGGCCTTGTCCTTGCACTGCATGATCGCGTAGCCGCCGACCACCTCCTTGCTCTCGGTGAAGGGGCCGTCGGTGTAGCTGAGCTCGCCTCCCGACCACGTGATCCGCGTGCCCTCCGAGCTGGGGGTCAGGCCCTGCGTGTCGAGCATGACGCCGGCCTTGGTGACCTCCTCGAGCAGGGCGCCCATGCGTTCCATCAATTCCGGGCTGGGGCCGTCGGCGGGGGCGGTGCGCTCGTCGACCCGGATGAGCGACAGGTAGCGGGGCATGGTGACTCCTCGGGTTGCTCGGCGGGGCCGTTCCCCGCCGCTACCTGTGAGTCGATCGGCGAGGCCCGGAATCGACAGCTTCCGGAATTTCTTTTCCAGAGGTCCTCACCACGGCGGCATATCCTGGATGCCAGTCCTTCCGAGGTGAGCGCATGGTGCATGTGCACGGGTCGTGCCGGCCCGGTGCGGAGTTCGGAGCAGTCAGGGCGGCGCAGCGAGATGGCCGACCGTGATCCGCTCGAGACGCAGCGTGCCGTGGTTCCTTCCGTCGCGGCGGAGTTGAGCGCCGCCGGATTCGACGAGGCACGCGAAATCGGGCGCGGCGGATTCGGCGTGGTCTACCGCTGCGTGCAGTCCTCGCTGGAACGCAACGTGGCCGTGAAGGTCCTCACCGCCGACCTCGACGAAGAGGCCCGAACACGGTTCGTCCGCGAGCAGCGGGCGATGGGCTGCCTGACGGGACACCCGAACATCGTCGGCGTCCTGCAGGCCGGCGCAACCGCCAGTGGTCGGCCCTACATCGTGATGCAGTACCACCCGCGCGATTCGCTCGAAGCCCGGATCCGCCGCGACGGCCCACTCGCACTCGCCGAGGCGCTTCGCCTCGGCGTGAAGATGGCCGGCGCCCTCGAGACGGCACACCGTCTGGGTGTCGTCCACCGCGATGTCAAACCCGCGAACATCCTGTTCACCGAGTACGGAGAGCCGGCGCTCACCGACTTCGGCATCGCCCACATCTCCGGCGGATTCGAGACCAGGACCGGCACCGTCACCGGATCGCCGGCGTTCACGGCCCCCGAGGTGCTCAGGGGGAACCCGCCGAGCGCCGCCTCGGACATCTACGGTCTCGGCGCAACCCTGTTCAGCGCCCTCACCGGGCACGCCGCTTTCGAACGCCGGGCCGGCGAGCAGGTGGTGGCACAGTTCCTGCGGATCACCACCGAGCCCGTCCCGGATCTGCGTGAACGGGGTGTCGGCGACGACGTGAGCGCGGTCGTCGAACGGGCGATGTCCGCCGATCCGGACGAGCGACCCGCCACCGCAGCGGATCTCGGGGACGAGCTGCGCCGGGTCCAGCTCGCCAACGACCTCACCGCCGATGACATGGCCCTGTTGCCCGACTCGGTCGGCCGACGACGAGAAGGAGCGCCGCCTCGTCCGCCGTCGGTCCGTGGCTTGAACTCGTCGGTTCGACGACGCACCGTCGCCGTACCGGCCGTGCCGAGTACCACAGGGGAGTTGCCGCTCGAACTCTCCAGTTTCGTCGGTCGCCGCCGGGAACTGACAGAGGTCAAGGAGAGCCTGTCCGTGTCGCGTCTGGTGACGTTGACCGGGATCGGCGGGGTGGGGAAAACGCGACTCGCGTTCCACGCGGCAGCGGACATGCGGCGCGGGTTTCGGGACGGGGTGTGCCTGGTCGAGCTGGGCGAGTTGCGCGACGGTTCGTTGCTCGTGGACGTGGTGGCCGCCGCCCTTGGAGTGCGGAATCCGTCCGCGCGGACGTTCGAGGACGTGGTGGTGGAGTTCCTCACCCCCCGGCACCTGCTGCTGGTACTGGACAACTGCGAGCAGGTCGTCGACGCGGTCGCCGCGCTGGCCGGTACGTTGCTTCGCCGCTGCCCGGAGCTTCGGATCCTGACCACGAGCCGCGAGCCGTTGAACATCGGCGGGGAAACGGTACTGCCGGTCCCACCGCTGGCGGTTCCCGACACGGACGCACCTCCATCCGTGCGGAGCGCGCCACGGTACGACGCGGTGACCCTGTTCGCGGAACGGGCCGCCACGACGGTGCCGGGATTCGAGCTCACCGAGGACAACCGAGCCACGGTGGCCGAGATCTGCCGTCACCTCGACGGCCTGCCTCTGGCGATCGAGCTGGCGGCGGCGCGACTACGGGCGATGTCGCCCGAGCAGGTCCTGGAGCGGCTGGCCGACCGGTACTCGCTGCTGACCCGCGGCCCGCGCACCGTGCCGCCACGCCAGCAGACATTGCGGCTGTCGATCGACTGGAGTTGGGAGCTGTGCACCCCGCGGGAACAGCGGTTGTGGGCGGGCTTGTCGGTGTTCGCCGGTAGCTTCGAACTGGATGCGGCGCAGGACATCTGCGGGGGAGACCTGGATCGGGAGGACCTGATGGACACCGTCGCAGCGCTGGTCGACAAGTCGATCATGACGCGCGAGGAGACCGGCGACACGGTGCGCTACCGGATTCTCGAGACTCTGCGCGCCTACGGTTGGGAGAAGGCGGAGCAGGACGGCGAGCACGAGGCCCTGCGCAGCCGGCATCGCGATTGGTATCAGAGGATGACGCTGGATGCGGAGGCCGGCTGGATCGGGCCCCGACAGTTGGAGTGGATCGAGCGCCTGGACCGGGAACAGCCGAACCTGCGTGAGGCGATGGAGTTCGCCTTGACCGACTCGGGTGACGGCGAGGGCGTCGCGGGGCTCCGGATCGCCGTCGGCCTGTTCCCCTTCTGGGTGTCGCGCGGTCGGCTCAGCGAAGGACGGCACTGGCTCGACCGCGCACTGGCCCGCCGACCCCTCCCACCGGCCGCGGAACGCATCAGAGCGCTCTACGCCGACGCTCTGCTCGCCGGAATGCAGGGCGACCTGCCCGCGGGGATCGCCCTCGTCGAGGAGGGGCAGGCGCTGACCGAGCAGACGCCCGACCCCGCGAGCGACGCCCTGGTCGCTGCCGGCGCCGGAATGCTCGCGCTGTACGGCGGTGATCTTTCCCGCGCGCACACCCGGCTGAGCGAGGCCCTCGAGTGGTTCGACGCCCAGGACGAGGTGTCCCGGGTGGGGATTGCGGTCCTGCAATCGCTCGGATGGACTCTGGAACTGCAGGGTGACGCCACGCGGGCCGCGGCCTGCCACGAGCGGGTGCTCGAGATGACGAAATCGCGTCACGAATCGGTGTATCGGTCGTATTCGCTGTGGGCCACGGGTGTCGCGGCGTGGAGGCAGGGTGATGGCACCCGCGCCGTTCGGCTGATGGAACAGGTCCTGCGACTGACCAGGCTGGTGGACGACCCTCTCATCGCCTCCGCGGGTCTGGAGGCACTGGCGTGGATCGAGGGCGACGGGCGCGACGCGCAGCGGGCCGCGACCCTGCTCGGAGCAGCCGAGTCGCTGCGCCGAGCCGTGGGCACCTCCACCCTCCTGTACCTGCACCTGCTCGTCCACCACGAGCAGTGCGAGCGTCAGATCCGCGGCGCGATCGGGGAGCGGGCGTTCGAGACAGCCCACCGCAAGGGCCGGGCTCTGAGTTTCGCCGACGCGGTTGCCTACGCACTCCGAGAGCCGTCCGCGGCCGCGTCGACCAACGCGGACACCGAGGCGACCCTGACGAAACGCGAACGGCAGGTTGCCGGCCTGGTGGCAAAGGGTCTGACCAACAAGGCGATCGCCGCCCAACTGGTGATCTCGCGGCGGACCGTCGAGGGCCACGTCGAGCACATCCTGATCAAACTCGGTTTCACATCGCGGGCTCAGATCGCCGCCTGGGTCGCCGAGCAGAAAGACGATGAACCCTGACGCGTGCGAGCGGCCACCTGCTCCCACATCGTTCCGGACTCAGACCTGGACGTCGCACTGCCGGTCGGTCGCGGATTCGACCCTGACGGGCGCGCGATCGCCGACCCGCACCTCGAGGGTGCGGCGGGCGGGTAGCCCGGGGAAGCCGCCGACCACGGGCTCGACGCTCAGCATCCTGGAGTTCTCGTCCCACCGGATCGTGGTCCGGGCGAACGCACCGTCGCCGTAGTCCAGTCCGGCGCCGGCGTCCTCGTAGAGCGTGAACCGTGCGTCCGCCCCGGGGAACACCGACACGACGAGATGATCGAGCGGTCGCTGGTCGTCGGAGTCCTGGTACGGGCGACGGATCACGATCGACCCGGCCCTGGCGTACACCGGCGCCCGCTCGAGCGGGACGGTCACCGGCTCGACACCGGGTCCGCTGCGCCGCTCGCCGGTGAAGAAGTCGATCCAGTCACCCGGCGGGAACCAGACGGTCCGGGTGGCCGGGTCGCCGGGCGTCGCCACCGGCGCGACCAGCAGGTCGGACCCGAGGGTGTACTGCCGGTCGTGGACGTACGCGTCCTCGTGATCCGGCCACTGCAGGTACATGCCGCGGGCGAGGGGCAGTCCGCTGTCGTGGGTCTCGCGGGCGAGGGTGTACAGGTACGGGACGAGCTCGCCGCGCAGCCGCAGGAAATCCGCGGCGACGGTGCGGGCCTTGCCTCCGAACTCCCAGGGCAGGCGCCGCGCGTCGCCGTTGTTGGAGGAGTGCAGGCGCAGGATCGGCCCGAACGTGCCGGACTGGATCCACCGGGTGTACAACTCGTCGTCCAGGGCGCCCTGGAATCCACCGATGTCGTGCGAGACGTAGGGCAGTCCGGCATTGCCCTCGGCGACGGTGAAACGGGTCTGGAAGTCGAGCATCTCCCACGTCGAGCGCGCGTCACCGGTGAAGTGGATCGTCGATCGGTGCTCGCCCCACGGTCCGGGCCGGTCCCCGGCCCAGTCCTGCCAGGAGCCGCCGACGCGCGACAGTGTCGGCCACCTGCTGCCGCGGGCACGGGTCCGGCGGGTGTACTGCGAGTTGATCCACGCGTCTCCCGACATCGAGCCGTCCGGTGGACCCGCCGTCGACCCCTCGCAACACCAGTCCAGCCACCAGAAGTCGGCGCCGTCCTCCTCGAACGCGGTGTGCAGGTCCATGTACGCGTCGAGTTGCCGCGGATCGGCGAAGTCGAAGCCGTGGTGCACATCGATCACGCCGCCGGGGTCGGACTGGATGCTGATCAGATTCGGCATCACCACCGGGGCCAGTCCGCCGCCCGCGGCGTCGGTTTCGGCGAACCGGGCGTCGCCGCGGGCGATGGACGGATGCACGTTCAGGCCCACCGCGAGCCCCTCGTCGTGCGCCCAGCGGAAGAACCGACGCGGATCCGGGAACAGGTCGGTTCGCCACTCCCAGCCGTTCCACCGGTGCGGGGCCTTGAAGTCGGTGTCGACCATCAGCACGTCCAGCGGTACCCGTTCGGCCCGGAACGCGGGCAGCAGCTCGTCGCGGTACGCCTGCTCACTGTACGGGTGGTAGCGGGAGAACCAGACGCCCAGCGCCTTTCGCGGGGGCAGCGGCGCGGCACCGGACAGCAATCGGTAGTCGGCGAACGCGGCGGTCAGCTCGGTGCCGTACCCGAACAGGTAGCCGTCCTGGTAGGCGCCGGTGCGGGCGGGGCGGGGCGAGCGGGTGGCGCCGTCCTCGCCGAGCAGGACGCTGTGCGAGTCGTCGAGGAACGTCCAGCCGGCGCGGGAGAGCAGTCCGTCGTGCAGCGGGACGGGTCCAGAGCGGCTGTCCAGGCTGCGCAGCCAGCCCCCGAGGTTGCCGGGGGTTCCGGGTTCGGCCGACGCGAGCCCGAGGTAGCCGGCCATCCCGGCGCCCGCCGGGCTCGGGGTCGCAATGGGGGACTGCCATGCCGGGGACGCGAGCACGTCGGAGTCGCCGCGTCGCACCGTGATTCGCAGGTTGTCGGGTCCGAACGGACCGCTGCCGCGCCGGTATGTCACGGTGACGCGCCCGGTACGGAGCACCAGGTCGTCACCGGACGTCTCCCGGGAGAAGCTGGGCGCGGGAGTGTCTCGCCGGTACGCGAGCATCGTCGGACGATCCTCGAACCGGCCGTCGTCGGCGTACTCGAGCCGGATCAGTGTCGGGCTGAGCACCTGGAACCGGGCCTGCCCGTCGGCCACCACCCCCTCCGCGGGGGCGGCGCCTGCAGGCCCCGCTCCCAGTGCGCCTGCACCGATCCCGGCCGCGGCGACCACGAGAAAGCGACGCCGACTCAGTTCGACCATCGTCCACCCCTTTTCGCGTGGCCTGACCGGCGACACGGTACCGCCGAGCAGGTCAGGAGGAGGCGATTCCCGGACATCGAGGGACCGGGCGGGTTGAATGTGCGGCGAGGAGAAGGGGACTGGATATGGATCGAGTGTGCATCGTCGGTGCCGGGCCGGCCGGATTGTCGGCCGCGCGGGCACTGCGGCGTCTGGGTGTCGAGTACGACCAGTTCGAACGGCACAGCGACGTCGGCGGGATCTGGGACATCGACAATCCCGGCACGCCGATGTACGAGTCCGCGCACTTCATCTCGTCCCGCACGGTATCGGGGTTCTTCGACTTCCCGATGCCGGACTCGTTCCCGGACTACCCCGGGAACCGGCAGATCCTCGACTACACGCGTAGCTTCGCCCGCGCGTACGGCCTGTACGACGCGATCCGGTTCGACACCGGGGTGGACGAGGTGATCCCCGCCGGCGACGGGTGGTCCGTGCGGCTGTCGACGGGTGAGGTGCGGCGCTACCGGGCGGTGGTGTGCGCGACCGGGGTGACCTGGCAGCCCCGGATCCCGGAGCACCCGGGCAGTTTCGACGGCGAGGTGCGGCACGCGGTCACCTACCGCGGCCTCGACGAGTTCCGCGGCAAACGGGTGGTGATCGTCGGCCTGGGCAACTCCGGCGCCGACATCGCCTGTGACGCCGCCGCGGCGGCCGCCCGCACCCACGTCAGCGTGCGCCGCGGCTACCACGTGATTCCCAAGCACATCTTCGGCACGCCGACCGACGTGTTCGCCGAACGTGGCCCGAAGCTGCCGCTGATGCTCGAACGGCCGCTGCTGACCGGACTGCTCCGACTGCTGCAAGGCGACCTGACCCGTCTCGGCCTGCCGCGACCCGACCACAAACTGCTCGAGTCGCACCCGCTGCTCAACAGCCAACTGGTGCACCATCTTCAGCACGGCGACGTCGAGATCGTTCCGGACATCGCGCGATTCGACGGCCCCCGGGTCGAGTTCAGCGACGGATCGCACCGGGAAGCGGACCTCGTCCTGTATGCGACGGGCTACGACTGGGCGATCCCGTACGTCCCGCAGGACTGCTTCGACTGGGCGGCGGGCCGACCTCGGCTGTATCTCACGGCCTTCAACCCGAAGCGGCCCACCCTGTTCGGCGTCGGATACCTGGAGACCAACTCGAGCGCGTACACGCTGTTCGACCAGGTGACCAATCTGCTCGCCCACTACCTGCACGACCAGCAGCACAACCCGGCCCGGGCGGCGGCCTTCGACCGCAGGATCGCCACCGACCGGCCGGACCTGAGCGGCGGGATCTCGTTCATCGGCACCGACCGGCACAGCGCGTACGTCGACTCGCACGCGTTCCGTGACCACCTGACCCGGGTTCGGGCCGAGCTCGGCTGGGCGGACCTGACGCCGGGGATGTTCGACCGCGTCAAGGTCACGGTGTGAAGCGCGCACTGGTCACCGGGGCGGCCGGAGCCATCGGGTCGGCAATCTGCCGGGGACTCGCCGCGCGCGACTTCGACGTCACCGCAGTCGATGTCGACGCCGCCCGCGCGAACGCGCTCGCGGACTCGGCTCCGGGACGGATCCGGCCGCACCCGTGCGATCTGGCCGACCCCGCACAGCTGGAGGCGTTGACCGCGTCGATCGACACCTGTGACCTGCTCGTGCACGTTGCGGGAATCGTTGTCACCACACCCTTCGAGCGGGTGACGGCGGCAGAGGTCGATCGTGAACTCGGGGTGAACCTGCTCGCCCCGATCCAGCTCACCCGGGCGCTGTACCCGAGGCTGCAGGACCGGGGCGGTCACGTGATCGCGGTTGCCTCGATCGGCGGGATGCTGCCGCTCGCGGAAAGTCCCGGTTACAGCGCGTCGAAGTTCGGGCTGCGCGGCTTCCTGCTCTCGCTCGCTGCCCGTCACCCGGAAACCGGGGTGCGCGTCAGCATCGTCAACCCGGGGTCGGTCGACACCCCGATGCTGCGGCACGAGGCCGCAACCGGGGGATCGCCGCTGAACTTCCTCGGCGCTCCGCTCGCGCCGCAGGCCGTCGCCGACCGGGTGCTCGCCCTCGTCGCCCGTCCCCGGGTCGAGGTCAACCTCCCTCGCTCGGACGGCTGGATGGTCAAGGCGGGCATGCTGATTCCCGGTGCCACCCTGCGGGCCCTGCCGTGGATCGGCCGGCTGGCCGGGCGCAATCTCGACCGGTACCGGACCCGCCACCGACTCTGATCGGCGGCCGGTCCGAGGTCCCGGGTCGATCAGCCCTGTCCGGCGGTCCGGAGGGTCGAGATGACTCACCTTGCGCCGCCATACGATCAGAGTCGGCACAGTGCTTCCACTGCCGCGCCTCAGACCTTCTTGACGACGCTCGACTTCAGTTGCATGGGGCCGATGCCGTCAACCTTGCAATCGATGTCGTGGTCACCGACACCGGCGACGAGGCGAATATTACGCACCTTCGTCCCGGTCTTGATTCCTGTGGGGCTGCCCTTCACCTTGAGGCTCTTGATGACAGTGACCGTGTCTCCATCAGCGAGGACATTGCCGACGGCGTCCTTGATCACCGGACCGTCCGCATAGGTCGTTGGCTCGGAGATTGGTTCCCATTCATGCGCGCATTCCGGACACACCATCAATGCGCCCATCTCGTAGGTGTACACACACGAGCACTGGGGGCACGGGGGAAGTGGCTGGTCCATTCGAGGCATCGTATTCGAGACGGTGAACGAGTCCATCACCTGTCGTCCTGGGCTCAGGCTGCTGCGGAACACCGATGCCGCGGAGTCGGCGCCTCTCAGGTGAACCGACTCGCCTCTGCGGTCTCATTTTCGACGGCCCCACATGCGAGGGGCACTCCGCGACGAAACGGTGCCGGCCTTCGGCGGATGGGTCCGATGGCCGACACCGAGACGGTCAGATCCGCTCGATGATGGTGCCGGTGGCCAGCGCGCCGCCGTTGCACATCGTGATCAGCGCGGTCGAGCCGTCGCGACGCTCGAGCTCGTGCAGGGCGGTGGTGATCAATCGGGACCCTGAACTGCCCACGGGATGTCCGAGTGCGATCGCGCCGCCGTTGACGTTCACTTTGTCCATGTGCGGCCCGTGCACCTGCGCCCACGACAGCGCTACGGAGGCAAATGCCTCGTTGACCTCGAACAGGTCCAGGTCGCCGATCTTCATGCCGGCCTTCTCGAGCACCCGGGACGTGGCTTGGACGGGGCCGTCCAGGTGGTACTCGGGTTCGGCGCCGACGAGGGCCTGGCTGACGATGCGGGCGCGGGGCGTCAGCCCGAGTGAGCGGGCGCGGTCGGAGTCCATGAGCAGGACGGCGGCGGCCCCGTCGGAGATCTGCGATGACGTGCCCGCGGTGTGGATACCGCCCTCGAGGACCGGCGTGAGCTTGGCGAGAGACTCGGCGGTGGTGTCGCGCAGGCCCTGGTCGCGGCTGACGACGTTCATCTCCGACGTCGGCTGCTTGTCGTCACCGATGACCGGCGCGGTGACCGGGACGATCTCGCGGTTGAAGCGGCCTTCCTCCCACGCCTGCTTCGCGAGGGCCTGCGAGCGGACACCGAGGGTCTCGATGTCGGCGCGGATGATGCCGCGGCGGCGTGCAATGCGCTCGGCGGCCTCGAACTGGTTGGGCATGTCGATGTCCCACGATGCCGGGCGGCGCGGGCCTGCGTCGGTTCCGACGTTGGCGCCGAGCGGGACCTGGCTCATGGACTCGACACCGCACGCGATGCCGATGTCGATCGCACCGGTCGCGATGAGGCCGGCGATGAGGTGGTTGGCCTGCTGTGCGGAGCCGCACTGGCAGTCGATCGTGGTGGCGCCGGTCTGCCACGGGAGCCCGGCTGCGAGCCACGCGGTGCGGGTGACGTTGTTGGACTGGGCGCCGGCTTGGGTGACACATCCGCCGATGACCTGTTCGACCAGCAGCGGATCGATGCCCGCGCGGTCAACGATGCCCTTCTGTGCGGTACCGAGAATCTCGGCCGAGTGCAGGCCAGACAGCCAGCCGCCGCGCTTGCCGATGGGGGTACGCACTGCCTCGACGATCACTGGTGTGCCCATGGTCAACAACCTCCACTGTTTTGGTTAGAACAGGTTCTTAATATCAGCGAAGCATGAAAAAGTCGACACACCAACCATTTTCGAATTTTGCTCGACTGAAACTGAAACACGAACACGGGTACCGCAGGGCGCGAGACGTGCGACCGGGGGAAGCTGGCAGCGCAGAGACTAGCAAATTGCTAAAATTCGCAAGTGGCGCCTTCCGTGTGGGATGATCCCGCGAAAGCGAGGGTGCATGACCACGTCGCTACGAGCGAAGACGACCACTCCCGCAACGGAGACGACAGGAGGCGCAATGGCCACGAGCGCGCGCCAACCGCTGTATCAGATGAAGGCGGACTTCTTCAAGACGCTGGGGCACCCGGCACGCATCCGGGTCCTCGAGTTGCTGAGCGAGCGTGATCACGCCGTCTCGGAGATGCTGCCCGAGGTGGGGATCGAACCGGCGAACCTGTCTCAGCAGCTGTCGATCCTGCGTCGCGCCGGGCTGGTCACGGCCAGGCGGGAAGGTCTGTCGGTGTCCTATACGCTGACCTCGCCGAAGGTCGCGGATCTGCTGGCGATCGCCAAGGGGATTCTCACGGGCGTCGTCGCGGGGCAGGCCGAGCTGCTCGAAGAACAAGCGGAGTCGGCAGTGCTGGTAGGAGAGGCCGCAGGCTGACCGAACGGGCGCCGGCCGGGTTTACTCATACCCACTGATTGCAGACTTTCTTAAATATGCATCTTGCATGAATGGACGACGAGGGTGACTGACGAAGACGACGACACGCGCGGACCCGCCGGCGGCACGGGTGTTCAGCTCGAGGGGATCACTGCCGCCGTTGTGACTGTCGGCGCATCCCGTCGCGACCGTTCTCCGGCCGAGCCGCAACGCTCGCCCTGGATGGTGATGGAGATGTACGCGGATCTGATTCGCCGCCGCACCCCGATTCGGGTGCTGCGGCTTCCCATGGCCACCGGGGACTCCCGGCTTGTCGCAGCGCGGATCGCCTCGGCATCACCGCGTGTGTCGGTTGCGTTCGTGACCGGCATCGGGGCGGGGGAGTCCTCCCGGATCGCAGACGACGTGGATGCTCGTGGCGGACCCGTGATCGTCACCGAACTCGATGTGCTGACCGCCGCACTGGTGGCAACCACGATTTCCCTTCTTCGTCGCGGCGGTGCCGCACCCCGTTCGGGACGCGTCGTGATCAACGGCCCCGAACGCGCACCCCTCCTCGGTCCGGTCCTGTTGAAGTCCGGAATCGGCGAGGTGATCAACTGGAGCAGAGTTGACGCACATGCGTTCCCCCTGCGGCGATTGATGCAGCGCCACGATGTCCTGATCGATCTCGCCGGCACCGCGACCGACACCGACGCGCCCGGCCGCACCGTGGCCTGGCCGACCGACCGCTTCGCGCTGGGACGGTTGGTCGTGCCGGGCCTGATGAGCGCTCTGTGTGGGCACGACACGACGAAGGTGACCGCTGAGATCCTCGCCGCGTGCGCGCGAGCCCTGGCGTTGACCACACCCCCGGGACAGACACTGCCGTCGTCGGACGACGGCCTCGTCACCCCGGCCATAGCCCGGCACGTCGGCCGCGCCATCGCCTTGTCCACCAACCAATAGCCACACATGACACGCCACGTCCGCAGGTATCCGTGAGGAGAACACCCGTGACCACACCCGCAACCGGTATCGGGGCCGCCCCGACAATGCACGAGGAGATCGTGTCCTGGGTCGTCGACGTCGCCGACCTCACGAGCCCCGACGCCGTGGTGTGGTGCGACGGATCCGCCGACGAATGGGACCGCCTGACGACGCAACTGGTCGACAAGGGTACGTTCGTCCGACTCGAGGGCAAGCCGAACTCCTTCTGGTGTGGGTCCGATCCGGAGGACGTGGCCCGGGTGGAGGACCGAACCTTCATCTGCTCCAGACTCGAGGCCGACGCAGGGCCGACGAACAACTGGATGGACCCCGTCGACATGAAGACGGTCATGACCGAGCACTACCGCGGCGCGATGTCCGGTCGCACGATGTACGTCATCGCCTTCTGTATGGGCCCGCTGGACGCAGCAGAACCGAAGTTCGGTGTTCAGGTCACCGACTCCGAGTACGTGGCCGTCTCGATGCAGATCATGACCCGATCCGGGGCCAAGGTATGGGACAAGCTCACTGCCGGAGCCGAATTCGCCAAATGCCTGCACTCGGTCGGCGCCCCGCTCCGTCCGGGCGAGGCGGATTCCACGTGGCCGTGCGATCACACCAAGTACATCTCCCACTTCCCCGAGGAGCGGATGATCTGGAGCTACGGCTCCGGCTACGGCGGCAACGCACTGCTCGGCAAGAAGTGCTACTCCCTGCGCATCGCCTCGAAGATGGCCAAGGACGAGGGCTGGCTCGCCGAGCACATGCTCATCCTCAAACTCACCTCCCCCGAACAGGAGGTGCACTACATCGCCGCGGCGTTCCCATCCTCGTGCGGGAAGACGAACCTCGCGATGCTCGAGCCCACACTCGACGGGTGGACCGCCGAAACGCTCGGCGACGACATCGCCTGGATGCGCTTCGGTGAGGACGGGCGACTGTACGCGGTCAACCCCGAGGCGGGGTTCTTCGGCGTAGCCCCCGGCACCGGCGCCCACACGAACCCGCACGCGATGGCCACCATCGAGCGGGGCAACTCGATCTTCACCAATGTCGCGCTCACCCACGACGGCGACGTCTGGTGGGAGGGGATGACAGATCAGCCGCCCGCCCACCTGACCGATTGGCTGCGCCGGGACTGGACCCCGAACTCGGGCGAGCGTGCGGCGCACCCGAACTCTCGGTACTGCACCCCGATCGCGCAGTGCCCCACCGTGGCCCCGGAATGGAACGACTCTGCCGGCGTGCCGATCTCGGCGATCTTCTTCGGGGGCCGCCGGGCCACGACCGTTCCACTGATCACCGAGTCGCTGAGCTGGCAACACGGAGTGTTCCTCGCCTCCACACTGTCCTCGGAGACCACCGCGGCGGCGGCCGGCAAGGTCGGTGTGGTGCGCCGCGACCCGATGGCGATGCTGCCATTCCTCGGCTATCACGTCGGCGACTACTTCGGGCACTGGCTGGACATCGGGGCGAAGGCGGATCCGGCGAGATTGCCGAAGATCTTCTACGTCAACTGGTTCCGGCGCGGTGACGACGACGAGTTCCTGTGGCCGGGGTTCGGAGAGAACGTCCGGATCGTGAAGTGGGCACTCGAGCGGATCGAAGGTCAGGGGGTGGCGGAGTCGACGCCGATCGGATACGTGCCAGCGGTGGACGCACTCGACTTGACGGGCCTGCAGCTCGACCACACCAAGATTGCCGCCGCCTTGAAGGTCGACGTCGACGAGTGGCTCGCCGAGACTCAGCTGATCGACGAGTGGTACGCCGCCATCGGCGGCAATACCCTGCCCGATGTCCTGCGCGAGGAGCTCGGCGCCCTCAGGCTCCGGCTCAGTGCTCCCGCCCTCGCCGATCTGTATCCCGGCAAACCGGCCACCACACGAGATGCCGACTTCCGTCGCGTCCGGGGCCGCACCCGTCGCCGCGAAGCCTGACATCCGGCGCACAGGGGTGCTGGACTCGGGCACCGAGATCGCACTCCTCCGCGCACCGCAACATTTGTCCCCGACAGTGGGCTGAACGGTGTCACCCGCATCGTCCAACCTTCCATTTTTGTGGATTGCCAACATTCGTAACTAGCGAGATGGCGAGACTCTCGGCATACCGAGGAAGCTGCACATGTCTGAACTTGGAAACCCGAACGGGCCCGCGAACGCGACCAGCCCTGCCGGTGGCCGCGTCCCCGGCGCTGTTCGGACGGTCGCCGAACTCCTCCCCAGGTGGAGCGAGTGGAAACCCGCGGTCCGCACACCCGGCGCCGATCTGCTCTCCGGCCTCATCGTGGCGCTGGTCGCGCTGCCATTGGCGTTGGGCTTCGGTGTCAGCTCCGGCCTCGGCGCAGCCGCGGGTCTGACGACAGCGGTCATCGCCGGAGCGGTCGCGGCAGTGTTCGGAGGTTCCCGCTTCCAGGTGTCCGGCCCAACCGGGGCGATGACAGTGGTCCTGGTGCCGATCGTGGCCGAGTACGGTCCGGAGGGCGTGCTTGCGGTCGGGTTGATCGCGGGGGTGGTTCTGGTCGGGTTGGCGTTTGCGGGCGTAGGCCGAGCCGTCCGATACATGCCCGCCCCCGTCATCGAAGGATTCACCGCGGGTATCGCCATCGTCATCGCTCTCCAGCAGGTGCCGGCCGCCCTGGGAATCACCGGTGCCGAGGGCGAGAAGGTGTGGCAGTCTGCGTTCGATGCCGTGCGCAAGTTCGTGGCGGATCCGTCGATCTTGGCGCCGTCGATCGCGCTGGTGGTCGCCGTGGCGATTCTCATCGGCGGACGCTACTTCCCGAGGGTCCCGTTCTCCCTCTTCGCGATCGCAGTCGCGACAGTCGTCGCGCAGCTGTTCGGTTTGGACATCGCGCGCATCGGCGCCATTCCGTCCGGCTTCTCCGCGCCGACTCTGAGCTTTCTACACCTGGGAAATCTCGCCTCGCTGCTTGCGCCGGCCCTCGCCGTGGCAGCACTCGCGGCACTCGAGTCGCTCTTGTCGGCGACCGCCGCCGATTCGATGGGAGTCGGCACGCGCCACAACCCCGACCGGGAGCTGCTCGGGCAGGGCCTGGCGAACATCGCCGCACCGCTGTTCGGAGGCGTCCCGGCAACCGGCGCGATCGCCCGGACCGCGGTCAACGTCCGCTCCGGCGCCCGCACCCGGCTCGCGGCCCTGACCCACGCACTCATCCTTGCCGCGATCGTGTACCTGGCCGCAAGTCTCGTCGCCGACATCCCTCTCGCCGCCCTCGCCGGGGTGCTCCTGGCCACCACCGTCCGGATGGTCGAAACTGCCTCGATCCTCGCCATCGCCCGAGCCACTCGCGCCGACACCATCGTGATGATCGCAACGTTCCTCGTCACCGTCGTTTTCGATCTGGTCACCGCAGTCGCCGTGGGCGTCGGATTCGCCGCGATCCTCGCATTGCGGGCGGTCGCCAAGGCAGCGCGGATCGAGCAGGTGCCACTGGAGCAGGACGAGCACCTGGCCGAGGAACACGAACTTCTGCGCGAGCACATCGTCGCCTACCGCATCGACGGCGCGTTGTTCTTCGGAGCGGCCCACCGATTCCTCCTCGAACTTGCGGAGGTCTCGGAGGTGAAGGTCGTGATCCTGCGCATGTCGCGGGTGACAGCCCTCGACGCCACGGGCGCCATGGTCCTCAAGGATGCCATCACCAAACTCGAACACCGTCACATAACCGTGTTGATCTCGGGCATCAGGCCAGAACATGTGCGCCCACTTGAAGCCCTCGGCGTGTTCACCACCACAGACAGCGAGGACCGGCACATCTTCGACACGACGCCACGCGCCATCAGCTATGCGCGGATGCTCGTCCTTCCCGACAGCCACTACGCCTCCACCAGTACAGAGGACTGACCGATGCCAGGAATCCAATCCACCACCGACACACCGACGATGCGCCAGTATCTCGGTTACCTCACCGGCCGCACCCTGCCGCCACACCTCCACGACTGGGTCGTCCACGACGTCACGGGGCCCGGCTCAACCCACCGCTACGTGATCCGCTGCGTCGTCCCCCTCGTGCCCGTTCTCGCGGCCCTGATGCTGATCCCCGGTCCGTGGGTGATCCGAATCGGCATGGTCCTTCTGCTGTTCCTCCCGTTCGTCTACTTCCTGTTCGCGCTGAAGAACATCTACCTGCGTCACCGCCTCGTCAGCCACGGCCTCGATCCGCAGCTCCTCGCCAAGCACAAGCAGCAGCGGCTCGACAAGGAACGCGAGGGATACGAGACCCGATACCGATCTGCCCCCTAGCCGACGGCCGCCCGCCACCCACGATGACAAGGAGTCACTCGGACATGCCCATCGCCACCCTCAACGGAATCCGACTCAACTACACCGTGACAGGCACCGGTCCACTGGTTGTGCTGGTCATGGGGAGCGGCAGCCCGGGCCGCGTCTGGAACACATACCAGGTCCCAGCCCTGGTGAAGGCCGGATTCCGGGTCGTCACCTTCGACAACCGCGGGATCGCTCCCTCGGACGAGGGCACGGACAACATGAGCATCGACGATCTGGCAGCCGATACGGCCGCACTGATCGAACACCTCGACGGGGCGCCTGCACATGTCGTCGGGGTCTCGATGGGAGCGCGCGTGGTCCAGGAACTTGCGATCGCGCGTCCGGACCTGGTTGCGAAGGCTGTCATGCTCGCCGCCACCGGGAGACCGCATCCGGTCGAGACCACCCTCAATCTGGGGCGGCAGGCCCTTCACGACCAGGGAGTGGAACTGCCACCGAAGTATGCCGCAGCAGTGAACGCACTCTTGCACCTGTCGCCGCGGACACTCTGCGACCCCGAGAAGGCGCAGGAGTGGCTGGACATCTTCGAATTCTCCGCCGCACCGCGAACCACGGCGGGCGTGCGCGCCCAGCTCGGCATGGACCGATCACGCAATCGGCTCGGCGATTGCGCCAGTATCACCGCGCCCACCCTGGTCATCGGCTTCGCCGACGATCGCATGACGCCGCCCGCCCATGGCCGCGAGGTTGCCGACGCCATTCCCGGCGGCCGCTACGAAGAGATCGCCGACTGCGGCCACTACGGATACCTCGAGAGGCCCGACGAGATCAACCAGCGACTCGTGGACTTCCTGACAGGTGTCGGGCCATCGATAGCCGGATGAACGCATAGCTCACCGGAGGCCGGTCGGTGTGCAAGAGGTCCGCGGCACCCAATCGGCATTCAGCAGGCAACGGCGCGGGGGCGCGGCTGGTTCCGATGTCGGTCGTGTTGTGGCGCCCGTCACCGCGGTCTAGCTTCGAGTGGGGACGTCCTGACGTCGATCCGGGAGGAAGTGTCCTGTGACGCAATCCGAGCATCACCCTCACACCGATCACGACCACGAGCACGGGCCCGGCTGCGGGCACGTCGCGGTGCCGCACGGCGACCATGTCGACTACGTCCACGACGGACACTTGCACCGCGTGCACGCCGGCCACGTCGACGAGTGCGAGACCGCGGAGCACTCCGTGCACGGCAGCCACGAACACCACCACGGCGAGGGCTGCGGCCACGTCGCGGTGCCGCACGGCGACCACGTGGACTACATCCACGACGGCCACCGGCACGCCGAGCACGGCGATCACTACGACGAACACTGACGCCGCGTCGGCGGCGCGGGTACCGGTCAGCCGGGGTAGCGCCGCGGCGTGAACACCTTCCGCTCACCGCCGGAGTCGACGATCGTCGTCTGCGAAGAGCCGACGATCAGCAGCGTGCGCATGTCCACCTCGGACGGCTCGAGGTCGCCGAGCGGAACGATCCGCACGCTCTCCTCCGGCCCGGCGACGTCGCGGCCGACGATCACCGGGGTATCGGGGGAGCGGTGTTCGAGCAACAGGTCCTTCATCGCCGCGACCTGCCAGGTCCGGGACTTCGACGCCGGGTTGTAGACGGCCATCGCCATGTCGGCGGCGGCGACCGCGGAGATCCGCCGCGCCACCACGTCCCACGGCTTGAGCCGATCGGAGAGGGAGATCATCGCGTAGTCGTGGCCGAGTGGGGCGCCGACGCGGCTGGCGACGGCGTTCGCGGCGGTCATGCCGGGCAGGACCCGCACGGGCACGTCGCGCCACTGCTCGTCGGCGGCCATCTCGATCACGGCGGCCGCCATCGCGAACACGCCGGGATCGCCCGACGACACGACGGCGACGCGAGCCCCGCGCTTGGCGAGATCCAAAGCCATTGCGGCGCGCTCGGATTCGACCTTGTTGTCGCTGGAGTGCCGGTTCTGTCCGGGCCGCACCGGTACCCGGTTCACATAGGTGGTGTAGCCGACGACATCGGTCGCCAGAGCAAGTTCGTCGCGCACCTCGGGGGTCGTCCACGCGTCGTCGCCGGGCCCCAGCCCGACGACCGTGACACACCCCGTCGCTTCGCTCGCCCCGGTCACACACCCCGTCGCTTCGCTCGCCCCGGTCACGCTGTCACGCTGCGCCGCAGGATTGTTCGACGGGCTGGGCACGATGGCGATGGAGAAGTACGGCACCTGCGACTCGTCGACGTCGGCGGCGCGCAGGACCCGCTGCTTGTCGGTGCTGGCGCGTTCGACGTACGAGGCCTCGCCGAGGCGGCCGGAGTCCGCCAGCGCCTGCCGCACAGCGGGGAAGGTGCGGCCGAGCTTCAGGATCGCGGCCGAGTCGGTTTCCCGCAGCCGCCTCGTGAGCTCCTCGGCGGGCAGCGTCCCGGGCAGCACGGTGAGCACCTCGTCCCGTTCGACCAACGGCACCCCGAGCGCCGCGGATGCCGCGCTGATGGAGGTGACGCCGGGGATCACCTCGGCGTCGAAGCGGTCGCACAGTCGCTTGTGCATGTGCATGTAGGAGCTGTAGAAAAGCGGATCCCCGGCGGCGAGCAGGGCGACCGTCCGGCCCGCGGCGAGATGCGCGGCGAGGGTCTCCGACGCCTCCGCGTAGAAGTCGTCGATCGCGCCCTGGTAGCCGCCTGGATGGTCGACGGTCTCGGTGGTCACCGGGTAGACCAGGTGCTCCTCGAGCTGTCCCTCGCGCATGTACGGGGCGGCGACGGCGCGGGAGATGCTGCGGCCGTGACGGGCGCTGTGGAACGCGATGACGTCGGCCTCGCCGATGATCCGCGCGGCCTTGACGGTGACCAGTTCCGGGTCGCCGGGGCCGAGACCGATGCCGAAGAGTTTGCCCGCCATCACTCGACCTCGCTGGCGATCGCGTTCAGTGCGGCGGCGGTGATCGCGCTGCCGCCACGGCGTCCCCGCACCACGATGTACTCGATGTCGCCGGCGCGGAGGATCAGGTCCTCCTTGGACTCGGCGGCACCGATGAATCCGACCGGGCAGCCGATGATCGCCGCCGGCTTCGGTGCGCCCTGGTCGATCATGTCGAGTAGGTGGAACAGCGCGGTGGGGGCGTTGCCGATCGCGACGACCGCACCTTCCAGCTTGGGCCCCCACAATTCCAGCGCCGCCGCCGAGCGGGTGTTGCCGAGACGGTCGGCGATCACCGGCACCCGCGGATCGCCGAGCATGCACACGACATCGTTCCTGGCGGGCAGGCGCTTTCGCGTCACCCCCGACGACACCATCGTCGCGTCACAGAAGATCGACGCCCCGTTGCGGAGCGCGGCGCGGGCCGCGGACACCACGCCGGGCGTGAACGCGACGTCGTCGACGAGGTCGACCTGACCGCAGGCGTGGATCATCCGCACGACGGCCTGTGAGACGTCCGCGGGGAACCGGGTGAGGTCGGCCTCGGCCCGGATCGTGGCAAAGGACTGACGGTAGATCTCGGCTCCGTCGCGGATGTAGTCGGTCATGGCTCCCCACGATATGGGGCGATCCACGCTCAGCGTGCGGGTGGGTCCACCCGGTAGCCGTCGCCGGTGGCGACGACGTCGGTCACCTCGCCACGCGGCCGGCCGCACCGCCGCTCACACCCGGACCAGTGCTGGCGGCCCTCCGCGGGAAGTCGACCGGACTGGACGGCGTCGGTCGCATCGCCCCGCACGTCCGCGAGGGACTTCGCGCAGCCTGGCCTGCCCGTGCAGGCGCTGACCTGCAGCCACGTCGAGTTCGCGTCGAAGATCAGGCCCATCGGGGCGAGGACGCGGACGACCTGTTCGGCGACCCCTTCGTCGAGGTCGTGCAGCAGGATCGACCGCCACGACGTGACCGTGATCGGTGCCTCCACGGCGACCAGGAAGTCCGCCAGGCGCGCAGGCAGCACCCCGAACCGCACGCCGGCGGCGAGGGTGACCCCGCCGTCGGGCTGATCGAGCCAGCCGATCGGACCCGCGGACTCGGGTCCGGTCAAGGCGATCGGCTCGGCGGTCGCCCCGAGGCCCAGCCGATCGAGCAGCAGCCGCGGTCCGCCGTCGATCTCGTGCAGACGCCACCGCGTGCCGCGGATCTCGTGCAGCGCCCGCGCCGCGTCCAGCAGCATCGCGACCCCGTCGTCGGCGGGCAGCCGCACCCCGTGGTCGGCGCCGGCGAGCACCAGCGCCACCTGGTCCGGGGAAACCGCATGGAGCCCGAGGTCGGCGCTCAGCGCGGAGACGTCGCCGCGGCCGTCGTCGAGCGTGAAGAGCACCCGGCCCGGCAGGTCCGCGAGGCGCGGGTCCCCGCACAGCCCGGCGTCCAGCGCCCGCACCCAGCCGCGGACGTCGACGAGTCCGCCGATCCGCCCGGACAACGGGGTGGCGAGGATGTTCCGCACCCGTTCGTGGGTAGGCGACGGCAGCAACCCCGACTCACGGAGCCGGCCCGCGAACGCGTCGGGGTCGGCGACCGCGCGGAGCTGGATGTTGCCGCGGGAGGTGAGTTCGAGCTCCCCGTTGCCGAGGTCGCGGGACGCGTCCGCGAGGACCTGCAACTGAGCTGCGGTGATCGCGCCGCCGGGCAGCCGGACCCGGGACAGGGCGCCGTCGGCGGCCTCGTGCACCTGAAGAGCCCCTGGACAGGCGTCGGGTCGGGACCGGGCAGGTGCGGATTCGGTATCGGACATCACCCACCAGCCTACGGGGGCCGTGCCGGTAGCATCAGCGGCGATTGCGGCAGCTCGTGAGGAAACCGGTGCAAATCCGGTGCGGTCGCGCCACTGTGACCCGGGTGTTCCCGGGGAGTCAGACCCTCCGACGCTGCCCACCGAACCGAGTGGGGCGCGAAACCCCGAGGAGGCCAGCCCTGTGATCCTGTTGCTGTCGACGTCCGACACCGACCTGCTCAGTGCACGAGCCAGTGGCGCCGACTACCGGTGGGCGAACCCCGCGCGGCTGCTCGTCGACGACGTGCCCGGGCTGATCGACGGCGTCGACCTGGTGATCGTCCGCATCCTCGGCGGCCGCCGGGCCTGGGAGGAGGGCCTGGACGCGGTCCTCGCCGCCGGGAAGCCCACCGTCGTGCTCGGCGGCGAACTCGCACCAGACGCGGAACTGATGGAACTGTCCACGGTGCCTGCCGGGGTGGCGGCGCAGGCACACACCTATCTCGCCGAGGGCGGCGCGGCGAACCTGGCGCACCTGCACGGGTTCCTCTCGGACACGGTGCTGCTGACCGGCGTCGGGTTCGAGGCCCCGGCGCACACCCCGACGTGGGGACACCTCGACCGTCCCGGGTTCCCTGATGTCACATCGGGTCACCTGACGACCCCCAATGTGACATCACGGAACCCGACCGTGGCGGTGCTCTACTACCGCGCGCAGCATCTCGCCGGGAACACCGCCTACGTCGAGGCGCTCTGCCGCGCGATCGAGGACCGCGGCGCCCGGGCCCTGCCGATCTTCTGTGCCTCGCTGCGCACCGCGGAACCGGAACTGCTCGACGTCCTGGGCGCCGTCGACGCGATGGTCGTGACGGTGCTCGCGGCCGGCGGCAGCAGGCCTGCGGGCGCGTCCGCGGGGGAGGACGACGAGTCGTGGGACGTCAGCGCGCTCGCCGCGCTGGACGTGCCGATCCTGCAGGGCCTGTGCCTGACCGGCAGCCGGGAGGCGTGGGAGTCGAACGACGACGGCCTGTCCCCGATGGATGTCGCGACGCAGGTCGCGGTGCCCGAGTTCGACGGCCGGATCATCACGGTCCCGTTCTCGTTCAAGGAGATCGACGAGGACGGACTGACCACCTACGTACCGGACGCCGAGCGTGCCGCCCGGGTGGCCGGGATCGCCGTCCGGCATGCGCGGCTGCGGCACGTTCCCAACCGGGACAAGCGGATCGCGCTGATGCTGTCGGCGTACCCGACCAAGCACGCCCGGATCGGCAACGCCGTCGGATTGGACACCCCGGCCAGCGCGATCGCGCTGCTGGCCGCGATGCGCGAGGCCGGATACGACCTCGGCCCGGCGGACGGGGAGGACGCGCTGCCCGGCCTCGCGGCCGGTGACGGTGACGCGCTGATCCACGCACTGATCGCGGCCGGCGGACAGGACCCGGACTGGTTGACGGCGGAGCAGTTGGAGGGCAACCCGATTCGCATCTCCGCGGCCCGTTACCGCGACTGGTTCGCGACTCTGCCCGCGGACTTCCGCGAGGCCGTCGAAGAGCACTGGGGCGCGGCGCCCGGCGAACTGTACGTCGACCGGACGTCCGACCCGGACGGCGAGATCGTGATCGCGGCGCTGCGGGTCGGCAACGTGGTGCTGATGGTGCAGCCGCCCCGCGGGTTCGGGGAGAACCCGGTCGCGATCTACCACGACCCCGACCTGCCGCCGAGCCACCACTACCTGGCGGCGTACCGGTGGATCGCAGCTGATGCGGGTGCCGGAGGTTTCCAAGCGGACGCGATCGTGCATCTCGGCAAGCACGGCAACCTGGAGTGGCTGCCCGGCAAGACCCTGGGCATGTCCGCCTCGTGCGGCACCGACGCCGCGCTCGGCGAGCTGCCGCTGATCTACCCGTTCCTGGTCAACGACCCGGGCGAGGGCACCCAGGCCAAGCGCCGCGCGCACGCCACCCTGGTCGATCACCTGATCCCGCCGATGGCGCGCGCCGAGTCGTACGGCGACATCTCCCGGCTCGAGCAGCTGCTCGACGAGCACTCGAACATCTCCGCCCTCGACCCGTCGAAGCTGCCCGCGATCCGCCAGCAGATCTGGACGCTGATGCGGGCGGCGAAGATGGACCACGACCTCGGCCTGGCCGAACGCCCCGAGGAGGACGTGTTCGACGACATGCTGCTGCACGTCGACGGCTGGCTGTGCGAGATCAAGGACGTGCAGATCCGCGACGGGCTGCACGTGCTCGGGCAGGCGCCCGTGGGGGCCGCCGAGGTCGAACTCGTTCTCGCGGTACTGCGCGCGAAGCAGATGTGGGGCGGCGAACGAACCGTCCCCGGACTGCGGGAGGCACTCGGTCTGAGCGAGGCCGGTGACGAGGCCCGCGGACGAGTCGACCAGATCGAGGAACTCGCCCACGGCCTGGTCGCCGCGCTGCAGCGGTCGGGCTGGGATCCCGCCGCCGCCAAGGAGGTCGGTGCCGAGCACGGTGCCGACGTCGTCCGGGTGCTCGAGTTCGCCGCCGCGGAGGTGGTGCCGCGGCTGCGCGGCACCGGTCGTGAGATCGACCAGGTGCTGCGCGCGCTCGACGGCCGGTTCATCGAACCGGGCCCCAGCGGTTCGCCGCTGCGCGGACTGGTGAACGTGCTGCCCACCGGCCGCAACTTCTACTCGGTGGACCCGAAGGCCGTGCCGTCCCGGCTGGCGTGGGAGACCGGGCAGGCGATGGCGGAGTCGCTGCTCGCGCGTTATCTCGCCGATCACGGCGAGTACCCGACGTCGGTGGGTCTGAGCGTGTGGGGCACCTCGGCGATGCGCACCTCGGGTGACGACATCGCCGAAGTGCTTGCGCTGCTGGGCGTCCGGCCGGTGTGGGACGAGGCGTCCCGCCGTGTCACCCGGCTCGAGGTGATCGAGCTCGCCGAACTGGGCCGGCCCCGCGTGGACGTGACGGTCCGGATCTCCGGCTTCTTCCGGGACGCGTTCCCGCACGTGCTGGCGCTCCTCGACGACGCCGTCCGGATGGTCTCGGCGCTCGACGAACCGGCCGAGCAGAACTTCGTCCGGGCCCACGCGCAGGCGGATCTCGCCGAGCACGGCGATGAGCGACGCGCCACCACCCGCATCTTCGGGTCCAAGCCGGGCACCTACGGTGCCGGGCTGCTGCAGCTGATCGACTCGAAGTCCTGGCGCGGCGACGCCGATCTGGCGCAGGTGTACACCACCTGGGGCGGCTACGCGTACGGTCGCGGCCTCGACGGCGCCCCGGCCGCGGACGACATGCGGACGGCGTACCGGCGAATCGCGGTCGCGGCCAAGAACACCGACACCCGCGAGCACGACATCGCCGACTCCGACGACTACTTCCAGTACCACGGCGGCATGGTCGCGACCGTGCGCGCGCTGACCGGCAAGGACCCGGAGGCGTACATCGGCGACAGCACCCGACCGGACGCGGTGCGCACCCGCACCCTCTCGGAGGAGACGTCGCGGGTGTTCCGGGCGCGGGTGGTCAATCCGCGCTGGCTCGAGGCGATGCGCCGCCACGGCTACAAGGGCGCCTTCGAGATGGCCGCGACGGTGGACTACCTGTTCGGGTACGACGCCACCACCAACGTCGTCGCGGACTGGATGTACGAGAAGCTCGCGCAGACGTACGTCCTCGACGAGCAGAACCGCGAGTTCATGACGCAGTCGAATCCGTGGGCCCTGCACGGGATCGCCGAGCGCCTGCTCGAGGCTGTCGAACGGGACATGTGGTCGGAGCCGGCGCAGGACGTCCTCGACGGGCTGCGACAGGTGTACCTGGAAACCGAGGGCGACCTCGAGGACCGCTGACACCGGGTCGGCACGTCACGGGCGACCACCCGTGACGTGCCGACCGGGACCGCTCAGTCGGCGGCTGCGCCGAACCACCTGGGCAGGTGGCCCAGCAGGTCCTGCTGATCGTCGCCGACCCACGCCACGTGACCGTCCGGCCGCAGCAGCATCGCGGGCACGTCCAGTTCGGCGTCGGTGTCGACGACGTGGTCGACCCGATCGGCCCAGCCCGACACCGACAGCCGGCCGGTCCGGTCGAGCAGCAGTCCGCGACCTCCGCGCATCAGCTCGTAGAGGCGCCCCCGGGTCAACCGCACGTCCCGCATCCTCCGCCCGAGGAGCCGGTGCCCCTCGCCGAAGTCGTAACGAACCCCGATCGCGGTGATCTTCTCGATCAGGTAGCGGTTGACCTCGTCGAAGTCCATCAGTTCGGCCAGCAGCCGGCGCAACGCCTGGGCGCCCGGCGCGACGGACATCAGCTCCATCTGCGCACGGGTGTTGTCCAGCACGTCGGCCGCCACAGGGCGCCGTTCGGTGTGGTAGCTGTCCAGCAGCCCCTCCGGCGCCCAGCCCGCCACCTCGGCGGCGAGCTTCCAGCCAAGGTTGAACGCGTCCTGGATTCCGAGGTTCAGTCCCTGCCCGCCGGTCGGCGGGTGGATGTGCGCCGCGTCGCCGGCCAGCAGCACCCGGCCGCTCCGATAGCGGTCGGCGAGCCGGGTCGCGTCACCGAAGCGGGAGAGCCACCGCGGGGAGTGCACGCCGAAGTCGGTGCCGGCGACCGCCTCGAGCTGCCGTCGCAGTTCCTCGAGTGTCGGCGCGGCGGTGCGGTCCTCGGCCACCCCGGCGGCAGGCACGATCACGCGGTACAGCCCGTCCCCGAGAGGTGCGGCACCGAAGCGCAACTGGGATTTGCGGATCTCTGCCACCACGGCGGTGATCTGCTCCGGCTCCGCCGTGAACTCCACCTCGCCCAGGAGCGTCTCGACGCGGGAAGGTTCACCGGGGAAGCCGACGCCGAGCAACTTGCGCACCGTGCTGCGGCCGCCGTCGCACCCGACGAGGTAGCGCGCACTCAGCGCGGTGCCGTCGGACAACTCCGCGGTCACGCCCCGCTGGTCCTGACTCAGCCCGACAAGTTCGATGCCGCGCCGAATCTCGGCGCCCAGTTCGGTGGCGTGTTCGGCCAGCAGACGGTCGGTGACCGGTTGCCGGATGCCGAGGACGTATCCGTGTGCGGTGTCCAGCCCGTCCGGCCACGGCTTGACGAGGCCGGCGAAGAATCCGCCGACCTCGTGTCGCGTGCCGTGTGCGAGGAAGCGTTCGAGCAGCCCGCGCTGATCCATCACCTCGATGCTGCGCACGTGCAGGCCGAGCGAGCGGACCACCTTCGTCGGCTCCGGCTCCCTTTCCAGCACGACCACATCGACCCCGTGCAACCGCAACTCGCCGGCGAGCATCACACCGGTCGGCCCGCCGCCGGCAACGATCACGTCACTCATGCACACCCCATTCGTCCACCTGGATTCCGGGCGACCGCGGACCCGCGTCTCGATCGCCTGATCGCCGCGGGTTCCGACCCGGACTGACGAGTCTGCAACGCACCCGGGGTCTTGCCGCAAGACCCGGGGTGCGCTGTACGTTGGAAGGGGGTGAGGGGTGTGCTCCGCTGTTGCCACCGAAAACCGCATCACACCGACAGCCACCCGAGACACGAGTGGGGCCGACCCGGAATCCGGTTCGGCCCCACTGGCTCTGCTCCTCGAGGTTCCCGTGTCAGCGCGAGGTGGCGCCCCGGCGGATCAGCAGCGTGAAGCCGATGGCCGCCAGCGACATCACGCTCAACATCACGATGACGGCATTGAGGCCGCTGATCGTGTTCAGGCCGCTGGCCAGGGCAGTGCTCGACAGCAGCATGGTCGCGATCGAGACGCCGATGCCGCTGCCGCCGGTGCGGACCACCGCGTTGGTGCCGGTGGCCTCGCTGGTGGCGTGCTCGGGGACCGCCTCGACGAGCAGGTTCGGCAGCGCCGTGTAGGCGAAGGCCGTGGCGACCGACACCGTGATGACCATGACCATCATCCCGGCGACGGAGTCGTGGACGAAGAAGAGCAGCACGTTGCCGATCAGGAACAGGACACTGCCGATGAGCATCGAGGTGCGGGCACCGACCGCCGCGGCGATGCGACCGCTGAGGGGGGTGCAGACGAAGCCGAACATCGAGCCGACGAACGAGAGCCACCCGGCGTTCGTCGGGGTCAGGCCCAGCCCGAACGGTGCGCTGGTGGGCGACTGGAGCACGATCGGAATGATCATCGTGGTCACGCCGATGGGGCCGATCGAGATCGCCAGGGTCGCCAGCATGGTGAGGGCGAACTTGCGGTCGGCGAACTGCCGGATGTTGACGATCGGGGACGTGGCCCGCAACTCCCACAGCACCCACAGGACCATCATCGCCAGGCCACCGAGCACCAGGCCGAGGGTCGCCGGGTCGGTCCATCCCCACGTCGTCGACTTGTTGACGCCGAGCAGCACTGCCGCGATCGCGGGCACGAAGGCGACCGCGCCGACGTAGTCCACCTTCTCCGTCGTGCCCTTCGGCGGGCGCCACGGCAGCACGAACGCGACCAGTGCGATGGCGCCGATCGCGTACACGGCCGCGACCACGAAGATCATGTGCCAGCTGGCGTGGTCGAGCATCACGCCGGCCACCAGCAGCGACGCGGAACCTGCGGCCACCGCGGAGCCGGAGATGATCGCGACCGCGACCGGAACCTTCGCCGCGGGCAGGTGCTCGCGGGCCAGGCCGATGCACAGCGGCAGGATCGCGCCCGCCACGCCCTGGATCGCCCGTCCGACGATGATGCTGCCGATGCTGTCGCCGACGGCACTGATGATCGACCCGGCCGCGGCGGCGAAGAGCAGCACGATCAGGACCCGTTCGCGGCCGTACATGTCGCCGAGCCGCCCGCACACCGCCGCCGACGCCGCCGCCACCAGCAGGAAGGCGGTCACGGCCCAGCCGACCGTGGCCGCGTTGCTGTTGAACTCCGCGATGAACGTGGGGATGGCGGCGTACACCATCGACGTCTCGAACGCGCTGATGATCTCCACCGCCACGAGAACCGCGATGATCACCCAGGCGGACCGTTGACGGTTGTATCGACCCTTCCGCGCGGTGCCGTCCGGCGCGTCGTCGACTCGGATGTGGTCTGTTGCTGTCACTGAAAACCCGTCTGCCGTCTACCGAATTCTGGCAAGCGAAAACGCCCCGCTCGCATGGCTGGAAACGGTAAAGTGCTCCGGAACTCCGAGCCCCGGACTGTCTCGGTGACCGGGACCACACCCCGTAGTCTGTTGTCATGCACTCCACATTCGGTGAAATCGGTGACGCGAAATACGTCCTGCTGACGACGTTTCGCAAGGACGGGACACCGGTGGCGACACCACTCTGGGCGGCACGGGACGAGGACCGGTTGCTGATGTGGACGGTCACCGACTCGTGGAAGGTCAAACGGATCCGCCGCAATCCCCGGGTGACGGTTGCGCCCTGCGACGTGCGCGGCAACCCGAAGGGCGAGGCGGTGGAGGCAACCGCGGAGATCCTCGACCCGCCCGGGACCGATCACGCTCGTGACGCGATCGCCAAGAGGTACGGCATCCTCGGCTGGCTCACGATGAAGGGCAGCCTGCTGCGTCGGGGGAAGGCGGGCACGGTCGGGTTGGCGGTCACCGCCGCATAGCGGCCGACACGAGTCCCCACCCGGCGGGACATCGCCCCCTTCGTCCGGCGCACCGAGTTCGCCACGTCCACCGGTTACTTGCAGTTCGCAACTAGAGTCCCGGCTGAAGCGGTCGCCGGTGTCCACGTGGCGTCGGATGGACGGCCCACCGGTGTGAGCCGGCCGCGCCCGTCATGACGAAGGGAATCACGATGCCTCGCAGGACCATCCACGGCCTTGCCCGGAAGGGCGCGACACTGGCCGCGGCCGGGGTGCTGGCCGTCGCCGCGGCCGGGGCGGCCCATGCCAACGTTCCCGCCCCGCCCGCGGCGTCGACGCCCACCGCTGCGCCGGCAGGCGCGAACGACTGGAACTGCCGCCCCGCAGCCGCGCACCCGCGACCGGTGGTGCTGGTGCACGGCACCTGGGGCAACCAGAACAACTGGGACGCGCTCGCACCCGACCTCGCCGCGCAGGGCTACTGCGTGTTCACCCTCAACTACGGGCAGGACACCTCCAGCCTGATGGGGTCGCAGCCCGGGTCATACGCCAACGGAGACATCCCGACCTCGGCGAGGGAGGTGGGCGCGTTCGTCGATCGGGTTCGCGCGGCGACCGGAGTCGCACAGGTGGATGTGGTTGCGCATTCCCAAGGCGGGGTGGTCGCCCGGCACTACCTGAAGTTCGAGGGTGGCGCCGCCACCGACCCGGCGGAGAACAAGGTGCGCACCCTGGTGACCGTCGCCGCCACCAATCACGGCACCACCATGTCCGGACTCTCGGAGCTCGCGAAGACCTTCCCGCAGTTCACCGGAGACGTGGAGGGGATCGTCGGGAAGGCCGCGGTCCAGCAGCTGGTCGGCAGCCCGATCATCACCTCGCTCAACGACGGCGGGGACACCCTGCCGGGCATCGACTACACCGTGGCCGCCAGCCACGCGGACAGGATCTCCACCCCGCCGGAGGCAACCTTCCTGACCGCCGGGCCGGGCGCCACCGTGCGCAACGTGTGGCTGCAGGATCTGTGCCCGGCCGACACCACCGACCACGGCAGCCTGCCGAGCTCGCCGACCGTCGCGCACGTCGTCAAGTCCGCCCTCGACCCGTCCTACGTCGGCGACGCCTGCTCCGGTCGGTGACAGCGCCCTGGTGAGGGACCCGTCCGGCTCGGGCCGGACGTTCCCCTCACCAGGCGCCGAGATGCCGCGCCGGAGAGGTCAGGACTGGCTGCTGCCGAACAGGTCGGCGCTGCCGGAGCTGCCCGCGTCGGAACTGCCCGCGCTACCGGAATCGGAGCTGCCTGCGCTGCCGGTGTCCGAGCTGCCGCTGTCGGAGCTGCCACTCACGACGTACGCCGAATCGAAGGACACCTTGAGCTTGGCGCGATAGCCGGGCGAGGAGAGGCCGAGGGTTCCTCCGGCCGGAACCAGGGACGAGCCGCCACCGCCGCCCGCGGTACCGCCACCGCCGCCGTACAGGCCGCCGCCGCCACCGCCGCCGCCGACGCCGCCGGATCCACCTGCGCCGAGCACCCCAGCAGTGCCGCCGAGACCCGCTGCGCCACCGGCACTGTCGGTGCCGGCGAGGCCGCCGCTGGGGGCGTCCGCACCGGCGTCACCGCCGGCGCCGAGGCCGGCGCCTCCGCCGCCTCCCGCCACGACGAGACGACCCGCGAGCGCCGCCGCACCCTCGTCGAGTGAGGCGGTGCTGAGCGCGGAGTATCCGCCGCCGCGGTTCGTGCCGGTTCCGCCGCCGCTCCCGATCACCACGTACAGGGTCGAGCCGGGAGTGACCGCAATGTCACCCTCGACGAGTGCGCCTCGGCCTCCCCGTGCACCACCGCCGCTGCCTCCTTCCGCGACCACGTGCATGGTGGTCACGTCGTGCGGAACCTCCAGGAAGAACTCTTCGATTCCGGAGGAACTGTCGTATGCGCAGGTCGTGCTGCCGTTCGCCGACCCGCACCCGGTGCTCGCGGCAGGCTGCGCCGACACACCCCCAGCGCCCAGGAGTCCCGCGGAGGTACATGCGACGGCCACCACGGCGGCCATCCGCGCGGGCCTGCGCCCCCGCACCTGTTCCCGTCGACTGCCGACACGACCGATCATCAACCGCACCTCACTCATTCACGTCCATGCCGGAGCGGACGCCACCGGCGGCCGGAAGCATGACACGGAATGCCCTCGCGGACACCGTGAATCGGAATTGATGATTCGCCCAGATTGGTTAGCTAGTCTTCGTTAAACCCGCGAAGCCGATTGAGTTCTCGCCGTTCACGTTTCGTCGGACGGCCCGTCCCGCGGTCACGCTGGGGAACGGCCAGCAACACCTCTCGGGGCGGCGGAGGGGGAGACTTGTCGATCAGGCAGAGCGCGGCCTCGGGCGCGCCGACCCGCTTACGGACCAGTCGGGTTACGACCACGATCCGTTCCCGGCCGCCGACCCGCATCCGAATCTCGTCGTCGACCCGGACGAGTTGCGCTGGTTTCGCGGAGACCCCGTTCACGCGGACATGCCCCGACCGGCAGGCCGCGGCCGCCGCCGATCGGGTCTTGAACAGCCGCACCGACCACACCCAGCTGTCGAGCCGCACACCCGAGGATTCAGACACGCCCACCAGGGTACCGAGGGCTCATGGCCTGCCGAATCGTGCCAGGCTCACCGGCCGCATGCACATGCCGAGCAGCTCGCGATCCCACCATCGCCCGCTCGCTCGCCGGGTCCGCCGATCGGTGAACCGGTACTCGTAGAGCCGGGCCCGCACGAACCGGGGTGGATCGTCCGGGAACGGGTTGCGGCGCAGCAGTTTCAGGGTGTCTCGGTCGTTCTCGAGCAGGCGGCGCACGAATCCCCCGAACCAGCGGTCACCGTAGCCGGGTGAGATCGCGGCGAACCACATCAGCCAGTCCAGACGCAGGTGGTACGGCGCGAACTGACGCGGCCGCCGAGCCGGGTCGCCGGGTTTTCCCTTGAATTCGTACTCGCGCCACTCGGAAGCCGGGGTGATCGCCTCGTCGGCGGTGCCCTCGACGACGATCTCGGTACGCACGCGGGTGACGGAACCGAACGCGCCGTAGGTGTTGACCAGGTGCCAGTGGTTGAACGACGCGTTCATCAACTGGTGGTGTCCGAGCATGTTGCGGACCGGCCACCAGCTCAGCACCACGACACCCGCCGTCAGAGCGAGGGTGGCGATCGTGAACCACAGTGGCGCCGGGGAGGTCTCGGGAATCTCGACGGGCAGCAGCCGATCCAGCATCGCGTCGGGCAGCACCGAGCAGGCGAGCACGATGGCCAGCCAGTTGAGCCAGGAGAAGTTCCCGCTCGCCACCAGCCAGAGCTGCGTCAAGATCATCACCGTCGCCGCGCCCGCCGCCACCGGCTGAGGCGCGAACAGCAGGAAAGGCACCACCAGTTGGGTGACATGGTTGCCCGCCGCCTCGACCCGGTGCAGCGGCCGCGGAAGATGATGGAAGTACCAGCTCAACGGTCCGGGCATCGGCTGGGTCTCGTGGTGGTAGTACAGGCAGGTCAGCCGGCGCCAGCACGGATCGCCGCGGATCTTGATCAATCCGGCCCCGAACTCGAGCCGCAACAGCAGCCACCTCAGCAGCAGCATCACCACCACGGGCGGCGCGATCGCCGCATTGCCGACGAAGATCGCCAGGAACCCGGTCTCCAGCAGCAGCGACTCCCATCCGAAGCCGTACCAGAGCTGACCGACGTTGACGATCGACAGATACAGCACCCACATCAGCAGCCACACCAGCATGGACACCGGCAGCGGCAGCCGCGCGGTCACCCCGGCGACAGTGACGGCCGCCAACCCGGCACCCACCCAGGCCGCGGACGCATAGCAACGGTCGGAGTAGTACCAGTGGAAGATGCTCGGAGACCCGCGAAACGACGATGCGGCCAGGTAATCGGGGATGGGCAGCATTCCCTCGCTGCCCAGTAGTGCACGGAACTGGCTGGCCGCGGCGACGAAGGCGACGAGATAGATGACCGCGAGCCCTTCCGTGAAGAGCCATCGGCCGAGGTATCCGACTCCGAACCAGTCCATCACCGTCACCGCGCCCAGATCGGACGGTACTCCGTCTGTGCTCAGGTGACGGAGACGACCACACCGGGCGGATCCTCGACGGTGGTGACCGCGAACGGTCCGGGTGCGGTGGACAGTCCGATGAACGACTGGGTGACGGCGTCGGTACCCACACCGCGACCCGGAAGCAGGAACAGTTCGGTGACGACGGACCCTGGCGGTCCCGGCAGGGGATTCCGCCGGTCGTGGACGGGCGCGCCGGGTGGCGGTGCAGCAGCGGTGCCCATGATGTCCACCTGCAGGATGGCGCGCCCGGACACCGGAATCGGCGCGCCGCCACCGTGCGGAACGGCCTCGGCGACGTAGCCGACCTTCCAGAACAGGGTGCCGTCGCCGGCGAATCGGAGTACGACGCGATTCCCCTCGACCGTCACCTCGGCGACCGCTGCGGTCGAGACCCACGGCCCCGGATCGGCGGCATCGGGTCCAGAGGTCGGCACGACCACCGTCGGCGGCGACTCCGGCGCCGAGCCCACCCGGAGGTGACCGGACTGCTCGACGGGCGCGGGACTCACCCATCCGGGGTTGTCGGACCTGGGTGCGGTGTCCGCGCCGCATCCGACAACGCCGAGCAGACACGCAGCGACTGCGGCAAGCGCTGCGTCCCTGGTGCCCGTCACGGCTCCTGACCCCTGCCCACGAGAAGTACGCCGGCCACCCCGGCCATCGTGAACACCACCGCGGACGCCATCGCCCACTGCCCGATGAGCAAGCCCCCGAACACGATCGATCCGAGGGTGCCGACGGCACCCACCCCGAGCAACACCACCCCGAAAACAGTCACCGGACGACTCATGGCCACCGCCCCTCCTCGTGTGCACCAGATCGTAGCCATCCGGGAACAGGTGGCCGATCACCCCGGGCGTCATGATCGTTCGCGCGGTTGTCGGTGGCGCCACCGCATCGACGGATCCGGGCACGGGCTCATCCCTGGACGGTACGCATCAGGACCGATGCCGATCCTCGACCAGCGGGCGCTGGACGTGATCGTGTCGCTACCTCGGGTGTGATGCGCGCAGCGACGTGTCCAGTGCGCTCATGAGCTGCGCCGTGCGGTTCCTGCCGGTCGGGGCGAGCGGATACCGGCTGAGCACGTCGACCAGGTGCGGCGTCGCTCGTTGCCGGACCTGCTCGATCACCATGTCTCCGATCGCAGGATCGCCGCCCGAGATCAACTCGGCGACCCGCGCGGCACTCGCAGCCGCACGCAGGATGTGGCCGACCTGGGTGGCCTTCGCGATCGGGTGCAGGTAGGCGGCGGCAGCGGCGTCACCGGCGGCCCGGGCAGCGAGACGAGCGGCCTCGGTGCCCGCATCCCTGGCCGCGCGGTGCGCGTCCAGCGCGGTGACGCGCTGCAGCCTGGTCCTGTTCGCGCCGTGAACGAATTCCCATGCCGCGTCGAGTGCCGCACGTGGGCGACGATCACCCGGCACGGCAGCCTCGAACACCGGGAGGAGGTCGTCGGCGCACTCCGCAGCGAACCGCGCGACGACGCGCAGGTCGTCGATCGTCAGCTCGAAATCACCGGCCGCGTCGGGCATCGACTCGTCCGCCCGGTCAGCCCAGCGCGTCGACGTACAGCCAACGGCCGTGCTCGCGAACGAACCGGCTGTGCTCGTGCAGGGAGTCGCGTTCACGTCCGTACCGGTAGTGGGCGACGAACTCGACGGTCCCGGCGGATTCGAGCGGGCTGCCGCCCGACCGGCCGAGAATGTCGAGGCGCACCCATTGCTGGTCGGGATCCAGGTCGAGGGATGGCGGGCGGGTGCTCGGATGCCAGGTACGCCGAAGGTAGTCGGCGTCGCCGACCGCGAACGCCGAGTACCGCGACCGCATCAGCGCTTCCGCGGTCGGCGCCTCGGCCGCACCGGAGTGGAACCGGCCGCAGCACGCCCCGTAGGTCTCCCCGCTCAGGCACGGACAGCGGGAACCGTCGGTGACGCTCACTGCGCCGCACTCACGGAGGACATGTGGAAGTCCGGGATCCGCAATGGCGGCATCGCGGTGCGGGTGAACCAGTCCTTCCACTCACGCGGCAGCGTCGGCTCGGTGGCACCCGCCTCGGTCACCCGGCGCAGCAGGTCGAGGGGACTTTCGTTGAAACGGAAGTTGTTCACCGCGCCGGTCACCTCGCCGTCCTCGACGAGGTACACACCGTCGCGGGTCAGCCCCGTCAGCAGCAGCGTCGTCGGGTCGACCTCGCGGATGTACCACAGCGTCGTCAGCAGCAGTCCCCGCTCGGTGCGGGCGACCATCTCGTCCAGTGTGCCCTTGCCACCGCCGGTGAGCAGCAGGTTGTCGCCCGGCACCGCGACCGGTGCATCGAACTCGCGGGCCGCGTGCCGGGGATAGGCGAGCGCGTTGATCACGCCGTCGCGGATCCAGTCGACCCGGGACGCGTCCATGCCGTTGTCGAACACGGACACCGTCTCGCTCGAGGTGGCGGTCGCGACGAACGGGGCGTACGTCAACCCGGGGGAGTGCGGATCGGAGAACAGGGTGAGCGGGATGTCGGTGAGCCGTTCCCCGACACGGGTGCCTCCGGCCCGCGACAGGGCGGTGTGCCCCTCCTGCGCGCCGCGGCCCTCCATCGTCCACATCAGGTAGATCATCAGGTCCGCGACCGCGGAGGGAGGGAGCAGCGTCTCGTACCGTCCCGCAGGGAGCTGCACCGTCCGCTTCGCCCAATCCAGCCGGGTACTCAACTGCGCCAACAGGTTCGACACGTCGACGTCGGCGAAGTCCAGGGTGCCCGCGCCCACCCAGGCGCTGGCGTCCCCACGTTTGCCGTTGATCTCCACCGAACCGGTAGGCTGGGTGAACCGCCGCCGCACGCCCGTCGTGGTTCCGAGCCAGGTGGAATGCAATTGGTGGTGAGCGAACCCGTACAACCGGTCCGCACCGTCGAAACCAGCGGTCAGTGCGTCGGCGAGACCGGCGAACACCTCGACTCGGGTCTCCGCCGGACCGTCGGCCCAGCCGGCGTCGGTTCCGTTGCCGGGCTGCACGAGTTCCATCGCGTCCTCGGCGGGGCGGGCGCTGCGCGCCGCACCCTCGGCCGCCTGCACCACACCCCGGATCGAATCCGGGTCGACGCTCGACGACGTCACCGATCCCACTCGCGCCCGGTCACCGTCCCGGACGATCGCGACGACGGTCCAGGTGCGTGAGCGGGAATCGCCGTTGGTCGTCATCGAACTTCCCGCCCACCGCAGCGCGGTCTCGGCGGCGTCGGTGACGATCACCATCGCCTCGTCGACGGTGACCAGCGACAACGCCTTCTCGATCAGTTCCTGAGCGGGGATCACCGGCCGGCCTCCTGACGGGTGTTGAGCACGTTCACGCCGCGGAACAGGGCCGACGGGCAACCGTGACTGACCGCGGCCACCTGACCCGGCTGCGCCTTGCCGCAGTTGAAGGCGCCACCGAGTCGCCACGTCGAGGGTCCGCCGACGGCCTCCATCGCCCCCCAGAAGTCAGTCGTGGTCGCCTGGTAGGCGACGTCGCGGAGCTGGCCGTCCAGCTTGCCGTCCCGGATCCGGAAGAACCGCTGGCCGGTGAACTGGAAGTTGTAGCGCTGCATGTCGATCGACCAGCTCTTGTCGCCGACGACGTAGACGCCGTCCTCGACACGGGAGATCAGCTCCTCGGTGCTCACGTCCCGTTCCGGATCCGGTTGCAGCGACACGTTCGCCATCCGCTGGATCGGCACGTGGTGCGGGGAGTCCGCGTACGAGCAGCCGTTGGACCGTGCCAGCCCCAGCCGCGGCGCGAACACCCGGTCCAGCTGGTAGCCGACGAGAATCCCGTCGCGCACCAGATCCCACCTCTGGCCGGACACCCCGTCGTCGTCGTAGCCGACGGTCGCCAGACCGTGCAGCTGCGTGCGGTCCGCGGTCACGTGCATGACCGGGGTGCCGTAGCGCAGGGTGCCGAGCTGGTCCGGGGTCGCGAACGACGTGCCCGCATACGCGGCCTCGTAGCCGATCGCCCGGTCGTATTCGGTGGCGTGGCCGACCGATTCGTGGATCGTCAACCACAGGTTCGTCGGATCGATCACCAGGTCCGTCGGGCCGGCGGTCACCGACGGCGCCTTCACCTTCTCCGCCAGCCACTCCGGGATCCGGGCCAGCTCGGTGTCCCAGTCCCAGCCGTCGCCGCGCAGGTACTCCCAGCCGCGCCCCACCGGGGGAGCGAGGGTGCGCATCGTCTCGAAACTGCCCGCCTCCGCATCGACCGCCGTCGCCTCGAGTTCGGGATGCAGCCGCACCCGCTGCTGCGTGATCCGTGACCCGGCCAGATCCGCGTAGTACGTCTGTTCCTTGACCTGCAGCACACTCGCGGTCACGTGGTCGACGCCGTCCGCCCCGGACAACCGTCCCGAGTACTCGGTCAGCAACTCGACCTTCTCTGCGGTCGGCACCGCGAAGGGGTCCACCCCGTACTCGGAGACCCACACCGCGTCCCGGTACACCGCTTCGTCGGCCAGGTCGACCGGGTCCCGGTTCAGGGAACGCAGCGCCCGCGCCACCTGCACCGCACGGTTCGCGGTGCGCGCCGCGGCCTCGACCGTCAGCTCGGCGTGCGAGGCGAAACCCCAGGTGCCGTCGACGATCACCCGCACCGCCAGCCCGAGCTCGTCACCGTCGACCACGGATTGGACCGCGCCGTCCCGCAACCGCATCGACTGGGTCCGTAACCGGTGGACCCGCAGGTCGGCGTGACTCGCCCCGGCCGTGTGTGCGGCGGACAGTGCCGCGTCGGTGAGCGCCGCCAGTGGCAGCGCCAGGAAATCCGGATCGACGTCGTGTGTTCCCACCCGGTCAACCTAGCCGAACGGTGCGATTCGCTCCGCAGGCTGCGCTCACAACTGCTGCCAACCCAGCCGGATCACCATGACCACGACCACCACCAGGAGCACGATCCGGATGAAGCCGGCTCCCTTCGCCAGCGCCATCCGCGCCCCGAGGACCGCGCCGATCACGTTGCACGCCGCCATCGTCAGCCCGAGAGCCCACCAGACGTTGCCGGTGACCGCGAAGTACACCAGGGCACCGACATTGGAGCCGAGGTTGATCACCTTCGCCATCGCGGCGCTACGCACGAACTCGGTGCCGAGCATCACCGCGAACGTGATGATCAGGAACGTGCCGGTGCCCGGACCGAAGAGGCCGTCGTAGAAGCCGAGTGCGCCACCGGCGACCAAGACGGTGGTGATCACCCTCAGTCGCGTCGGCCGGTGCTTCGCGAGGGTGGTGCCGACGGTCGGCCGCAGCGTCACGAACACCGCCACCGCCACCAGCAGCACCATGATGATCGGGATGAACAGGTCCTTGTCGATCAGCGACACCGTCGCCGCCCCGAGCGCCGAGAAGACTGCGGCGAGCAGCGCGGCGGGGACCAGCAGCCGCCATTCGAGCCGGACCTTGCGGGCGAACGTGACCACGGCGGCCGCGGTGCCGTTGACAGCCGTCAACTTGTTGGTGGCCAGCGCTTCCTGCGGCGTCATCTGCGGCATGGTCAGCAGGATCACCGACAGCAGGATCAGCCCGCCGCCGCCGACCACGGCGTCCACCCAGCCCGCGGCCATCGCCGCGGCCATCAGCACACCCCAGTCGGTCCACGGCACCAGGTCACCCAATCACAGACCCGGTCGCCACGTCGGTGCGGACGCACTCGGCCGATCCGTCAGGACGGTGCGCGGGGCAGCCTCAACACCAGCCGGACGCCGCCGAGCGGACTGTCCTCGAACCATGCGGCGCCGCCGTGCAACTGCGCCTGCTGACGGATCAGCGCCAGGCCCAGCCCTGAGCCGTCCGGCGCCGCGGTGGTGCCGCGGCGGAATCGTTCGAACAGCGCCTCACGCTCATCCGTCGGTACACCGGTGCCGTCGTCGGTCACCGCGATGTACACCGCGTCGCGACCGTCCCGGGCGCCGATCTCGATCACCCGCGCCCCGCCGTGCCGGACCGCGTTGGAGACGGCGTTGTCCACGGCCAGCCGCAGCCCCGCGGGCAGGCCGATGACCGTCAGTGTCGACGGCACGTCCAGGCCGATGTCCACCCCGCTGTGGATGCGGGTCGCGTCCTGCGCGGCTCGGTCCAGCAACTCGGCCAGATCGACCGGCACGAAGTCGGCACCCGACGTCAGGTCACCGGCCGCGAGCCGTTCCAGCGCACCGAGAGTGGCCTCCGCCCGCCGCTGCGTACGCAACGTGTCGGCGAGGATCTCCTGGCGGGTGGACGCAGGCAGGTCCATCGTCGTCGCGACCTCGAGATTCGTGCGCATCGCGGTCAACGGGGTCCGCAACTCGTGGGCGGACGCGGCCGCGAAGTCACGGGCCGTCTCCAGCGCAGACTTCGTGCGGGCGCGCTCGGCCGCATTGGCCTCGAGCAGCTGCCGCAGCGCCGCGGCCAGCTCCTCGGCTTCCTGCGCCCCCGACCCCTGTGGCGGCGGCGCCGCGGAATCGACGCCGAGCCGCCTCGTCTGTTCCGCGAGCTTGCGCAGCGGCGCGATCGCGACCCCGGCGAACAGCCACCCCAACGCGGCCGCCACGAGGACCGCGCCGACACCGACGACCACCGTCCACCGGTGCAGCCCGGCGATCGTCGACCGGGCCGGGGCGGTCGGCGCACCGACCGAGATCGTCGCGCCGAGCCCACTGATCACCTCGACCGTCCGCACACGGTAGTGCGTCCCGTCCACCGTCGAGTCACTCCAACCTGCCTGCGACGGCGGAAGTGTCGCGGCGGTCGTCGACACCACCAGCCCGCCCGCGCGCAGCGTGCCCGCGTAATCCGGTGGCAGCGGCAGCGGTCCCTGCAGGACCCGCAGGCTGGTCAGGTTCGCCGCCGTCACCTGGGTGACCGAATCGAGCTTGGCGTCGAACTGCGAGGTGATCTGGCGTTCGATACCGATCCAGGCGACCCCACCGAGCAGCAACACGACCAGCGCGGTCCCGAACGCTGCGGCCGCAGTCACCCGCAGCCGCAGCGAGACCGGTCCCCGGTGCGTGGTCATCCGTCTCTGAGGACGAACCCGACCCCGCGCACGGTGTGCAGCACTCGGGGTGCGCCGCCGAACTCCAACTTGCGCCGCAGGTAGCTGACGAACACGTCCACCACGTTCGTCTCGGTCTCGAAGTCGTATCCCCACACCGACTCGAGCAGGGTTTCCCGGCTGAGCACGATCCCACGATTCTCGGCCAGCGCCGCGAGCAGGTCGAACTCCCGCTTGGTCAGCTGCACCGTCGTGCCGTCGACGTCGACGCTGCGGCCCAACAGGTCGACCGTGAGCGGTCCGACGTGGACCGTCCCACCAGGGTGTGCGTCGACCGGACCCGGCCGCCGCCGCAGCAGGGCGCGGATCCGCGCGACCAGCTCGCCGAACTCGTACGGCTTCACCAGGTAGTCGTCCGCGCCTGCCTCGAGGCCCGCGATCCGGTCGCCGACCGCACTGCGTGCGCTCAGCACACACACCGGCACATCGTTCTTCATCGCGCGCAACGCGGTGACCACCCCAACCCCGTCGAGCACGGGGAGAGTGAGATCGAGCACGATCAGGTCCGGATCGTGCACGTCGACGGCACGCAGAGCGGCCGCCCCGTCCGCTGCCGTGCAGACCGCGAAATCGGACAGTTCGAGTCCGCGCCGCAGCGCGGTCAGGACGTCCGAATCGTCCTCGACGATCAGTACCTTGTGGACGGCAACCACTTCCTCATCTTGCAGTGCCACGCCCGTCAGCGCCGGGCTATGCGGCCTCGGCTGCCGGCTGGGGGTTCAGCAGGCACTCCACCGCGTCGGACCACTCGCGGAAACCTTCGGTCCACTGCTGCGCCGGTTCGGTGGCGAAAAACAGGACATCGACCTCGACTTCGGGCGTGGCACCGGGCAGCACGGATGCCATCCACCCGCGGCCGGGCTCGGTGACGAGCACCTCTCGGCAGTTCCGCTCATCCGCGACGATCACGGCCAGCCCTCGGCTGCGCAACTCGGCGGTGGTCGTGGTGATGCAGTGCCGATCCCGGCTCGTCTTCAGAATGTTCGACATGACGCCTCCCTGCCTCGAAACATCTTTCCCTTCAAGGATGTTCGATTACCGAAGAGCCTGTGACACAAGGCTAGGTACGGAAGATGGGGGTTCGATTGCGGGCGATTGAGAACTTTGTGAGAGTCGGCGCCGCGCGTCAGAGCCCGAGCGCGGTCACGGCGTTGCCGTGCAGGCCCGCGTGCTGGCGCGAATAAAGGGCGATCATCCGCTGGTCGGTGTGCCCGCTCTGCGTCATGATCTGCTCGGCGCTGGCGGCGTTGCGGACCGCCTGGGTGACGAACCCGGCCCGCAGACTGTGCCCACCGAGCATCGCCACGAACTCCTCGGCGTACCCTGCCTGCCGGGCCCGACGCTGGATCATCGACGCGACAGCCTGCCCGGACAGCGCCGCCGCGCCGAGAGCGCCGGTACGGTGCACCCGGCGGAACAGCGGTCGCGCCACCGACTCCGGGGTCCCGGTGATCCCGCGGCAGCGGTGCTCGGCGTGGTCGTCGTCGGGGCCGGACAGCAGCGCGGCGACACCGTCCCGGCCGGTGCCGTCCCACCCGTCCACGACCTCCCGCCACCGCCAGTACGCGCACACCGGGCACGTCACCGCCGACGCCCCGTAGGGCAGGGTGACGGTGCGCCCGGCGGCCGCCTGGTCCGTCTTCGACCGGCGAATCGTCACGTAGAGCCCGTCGGCGCGGTGTGGCCGGACGTCGGAGACGAGCAGTCCCGCCAGCTCGGAACGGCGCATCGCCCCGGTCAACCCGATCAACAGCAGGGCCGAGTCCCGACGCTCCGCGACGCGGTCCGACCAGGATCCGGCCGAGGACCCGGCGCGCATCTTCTCGACGATGATCCGAATGTCGTCCGTCAGCAACGGTTCCCGGCGTGCGGGCGGGGTGGCGCGGGTGCGGGCGATGCCGCGCAGGATCTCCCGCACCGCGGCCGCCTGGCCCGGCTTCGGGTGCCCGGCGAGCGAGTGGATCGTGTTGATCGACGCCACCCACCGCGTCAGCGTCGACGGCGCGTACGCGGGCCGCCCGTCCGGCCGAACCTCCGTCGACTTCTCGGTGAGGAACCAGCCGACCAGTTCCGGGGTCGCCGGCAGCGGGCGCTGCCCGACGCGTCCGCACCAACGGGTGAAGATCGTCCAGTCGCTGATCTGCGCGGCACGCGTGTTTGCGGACACCGACTCGGCCCGCAGTCGCTGCATTGCCGCCGCGACGTCCTCGGGAACCGGGGTCACCGTCGACGGCAGTGCGCCCGACCGCACCGGCGAGTCGCCGGCGCCGCCCATCCCATCCCACTTCTCTGGTTCGGCGGCGATCGTCACCTCGGTGACGATACGGGTTCGGGGTGACACGTGAGGGGAGCGTGCGGTCGCGTGGTGCGGGGTCGGTCAGCGGGCCGGAAATTCGTTGGACGAGCCTCGACGTCGGTTGATAGCGTCCGCGAGACCGTGACATCACGCCAGGAGGTGAGACCCATGAACGCAGTAACCATGTGGGTGCTCCCACTCGTGTTCACGGTTCGGCGACCGGCGTAGGTGTCGCCGGGAGCGCCTCGACAACAAGGCACTCCCGAAAGGCAACACCATGCACTTCACCTCTGAGACATCGTCGAACGGCGTCGTCGAACGACACTTCACCCTCGATTACATCACCGGCGTGCTCTGGTCGCCCACATCCGGAACCGTGGGCGCACCACTGCTGCTGTCGGGGCACAGCGGCGGCATGCACAAGAAGGCCCCGGGGTTGGTGGCAGGCGCATTCCGCAGCGTGACCACCGACGGCTTCACCGTGGCAGCCATTGACGCGCCCGGACACGGTGACCGCCCGCGAAACCACCAGGATCAACGGTGGGTCGAGGCGATCCACCGTGCCCGGGCATCGCGCGAGCCGATCGCCCCGATCGTCATCGACTACAACCTGTCGCTCGCAGAGCGTGCGGTACCGGAATGGCAGGCCACCCTCGATGCACTCCAGGCGCTGCCCGAGATCGGCGCCGCAGCGCCGATCGGCTACGGCGGCATGACCTTGGGCGTGGTGACCGGACTGATGTTGACGCCGGTCGAACCCCGGATCGCCGCTGTGAGCTTCGGCGGGGTCTTCGTGACCGACAGCCTGATCGAGGCGGCGAGAAGGATCACGGTCCCGGTCGAGTACCGGATCCCGTGGGACGACGGCGAACTCGACCGCGCGGCAGGGGTCGCGTTGTTCGACGCCTTCGCCTCGAAGGAGAAGACCCTGCACGCCCACCCGGGCAGGCACTACCAGGTGCCGGACCACGAGCGAGAAAGCTCGGCCCGGTTCTTCGCCCGCCACCTCGGCCGGGCCGCCGCGGCGTAGGAGTGACGTGACCGGTGTCGGAGGCCGACACCGGTCACGTTCCTGCCGGTCAGGGCCCGGGAAAGCACGTGGTTGTCGCGTCCGAACCGGACGTCGAGCCTGGTGATACGGCTCAAATTCGAGCGCTGGTGCGTCACAGTGACGTTTCGGGCTGCGGTAAGTGGATGCAGTCCCGGCGATCTCGACCCGAGCGGGGAGCACCCGCGTGGGACATCCCGGGGGAATGGTCGCCGAGGTCGCGTTGACGTGTGTCAACGGTGGACTGCGCCGGCGCCCACACTCTCGGAGCAGTCGGTCGCCATGCAGATGCGTGGCGCCACTGTCCGCGGGCCCACTCATCCCACCGGTTTCGGACCGGGATTTCGGCGGCGTTCGGCGCGAGATCGAGCCCGACTTGTAACTCACCATAAGTGGGGATTATGACGATCAAGAATCACTGTTTCATTTCTTTCGATGTTACGTATCCTGAAACGTAACGTAATAAAAGACAATTTGGAGGGTGACGCCGTGAAAACCGAACCGAACGAGAACGACGCGGCACAGGCCGGCGCCGCCGACGAGTCCCGGCCGCGACCGGGCCGGCCCCGCAAGTACGCGAGCGACGCGGATCGGGTCCGAGCGTTCCGAGCTCGACAGAAAGCCAAGGGCCAGGAGATCGATCTCGAAGCGGTCGCGACCGCCACCCCGAGCGAGGCGGTCGGCACCCTCGAACGCACCCTGACCGAACTGCGGACGGTCAGTGACGGCGCGCTCGAGCAGTTCTCGCTCGCGGCCCGTCAGATCACCGCCGCGGTCGACCGGCTGGCCGACCCCGCGGCACTCGACGGCGCACTGCACCGCGCGAACGTCGAACTCGCCCAGACGAAGGCCAAGTACGAGACCGAGTTGGCGGAGCTGCGCGCGACGCTCGACGCGGCCGTCGACGATCGCGCCAACGCGGACGCCGCCGTCGAGGCTGTGGACGCCGAACTGGTCGACGCACTGAGGGCTCACCGGGCCGAGGTCGAACAGCTCACCGTCGACCACCGGACCGAGATCGAGGACCTCGAACGGTCCCACCGAACCCGATTGGGGGAGACCGCCGAGCAGATCGCGGCGCTGGAGGTTGACCGCGACACCCGACTGTCTTCCGCCGCGGCCGAGATCAACGCATTGCGAACACAGCTGCGCGAGTCGGATTCGCGTGCCGAGTCCGCCGAACAGCGGGCCACGGTCGCCGAGCTCGCGGCGACCGCCGCCCAGCAGCGCGCCGTCGAGGAGAGCGAGACCGCCGCCCGCCACCTCGCCCAGGTCACGGCGGTGTCCGACCAGCGCATCGTGGATCTCCGGTCGGCCGCGGAGAGCGCGGCGACGGCCGCGGCGACCACGATCACGCGGCTCGAGCAGTCGGTCGAGCACGAACGCGCCGCCGCGGTCGACGCCCGGATGCGACTGGACACCCTCCGCGACGAACTCGAACGGTCCCGCGTCGAGGCAGGTCAGGCGCGCACCGCGGAGGCCGCGCTCCGCGATCAACTCGCCGCTCTCCGGGCAGCGCCGGCCGAGCCGGACTCACGCGCCTCGGACTGAGACCGGCGGCGTGATCATGCCGGTCGCGGCGCCTGATCGCTCGCACCGGCGGTGGATCCGCGACTTGTCGGAAGGCAGATTCACCTGCGGCATTGCCGTCGCTGACGTGGACATCTGAGTCGAGTGCCCGGACTTGCAGCGCGAATGGGGCAGAAGTCCTTCTACATCGTGAGACGAATCGGTGTCTGCGGGCCTTCCCTCAGGTGGATCTGACGCCGTGTTTGACGATGGTGGAGACGGACAGGTTCAGCGGGGCAGGTGGCGCGGCTAGCTGTACTGACCGGAGACGTTGATCGAGTGCCTCACTCACCTTGGCCATTCACGGGTCTTGCTGTCGCCGGGGGGATTCCGATCTCGTCGATGCCATGGCCGCTGCAGGCAATCTTGGTGGTACTGGCGTGCTCGACACGGGACACGAGGAACCACCGCATATCGCTGCGCAGCCTGCACCAGCCGATCAGGTACCACTGGCCGTTCCTGGCGGCGAACATCACCGGCTCGACGTCGCGGGTGGTCGTGTTGCCGTCACGAGAGGTGTAGCGGATACGCGCCACCCGTTGCTCGGCCATCGCTTCCTCCAGCGCTGACTTGATCGTGCGCCGAGTAGGCGGCGCGTCGACCCAGACGCGACTGGCCAGCTCATCGGCCTTCGTCCGGGTCAGCGGATCGAGGACGTCCATGATCTTCCGAACGCCGGCCAAGGCGAGATCGGCGTAGGGGGCATCGGGTGCAGCAGAGACTGCCGCGAGTAGCGCCACCGCCTGCACCGGGGTCAGGCTGACCGGTGGCAGGGTGCCTCGGGCGACCAGCCCGTAGCCCCCTCCGGGGCCCGGGCGCGACCAGATCGGCGCACCACTGTTCTCGAGTGCGGCGAGGTCTCTCTTGACGGTCCGCACGGACACGCCGAACTCGTTTGCCAGTCGTTCGGCAGTGCATCCACGCGGCCCGCTGCGTCTCAGCATCTCGGACAGGGCGTGGAGCCGCTCCGTTCGCTTCATCCCCCACCCCGGCAGAAAATCATGTCAGAAATGGTGACATACTCTTGTCCTAGAGGCTTGAGAGCATCGTGGTGTGATGAACAATGCGAGCAGCCCGATCATCGTCCTGATCGCTGGCCATTGGCTAGGTGCTTGGGCATGGGACGAGGTGCGCGAACACCTGACCGCTGACGGCTGGCGAACCATCCCGATGACGCTTCCTGGCCTCGATGAGCGGGACCCCGAGCGGGCGTCCAGGACGCTCGATGACCAGGCGACGGCGATCGAGCAGACTATGACCCAGGCTGAGGCTTCCGAGGCTCAGCCGGTAGTCATCGTGGCGCACAGCGGAGCCAACGCGCCGGTTAGCCTTGTGCTCGATCAGCATCCTGAACTTGTCCGCCGAGTGGTGTGGGTCGACAGTGGGCCCGTCGCGTCCGGCAGTGTCTTCGCCCCGGATGCGCCCGAGGATCTGAACGAGTTTCCCCTGCCGCCCTTCGACACGCTCGGGGAGCAGGCCAGTCTTGAGGGCCTGAGCCCTGAGGCTCTCGAGCGGTTTCGAGCCAGGGCCGTTCCAGAACCCGGTCCCGTGCTACGCCAGCAAGTGGAGCTCACCAACGATGCGCGTCTGGCGGTCCCGACCACTCTGGTGTGCTGCTCGATCCCGAGCGCGCAGATAGTGGAGCTGGCCAACGCGGGTCATCCCATGTTCGCCGAGGTGTCAAACCTCGACCATGTTGACCTCATCGACCTCCCGACCGGGCATTGGCCCATGTGGAGCCGCCCTGGCGACCTCGCCCACATCCTCGCCGCAGCAGCGACTTCCCCAGCCAACTGAACCGCAGACAGATCTGAAGAGGGCCAGCCGAAGCGGCTGGCCCTCTTCCATTCCCGAAGGATCTCATGACACACCCAAATGCCGCACTCACCCCAAGACACCGCCTCAAGGTCGCCCGTCTCGTCGTAGAGGAGGGGTGGCCGATCAGCGAGGTCGCCGCCCATTTCCAGGTGTCCTGGCCGACTGTGAAGCGCTGGGTCGATCGCTACCTCGCCGGCGAGCCGATGCACGATCGCTCCTCGCTGCCGAGAACATCGCCGAACAAGACGAGCAAGGCCGTGACGAAGCGATGTGTGAGCCTGCGGATGCGGCTGCGCGAAGGCCCGGTTCAGCGCTTTCACCGCACTATGGCCGACGGATCGGCCTACGCCCGCTGCTACACCTCAGAACAAGAGCGGCGGGGATCACTTGGGGCGTGGTTGCACCAGTACAACCAGCATCGCCCGCACACGGCGTGCGGCAACCAGCCGCCCTTCTCACGATTGATCAACCTCCCCGGGGCAGTACAGCTAGCCGGTGGTCTGGCCTTCCGGGAAGTACGCGGCGGCAGCAACGCAGGCGACGCTGCCAACCGCAATCGCCGGCCACAGATCGATGCCGGTCAGCCCGATCAGCGCCAAGGCAACCACTGCGAGCACGGCGATTGCCAGTCCGGTTGCCCCGGCGAACAGCACACGGAGTCGGACCGGTTTTCTCGGGGGACGACCGTGAGCGGCGAAGCGAAGGACAACGTTGCCGATCCCGACCGCCACCGCTCCCAGGACAGCGCCTGCGGGCAGGGATGCGCAGACCCCAATCGTGATGGCCCACAGCTTCGATCCGACATCAGGGCCGGCGAACTGCAAGGCGAGCCACGTACCCACAGCAGCCCCACATACCAGTGGCCAGGCCATCGCCCGGGCTTGCCACCGCTCCTGGGTTGGCTCGGCAGGGTCCGGGCCAGCCATCATGGGTGTCGCTCGTTCGTCTCGATGCGACGGGGCCCGATACTCATCGACACACCCTATCCATCCAGGGGTACCGAGACTTGTCCCGCGGATGGAGTCGGACGCTCGTTCGGTGTCCTGTTCGACGATGGTCGCGTCGGACGGTTCGCGGTCGACGACAAGGGCGTCATTGCCGGGTATGGGTCTTCGAGATACGCGAGGGCGTCGGGGTCGGCGTTGCGGGTTGGCCAGGCGGGTGCTCACCCGGATCGGCTGGTGGTCCCATCACCTCTGGTGGTCCCGTCACGTCCGCGCCGTCGAGCATTGTCACGGTTGATGTCGAGCCGAACACCCTTGTACACCACTGTGTACGGCACATCGTCGTCGTTGTCCGGGTCGCCCGAGTCCGCGGGATCCGGCAGTTCCGCCATCTCCTCGATGACGATCTGTGCTCGCGCCGCACCGGGATCGAACATCTCCTGAAACGGCCCGACGAACGTTCCCCCGAGCCCGCGGTGCTTCGCCCGGATGGCTGCCCACCCGAACAGCGCCAACGGTCCGATCGTGGCGATCAGCAGTAACAAGTCCCCGCCCATGCCCGCGAGCGTAGCGATGAACTCATCCGCTGGCGGCACACTCGAAGCCGAACCGGCACGGCAGGTGATCGTGCGACGGGAATTTCTTGTCGGTCTGCGGTGCTTGGCGATAGTGACCGGCACGGCTCCACATTCGGAGCCGACGCCGGCCCGGTGGGTGAATCACGAAGGAGAAGGAATGTCCGACACGCGTAAGGCGATTCTGGCAGGCGGATGCTTCTGGGGCATGGAGGACTTGATTCGCAAGCAGCCGGGTGTGGTGTCGACACGAGTCGGCTACACCGGAGGGCGCAACGATCACCCCACGTATCGCAACCATCCGGGTCATGCGGAGGCGGTGGAGATCGTCTACGACCCCGCACGAACGGACTACCGAGCGCTGCTGGAGTTCTTCTTCCAGATCCACGATCCGACGACGGAGGATCGTCAGGGCAACGACATCGGGACCTCGTACCGTTCGGCGATCTTCTACCTCGACGAAGATCAGAAGCGTGTCGCCGTGGACACCATCGTCGATGTCGAGGACTCGGGGCTGTGGCCCGGCAAGGTGGTGACCGAGGTGACCCCCGCGGGCACCTTCTGGGAGGCGGAAGCCGAGCACCAGGACTACCTGCAGCGTTACCCGGACGGCTACACCTGCCACTTTCCGCGACCGGACTGGAAACTGCCGACCCGCCGAGCCACCACCTGAGCCTCACCGGGTGTCCTGCCGGCGCGCGGCGATCGCGCCGTGCGGCCGGTGGCCGGTCCCCGTTCGTGTATGTGTCTCGACCACCTCGAAGCCTGCCGTGACCAACTCCTCGCCGAGTTCGGCCACCGGCCACCGATGGGCAGTGGTCACGGCATGGTCGAAGCTCCCTACGGTTGCTCCTTCGAAGAAGCCCACCAGCAATCCTCCGCCCGGCCGGATCACGCGTGCGAACTCGGCGAGTGGCGTCCGGATGTCCTGCGGACTGTGGTGAATGAGGGAGTACCAGGAGAGCACGCCACCCAGTGATCCCGTCGCGGCGTCCAGTGCCTCGAAGCCGCCGACCTCGAAGGACAGGTCCGGATACTGCGTACGCGCGCGGTCGATGAACTCGGGAACCAGATCGATCCCGCGCGCGGCCAGTCCGCGCTCGGCCAGGAAGTCCGTCCACTGTCCCGGGCCACACCCGGCGTCGAGCACGGGACCGGTCAGGGTGGCGGCCCAGCTGCTCACCAGGGCCCGATCGGACGGGTGTGTCGAAGCGATGCTGCCGAAGAGATCCACGTACTCCTGGGACCTGGCCGAGTACGACGCTCGGACGGTGTCGTCTCGCGGGGCGCTCGTGTTCTTCATCCGTCAAGGATCGTCGATGCGGTGCCCGCAGGGGATGCGGTGGTGACACGCCCGACGTCTGTCGGCGAGCCGGAGGGGGAGTGGCGTGCGGCCGCCGCATGTCACGGCAGGAAACGCGCGGCCGGCGGCGTGCTCGGCGGCGGTCGGCTGCACCGGCAGCGGGCCGCGGGTCGGGCAGGATCGCAACCGGAACCCAACCGGACGAAGAGGACACCCGTATGCGCGTGATCACCCGCGCCGCACTCGTTGCGGCAGCGTCGATTCCACTTGCCGCCGCCGCTCCTGCGCTGGCATCTGCGGCTGCCGCAGGCGACGTCAGCTACAGCTACACGGTCAACGGATCGACCGTGACGAACACGATCACCAACAACTCCGGTGTGACCCTGACCTGCGCCACGTCGCTCGCGGCCGCGCCGGGCGGGGTGTTGCCGCCGGTCGCGGACGTCATCGCCGGCGGTCAGACCCTCTACGACGCGGGCGAGGTACAGCCGGGGGTGTCGACCCAGGTCGTCTCCAACATCCCGGACGGCACCTACGTCGTCCTGGCCACGTGCGGACGCCACGACGACGACCCGACCATGTGGGTCTCGGCCTACCCGGGCGTCGAGGAGTACCTGGCGGTGTTCCCGGCCACCACGTTCACGGTGGAGCAGGCCTCGACGGTGGTGTCGATCCCCTCGACACCACCGGCAGCAGGCCTGCTTCCGGACCTCGGCGCGATCTTCAGCAGCTGACCGCGCCCGGCCTCACGGGGCGGCGAGGGGCTCGACCGTCCCGTCGGAAACGCGATGGCGCCGACGGCTCGGCACCATCGCGGTCGGGTGGGAGACGCCCCACGCGGCGCCTGCGCAGACGAACTCCTTGATCCGGGCGGCGGTGCGGCCGGTGACGGCGGTGGGCGTGGCCCGGTCGTCGGGGGTCACCCGCTGGATGATGCCGTCGCGGCGACCGAGGCTGATGCACTGGATGTTGTATCCGATGGTCGTCTCGGGAACCTTGCGACCGGTCAGACGGGCGGCGAGGGCGTCGGCGGCGAGCCATGCCATCGGGATTCCGGAGGCACAGGACATCCGCAGGGGCGTGCCGCCGGCGCCGTCGGCGAGTGCCGCGTCACCGACGGCGTAGACGTCGGGGTGCGAACGCGACCGCATCGTGGCGTCGACGACGATCCGCCCGCCCTCGGACACTTCCAGGGTGGCGGCGGCGGCGATCGGGTGCACGGCGAAACCGGCGGTCCAGACGGTGACCTCGGCGGGGATCTCGCCGGCCGCGGCGGTGACCACCGCGTTCGCCTCGACGCGCGTGACGTCGGCGTGCTCGTGGACCGTGATGCCGAGTCGGTCGAAGACGTTGTGCAGGTGGCGCACGGCCTTGTCGCTCAGCCAGTCACCGACGCCGCCGCGGGCGACGATCGCGACCTCGAGGTCCGGATGGGCCTCGGCGATCTCGGCGGCGGCCTCGATTGCGGTCAGGCCGCCGCCGACGACGACCACCGTCCCACCCGGATTCAACTCGGTCAGGCGGGCCCGCAGCCGCAGCGCCGCCCGCTTCCCGGCGACGTCGTGTGCGTATTCCGTGACACCCGGGACGCCGTGGTCGGCGGCGGTGCTCCCCAACGCGTAGACGAGGGTGTCGTAGGTGAGCGTCTCGGCACCCTGCTCGGCGGTGACGTCGACGGTGTGACGGTCCACGTCGACTTCGGTGACCCGCGCCGTCCGGACCTGCACCCCGGTGCCCGCAAGGATGTCGCGCAGCGGGCGGTGCGGCAGGTCCTGTCCGCTCGCGAGTTGGTGCATCCGCACCCGCTCGACGAACTCGGGGTGGGCGTCGACGAGTGTGATCTCGACGTCGTCGCAATGGATCCGCTTGGCGAGGCGTCCCGCCGTGATCGTTCCGGTGTATCCGCCCCCGAGAATGACAATGCGGTGCTTCATGGCTCGCTCCTGTCCGGTTGAGTGTCACTCCCTGAACCGGACAGCCGGGCGATCCCTGACAGAACCGAACTGTGATCTGGGTCACCAGATCTCGACGAGGGGGCGGTGAGGCCCCTCGGCCGCCCACTGGCGCGTGATGCGCTCAAGCTTCTCGGGGTTGACCTGGGTGCGGATCGCTGCGACCCCGTCGGCGGTGGCCTCGAGGCAGAGGACTCCGAGGATCCGCTCGTCGACCTCGACCAGCACGGCGGGGCCGCCGTTGACGACGACGGCGTGGAGCGCCGGCCTGCCGCCGGCCTGGGCCCGCCGGGCGTCCGTCGGCCGGAACAGGCCGCGCAGGAACCGTGCGATACCGAGCGCACCGACGATCGGGGTCTTGCGGGCCGGGATCCGGCCTCCACCGTCGGCCACACTGACCGCGTCGTCGGTGAGCAGTCGGATCAGCGGCTCGGTGTCGCCGCTGAGTGCCGCGGTGAGGAATTCCTCGACGATCTTCGTCGCAGCGACCGAATCGACCTCGGTGCGGGGCCGGTCCGTGGTGACATGCCCCTTGGCGCGGCGGTAGATCTGCTGGCAGTTCGACTCGGTGAGGTCGAGGATCTCTGCGATCTCGCGGTGTGGGTACCCGAACGCCTCCCGCAGCACGTACACCACGCGCTCGTTGGGCGACAGTCGCTCCATGAGCGTGAGGATCGCCATCGAAACCGACTCACGCTGGACGGCGGTGTCGGCCGGACCGAGCATCGGGTCGCCCGCCAGGAGCGGCTCCGGGAGCCATTGCCCCACGTAGGTCTCGCGTCTGGCCCGCGCCGAGGTGAGCTGATTGAGGCAGAGATTGGTGAGGACCTTCGTCAGCCAGGCCTCGGGCGTCTCGATTCGCTCTCGGTCGGCCGCGTGCCACCGCAGAAACGTCTCCTGCACCGTGTCCTCGGCATCCCCGGCGGACCCGAGCAGCCGGTACGCGATCGCCTCCAGGCGGCCCCTGGAGCTCTCGAACAGATCGGCCTCGCGGTCGGTGAGCGACATCACCACATGGTCGGGGACGCGGGCCCGTCACGTCCAGCCGGCCAGGTGTGCGCGCCGGATTCATGTTCCGGAGCGGTCCGGGAGAAAATCGGACGTCCCGGACGTTGAACGGGCAGGGTTTCGACCGAAAGGACCGACATGTTCCTGGCACTTTTTGTGCTGTACCTCGTGGTGGAGATCGGGGCGGTGGTCTGGATCGCATCCATGATCGGGGTTGGGTGGACGATCGTGCTCTTCGCGGTCTGCTGGGCCATCGGACTCGCGCTCGCCTTCTCGCAGTTCCGCTCCGCCTTCGGTCAGTTCGTGCAGGCCGGCCGCGGGACCGGTTCGGTCGACCGCGCCATCGTCGACGGCGCACTGGTCGCCGCCGCATCCATCCTGCTGATCGTGCCCGGACTGGTGACCGGTCTGATCGGGCTGTTGCTCGTGCTCCCGCCGACGCGGCGCCTGCTGCGCCCGGTTGCCACGCTGCTCGGCGGCAAGCGGCTGGCCGTGATCAGTGCGACCGGCATGGCCGGGGCCGGGGTCTACTCGCGCATGCGCCACCGCACCGTGGTCGACGGCACCGTCGTCGAGGACGTCATCGTCGAGACCGGCCCGGAAGCGAACACCACGCGGATCGTCGATCCGCTCGCCATCGAGGGCGAAGTCATACTTCCCGATCCCGGTGCGAACCGTCCCGACGGCGGGCGGGCAGACTGACGTCCCGTGAGTACCCAACTGTTGGTCGGCGGCCGGATCTACAGCCCGTCCGCACCGGATGCGACGTCCATGGCGATCACCGACGGCACCGTCGTCTGGGTCGGTGAGGACCGCCCCGGCCGCGCGCTTCACCCGGATGCCGAGATCGTCGACCTCGACGGAGCCTTCGTCGCCCCAGGATTCGTCGACACCCACGTGCACACCACCGCGGCCGGACTCGCCCTCACCGGGCTCGACGTCGCCGCGGCCCGCTCCCTGCGCGAATGCCTCGACCTCGTGCGCGCGTACGCCGCCACCCACGACGACGCCGTGATCTGGGGACACGGCTGGGACGAGACCGGCTGGCCCGACGCCGACCGCGGACCCACCACCGCCGAGCTCGACGAGGCCGCCCCCGGCCGGGCCGTGTACCTGGCCCGGATCGACGCGCACTCCGCCGCCTGCTCGACTCCGCTGCGCACGAGCGCCGGAATCCCCGGCGACACCCCGGTCACCGCAGACGACCACCACCGCGCCCGCGCCGCCGCCCGTGACCTGCTGACCATCGACCAGCGCGCGCGTGCCCGCGCCGCCGCACTGGACCGGGCCGCCTCCTACGGCATCGTCGCCGTCCACGAATGCTCCGGACCGGACATCGCCGGCCGCGCCGATCTCGCCGAACTGCTCGCCACCGACCACGGTGTCCAGGTCCGGGCGTACTGGGGGCAGGCCGTCGGCAGCGCCGAGGAGGCCACCGCACTGCTCGCCGAGACCGGCGCGCACGCGCTCGGCGGTGACCTGTTCGTCGACGGCGCGATCGGTTCACGGACCGCGTGGCTGTCCGAGCCGTACGCCGACCGGCCGCACACCGGCACCTCCTACCTCGACGGCGACGCGATCGCCGCCCATGTGCGCGCCTGCACCCTGGCCGGGATCCAGGCCGGATTCCACGTCATCGGCGATGCCGCGGTGGCCGCGGCCGTCGACGGATTCGACCGCGTCGTCGCGGAGCTCGGCGGCCCGGCCGTCGCGGCGTGCGGGCACCGCCTCGAGCACGTCGAGATGATCGACGCCGAGCAGTCCGCCAAGCTCGCCGCCTGGGGCGTGGTGGCCAGCGTCCAGCCCGGCTTCGACGCCCAGTGGGGCGGCGCGGACGGGATGTACGCGCGCGCCCTCGGCGCCGACCGGGCGGTCGCGATGAACCCGTTCGCCGCGATGGCGTCCGCCGGGGTCTCCCTGGCGATCGGATCCGATGCCCCCGTCACCCCGCTGAACCCGTGGGACTCGCTGCGCGCGGCCGCACATCACCGCACCGAGGGCAGCGGCATCTCGCCCCGCGCGGCCTACGCGGCCGCCACCCGCGGCGCCTGGCGGGCCGGCGGGGTGCGCGACGGACTGGCGGGCACCCTCGTCCCCGGAGCCCCCGCGTCCTATGCCGTGTGGGACGCCGGCCAACTGGTCGTCACCGCCGCCAAGGACACGGTGCAGCGCTGGTCCACCGACCCGCGGTCCCGGGTGCCCGCGATGCCGCGCCTCGACGACGACGCACCGAACCCGGTGTGCCTGCGCACCGTGCACCGCGGCGCCACCATCTATGAACGCTGAGGCAGTGGCCGTCGAGGCGCCCGGTCGGTGGCGGCGGGCGGTGCCGGTCCTGAGGGACGGCGCGGCGGCCGTCGGCGCGGGTCTGCTGCTGTTCGCGAGCTTTCCACCGCGGCCGCTGTGGTTCCTCGCTCCCGTCGGCATCGGCCTACTCGTCCTGGTTCTCACCGGGTGGGGTCGCCGGCCGCGTACGTGGCGCGCCGGCTTCGGGTACGGCTACCTCGCCGGTCTCGGCTTCCTGCTGCCACTGCTGCCGTGGGTCGGCGAGTACGTCGGGCCGGTCCCGTGGCTGGCCCTGTCCGCCGTCGAGGCCCTGTTCGTCGGCCTGTTCGGTGCGCTCGCGATCGCGGTGTCGCGGCTGCCGCTGGCGCCGCTGTGGATCGCGAGCACCTGGTCGCTGACCGAATGGCTGCGCGCGTCCGTCCCGTTCGGCGGCTTTCCCTGGGGACGGCTGGCGTTCGGCCAGTCCGACGGACTGCTGCTGTCGCTCGCGAGCGTCGGCGGCTCGCCGCTGGTCGGTTTCGCGGTCGCGTTGACCGGCGCCGGTCTCGCCGCCCTGGTGACGGGTCTGACCGGTACCCCCCGGCGGTGGGTGTCCGCAGCCGCGCTGACCCTGGTCGCGCCCGTCCTCGCCGCCGCCCTGTGGCCGACCCTGCCCGGAGCGGACTCCGCCGACAGCGATCTCACCGCGAGCGGCACGATCACCGTCGCCGCGATCCAGGGCGGCGTCCCGCGCCTGGGCCTCGACTTCAATGCCCAGCGCCGTGCCGTCCTCGACAATCACGTCCGCCAGACCCTCGACCTCGCCACCGACATCGACGCGGGCAGCACCCCGCGACCGGACATCGTGATCTGGCCGGAGAACGCCTCCGACATCGACCCCTACCGCAACGCCGACGCGGCCGCCGCGATCACCGCCGCCGCCCGCGCCGTCGGCGCACCGATCCTCGTCGGCACCGTCCTTGTCAGGGGCGACGGCACCACCACCAACTCGGTCATCGCCTGGGACCCGACCACCGGCCCCGGCGACCAGCACGACAAGAAGATCATCCAGCCGTTCGGCGAATACCTGCCGTACCGCGACTTCTTCCGGCACTTCTCCGAGTACGCCGACCGCGCCGGTAACTTCGTGCCCGGCACCGGCGACGGCGTCGTGCACGCGGCCGGGATTCCCATCGGCATCGCCACCTGCTACGAGGTCGCGTTCGACCGGGCGCTGAACCAGTCGGTGCGGGCCGGTGCCCAGCTGATCGCGGTCCCCACCAACAACGCGACCTTCGGCGACACCGAGATGACGTATCAGCAGCTCGCGATGTCGCGACTGCGCGCTGTCGAGCACGGCCGGGCCGTCGTCGTCGCCGCCACCTCCGGGGTCAGCGCGATCGTCGCGCCCGACGGCACCGTGCAGGAATCTTCGTCACTTTTCACGCCCACGACGCTGGTGGCGCAGGTGCCGCTGCGCGCCTCCACTACGCTGGCTACTCGGCTCGGCCCGATTCCGGAGTTCGCTCTCTGCATCGGAGCCGTGTTGGCCCTGCTCGCCGCAGCCCTGCACTCGGCAGCGCGGCGGCGCCGGCCGGCCGCACCCTCAAAGGACGGTGCGGATGTTCACGGAAAGAACCAGCCTCGGCTGGGGGAGAGGATCGAATGAGCGCGGGTACGCCGACAGGGGACAAGCCGAGCTCCCACACGCTGGTGATCATTCCGACTTACAACGAGCGGGAGAACATCGCACTGATCATCGGCCGCCTGCACGCGGCCCTGCCCGACGTCCACGTCCTCGTCGCCGACGACGGCAGCCCGGACGGCACCGGTGACATCGCCGACAAGCTCGCCGCCGACGACACCGACGGCCGCATCCACGTGATGCACCGCACCGAGAAGAACGGGCTCGGCGCCGCATACATCGCCGGATTCCAGTGGGCCCTCGAACGCGACTACCAGGTCGTCGTGGAAATGGACGCCGACGGCAGCCACGCCCCCGAGCAGCTGCACCGCCTCCTCGACAAGATCGACGCGGGCGCCGACGTCGTCGCCGGCTCCCGCTACGTTCCCGGCGGCAGCGTCGTCAACTGGCCGCGGCGCCGGGAGATCCTCTCCCGCGGCGGCAACATCTACTCCCAGCTCGCGCTCGGAGTGAAGATCAAGGACATCACCGGCGGCTACCGCGCCTACCGTCGCGTCGTGCTCGAGACCCTCGACCTGGGTGCCATCGAGTCGGCCGGCTACTGCTTCCAGATCGACATGGGCTGGCGGGCGCTGCAGGCCGGGTTCACCATGGTCGAGGTGCCGATCACCTTCACCGAGCGCGAATTCGGTGAATCGAAGATGTCCGGAAACATCATCACCGAAGCGTTCACCAAGGTCCTCGGCTGGGGCATGAAGAACCGGTGGGACAAGCTGCGATCCCTGATCGGGAAGTAGTACCGACACGAAAGCGCCCCGGAGGATGATCCTCCGGGGCGCTTTCGTCGATCCGACGCCTGTCCGCGTCCGCCGGCTCCGCGCCGCGGTGCCGCTAGGCTCCGCGCCGCTTGGTCTTCAGCAGTTCCAGGCGCTCCTTGAGCAGCTCGTCGAGCTCCTCGACGGAGCGACGCTCGAGCAGCATGTCCCAGTGGGTGCGCGGCGGCTTCACCTTCTTGACCTCGGGTGCGGCGCCCTCCAGGAGCGTGCCCTCGAGGCCGTTCTTGCACAGCCAGGTACCGGGGATCTCGGCCTCGTCGGCGAACGGAACGTCGAACTCCTCGCCGTTGTCACAGCGATACCGGGCGATCCGTCGGGGCGCGAGATCGTGATCACGGTCCGTCTCGTAGCTCACCGCACCGAGGCGGCTCCCTCGAAGTACGCGATCTGCCATGGTGGTGATTCCTCTCCTCGGTCGTCACGCGAGCACGCCCGGCGGACCAGGCGTTCACTCTCTACAACGACACGTACTCCCGAATGGTTCCCGCGCCGAGCGCAGAAGCAACCACGCCATTCTACCGGTGGGGGTGTGGCGATCTCACCCCTAGGGTGACTCCCCGGCCGTGCGGGAATCCGGAACTCTCGACCGTGTCAGCAACTCCACGATCCACCGGAGCCACCATGAACTGCCGCAGCGACGGGCACCGGGCTCGCTCGCCGCACGCTCGCGTGCCGCCCACTTGCTTACCTCCTAGTAGGGTGAGGTCGTGCCCAGCCCCACCCGCCGACTCGAGTCCTGCATGTGGTGTGGTCGGGAGGTTCCCGACGCCGGGGTCGGCCGCCGACGCCGCTACTGCCGGCAGTCCTGTCGGCAGCGCGCGTACGAACAGCGAAGCGCGGTCAAGGGCACCACGATCGCGCCGGACTCCACGATCCTCACCGCCGCGGAGGCGGAGGCCGCGATGGACCGGATGTTCGAGGTGCGCTGCGCTGCCGAGGACGTGGCCACCGCGGCCGCGGAGGGAGCGGGAGCGGACGAGATCGCGACCCTGTGCGACACGCTGGTCAAGCTGGCCCGAGACGCCGAACGTCTGCGTTGACCCTTCCATCTTTTCGTCGCCTGTAGAAAGATCGAACCAGGTAACGCCCTCGGGCGTGGTCTCGACTAAACGACAGACGCACAAATCCACAGACGGCAGGCAGAGGCGCCCATTACGCTGAACACAACGCCGAATCGTTGAGAACACGCCGAAACAGCACCGCAACTGTCCCTTTGCGTGAGGATTACGATGAAGGATTCTTCCTCTGTTGATCCCGGCCCAGACGCACCACGTACGCGGGATCCCCACACCGAAGGAACCGAACCACTCGACCAGACCGGGTCGTCCGGTTCATTTCCGCTGTCTGCCGTACAGCGGACGATGTGGTTCTCGCAGCAGCTCAACCCGACCGTGCCGACGTTCATCGCGCAGTACGTCGAGCTGCACGGCGAAATCGACATCCCGCTGCTGCGGGAGGCCGCCGTCACGGCCGCGCACGAGTTCCAGTCGCCGTTCCTGACCCTCGTCGAGATCGACGGCGAACCCCGCCAGATCGTGGACCCGTCGATCGACTCGAGTGTCGGCTTCTTCGACTTCCGTGGCGAACGGGATCCGATGGCGGCGGCGCACGCCTGGATCGACACCGACTACGTGACGCCGATCCGACTCACCCGAGATCGCCTGGTGGAGATGACGATTCTCCAGGTGGGCGATCGAGATTACCTGTGGTACACCAGAATTCATCATGTCGCACTGGACGGCTACAGCGGCATGACGATGGTCAACCGGATCGCCGCGCTGTACACCGCGGCCGCGAAGGGCGTCGAACCCGACCCGAGTCGGGCGTTGGACCTACGCAAGGTGTACGACCTGGACCTCAAGTACCGTGAGTCGAGCCGCTTCACGGCCGACCGTGAGTACTGGGCCGAACACATCAGGGGTATCGAATCGGGGTCCACCCTCGCCCAGCGTGAGGGCCCGGTTTCCGCCCGCAGCCGGCTCGAGAGTGCCGCCCTGACGCCCGCCGCCCTCGCGCGGCTCGGATCGTCCGACGACCTGTTCGGCGGGACGTCCGCGGCGGTGCTCATCGCGGCGTTCGCCTGCTACCTGTCCAGGATGACCGGTCGGCACGACGTGCTCGTCAACCTGCCGGTGTCCGCGCGCACCACCGCGCCGCTGCAGCGGTCGGGTGGCATGCTCGTCAACGTTGCGCCGCTGAACATCACCGTTGCCGCGGACGACACCGTCGGCTCGCTCGTCCAGCGGGTGCAGCTGGAACTGATGGGCGCACTGCGTCACCAGCGGTGCAGCATCGAGGACATCCGCCGTGACGCCGGACTGACCGGCGCCCGTCAGGGGTTGTCGGGGCCGATGGTCAACGTGATGCTGTTCCGGCAGGAGATCACGCTGGGTTCGGTGGTGGGGGAGTACCACATCGTCACCTCCGGGCCCGTGCAGGACCTGCTGGTGAACATCTACCAGAGCGGGTCTCCCGCCCGTACTCTCGTCGACTTCCGCGGCAACCCGAACCGATACGGGGCCGACGAGCTCCGCGATCACCACGACCGGTTCCTCGCCCTGGCGGAGGAGTTCCTCGCCGCCGGGCAGGACACCCCCGTCACCGAAGTGCACGGCGAGTCCGCCGCTCTCGGCGAGGAGAACCTGCGCGCGTCCGCCGCGCTCGACTTCTGGCGCGCCGAACTGGCCGGCCTCCCCGCCGAACCCAGCCTGCCCGGCGCTCGTCACGAACGCCGCCAACCCGGTTACACCACAACCGAATTCGAGCTGGATCCCGACCTGTGGGCCAGGGTCCACCCGGTCGCCACCGGCCTCGGGGTGGACGATGCGGCGCTGCTGCACGCCGCCGTCGCGGTGCTGATCGGCCGCCTCACCGGTGCCGACGACTTCGCGATCGCCACGGCCGTCGCGCATGCCGCGGACAAGCCCCCGGACGCCCTCTTCCCGATCCGCACCGCGCTCGACCCCGCCACACCGTTCTCCGACCTCGCCCGCGCCGTGTTCGACCGCGAGCGCCGCGCCGCCGCCCATTCCCGAACGCCGCTGGCCCGCCTCGCCGAATCCCTGACGATTCCCTTCCTCCCCGTCGCGATCTCCGCGCCGGGCATCGATCCCGACTCCCATCCGGGCGGCGCCGACCTCGTACTGCAGTTCCCCGACGCCGGATCCGGCCGGTCGCCCGCGCTGGTCGTGGACCACGCCAACGACGTGTTCGGTCCGGAGGCCGTCGCCGTCCTGGTCGCCCGCCTCGAACAGGTGCTGACCGCAATCCTCGACCGCCCGGACCTGGCTTGCGGGGACGTGCCGGTGATGTCGCCGACGGAGACGCAGGCCCTGACCCCGGTGTGGGGGCCGCCGCCGGTGCCGCCCCGCACGCTGGACCGCATCCTGGCGGACGCGGTCACCGCGGGACCGGACACGGATGCCGTCGTCGACGGCGACCGCACCCTGACGTACCGGGAGCTCGACTCGCGGTCCGGCCTCCTCGCCTCGCTGCTCGCCGCGCGCGGTGTCGGTCCGGACTCCGTTGTGGCCCTGTCGATTGCGCGATCGATCGAATCGGTGACGGCGGTGTGGGCGGTCGCGAAGACGGGCGCCGCGTTCGTCCCTGTCGATCCGAACTATCCGGCGGACCGCATCGAACACATGCTGACCGACTCCGGCGCGGCCTTCGGCCTGACCACGCGGGCCCATCGGCACCAGATCCCGGACCTCGTCGAGTGGCTCGCCGTCGACGAATTCGACCTGGTGTCGGGCAGCGGGTACGTCCCGGTCCACGAGCCGCACCTCGACGACGCCGCCTACCTGATCTACACGTCCGGTTCGACCGGGGTGCCGAAGGGCGTTGTGGTCGGCCACCGCGGTCTGGCGAACTTCGCCGCGGAGATGCGGGAACGCTTCGGGGTCACGCCCCGTGCCCGCACCCTGCACTTCTCGTCGCCCAGCTTCGACGCGTCGATCCTGGAACTGCTGCTTGCCGTCGACGTCGGGGCGACGATGGTGATCGCGCCGCCCGGGATCTTCGGTGGCACCGAACTGGCCGACCTGTTGCGGCGGCAGCGGGTCACGCACGCGTTCGTCACCCCGGCCGCGCTGGCGTCCGTCGACCCGGCGGGGCTCGACGACCTCACCTGCGTGATCACCGGCGGCGACGTGTGCCCGCCGGAACTCGTCCGGCAGTGGGTCGGCACCGCCCCGGAGGACGACACCGGGCGCCGAATGTTCAACGCGTACGGCCCCACCGAGTCCACCGTCGTCGCCGGGATCAGTGCACCCCTGGATCCGCGGCTCCCGGTGACCATCGGCGGTCCGTCCAGGGGCAGCGGCTCGATGGTCCTGGACGACCGCCTGCGCCCGGTCCCGGTGGGCGCGATCGGCGAGCTGTACGTCACCGGCCCCAGCCTGGCACGGGGCTACCGGAACCGGCCCGGGGTGACCGCCGAACGGTTCGTCGCCGACCCGTTCACGGGGGGCCGGATGTACCGGACCGGCGACCTGGTCCGGTGGACCGACGCGGGGGAGCTGGAGTACCTGGGCCGCAGCGACTTCCAGATCAAGATCCGCGGCTTCCGGATCGAGCTCGGCGAGATCGACTCGGTGCTGCGCGCCGACCCGTCGGTCGCGTTCGCGGTCACCACCGGGTACGTCCGGTCGTCCGGGGATGTCGCCCTGGTCGGCTACGTCCTGCCCGTCGACGGGGCCACCGTCCGGGAACCGGAACTGCTGGCCAGGGCCGCCGAGTCGTTGCCGGCGCACATGGTGCCGGCGACGATCGTAGTCCTCGACCGGGTGCCGCTGACCCCGGCGGGCAAGGTGGACCGGAAGGCGCTGCCGCAGCCGCGGTTCGACGCGTCCGCAACCGAGTACCGGGAACCGGGCACCGACACGGAGGCCCGGATCGCGGCGGTGTTCGCCGACGTCCTGACAAACCCCCGCGTCGGTGCCGACGACAGCTTCTTCGATCTCGGCGGCGACTCCCTGATCGCGACGCGGGTGATCGCACGGACCAACGCCGCCCTCGGCACGTCCCTCGGCGTGCTCGACCTGTTCGAGGCGCCGACCGTCGCGATGCTCGCCGACCGTGCCGACGAGGCCGCCTCTGCACTCACGGCCGGCGCCGGCGCGGCCGTCCCGGTCCCGTCCCGCCCGCCGCTGACGGTTCGTTCCTTCGGTGGTCCGGTTCCGGTGTCGATGGCCCAGCAGCGCATGTGGGTGGTCAACCAGCTCGACACCACCTCGGCGGTCTACAACATCCCGATCGCGGTGCGGCTGTCCGGGGATCTCGACGTGGACGCACTGGCCGCCGCGCTCAGCGACGTGATCGCGCGGCACGAGACGCTGCGCACCGTGTTCCCGAACACTCCCACCGGACCCGTGCAGCGGGTGCTCCTTGCCGCCGAGTCGGCACTCGACCTGACCCCGGTGGATGTCCCCGTCGACCAGTTGCGGCCGCGGGTGCGGGCACTGGCGACGGAGGGCTTCGACGTCACCGCGAGCACCGCGCTGCGCGCCACCCTGCTGCGCATCGAGCCCACCACCCACGTCCTGGTGCTGGTGGTGCACCACATCGCCGCGGACGGGCTGTCGATGGGCCCGCTGGCCCGTGACCTGCTGACCGCGTACGCCGCCCGGGTCGCGGGTGCACCACCCGCCTGGGCGCCGCTGACCGTGCAGTACTCGGACTACGCGCTGTGGCAACGCGACCTCCTCGGGTCCGCGGACGACCCGGACAGCCTGATGTCCCGGCAGCTGCAGTACTGGACGACGGCCCTCGACGGCGCGCCCGAGGTGCTGGCACTGCCCGCCGACCGGCCGCGGCCGGCGCGGGCGTCGATGCGCGGCGGCACCGTCGACGTGACCCTCGAGCCCGATCTGCACCGGCGACTGCTCGATCTCGCCCACGCTCACGGCACCAGCCTGTTCATGGTGCTGCACGCGGCACTGGCGGTGCTGCTGGCCCGGTCGAGCGGCGAATCGGACATCTCGATCGGATCCCCGGTGTCGGGTCGCGGCGAGGCCGGCCTCGACGACCTCGTCGGCATGTTCGTCGGCACCCTGGTGCTGCGGACCCGGATCGATCCCGGCGAACCGTTCGCCACCCTGCTCGACCGGGTCCGGGGCGACGACCTCGCGGCGATGAGCCGTACCGACCTGCCGTTCGAGGTGCTCGTCGACGCCATGCACCCGACCCGGACGACCGCGCACTCCCCGCTGTTCCAGGTGATGCTGGTGCTCCAGGGTGCGGTCGACGCCCATCTCGAACTGCCCGGCGTCACCGCGGACGTCCGGGACGTCGACACCGGAACCGCGAAGTTCGACCTGCAGGTGATCGCCACCGAACACACCGACAAGGCCGGCGACCCCGGCCCGTTGGACACCCAGTTCGCCTACGCCCGAGACCTTTTCGACCACACCACGATGTCGGCGATGATCGATCGTTTCGTCCGCGTGCTCGAGGAGATCACGGCCGATCCGGCGGCCCTGGTCGGTGATCTGTCCATCGTCGGGGAGGACGAGCGCCGGCGCGTCGTGCAGGACTGGAACGAGACCGTCGTCGCGCTCGACGGCGAGGCCACGCTCACCGGGCTGTTCCGTGAGCAGGTGGCCCGCACCCCCGACGCGGTCGCGCTCGTATCCGGCGACCGGACCTGGACGTACGGCGAGTTCGCGGAACGGGTCGACGCACTCGCACGGATCCTGATCGCCCGCGGAGTCGGCCCGGAGTCTCGGGTGGCGGTGGCGCTGCGCCGGTCCCCGGAACTGCTGGTCGCCATCTACGCAGTGATCCGGGCCGGTGCCGCCTACGTGCCGCTGGACCCGGATCATCCACCGGCCCGGGTCCGGCACGTCCTCGACAGCGCGGCCCCGGTGTGCGTGCTCAGCACCGGCGTGCACCGGGCACTGCTGCCCGAGGACATCGACCTACTGGACCTCGACGTGGTCGAGCTGTCCGGCTCCGGCGGCGCCCCGCTGCCGCTGCCGCATCCCGATTCGACCGCGTACGTCATCTACACCTCCGGGTCGACCGGCACCCCGAAGGGTGTGGCGGTCACCCACCGCGCCATCGTCAACCGACTGCGGTGGATGCAGGACACCTATCCGCTCGACGGCACCGACGTGGTGCTGCAGAAGACCCCGGTCACGTTCGACGTGTCGGTGTGGGAACTGTTCTGGCCGTTGCAGACCGGGGCGCGGCTGGTCCTCGCCGCCCCGGACGGCCACCGCGACCCGGACTACCTGTCCCGCGTCATCGCCGCCGAGCACGTGACCACCGTCCACTTCGTGCCGTCGATGCTCGCGACCTTCCTGTCCGCCGCCCGCCCCGACGACTGCACGGGGTTGCGCCGGGTGTTCTGCAGCGGCGAGGCGCTGCCCCCGTCCACCGCGGAGACGTTCCGCCGCTTCTGCACCGCCGCGCTGCACAACCTCTACGGCCCGACGGAGGCCGCGGTGGACGTGACCGCCTGGGAGACCTCCGACGCCGACGTCCACACGGTGCCGATCGGTGCCCCGGTGTGGAACACCCGCCTGTACGTGCTGGATTCGCGCCTGCACCCGGTTCCGGTGGGCGTGCGGGGCGAGTTGTACCTCGCGGGCGCGCAGATCGCGCGCGGCTACGTCGGGCGCCCCGACCTGACCGCGGACCGGTTCGTCGCGGACCCGTTCAGCGGCGAACCCGGCAGCCGGATGTACCGCACCGGTGACGTGGTGCGCTGGCTCGAACACCCGAGTCGGGCGCCGGGCCGGCCGAGCATCGGGGCACTGGAGTACGTGGGCCGCAGCGACTTCCAGGTCAAGTTGCGTGGGCAGCGGATCGAGCTCGGCGAGGTCGAGGCCGCGCTGCTGGCGGCTCCGGGCGTCGCGCAGGCCGTGGTCGTCACCCATCACGACGACATCACCGGGGATTCGCTGGTCGGGTACGTGATCGGTGCACCGGGCGCCGCGGTGGACCCGGCCGCGGTCCGGACGCACGCGGCCACCGAACTGGCCGCGTACATGGTGCCGGCGCAGATCCTGGTCCTCGACGAGTTCCCGCTCGGCCCGTCCGGCAAGCTCGATCGCCGGGCGCTGCCCGAGCCCGAGTTCCTGGTCGCGTCGGCGGAGTTCGTCGCACCCCGCAACCCGGTGGAGGAGATTCTCTGCTCGATCGTCTCCGACCTGCTCGAGATACCCCGCGTCGGCGTGCACGACAACTTCTTCGACCTCGGCGGCAACTCGCTCATCGCTGCTCGGCTGGTGGCCCGCGCCAACGGGGCGCTCGGCGCCCATGTCGGCGTCCGCGAGGTGTTCGACGCGCCGACGGTGGCCACCCTGGCACTGCGCGTCGAGTCGGCGACCGCGGCCGCCGCGGACCGGCCGCCGCTGCGACCGGAGGCGCGCCCCGACCCGATTCCCGTCGCGCTGGCGCAGAAGCGGATGTGGTTCGTCAACCAGTTCGACACCACGTCCCCGGCCTACAACATCGCCATGGCGATCCGGCTGGACGGCACTCTCGACGTCCCCGCCCTGCAGACGGCGGTGGCGGACGTGCTCGATCGGCACGAGTCCCTGCGCACCAGGTTCCCGCTGGTCGGCGCCGAGCCGACCCAGGACATCCTGCCCACCGCCGCGGTGGCCCCGGACCTGACTCCGGTCCCGATCAGCGAATCCGAACTGCCGGAGCGGATCACCGCTCTGACCGACACCGGGTTCGACGTCACCACCGCCGCGCCGCTGCGGGCCCGGTTGCTGCGCGTCGCCGGCGACCGGCACGTGCTCGTGATCGTGGTGCACCACATCTGCGCCGATGGCTTCTCGATGGCGCCGCTGGCCCGGGACGTGATGGGCGCGTACGGCGCCCGCACCACCGGGCAGGTCCCACAGTGGGCCCCGCTGCCGGTGCAGTACGCCGATTTCGCGTCGTGGCAGCAGCGGGTCCTCGGCGATCCCGCCGACCCGGAGTCGCTGATGGCGCGGCAACTCGACCACTGGACCACCACGCTCGACGAGTTGCCGGACCTGTTGCCGCTACCGACCGACCGGCCCCGGCCTGCGACCCAGTCCCTGCGCGGTGCCGCGTCGACCTTCGACATCGACGCGGACCTGCATCGGCGGTTGATCGCGATCGCCCGGGACCGCGGCACCACCGTGTTCATGGCGATGCACGCCGTCCTGGCGGTGTTGCTGGCCCGGTCGTCCGGGACCGACGACATCGCGGTCGGCACCCCGATCGCGGGGCGCGGCGAACCCGAACTCGACGACATGGTCGGAATGTTCGTCAACACCCTGGTACTGCGCACCGAGGTACCCGCGGAGCGCTCGTTCACCGACCTTCTCGCCGCCGTCCGCGACCGCGACCTGGAGGCGTTCCACCAGTCGGATCTGCCGTTCGAGCGGCTGGTCGAGGCCCTCGCCCCGGAACGCAGCACCGCCCACTCGCCGCTGTTCCAGGTGATGTTCGAGTTCCGCAACAACGAACGGCCGCGTCTCGAGCTGCCCGGCCTGACCGTCTCGGCACTGGACCTCGGCGTCGCGACCGCGAACTTCGACCTGCAGCTGACCTGCACGGAACGGTTCCACGGCGACGGCTCCCCGGCCGGCATCGACGCCGGGTTCACCTACGCCGCCGACCTTTTCGACCCCGCGACCATCGACGAGTTCGGGCGGCGACTGGTGCGCATCCTCGACGCGGTGACCGCCGATCCCGACACGCCCGTCGGCGATGTCGCCGTCCTCGATTCCGACACCGCCCACGCCCTCGCCCCGGTGTGGGGACCCGGTACCGTCCCGCTGCGCACCCTGCCCGAGCTGCTCATCGCGGCCGCGGCGGGCAACCCGGACGGCATCGCCGTCGTCGACGGTCCCGACGCACTGACCTATCGCGACCTGGACGAGTCGTCGAACCGCTTGGCCCGCAGGCTGATCGGCCTCGGCGCCGGGCCCGAGACGGTGGTCGCGGTGGCGGTGCCGCGCTCACTGCGCTCCGTCCTCACCGTGTGGGCGGTCGCGAAGACCGGTGCCGCGTTCGTGCCCGTCGATCCGCACTACCCGCAGGACCGGATCCTGCACATGCTCGAGGACTCCGGCGCCGCGTGGACCGTCACCCTCGCCGAACACCGGCACATCGTGCCCGACGGCGTCACCCCCGTCGTCCTCGACGCCCCTGAAACGGAGGCGTCGATCGCCGCACTGCCGGGGGACGCGGTGACCGACGCCGATCGCACCGGGCCGCTGCTCCTCGACCACTGTGCCTACCTGATCTACACGTCGGGATCCACCGGTGTCCCCAAGGGTGTCATCGTCACGCACCGCGGACTGGCCGGCTTCGCCGAGGACGTGCGGGCGCGCTACGGGGTCACGGCCGCGTCGCGGACCCTGCACTTCTCCTCGCCGAGTTTCGACGCGTCGATCCTGGAACTGTTCTTCGCCGTCGGCGCCGGCGCGACCATGGTGATCGCGCCGGCCGGGATGCTCGGTGGCGACGAACTGACCGAGCTGCTGCGGCGGCAGCGGGTCACGCACGGGTTCGTCACCCCGGCAGCGCTCGCCTCCGTCGACGCGGACGCGCTGCCGGATCTGCGGTGCGTGGTCACCGGCGGCGACACCTGCCCACCGGAGCTGGTCCGCCAGTGGGCGCGACCGGGCCGGTCGATGTACAACGCCTACGGTCCCACCGAGACGACCGTCGTCGCCGCGGTGTCCGGGCCGATGGACGCGGAGCGGCCGGTCACGATCGGGCGACCCCCGCTGGGCAGCGCGGCCGTCGTCCTCGACGACCGCCTCCACCCGGTCCCGGTCGGGGTCACCGGCGAGCTGTACGTCACCGGGCCGTCCGTGACGCGTGGTTACCGGAACCGTCCCGGCACCACCGCGGAACGGTTCGTCGCCGACCCGTTCACCGGCGGCCGCATGTACCGCACCGGCGACCTCGTGCGCTGGACCCTGACGAGCGCAGCGACGGGGGATGGCACCCTGACGAGCGGAGCGCCGGGGGACGTCGCGGGGGTGGAGCTGGAGTACTTGGGGCGCAGCGACTTCCAGGTCAAGATCCGCGGCTTCCGGATCGAGCTCGGCGAGATCGAGTCCGCGCTGATGCGCCACGACGCGGTGGCCCGGGCCGTCGTCACCACGCACCAGGACAGCGCCGGCCGACCCCGGCTGGTCGGTTACGTGGTGCCCCACATCGGTGCCACCGTCGACAGCGCCGAGGTCCTCGCGTTCGCCAATACGCTGCTCGCGCCCCACATGGTGCCCGCCGCGCTGGTGGTGCTCGACGACCTGCCCGTCACCCCGGTCGGCAAGCTCGACCGCAAGGGACTGCCCGAACCGGACTTCACCCCGCGCGCCGGTACCCGGCGCGCCCCCACCGGGCACACCGAGACGGTCCTCGCCGAGCTGTACGCCGAGGTGCTTGGTGTCGGGGAGGTCGGGGTCGACGACTCGTTCTTCGCGCTCGGCGGCGACAGCATCATGTCGATCCAGCTGGTGGCGCGGGCCAAGGAGTCCGGCGTCCACCTGTCCCCGCGGCAGGTGTTCGAGCACCGGACCGTGGCCGCGCTCGCGGCGGTCGCCCAGGCCGGGGACACCGGTCCGCAGGTCCTCGAGGAACTGCCCGGCGGAGGGGTCGGCGACATGCCGGCGACCCCGATCGTGCGCTGGCTGCTCGAGCGCGCCAGCGTCGGGGAGGTCGGTGGGGGACGGCGCTTCGACCGGATGTCGCAGGCCACGCTGCTCCGCGCGCCGCACGATCTGACCTCGCTCGCGCCGCTGGTGGCGACCGTCCAGGCGGTCCTCGACCGGCACGACATGCTTCGGGCGCGGCTGCGGATCGACGGCGCCGCAGCATCGGGCGGCACCACCGCCGCCACTGGTGGTGCGGTGATGGAGGTTCGGCCCGTCGGCGCCGTCGACGCCGCCGGGTGTGTCCGGCGGGTCGCGGTCCAGGCGGCGCCGGGCACGCCGGAGTACGCGTCCGAGGCGCTCGACGCACTCGACGCGGCGCAGGACCGCCTCGACCCGCTCGGCGGCGTCATGCTGCAGGTGGTGTGGCTCGACTCCACGACCGGGGACGGCAGGTTGCTGGTCGTGGTCCACCACCTGGCGGTCGACGGTGTCTCCTGGCGGGTGCTGGTCCCGGACCTGGCGATCGCCTGGGCGCACGTCGCGGCGGGGCAGACGGCGACGCTGCCCCCGGTCGGCACCTCGATGCGCCGGTGGGCCCATGCCCTCGTCGACGCCGCCGCCGAACGCCGCGACGAGCTCGCGATGTGGCGCGGGATGTCCACCGGCCCGGACCCGCTGCTCGGGTCGCGGCCGCTGGACCCCGACGTCGACGTCGAGTCCACCGTGGCGCGACTGACCGTCGAACTGCCCGCCGACGTCAGCGCCGCGATCCTGACCGCCGTCCCCGAGACGTACCGGGGCGGCGTCACCGACGGACTGCTCACCGCACTCGCCATGGCCCTGACCCGGTGGCACCGCGGCCATGGCCGCACCGTCGACGGCGGCACCCTGGTCGCGCTCGAGGGGCACGGTCGCGAGGACCAGATCGTCACGGCACCGGATGCCCGAGGAGTACAGGACGCCCACGAGAGTCGCGCGGATCTGTCGCGGACGGTCGGCTGGTTCACCACGATCCACCCGCTGCGACTGCGCCTGCCCGACATCGACCTCGACGCCGCGTTCACCGGCGGCGCCGCGACCGGTGCCGCGATCAAGGCCGTCAAGGAGCAGCTGCTCGCGGTCCCCGACAACGGCATCGGCTACGGGTTGCTGCGGTACCTCGACCCGGAGGGCGGCGCGGAACTGGCCGGGCAGCCCGCACCGCAGGTCGCGTTCAACTACCTGGGCCGATTCGCGACCGACCTCACCGACGAGGGCGCGGAGACGGGCTGGGCCCCCACCGCGGACGTGGACATGGAGCGAGCCCAGGACCACGACCTGCCGGTCGCGTCGGCGCTCGACATCAACGCGGTGACCACACAGGTCGACGGCCGGCCGGTGCTGCGGGCCACGTGGGCGTACGCGTCGGGTGTCCTGGACGCCGCGGACGTCCGGGAGATCGCCGGCCTGTGGACCTCTGCGCTGACCGCGCTCGCCGCCCACGTGGACGCGCCCGGCGCGGGCGGGCTGACCCCGTCCGACCTCGATCTGGTGGACCTGAGCCAGACGGCGATCGACGGACTCGAGTCGCGATACCCCGATCTGCAGGACATCTGGTCCCTGTCGCCGTTGCAGTCCGGCCTGCTGTACCACGCAGTGGCGGCCGGCACCCCTGACGTGGAGGGGGACAAGCCCGTCGACTCGTACACGGTGCAGTTGACGCTCGAGGTGCTCGGCGCCGACCCGGTGCGGATGCGGCGTGCGGGCCAGGCGCTGCTCGACCGCCACCCGAATCTGCGCACCGCGTTCGCCGCCGACGACACCGGCCGCGCGCTGCAGATCGTGCACCGCCACGTCGAGCTGCCCTGGACCGAAGTCGACCTCACCGGACTGCCCGCCGCGGACCGCGGCCGGGCTCTGGACCGGCTGATGGCGGAGGATCGGGCCCGCGGATTCGAGATGGACACCGCGCCGTTGCTGCGGATGACGGCGATCCGCACCGGGCCGGACGAACAGCGCATCGTGCTGACGAATCACCACATCCTGCTCGACGGCTGGTCGATGCCCCTGGTCCTGCGGGATCTGCTGACCCTGTACGCGACCGACGGCGAGGACGACATCCTGCCGCCGGTGCGGCCGTACCGCGACTACCTCGGCTGGATGGCGCGGCGCCCGGCCGAGGAGTCATTGCACGAATGGCAGCGGGCGCTGGCCGGGGCGACGGACGCCACCCTGCTCGGTCACGGTCGACCGACCGGGCCGACCTCGCACGAGGTGCGGGTCGCCCTCGACACCGACACCGCGGACGCGTTGCGGACACTGGCCCGTGGCCGCGGCACCACCATTTCCACCATGATCCGCGCGGCATGGGGAATCCTGTTGGGGGAGTTGACCGGTCGCGACGACGTGACGTTCGGCGGCACCGTGGCCGGACGTCCCCCGCAGGTGCCGGGCATCGAGACGATGGTCGGGCTGTTCATCAACACGCTGCCGGTGCGGGTGACCCTGGACCCGCACGAGACGCTTCTCGACCTCCTCGTCCGGTTGCAGTCTGAGCAGGCGACGCTGCTCGACCACCAACACGTCGGCCTCTCCGACATCCAGGCCGGCGCCGGCGCCGGCGCCGTGTTCGACACCCTGACCGTGTTCGAGTCCTATCCGATCGACCGGGACGCGCTGACCGCGGACACCGACATCGCGGGGATGCACGTCACCGGCGTCCACGACAACGCGAACACCGCGCACTACCCGCTGGCGTTGGTCGTCACCGACGACGACACCCTCACCCTGAAGCTGGAGTACTTCCCGGAACTGTTCGACCGGGAGCAGGTCGAACAGTTCGGGCACCGCATGGCCCTCGCGCTGACCGCCCTCGCCGAGACCCCGGATCTGCCGCTGTCCCGGCTGCGTCTGCTCACCGACCGGGAGCACACCGACCTGGTCCCCGCCCGGGGCCTCCCGGCCGATCACCGGCGAACACTCCCGCAGATCCTCTCGGACGCGGCCGCGCAGGACCCGGACGCGGTCGCGCTCATCGCGCCGCCGGCCGATCCCGCGACCGGCGACCGCTCGGTCACCTACCGGGAGCTCGACGAGACGTCGAACCGGTTGGCGCGGCTGCTGATCGCCCGCGGCGCCGGACCCGACACCTCCGTCGCGCTGTGCCTGGCCCGCTCGGTGGAGTCGGTGACCGCGATGTGGGCGATCGCCAAGTCCGGGGCCGCGTTCATGCCGGCCGATCCGAACTACCCACCCGAGCGGGTCGCGCACATGCTCGCCGATTCCGGTGCGGTACTCGGCATCACGGACGCGGCGACCGTGGACCGGCTGCCCGACCAGGTGATCTGGCTGGTCCTCGACGGACCGGACGCCGCCGATCTGCTCGCCTCCGTCTCCGCGGCACCGGTCAGCGACGCCGACCGCCGGGCGCCCCTGCGCCTCGACCACGCCTCCTACGTGATCTACACGTCCGGATCGACGGGCACCCCCAAGGGGGTGGTGGTCCCGCACCGCGGCCTCGACAACTTCACCCACGAACTGCAGCAGCGGATGCGCGCGACTCCCGGCAGCCGCACCATGCACTTCGCGTCCCCGAGTTTCGACGGCGCGGTCTACGACTACCTGCTCGCCTTCGGTCCCGGCGCCACGATGGTGATCGTCCCGCCGACCGTGTACGGCGGAATCGAACTCGCCGACGTGATCGCCCGCCAGCACGTCACCCACTCGTACGTGAACGTCGCCGGCCTGGAGACCGTCGACCCGACCGGCCTGGACGAGTTCACGACCGTGATGGTCGGCGGCGAGGCCTGCCCACCGGAACTGGCCGCCAAGTGGGCCGCGTTGGACGGCCGCCGGTTCTTCGACGGTTACGGGCCGACCGAGGCGACGATCATGGCCGACATGAGCGAGCCGCTGGTTGCGGGGGAGCCGGTCGGGATCGGGGGGCCCGTGCTCGGGGTCTCCGAGGTGGTGCTCGGCACCCGGCTGCAGCCGGTCCCGCTCGGGGTACCCGGTGAGCTGTACCTGTGCGGTCCCGGCCTGGCCCGCGGCTACCACGATCGTCCCGGCTTCACCGCAGGCCGGTTCGTCGCCAACCCGTACGGCGAGCCCGGGGAGCGGATGTACCGGACCGGGGATCTGGTGCGGTGGACGGAGCACACGAGCACGACGACCGGCGCGACCACGCTCGAGCTCGACTACCTGGGCCGCGCCGACTTCCAGGTCAAGATCCGCGGCTTCCGCATCGAGCTCGGCGAGATCGACTCCGCCGTCGCCGCCCACCCGGATGTCGACTTCGCGGTGACCGTCGCCCGCAGGACGGGCGAGGACACCCATCTCGCCACCTACGTGACGACCCCCGGGCCGCGACCGGCGGCGACCGAGATCCGTGAGTTCGTCCGGGGCCGCCTGCCCGCACACATGGTCCCCGAATCCGTGACCTTCCTCGACGAGATCCCGCTGACCCCGGTCGGCAAACTGGACCGCTCGGCCCTCCCGGAGCCCGAGTTCGTTTCGGCACAGTATGTTCCGCCGTCGAATCCGATCGAACAGACCGTCGCGGACGTCTACGCCGACGTCCTCGGCCTGGAGCGGGTCGGCGCCGAGGACGACTTCTTCGACCTCGGCGGCAACTCGCTGATCGCGACCAGGGTCGCCGCCCGGCTCGGTGCCACCCTCGGCGCGACCGTCGGGGTGCGCGCCCTGTTCGAGGCACGGACGGTGCGGGAGGTCGCACAGCTGGTCGCCGACACCGGCACCGGACCGGACCGGCCGCCCCTGGTCGCCGGCCCGCGCCCGGCGAGGCTGCCGCTCTCGCCGGCCCAACAGCGGATGTGGTTCCTCAACCAGTTCGACACCGCGTCGCCGGCCTACAACATCCCCCTCGCGGTGCGCCTGAGCGGCGACCTCGACGTCGATGCGCTGGCCGCCGCGCTCCGTGACGTGCAGACCAGGCACGAGTCGCTGCGCACCGTGTTCCCGCTCGGTGCGGACCGGGAACCGGAGCAGGTGGTCCTGACCGCGGACGAGTCGACCAACCTGTCGGTCGAGACCGTCTCCGAGGCCGAGTTGCCCACCCGCCTCGCGGAATTCGTCGGCGCGGGATTCGACGTCACCGCCGGGGTCCCGATCCGGGTGTCGTTGCTCCGGCTGTCGCCGACCGAGCACGTCCTGGCGATCGTCGTGCACCACATCTGCGCGGACGGCTTCTCGATGGCGCCGCTGGCCCGGGACGTGATGGCCGCCTACGCCGCGCGCGCGGCGGGGGTCGCGCCGGACCGGGAGCCGCTGGCCGTCCAGTTCGCGGACTTCGCACTGTGGCAGCGGGGCCTGCTCGGCGACCCCGCCGATCCGGCCTCCCGACACGCCACCCAACTCGACTTCTGGTCGAACGAGCTCGCCGGCCTCCCGGAGGTCCTGGCGCTGCCCACGGATCGGCCGCGTCCCGCCGAGCGCACCCTGCGCGGCGGGCGGATCCCGCTGACCGTGGACGCCGACACGCACCGGGCGCTCGCCGCCCTCGCCCGCACCCGCGGCGCGACGATGTTCATGACGATGCACGCGGCGCTCGCGGTGCTGCTGGCGAAGACCACCGGATCCGAGGACCTCGCGATCGGCACCCCGGTCGCCGGGCGCGGCGACGCCGCGCTGGACGAGATGGTCGGCATGTTCGTCGGGACACTGGTGTTGCGCAGCCCGGTCCCGCCGGAACGGTCGTTCCGGGATCTGATCGGCGACGTGCGGGCCCGCGACGTGGCCGCGTTCGAACACACCGACCTGCCCTTCGAGGTGCTCGTCGACGCCCTCGCCCCGGACCGGTCGACCAGTCACACCCCGCTGTTCCAGGTCCTGATCGAGTTCCAGAACAACGAACTGCCGACCCTCACGCTGCCCGGCCTGACGGTCACCGCGCTCGAACCGGATCTGCCGGTGGCGAAGTTCGACCTGCAGTTGACCCTCGCCGAGACGTTCGCCGACGACGGCACCCCGGCGGGGATGACCGGTGCCCTGACCTACGCCACCGACGTCTTCGACAGCCGCACCGCCGCGACCCTCGCCGCCCGTTTCGAGCGCTTGTTGACGGCGGTCAACAGTCACCCGGATCGGCCGATCGGCGACCTCGACCTGTGCACCGCGGCCGAACACGCGGCGATCGACACCGAGTGGAATCTCCCCGGCCGGCGCGCCCCGCAGACCACGCTGGCGGACGCGTTCGCGTCCGCGGTCGCCACGTACCCCGATTCGACCGCGGTCACCTTCGCGGACACCACCCTCACGTACGCGGAACTCGACGCCCGCGCCAACCGGCTCGCCCGCCTGCTGACCGAGCGCGGCGCGGGACCGGAACGGCTTGTCGCGGTCGCGCTTCCGCGTACCACCGACCTGGTCGTAGCGCTGCTCGCGGTGATCAAGTCCGGCGCCGGATACCTGCCGCTCGACGTCAGCTACCCACCCGACCGGCTGGCGTTCATGCTCGCCGACGCCGACCCCGTGTGCACGCTGTCGGTGTCCGCGGACGTCGCGCGACTGCCCGACAGCGATGTCCCGACGGTGCTGCTCGACGCCCCGGACGTCGCGGCCCGGCTGGCCGCGATGTCGCCCGCACCCGTCACCGACGCCGACCGCGCCGCGCCACTCGACCCGGCCGCGATCGCGTACGTCATCTACACCTCCGGCTCGACCGGGCGCCCCAAGGGCGTGCTCGTCCCGCACCGTTCCGTGCTGACCCTGATCGAGAACACCCGCGACAGCTTCGACTTCGGACCGGCGGACGTGTGGACCATGTTCCACTCCTATGCCTTCGACTTCTCGGTCTGGGAACTGTGGGGGCCGCTGCTGCACGGTGGCCGGCTCGTCGTCGTCGACCACGACACGGCCCGATCCCCGCAGCAGTTCCTGCGCCTGCTCGAACGGGAACAGGTCACGGTCCTGAACCAGACCCCGACCGCGTTCTACCAACTGGCCGAGGCGGACCGCGAGGCCAGCGGAGCGGACCTGCTTGCGGCACTGCGGTACGTGATCTTCGGCGGGGAGGCCCTCGACTTCGCGCAGCTCGGGCGCTGGTACACCCGCCACGGCGGGGCGAGCGAAGCGACGGGGAATCTCACTGCAGGACCCGAACTGGTGAACATGTACGGGATCACCGAGACCACCGTGCACGTCACCCGGCTGCCGCTGACTCCGGAACTGGCTGCGACGTCGTCGGCGAGCGTGGTGGGCCGCGCGATCCCGGGTCTGCGGGTGTCGATTCTGGACCGCCGCCTGCGTCCGGTCCCACCGGGCGTGGTCGGGGAGATGTACGTCGCGGGCGACCAGGTCACCCGCGGCTACCTCGGCCGCCCGGACCTGACCACGGCCCGGTTCGTCGCCGACCCGTCCGGCGCGCCGGGCGCACGGATGTACCGCACCGGCGACCTGGCCCGCTGGGACCACACCGGGCACCTCGAATACCTCGGTCGCTCGGACATGCAGGTCAAGATCCGCGGCTTCCGCATCGAACTCGGCGAGATCGAGTCCGAGATGCTCGGCTTCCCCGGCGTCGCGGCCGCCGTCGCCACCGTCCACGACGACGGCGCCGGCCGGACGCGCCTGGTCGGCTACCTGGTCCGCGAGCCCGGCGTCGAGGTGGACCGGGGACGGCTGCGCGAGCACCTCGCCGCCGAACTCGCCTCGCACATGGTGCCGACCGCGTTCGTCGACCTGGACCGGCTGCCGTTGACCGCGAACGGGAAGCTGGACCGGAAGGCGTTGCCGGAGCCGGACTTCGGGGCCCTCGCCGGTGCGGGCAGGGACCCGGCGAGCGAGGCCGAGGCACAACTCGCCGGGCTGTTCGCCGAGGTGCTCGGACTCGACACCGTCGGCGGTGCCGACTCGTCCCGCACCGTGGGCGTCGACGACTCGTTCTTCGCGCTCGGCGGCGACAGCATCATGTCGATCCAACTGGTCGCCCGGGCGAAGGACGCGGGCCTGACGCTGACCCCGCGGCAGGTGTTCGAGCACAAGACCGTCGCCGCGCTCGCGGAGATAGCGGAGGAGTCCACCGTCGAGGACGTGCCGGTCCTCGAAGAACTGCCCGGCGGCGGGGTCGGTTCCTTCCCGGCCACCCCGATCGTGCGGTGGCTGCTCGACCGGGCCGGTGCGGGCGATCTGGGCCGGTACACGCAGTCGGCGCTGCTGACCCTGCCGGCGGGCGCCACCCGTGAGCATCTCGAACGCACCCTCCGCGCCGTGCTGGATCGGCACGACATGCTCCGGGCCCGGCTCGACCGCGCGACCGCGACGATGACGGTCGCCGCACCCGGGTCCGTGGGGCCCGCTCTGACCCGGGTGCCCGTCGACTCCGTGAGCGGTGCCGCTTTCGAGCGGATCGCCGCTGCGGAGCTCGCCGACGCAGCAGGCAGGCTCGACCCGGAAGCCGGGATCATGCTGCAGGCGGTGTGGTTCGACCCGGTCGGCGGGTCGGACCACACCGGGTCCGGTCGGTTGCTGCTGGTGGTGCATCACCTGGCGGTCGACGGGGTGTCGTGGCGGGTGCTGGTGCCGGACCTGGCGATCGCGTGGTCCCGGATCGTGCAGGACACCGAACCCGCGCTCGCACCCGTCGGAACGTCGATGCGCAGGTGGTCGCGCGCGCTCGCCGACACCGACCGCACCTCCGAGCTCGGATACTGGACCTCGGTGCTCGCCGGACCTGATCCGGTGCTCGGCACCCGGGCCCTCGACCCCACGGTCGATGTGAACGCGACCGTGGAGCGGGTGCGGGTGGATGTGCCTGCCGATGTCACCGAGGCGCTCCTCACCGCGGTGCCGGAGTCCTTCCACGGCAGCGTCAACGACGGACTGCTGACCGCGCTGGCGCTCGCGTTGACCCGGTGGCGGGCCGATCGCGGCGAGTTCCACACCGACGCGCTGATCAACGTGGAGGGGCACGGCCGCGAGGAAACCGGCGTCGGCGGTGCCGACCAGCCCGGAGCGGGCGGTGCCGCCCGGGCCGATCTGGCCCGCACGGTCGGCTGGTTCACCACCATCTACCCGGTGCGGCTCGACCTGGAGGGGGTGGACCTCGACGAGGCGTTCGACTCCGGTCCGGCCACCGGAGCCGCGATCAAGGCCGTCAAGGAGCAGTTGCTGGCGGTCCCGGACCACGGCATCGGGTTCGGGCTGCTGCGGTACCCGCCGGACGGGACGACCGCACTCGCCGACACCCGCACCCCGCAGGTCTCCTTCAACTACCTCGGCCGCCTCGGAGGCACGGTCACCGACACCGACGCCGGCTGGGTGCCCGTCGCCGACGTCGACCTCGACGACCGGCCGAGCCCCGACCTGCCGGTCGCGGCCGTCCTCGACGTCAACGCCGTCACCCTCGCCGGTGCCGACGGGTCGCGGCTGCAGGCGACCTGGGAGTTCCCGACCGGGGTGCTGTCGGCGGAGGAGGTCACGCTGCTCGCGGAACTGTGGGTGGAGGCGTTGACCGCCGTCGCCCGGCACGCCGCCGACCCGGCTGCCGGGGGTCTCACCCCGTCCGACGTGGACCTCGTCGACCTCGACCAGCGGGCCATCGACCGCCTCGAGGCCCGCTACCCGGACCTGTCCGAGATCTGGTCGCTCGGTCCGCTGCAGTCGGGGCTGCTGTTCCAGGCCCGCGTCACCGAGCACGCCGTCGATCCGTACGTGGTGCAGTTGACGCTCGACCTGCGTGGCGTCGTCGACGCCGACCGGCTGCGCCGCGCCGGCCAGGCACTGCTGGACCGGCATCCGAACCTGCGGGCCGCGTTCGTGCATGATCCGGACGGCACCGCCGTGCAGGTGGTGCCCGCCCACGCGGTGCTGCCGTGGACCGAGACGGACCTGACCGGATGGGACCGCGGCGTCGCCGAGTCCGAGTTCACCCGAATCCTCGACGCGGACCGGACCGCCGGCTTCGACATGACCGCCCCGCCGCTGCTTCGGTTGCTGCTGGTGACGATCGCACCGGGGGAGTACCGCCTGGTGCTCACCAACCACCACATCCTGCTCGACGGCTGGTCCACGCCGCTGATCCTGCGGGACCTGCTCACCCTGTACGCCACCGACGCCGATGCGTCGAACCTGCCTCGGGTCCGGCCGTACCGCGACTACCTGCACTGGCTGGCCGGACGTGACGGCGCCGCCTCGATGGACGTGTGGCGCGACCGCCTCGGCGACGTGGGGGAGCCGACGCTCCTGGCCCCGATCTCACCCGGGCAGCCGGCGCCCGCCGGGTCCCGCGAGTACGCGGTGTCGCTGACCTCCGAGGACACCGCCCGCCTGCGCGCGCTGGCCCGCGGCCGCGGCGTCACCGTCAACACCGTCGTGCAGGCCGCGTGGGGTGTCGTCCTCGGCGCGCTGACCGGCCGCGACGACGTGGTGTTCGGTGCCACCGTCTCCGGGCGTCCGCCGCAGATCCCCGGCATCGAGGAGATGGTGGGCCTGTTCATCACCACCATCCCGGTCCGGGTCACCCTCGACCCGCACGAATCCCTCGGCGAGCTCCTCGATCGGCTCCAGGTCGAACAGGCGAGCCTGCTCGACCACCACCTTCTCGGCCTGCCGGCCATCCAGCAGGCCGCCGGACCGGGATCGGTGTTCGACACCCTCACGGTGTTCGAGTCCTATCCCGTCGACCGGGCCGGGTTGAGCGAGGACACCGACATCGCGGGGATGCGGGTGGCAGCGGTCGGCGGCCGCGACTCCGCGCACTATCCGCTGGCGCTTGTCGCGTCGGAGGCGACCTCCCGGACGGGCGAGGAGTCACTGCACCTGAAGTACGAGTACTCGGACGCCTTCGGCCGCGGCGAGATCGCCGTCATCGCCGACCGCGTGCACCGCGTGCTGCGCCTGCTGTCCACGAGCCCCGAGACCCGCGTCGCACAGGCCCACGCCCTCGACGCCACCGAACTGGCCGAACTGCTGCCGGTGGCCGGGCCCGCCGGACGGTCCCTGCGGACGCTGCCCCAGATCCTCACCGACGCAGCGGCACTCGATCCCGACGCGGTCGCGCTGAGCGCGGAGGGCCACGAGGTCCGCTACCGCGAGCTCGACGAACGCTCGAACCGGTTGGCCCGGGTCCTGATCGGGCTCGGCGCCGGACCGGAGACGTTCGTCGCGGTGGGTGTCGCCCGGTCGCTGTCGTCGGTGCTGTGCATGTGGGCGGTCGCCAAGACCGGTGCCGCGTTCGTCCCGGTGGACCCGAACTATCCGCCGGAGCGCATCACCCAGATGCTCACGGACTCCGGTGCCACTGTCGGCCTGGCGCTGAACGCCCACCGCGGGACGCTGCCCGACTCGGTGCCCTGGCTGTACCTCGACGCCCCCGCCTTCGCCGACCGGTGCGCCGCCGAATCCGCCGAGCCCATCACCGACGCCGACCGGCTCGCCCCGATCGAACTGACCAACGCCGCCTACCTGGTGTACACGTCCGGGTCGACCGGCACCCCCAAGGGTGTCGTCGTCACCCACACCGGCCTGGACAACTTCGCGCGTGACCAGCTCGACCGGTTCGCCGCCGCACCCGGTTCCCGGACGCTGCACTTCTCCACACCCAGCTTCGACGGCGCAGTGTTCGAGTACCTGCAGGCGTTCGGAGCGGGCGCGACGATGGTGCTGGCACCGCCGACCGTCTACGGCGGAACCGAACTCGCGCAGCTGATCAAGGCCGAACGCATCACCCACGCCTTCGTCACCACGGCGGCGCTGGCCACCGTCGATCCCGGCGGACTGGACGAGTTCCAGGACGTGGTGTTCGGCGGCGAGGCGTGCCCGCCGGACCTCGTCACCCGGTGGGCGCCCGGCCGGCTGCTGCACAACGCGTACGGACCGACCGAGACGACGGTGATGACGAACATCAGCGCACCGATGACGCCGGACCGGCCGATCAGCCTCGGCGGCCCGATCCGCGGCGTCCAGGAACTGGTGCTCGGATCCCACCTGCAGCCGGTGCCCGTCGGCGCGCCCGGCGAGCTGTACATCTGCGGTGTCGGGTTGGCGCGCGGCTACCACAACCGCCCCGGTTTCACCGCCGGCCGCTTCGTCGCCAACCCGTACGCGCCGGGCGAGCGGATGTACCGGACCGGCGACATCGTCCGCTGGACCCGCACCGTCGGAACCGGCGAATACACGGTCGAGTATCTGGGACGCAGCGACTTCCAGGTCAAGATCCGCGGCTTCCGCATCGAACTCGGCGAGATCGACGCCGCGATCATGGCCCAGCCCGGCGTCGGGTTCGCCGTGACCGTCGCCGTCGACGGACCGTCCGGGGACACCGCGCTCGCCAGCTACGTCCTGCCCGCGACCGGGCACCGCCTCGATCCCGCCGAACTCACCGCGGGCCTGGCCCACCGGCTGCCGACGCACATGGTGCCCGCGGCCGTCACCATCCTCGACGAGATCCCCCTGACCCCGGTCGGCAAGCTCGACCGCGCGGCGCTGCCGAGCCCGCGGTTCGCCGGCCGCGGCGGCCGGTTCACCGCCCCGACGACCGCACTGGAACGGACCGTAGCGGACGTGTTCGCGGAGGTGCTCGGCCTCGACCGGATCGGCATCGACGACGACTTCTTCGAGGTGGGCGGAAACTCGCTGGTCGCAACGCGGGTCACCGCCCGGCTCGCCGCCGCGCTCGGCACCTCCGTCGGGGTGCGGGCGCTGTTCGAGGCGCCGACCGTGCGGGCCCTGGCGGCGAGGATCGACGACTCGGAGCACGACCGGGGCCGCCCCGCGCTGACCGCCGGACCGCGGCCGGAGCGGATCCCGATCTCCCTCGCGCAGCAGCGGATGTGGTTCCTCAACCAGTTCGACACCACCTCGCCGGCCTACAACATTCCCCTCGCGGTCCGGTTGACCGGAGACCTCGACGTCGCCGCGCTGCGCGGCGCGGTCGCCGACGTCCTGGACCGCCACGAATCGCTGCGCACGATGTTCCCGGTCGTCGACGGGGAGCCCACGCAGCGGATCGTCCGCACCGCGGACGCGTTGACCGAGTTCGTGGAGACCGAGACCACGGCTGGCGAATTGCCCTCCCGGATAACCGACTTCGCGTCCCGCGGTTTCGACGTGAGCGCCGGCGTCCCGATCCGCGCCGCCCTGTACGCACTCGCGCCGGACGACCACGCCCTCGTCGTGGTCGTCCACCACATCAGCGCGGACGGCGCCTCCCTCGCCACGCTGGCCCGCGACGTGATGGCCGCCTACCTGGCCCGCAGCGCGGGGCAGGCCCCGCAGTGGACGCCGCTGCCCGCGCAGTACGCCGACTTCACGCTGTGGCAGCACCGCGTCCTCGGCTCCGACGACGACGAGCAGTCGCTGATCAGCAGACAGTGGCAGTTCTGGCGGGACGCGCTTGCCGGCCTGCCCGACGTCCTCGCCCTGCCCACCGACCGGCCCCGACCCCTGCAGCAGACGATGCGGGGCGACCGCGTCGAGTTCACCGTCCCCGCCGACCTGCACCGCGCCGTCGCCGACCTGGCCCGCGGGGAGGGCGCCTCCGTCTTCATGGCGGTCCACGCCGCCTACGCGCTGATGCTGTCCCGCCTCGGCGACACCGACGACATCGCGATCGGCACCCCGATCGCCGGTCGCGGGGATGCCGCGCTCGACGAGATGATCGGCATGTTCGTCGGCACCCTGGTGCTTCGCACCCGGATCGACGCCGCGGAGTCGTTCACCGAGTTCCTCGGCAAGGTCCGGGAATTCGACCTCGACGCGTTCGCGCACGCGGATCTGCCGTTCGAGTTGCTGGTCGAGAAGCTGAATCCGCCGCGGTCCACCTCGTACTCGCCGCTGTTCCAGGTCTCCCTCGAGTTCCAGAACACCGAGACCCCGCACCTGGAGCTGCCCGGCCTGGCGGCCGAGGCGATGGACCTGTCGACCCGCGTCGCAAAGGAGGACCTCGAACTCGTCCTCGCCGAACGCTTCGACGACGAGCAGAACCCGGCCGGGATGAGCGGGGCCTTCGATTTCGCCACCGACCTGTTCGACGCGGACACCGTGCGGGCGCTCGCGGACCGGTTCCTGCGGATCCTGCGCGCGGTGACCGCCGACCCGTCCGGTGCCGTCGGCGACATCGGCATCCTCGGTGCCGTCGAACTCGCCGAGTACGCGCCGGCGCAGGGCCCCGAGGGAGCCGCGCCCCAGCTGTGGCCGGACCTGCTCACCGCGGCCGCCGCCGTCGACCCCGAGTCCGTCGCCCTGGCCTTCCGGGATCGCCGGGTGACCTATCGGGAGCTCGACGACATGTCCAACCGCCTCGCCCGCGCGCTGACCGCCCGGGGTGTCGGACCGGAAACCTTTGTCGCGCTGGGGATGTCCCGGTCGCTCGAGGAGATCGCCGCGATCTGGGCGGTCGCCAAGGCCGGCGCCGGGTTCGTCCCCGTCGACCCGACCTACCCGAGCGACCGCATCGACTACATGCTCCGGGACTCCGAGGCGGTGCTCGGCCTGACCGTCACCGACCGCCGCGATGCTCTCCCGGACACGGTGCCGTGGCTGGTCCTCGACGACCTGGAGGAGGAGCTGGCGGCCACGTCCGCCGCCCCGATCACCGACGCCGACCGCATCTCGCCCCTGCACCTGGCGCATCCGGCGTACCTGATCTACACCTCCGGGTCCACCGGTCTGCCGAAGGGCGTGATCATCACCCACCGCGGCATCGCGAACCTCACCGCCGAGGAGTACGACCGCTTCAAGGTCAGCCCGCAGTCGCGGGTCTCGCACCTGGCGTCCCCGAGCTTCGACGCCTCGGTCTTCGAGCTGATGATGGCGTTCAGTGCCGGCGCCCGCGTCGTGATCGTGCCGCCCACCATCTACGGCGGCACCGAACTCGCCGACCTGCTGCGACGCGAACGGGTCACCCACGCCTTCATCACCCCGACCGCGCTGTCGTCGATGGATGACACCGGTCTCGACGAGCTGAAGGTGCTCGCCGTCGCCGGTGAGGCATGCCCGCCCGAGCTGGTCGCCAAGTGGGCGCGCGGCCGCAGCATGTTCAACGGCTACGGCCCCACCGAAACCACCATCCAGGCCAGCGTCAGCGACCCGATGAGCGCCGACGAGGCCGTCAACATCGGCAGGCCCGCGATCGGATTCGAGGAGATGATCCTCGACACCCGACTCCACCCGGTCCCGGTCGGCGTCCCGGGCGAGCTGTACATCTCGGGACCGGGCCTGGCCCGCGGCTACCATCACCGCCCCGGGCTGACCGCAGGCCGCTTCGTCGCGAACCCGTTCGGCGAGCCCGGCTCCGAGATGTACCGCACCGGCGACATCGTCCGTTGGCGGACCACGACCGACGGGCCTGCCACCGTGGAGTACGTCGGCCGCAGCGACTTCCAGGTCAAGGTCCGCGGCTTCCGCATCGAACTCGGCGAGATCGACGCCGTGCTGGCCGGACATCCGGCGATCGGCTTCGCCGCGACCATCGGCTACACCGGACCGTCGGGGGCGACACTGCTCGCCGCCTACGTCGTCGGCGCCGACGGCATGCGGCCCGACCCGGGCGAGCTGCGCGCGTACGTGGCGGCCCGGCTGCCCGCGCACATGGTGCCCGCCGCGGTCACCGTCCTCGACTCCGTGCCGATGACCCCGGTCGGCAAACTCGACCGCCGGGCACTGCCCGCCCCCGAGTTCGGTTCCCGCGCCGACCTGTACCAGCCGCCGCGCACCCCGACCGAACGCACCGTCACCGACGTGTTCGAGAAGGTCCTCGGCGTCGACCGGGTCGGGGTCGCCGACAGCTTCTTCGACCTCGGCGGCAACTCGATCGTCGCGACCCGCCTGGTCGGCGAGATCGCGTCCCGCCTCGACCGGAGGCTGCCGCTGCAGGCGGTGTTCCTCGACCCGACACCCCGCGGAATCGCCCTGGCCATCGACGAACCCGGCGGCGCGGCCCCCGTCGACCAGGCGCTGAGCGTGCTGATCCCGCTGCGCACCCAGGGCAGTAGGTCGCCGCTGTTCTGCATCCACCCCGGGATCGGGCTGTCGTGGGGCTACGCCGGTCTGGTGCGGCACCTGTCGGGTGACCGGCCCGCGTACGGCCTGCAGCTGCCCGTCATCAGCGGGGGCCCGCACTTCACCTCCGTCACCGAACTCGCGCAGCGGTACGTGCAGGAGATGCAGTCGGTGCAGGCGCACGGGCCGTACCACCTGCTCGGCTGGTCGCTCGGCGGCGTCATCGCCCACGCCGTCGCCGTCGAACTGCGCTCGCGCGGGGAAGAGGTCGCGACGCTGGCGATCATGGACAGCTACGTCGGCCTCGACGACGGCACCCCCGACACCCTCACGGTCGGGGAGCTGCTGCACGGGCTCGGTCTCGACCTGCCCGCCGGCGACGGCGACACCCTCACCTACGAACGCGCCGTCGAACTGCTCGACGAATCGTTCGGGCAGAGCACCGGATTGACCGCCGAGCACCTGCAGCGGATCAGTGCCGGGTTCACCGACTCGACCCACATCATGCGCACCTTCAGCCCCGACGTCTTCGACGGCGACCTGCTGTTCTTCCGCGCGGCACGCTCCGCGGACGACGACCACTCGCCCGAGGAGTGGCGCGACGCCGTCACCGGCGGCATCCGGGAGATCGAGATCGACTGCGAACACAACCAGATGATCGAACCCGAGGTCCTCGCCGTCGTCGGCCCGGTGCTCGACGAGTACCTGACCAGCCACTAGTCGCCGACCCACGTTCGGTCGCGGGCGTGCGCTCGGGTTCGTGGTGGCCGCCCCACCCGCTCCGCGCTATCATCGATTTGCACCCGGAAATCGACGAAAGGCTGGGTGGTTGTGGTGAACGACGCAGCAACCGTGGAAGCCCGCTACCTGCGAGGGGACCTCGACTTCGAGGACGCCCTGCGCGAGGTGACCGGCGCCGACATCGGCCGCGACGACCTCGTCCAGATCCTGCACAGCCTCGACTCCCGCAACCCGGGCACCCCCGCACTGTCCGAGCACGACGCTCAGGTGCTCGCCGACGCCGGGTTCACCGCCGATCCCGCCACCGCCACGGCGGCCCGGGTGGACCGCGACATCCGCATGTTGAAGCTGGTCGGGACCTCCCTGTCGATCACCGACGCCGCGGCACGCCTGGGTGTCACCCCCGCCCGGGTCCGGCAACGCATCGCGACCGGCACCCTGTGGGCGTTCGACTCGGGCCGCAACCGCCTGCTGCCCCCGGCCCAGTTCACCGACACCGGAGCGGTGCCGCACCTCGAGAAGGTGCTCCCGCTGCTCGCGAAGGACCTGCACCCGCTGACGGTGCAGGCGCTGCTGACCCGCCCGCAGCCGTCGCTGATCGTCGACGGTCGCCCGGTGTCGATCGTGACGTGGCTGAACGGCAGTGCCGGCTCCGCCGCCGACCTTGCACCGGTCACCGACGTGCTCACCGCGGCCGAGTGGGAATCGGCGTAGATGGGGGCGATGCTCCCGCCACCCCCGCCGGTCCCCGAACTCCGCGCGGCGGGACTGCTCCCCAGGGAGGTCGTCGAGTGGCAGCCGGCCGAGCTGACGTGGCGGGTGCACCGCACCACCGGGCTGCACGTCCTGCCGTGGAACGAGCTGCGCACGTTCGGGCCGATCCTGCGGTTCGACCACCATCCGGCCCCGCGCGGTGAGCATCCCGGCCACGGCGTCTGGTACGGCGCATCCAGTCCACGTGGTGCGCTGGCCGAAGCGTTCCAGTCGGCGCGGGTCATCGACCGACACCGGGGCGACCCGTATCTGACGGGACTGCGGTTCGCCCGCCCCCTGCGGCTGCTCGACGTGGCCGGAATCGGCGGCGGCGCCTGGGCCACCCGCGTCGGCGGCAACCACGCCCTCGACTCGGCACCCCACGGCCTCTCACAGCACTGGGCGCGGACCATTCACTGTGCCCACGCCGACCTCGACGGGATCATCTACCGGGGCCGGTTCGCGGGCAGCACGTCCGTCGCCGTCGTCGAACGCGCCGCCGACGCGTTCCCCCCGCGGCCGGAACTGTCACTGCCCCTGGCGCATCCGGCCCTGGCCGGCGCCGTCGACACCTCCGCCCACGAACTCGGCTACACCATCGCCTGAGCGCTGCCTGTGGCACGATCTGTAATGAATTCCGTTGCGCCACCGAATAACCTGATGGGCGCTGTACGTCCCATTTCTCACGTTTGATGTCCAAGGGGTTTCATGTCCACGGGGAGGAAGTCATGAAGAACGAGAATGTGCGTCGAATGTTCACTGCGGTGCTCGCGACTGTCGGTCTGACCACCGGCGTCGCGGTGGGTGGAGGCGCTGTCGCGAATGCAGAGCCCGCGCCGCCGACGTCTACGACGATGACGTGTTCGAGTGCGAATCCGCTCTTCTGGGCGCCGGCGTTCACGTGGAACGTACGCGCCGCGTCGGGGGCGGCGGCGCCAAACGACGGGCCACTCGAGCCGGCGATCCTGCTCAGCGGCGGTAACGAACTGCCCATACCCACCTCGTTCGAGTTCGGGGTGAACTGGTACGGCACACGGGTGCTCGTCGACTGGCACAACCAGACGACCGGCGCGTCCGGCCGCAGCGTCAGCGACGAGGCGGCCCTGCAGCAGTATCCGGGCATCCCGATCAACCGCACCTGGACCGGGACCGGGACGGTGGACTTCACCGTCACCGTGCAAACCGGCGGCGGATGGTGGTTCGTCAACCCGCAGAACGCCGTCTGCCGGGGGACCATCTCGGTCGTGCCCATGAACTGATCCTGGGGTCCAGGTGGGAACCGGGCAGCAACAATCAAGTTCCTGTAGCTGCCGGTCAGCGGCCTCCTCGGCTCCGGAGCCGAGGAGGCCGCTGCGGTCGCGCATGACCTACGGAGATGGTTCGCCTGTTGTGCTTGTCTGTCAGTCGCGAACGCCGGTGGCGCGTTTGATGATCGCGTCGAAGACGCGGTCGGGCAGTAACCATTTCGCGAAGATCAACGGCTTGGCTCCGAATCCGACGGTGTAGCGGGTCTTGGGGCGGCGCGCAGTGACGGCCTTGCCGATCGTGTCGGCGATCACCTGCGGTGGCGAGTTACGTTTGGCGTTGGCGTCGGAGCCGAGCAAGGTGGCCACGGCTCGGGCCTGGACGGAGTAGGCGGTGTTGCCGGAAACCTTGCGCAGGTGATCGGCGGCGATGCCGCCCCATTCGGTAGCGATACCGCCGGGCTCGATCACCACGACGTCGATCCCGAAAGGCCGCACCTCGAGGCGTAGGCAGTCGCTGAGTCCTTCCAGGGCGAATTTGGTGCCGTGGTACCAGCCCCCGAGGGGCGTGTAGATCTTGCCGCCCATGGAGGTGATGTTGACGATGGTGCCGCTTCCCTGGGCACGCATGTGCGGCAGGACCAACTGGGCCAGGCGCGCGGCGCCGAACACGTTGACCTCGAACTGGTGGCGGGCCTCACCCAAGGGCACGTCCTCGATCGCGCCGTAGGAGCCATATCCGGCGTTGTTGACCAGCACGTCGATGCGGCCGGTCTCGGCGATGATCCGGTCGATTCCTGCGGTCGCCGACGGGTCGTCGGTGACGTCCATCGCCAGCGGTCGGATGCCGTGGTCCGTGAGTTTCTGCAAGCGGCCCGTACGCCGCGCCGCGCCGTAGACGGTGTAGCCGAGGTCGGCCAGTGTGCGTGCGGTGGCTTCGCCGATACCGGAGGAGGCCCCGGTGACGAGCGCTGTCTTGGTGGTCATATCGCCTCACTACGACACCGAACCGACGTTCGTGTCCTCTTCTGGGCCGTCGCCACCGGAACCCGACCTCACTGCGAATCGGACCGACCGAAGCGCGCCAGCAGGCGGTCGATGGCGCTGCAGTCCTGCAGGAACCGGCGGCGCTCGGGGTCGGCGGCGACGTCGCGCAGCATCGCGTCGCCGCCGTCGACGTGCTCGGCGGACAGGATCGCCGACCACACCATCAGATCCGTCGATGTGAACGCCTCGACCCCCTCGCGCAGCGCCGCCGCGAGGGTGTTCCGGTCGCGTTCATCGAGCTTGTCGTGGACCAACGCGATCATCTCCGTGGCCACCGAGGCGTGCGCGCACTCGTCGCGGCGGTGCAGCGCGACCGTCGCCTGGTGCACCGGCTGAATGCTGCGGTCGTTCGCGATCAGGGCCAGATAGTCGCCGATCGAGGTCTCCGCGACCGTTTCGTACGCCAGCGTCGTCAACGCGGCGTCGCGCGGAGTATCCGCCCGCGCCACCGCATCGCGGTGCCCGCGCACCATCGCAGTCGCGGGCAGTGCGCCCTCACCCAGTGCCCAGCCGCGCCGGCGCCGGGTCAGTGCGGACGCGTTGAGGTGCATCAGCGTGTGGTACTCCTCGTCGACCATCGCCTGGACCACCGCCGCCCGCGCGGTGTCGGAGAAGCCGGTGTCGAACGCATCCCGGAACAGGAGGCCGAAGCCCGGGGTCACCACGTCCTGTTCGACGTCGATCACGTTCCGGTTGTAGGAGATCCACGCCCACGCCCGGATCCGGTCTCGGACGTCCTCGTCCTGCTTCTCGTACGCCGGGTGGCCGGCGAACGGCAGCAGGACCTCCGGGTAGTCGATGCGATCGGCGTCGAACAGCTCGTCCATCGTCGGTCCTTCGAGCTCGGGTTCGGTGCGCCGCACCGTCGCCCGGCGCGGCCAGCTGCGCACCAGACCGCGGATCACCGCCGTCTCCACCGGGTCGGTGGGATCGTGCTCGGGTAGGCGGCCGGTCACCGGGGCAGTCCTTCGAACAGGCCCGCGCACAGGTCGGCGTAGCCCCGGGCCCGATCGCCGAGGGGCGTGGCGGCGTCGGCGAGCATCTCCGCGAACGCGCTTGCATCGGCGGCGCAGGCGTCCGACATCCGGGACACCGCCAGCGCCAACGCCTCCCGCGCCGCCGGCGCGTACGGGTTCGCGGTCTGGACGTCCCGGTACACCTCGGGTGTGCCGCGGGCGATCCTGGCGAGCAGCGCGGACAGGGCGGTGAACGGGGGTGGGGCGAGGGCCGCGGTCTCGTCCGCGTCGACATCGAGATCCGCCAGGGCCAGCCCGAACGCCAGCACCGCCGCGTGGGTGAGCGCCTGCATCGCCGCGCACACCCGGTCGTGCCGGTCCGCGGTCGTCACCTGCACCCGTGCACCCCAACCGCGGATCTCGGCGACCACCGCGTCCGCGGCGGCCCCGTCGCGGTGGATCACCGCCGCCACCGCGCGGCCGGGCAACCCCAGTGCCGGCGCGAACATCGGGTTCACCCCGACCACCGCGGCCTCGACCTGCGCCCCGGCAACCGCCTCCGCGAACCTCGATTTCACCGACAGGGTCTCGACCAGCACGGCATCCGGCCGCAGCATCGGTCCCACCGTCGCGACCGCGGTCAGCGCCACGCCTTCCGGCACCGCCAGCACCACCACATCGGCGCTATCGATCATTTCCGTCAATTCGCCCTCGGGACAGCGTATGTCGATGCCGGACGCGACGTCCGCGACGGTCACCGCGGCACCGGATCCACGCCACCTGTCGACGAGCATCGCGCCGACCGCGCCCGCACCACCGGCCACGACGACCGATCGCGGCATCCGGGTGGCCGGTGTGGTCACGGCTCGCTCTCACCGGCCATAGACAGGCAGCGCCGCATAGACAGTGCCTTGACCATCGTTTCCTCGAACTCCTCGTCCGGGTCGGACAACGCGACGATCGCCCCGCCGACACCGAAGGTCACCGAGTCACCGGCCGCGACCATCGTGCGGATCACGATCGACAGGTCGGCGGTGCCGGTCAGCGAGAAGTAGCCGATCGCGCCGGAGTACACGCCACGCGGGCCGGCCTCGAGCTTGTCGATGATCTCCATCGTCCGCACCTTCGGCGCCCCCGTCATCGAACCGCCGGGGAACGCCGCCCGCACACAGTCCACCGCCGACTGGTCCTCCCGTAACCGTCCGCGCACCGTCGACACCAACTGGTGCACCGGCGCGTACGTCTCGACGTCGAACAGCAAGGGCACGTGCACCGATCCCGGCACGCACACCCGGGACAGGTCGTTGCGCACCAGGTCGACGATCATCAGGTTCTCCGCGCGGTCCTTCTCGCTCAGCAGCAGATCGCGCCGCAACGCCAGGTCCCGGTCCGGGTCGTCGGACCGCGGCCGGGTGCCCTTGATCGGCTTCGACTCGACGGTCCGGTCCGCGTGTACGCGCAGGAACCGCTCCGGGGACGCGCTGAGCACCGACAGTCCGGTGAACTGCAGCAGCGCACTGTAGGGCACCGGACTGATCTCCCGCAGGCAGGCGTACCCGGCCAGCGGGTCGAGCCGTTGGTGCACCGTCGCGGCGTTCGTCAGGCACACCTCGTAGGACTCGCCGGAGCGAATCTCCGCGAGACAGTGTTCGATCAGCCGCAGGTAGGTCTGCTGGTCGTGCCGGAACGTCATCGGCACGTCCGCGTGGTGGGGCACCAGCGGGGGAGCGGTCGCCGCCGCCGACCCGGCGCCGTCCTCGAGCTCCCGGAGCGCGGCCGCCGTCTCCCGCATCCAGCGCGTGGTGGCCGGATCGTCGGGCCCGTCGGCGAGCTCGAGCGCGAGCAGGTGACAGCAGCCGGCCGTGTGGTCGATCACGAGGGCCCGATCCGCGAACACCAACGCCGCGTCCGGCTGCTCGGACGCGTGAGCCAGCTGTCCGCCCGTGTCCGCCTTCAACTCGTAACCCAGGTACCCCACATAGCCGAGGCAGAAGCCGAACGGCAGGTCCGACCGCGGCGCGACCGCGCGTGCACGCAACTGCTCGTCGAGGTAGTCGAACAGGGGGCTGCGGATCTCGTGCGAGGCCCCGTCGGACCGGGACACCCGTACCGTCGTCTCCGGCACCCGGTACGTGACGTACTCCGCCCGCGGGCCCGCACAGTTGCCCATCACCGAGAACCGGCCGTCCGCCGCGGTCGCCGCGGACCCGTCCAGCCAGTACCCGTTCGGTCCGCCCGCGAACAGCCGCTCGTACACCGCGTGCGGGTCGACCGCGCGATCGACCCGCGCGGTCCGCACCCGGTACCGGTGCGCCGGCTCCTCGGCGGCCACCGGTGCCGCGGGTGGAGCGGGACGACGGGACCGCACCGGCGTCGACGACACGAAGTTCTCCACCAGTTCGCGGCCGTACTCGGTGCAGATCGACTCCGGATGGAACTGCACCCCCCACAACGGGCGCTCGCGGTGCCGCACCGCCATCAGCACCCCGTCATCGGCCCACGCCTGCGCCTCCAGATCGGCGGGCAGGTCCTCCACGGCCAGCGAGTGGTACCGCACCGCCCGGAACGGGGAGGGGATGCCGGCGAACAGGCCCCGGCCGTCGTGCCGCACCGTGCTGAGCCGGCCGTGTCGCGGCTCCGGTGCCGGGACCACGCCGCCCCCGAACAGGTGACAGAGTCCCTGATGTCCCAGGCACACCCCGAGCACCGGCAGCCCGCTCTCCGTCAGCGCCTGTTTGCTGATCCCGAAGTCCCGAACACGGTCGGGTCGTCCCGGACCGGGCGAGATCACGATGTTGTCGTAGTCGGCCAGCCGCACCGACGCCCAGGGCGTGTCGTTCGTGACCACCGTCGGGGTGCACCTGTTGACCTCCGTCAACAGGGCGTACAGGTTGTACGTGAACGAGTCGTAGTTGTCGATCAGCAGCGTCCGCACGGTGCCCCCTCAGTTCGCCTCGTCCTCCGCCGTCGGCACCGCGATGATCTGGTCCTCGACCCGACAGGTCTCGGCGATCAGCAGGTCGTACACGTCGTGCAGGAACTGCGGGGACAGGTCGTGGTCGAGCGCGTACGAGTGCGCGTGCTCGTGCACCGCCCCGACCCGACGCGGCTGCATCATCGGGATCGCGTGCCGGCGTTTGACCAGTGCGATTCGGCTGCAGATCTCGATCCGGGCACGGATGTCGTCGAGGAGTCGGTCGTCGATGCCGTCCAACTCCGCGCGCAGGCCCTCGAGCTCGTGCCCTCTCGGATCCCGGCGCTCAGGCTCGGGTACCTCGGTGCTGATGCTGCCGATCCGGGTGCTGCCGGTCGAATCGTCCATGCTCGGTACCACCTTGAACTGTCCGAAACTGTGTCCCCGACTTGCCCTTCATGGTCCCACCGTCGCGGGGTCCGGCAATACGGTTCGCCGATGTTCGCAGGTCACGATTGATCAACGGTGGCCGCGCTGCCCGGGGCCAGTTCCACCGCGCGCAGCCCCGCCGCCTCGGCGCGCCGCACGAACTCGCCGCCCGGACCGTGGAACCGGAGCGGCCGCACCGCGTCGAAACCGATCGGCCACAACGTCCCGAAGTGCACCGGCACCGAGGTGCCCGCGGACACCAGTTCCGCCGCCCGTGCCGCCGCCTCCGGATCCATGTGCCCGGGACCCAGATTCGGCCCCCACCCGCCGACCGGCAGCAGGGCCACGTCACAACGCGGCACCCAGTCCGCCATCGCCGGGTCCAGCGCGGTGTCCCCGGCGAAGTAGGTGGTCGCCGAGCCCGTCACCACGTATCCCACCGCCTGAGCCCGCGCCCCGCGCGGCCACCGCCTGCCGTCGTGATCGGCGGGCACCGCCCGCACCGTCACGTCGCCGATGACCGTCTCGTCCCCGGCGCCCAGCTCGATCAGCCGGTCGCCGAACCGGCGCAGGCCGGCGAACGCGTCGACCGCACCGCGCGGCACCACGATGGGTGTCTCACCGTCGAGCAGCAGCAACGACGGAATGTGGGTGTGGTCGGCATGCAGGTGCGAGAGCAGCACCGCGTCCGGCCGGGAAAGCTCCACGAGGGGGTCCGGGCCCCGGCGCCGACGCAGGTGGCCCACCCGAGCGGTGAGGACCGGATCGGTCAGGACCGTCGTCGCGCCGTCGGTGATCGACACCGTCGCGTGACCCAGCCATTCGACACGCACCGTGTCCCGGTCAGCGCCCGTCACGGGAGAACACCATCGACTCGTCCGCCAGCGACCCGAATCGCAGCGCCACGATGTCGAGCGGATAGTTCTGATGCAGCCGCCACGGTGTCCGCCCACCCTGTCGAGGGAACCGGTGGATGCCCCGCCGGACATAGCCCGAACTGAAGTCGATCGCGGGCAGTCGCGGCATCGCCGGGTCGGTGTTGCGTGGCGTGCACTGCCGGTAGCCCCTCTCGTCCATGTACTCCAGCAGCCGACACACGTAGTCGCATGTCAGATCGCACTTGAGCGTCCACGATGCGTTCGTGTAGCCGATGCAGAAGGCCAGATTCGGCACCCCCTCGATCATCATGCCCTTGTAGGCCAACATCTTCGACAGATCCACCGCGGCCCCGTCCACCGACAGCGCCATCCCGCCGAGTGGCAGCAGTTCGAGCCCCGTCGCCGTCACCACCACATCGGCGGGCAGCTCCGCACCCGACGTCAGCCGGATCCCGGTGGGGGTGAACGACTCCACTGCGTCGGTGACCACCGTGGCCGCCCCCGAGCGAATCGCCGAGAACAGGTCACCGTCGGGCACGAAGCACATCCGCTGATCCCACGGGTCGTACCGCGGGGTGAAGTGCCGTAGATCGTACGTCGCCCCCAGCTGTGTGCGGACGCCCTTGTGCAGCAGGCGCTTCACCAGTTCCGGCCGCCGCCGGCTCAGCTCGAAGAACACCATGAAACGCAGCACGTTCTTCCACCGAATGAGCTGGTACACCCACCGCGCGGGCAGGGCCCGGCCCAGCGTCCGCGCCAGCGCGTCACGCGACGGCAGCGACAGCACGTAGCTGGGCGAGCGCTGCAGCATCGTCACATGGGCCGCGGTTGCGGCCATCGCAGGCACCAGCGTCACGGCGGTGGCGCCGCTTCCGATGACCACGACCCGTTTGCCCGAGTAATCGAACTCGGTGTCCCAGTGCTGCGGGTCCAGGATCTGCCCGCCGAACGTGTCGACACCGGCGAACTCGGGACGATAGCCGTGCCCGTAGTCGTAGTAGCCGCTGCAGACGAACAGGAAACCGCAGGTGATCTGCACGCGATCGCCGCCCCGGTCCGCGGTCACCGTCCACCGGGCCTCGTCCGAACTCCACCGGGCCTCGACCACCCGGTGCCCGAACCGGATCCAGCGCGCCACGTCGTACTCGGCCGCCGTCTCCCGCACGTAGTCCAGGATCGACGGCCCGTCCGCGATCGCCTTCGCGCCTCGCCACGGCCGGAACGCGTAGCCGAGGGTGTACATGTCGGAGTCCGATCGCACCCCCGGATACCGGAACTGGTCCCACGTGCCGCCCATGCGGTCCCGCGCCTCGAGAATCGCCACCGTCGCGGCCGGCCGACTCCGCCGCAGGTGACACGCCGCCCCGATACCGGACAGCCCTGCTCCCACGATCAGCACATCGACGTGTTCGGTTGACATGTCAGTCACCACCGGTGGGGGGTTCGTCGTGCCTCGACAGTATCACCGCACTTCACCCCTACGATCCGTAGCAAAGGGAGGTACGTCGATGCGCGTTGTGGGATCCGTCGCCCGGTCCGCCACCGAATTCCTGGTCCTGTGGCTGATCTCGGCCCTGGCGCTCGTGCTCACCGACCTGGTGCTCCCGGGCGTCCGCCTCGACGCCGTGCCGGGCGGCGGATGGTTCGCGACGGTACCCGCGGCCCTGGCGCTGGCGTTGGTGTTCGGCATCCTGTCGGTGATCCTGTGGCCGCTGCTGGTGCGGGCCATGCTGTGGGCGGGCCCGGCACTGCTGTTCATCGGAGCCTTCGCCGGGAACTGGCTGATCATGATGCTCGCGGTGAGGCTGGTTCCGCTCGCAACCGTCGACCGGGCCCGCGACCTGCTCGCGCTGTCGGTGGTGCTGTCGCTCGTCGGCTCTGCCGTCGCGGGCGCGATGGCGGCCCGCCGCGACGACACCTACCGGATGATGCTGGTGCGGCGCAACCGGTCCCGGCTGCGCCGCACCGGACAGTCCGTCCGCGTCGACACGGAAGGCCCAGGGCTGCTCTGCATTCAGATCGACGGGCTCGGCCACGGCGTACTGCAGCGCGCGATCCGGGACGGCATCGTCCCCGTGCTCGCCGACCTCGTGCGGGACCGCTCGCACCTTCTGGTGCCGTGGCACACCGACTGGAGCAGTCAGACCGGCGCCAGCCAACTCGGAATCCTGCACGGCGACAACCACAACGTCCCCGCGTTCCGCTGGTACGACAAGTCCCGCGACGCCGTCGCCGTGTTCAGCAACCCCGCCGACAATGCCGCCCGCGAAACCGAACGCGCGCACCGCGACGGGCTGCTCAGCGGCGGTCGCGGCGCCAGCCGCGGCAACCTGTTCACCGGCGGCGCCGAGGACAACGTGCTCGTCGTCAGCCGGATGCGCGGCGCCCGGATGGGTGGCGGCGCGGCCGGTTACGCCCACTACTTCGCCGATCCGGCCAGCGCCCTGCGCACCAGTATCCGGCTCGTCGCCGAGGTGCTCCGGGAGATCCGCCAGGCCTACGGGCAACGCCGCGCCGACGTCACGCCCCGGATCCGCCGCGGCGGCCTGTACCCGCTGGTCCGCGCGTTCACCACCGTCGTCGAGACCGACGTCGTGGTCTCCGCCGTCATCGGCGACCTGATCGCCGGACGTGGGGCCGTGTACGTCGACCTGGTCGGCTACGACGAGGTCTCCCACCACTCCGGCGTCGAACGACCCGAAACCCGCGACGTGCTGCGCAAACTCGACGCCGAGATCGGCATGATCGTCGCCGTCGCCGCCCAGGCCCGGCGGCCGTACCGGATCGTCGTGCTCTCCGATCACGGGCAGAGCCAGGGCGCAACCTTCAGCCAGCGGTACGGCGAAGCCCTCGAGGATCTCGTGCTGCGGGCCTGCGGCGAGCAACCCGGGACACCACCGCCCGCCCAGCCACGACCGGGCCACCACGTGCACGCGGCGACGACGGGCACCCGCGGGCGCGGCGCCGAGGGACTCGGGTACGCCGAAGCGAGCCTGCGCACGACCGCGGTCGACACGACCGCACCGGGGGAGCCCGGCAAACCTGTGGTCCTGGCCTCCGGGAACCTCGGACTGGTCAGCTTCCCCCGGGTTCCCGGCCGCGCGACCCTGACGTGGATCGACGAGCACCATCCGGGACTCCTGCCCGCGCTGACCGGGCATCCCGGCATCGGATTCGTGCTCGTGGCCCGCGAGGACGGCGGCTCCGTCGTCCTCGGCCGCGACGGCAGCGTCGACGTCGCGACCGGCGAGGTGACGGGCCGGGATCCGCTGGCCGACTTCGGTCCCTGCACCCTCTCCCGGATCCGTCGCACCGACAGTTTCGACAACGTCGCCGACCTGATGATCAACGGACGGTACTGGCCCGACACCGACGAGGTCGCCGCCTTCGAGGAACAGGTCGGCTCGCACGGCGGTCTCGGCGGCCCGCAGACCACACCGTTCCTGCTCTACCCGTCCGACCTGCCCGCGCCGCCGCAGCCGCTGCACGGCGCCGAGGCGGTGCACCGGGTCCTCGTCGGGTGGCGTGACCTGGGCTGAGAGGTTTGTGCGTGAGGACGACGGGTCTTACGGTGTAACCATGCGCCTGCGGGCCAGGACGTGCGCGGCACTCGGGGCCCTCGCCGTGGCCGGCGGGGTGTTGACCGCCGTCCCCGCCGCGGCGGCCCCGGAGATCGGGTGTGCCTGGCAGTTCATGTCGAACTCCACGGCGCTGAACATCGCGTTCCCCGACGCCAACGCCACCTATTGGGTGCTGCCGTACGCGCTCGTCGACGGTGACCGGATCAACCTGAGCGGCTGGTACCCCTACGCCCGGTACATGTCGCTGAACACGTACGGCACGAACTTCGACACCGTGGACACCCTGCGCGACAACCAGATCGCATCGGATCCCGGCAGCGGCAACCCGTTCGCCGACACCGCGGACGCCGATCTGCCGGCGCCGCAACGTCGTTGGCACGCGAGTGTGGTCACCGGCGCCGCCGATCACGGCAGCAACGAGATCTCCGCGCTGCCCACCGGTTCCGGCGCCCAGCGCGCACCGGTCGGGTTTCTGATCATCCGGGTGTACGTACCGGACGACGCATCGTCACCCACCGGGGGAGTCCCGCTGCCCGAGGTGAGCCTGACCCGCGCCGGCCGCACCGTCGACATCACCACGTGCGCAGCCCCGTTCGACCCCGCGACCGTGACCGCCGGACCGCTCGGTGGCGCCGCGACGACCGCCTTCGACAGCGTGATCGCTTCCGCCGCGGCCGGCGCGTTTCCCGGTGACGTCCCCGAGGCGACGTTCGTCAACCCGGCCAGTACGTCCGGGTTGTTTCCCAACGGCGACAACAAGTATGTCGGCGCGGGACTGACGTATCAGCCGGGCCGGATCGTGGTGGTCCGCGGCCGCGCCCCCACCTTCCCCGACACCCGCGCCGGGGTGCCCGCGGCCGAACCCGGCACCGATGTCCGGTATTGGTCGATGTGCCAGAACGACCTGGTCTCGCCGTACCCGGTGGTCGCGTGTGCCGCGGATTTCCAGACCCGCGTGGATGATTCGGGGTTCTACACCTACGTCCTCGCCGCGCCGGGCGACCTGCCGAGCGAAGCCGCCTCCGATCCGGCGGTGACCGTGCTGCCGTGGGGTTCGACGGACGTCGCGAAGAAGGTGCTGTTCCTGCGGCACATGCTGCCGAGCAACCGGTTCTACCCGTACTCGGTGCAGGCGTCGCAGGACCGGCACGCCGACCCGTCGACCACGATGGACGACTACTATCCGCGGGCCACGTACTGCGCCGCGCAGACGTACCGATCCGGCGGATGGCGGTCCTGCTTCGACGCGACGTGACCAGGGAACGCCGGCATGCCCGGTTGTCCGAACCGGGCATGCCGGGAGGGGCCGAGGGTGTTTGCGCGGAGTCCGTCGGAGGCATACTTGTCACGTGCCGGTGCCGACGCCCGCTCTTCCCGTCCCGCGCGGACCCATCTCGTGCGAGATCATCAGCGCGTTGTCCGATTCGCCGCAGTCGATGCGGCGACCGCCCCCGCTCGGGCATGCGGACCCGCTCGGCGGCGACGTGCAACTCGCGCTCCACGTCTGTTACGAACTGCACTATCGAGGGTTTCGCGGAGTCGACCCCGACTGGGAATGGGATCCCGAGCTGATCCGGGCGCGCAGCGCCATGGAACGTGCGTTCCTGGCGCGCGTGCGCGCCGAGATCCCCGGCGGCGCGGACGTCGAGGGTGCGCTCGACGAGGTCGCGGCGGACACACCCGAATCGGGAGGCGTCAGCGCCCACCTGGAACGAGCGGGCACGTGGGATGAAATGCGCGAGTATTTCGTGCACCGGTCGATCTACCAGTTGAAGGAGGCGGACCCGCAGGCCTGGGTGATCCCGCGACTGCGAGAGGGCGCGAAGTGCGCGCTGGTGGCGGTGGAGTTCGACGAGTTCGGCGCCGGCCACCCGGAGCGCGTGCACTCCACCCTGTTCGAGAACCTGCTGCGCGCCGCGGACCTGCACACCGGTTACCTCGGCTACCTGGACTGCGTGCCACCCGAGACTCTTGCGACGGTGAACCTGACGTCACTTTGCGGGCTCCGTCGCGGACTGCGGGGCGCCCTCGTCGGGCAGTTCGCGGCCGCCGAGATCTCGACCCCTCCCAGCGCACGCCGCCTCGTCGCCGCCCTCGAGCGGATGCACGCGCCGCCGCCGTGCGTCCACTTCTACGCCGAACACGTCGAGGCGGACGCCGTACACGAACAGGTTCTCAGGACCGATGTGGTCGGGGCGATGCTCGATCAGGAGCCCGAACTGGCGACGGACGTCGTGTTCGGAATTCAGGCGGCCGCCCTGCTCGACAGTCGTCTCACCGACCTGGTGCTGTCCAGCTGGCGCCACGGCGTGAGCTCACTGCTCGCCGTCGGCCGCCGACCCGAACCCGCTGTCTCCCACCCCGCTGTCTCCCACTGAGCGGCGACGCAGGGACCGATGACTGGTGTCGCACAGCGGGAAGATCGTGCTGCGGCGGCATCGGCACACCGCGACGACGAACCGCTCGCACACGATCACCTGACCGTCGGGCCGCGTCAGGCGCACCGGGCCGCGCACCAGCGCGGGACCGCCGGGCACCCGCCGCACGAGCTGCGCGGCAGGCGAGTCCCATGCCGGGGGATCAGCACGGTCGATCACCACGAATCACCACCAGTCGCTCGGTGACCTGCCCCGGTGCCGTGAGACCGCGGGCTGCCAGATACCCGGCCCTGCTGCGCAGAACCGGTCCGTACGGGATGTCGACACTGGCCGAGACGACCGCGTGCAGCCCGGACTCCCGCAGGGCCGCCAGCGTGCTTCCGGGATCCGCGAACTCCGACTGCACGAGCAGGAGGCGGCCTCCCGGTCGCAGCAGCTGCCGGGCATGGGCACACAGCGGCTCCAGGACCTCACGGCCGTCCGCGCCGGCATCCCAAGAGATCGAGCGGAACGGCAGTGTGGGCCCGGGAGCCCGGGCTCCCGGGTCGGGCACATAGGGCGGGTTCGCGAGCACCAGGTCGTAGGGGCCCCCGGCGAGAGCGACTCCCATGCCGCCGCGGCGAACCCGGATGTGCAGGCCCCGCAGCATCCCGTTCGCACGCGCGGACAGCACCGCCCGCGCCGAGACGTCCACGGCGGTGACCCCGGCGGCGCCCAGAGTTGCCGCGGTCAGTGCCAGCGCCCCACTGCCTGTGCAGAAGTCGAGCACCCGGGTCGTCCGCGGCAGCGGACGGCGACCGAGCACCGCGGCCAGCAGCCAGGTGTCCTCCTGCGGCCGGTACACGCCCGGCAACCGGAGGACCGGCGTCGCAGCACGGCGACCGGCTGCGAGCAACGACGGCCCACAGTCGACCGGCCCGACCAAGTCCGTCGTCCTCGCGAAGGGGTGCATGGTGTCCTCACGTACCCGGTTGGCGCGAACCGAAACGTGAACGCGTTTGAGCGACACGACGGGCGGGCACAGCCGGGGTCATGAGGAATTCGATTGCACTGACCATTGCCGCGGCCGGGGTGCTGGCGTTTGCCGGCTGCGGTTCCGACGACAGCGGCGACAACAACATGCCGAGCGAGCACACGGGAGGCATGGTCACGAGCGTGGAATCGGGGGTCGACCAGGCCAAGCTGACCGCCTTCGTCGCCTCCTTCCGCACCGGCTATTCGGAACTGGCGGAAGGCCGCAGCGACGAGGATATCGAGAAGATCGTCACCGAATCCTGCGACCAACTCGCGACCGGGGCATCCAAGGAGGCGGTCACCGTCCAGATCGAGACGCTGGCCGCCAACGGCGACACCAAGCCGACCCCGGAACAGGCGGAGAACATCTACAACCTCGTGTCCCCGGCCTGCCCGTAGTCTCGACCGCTGCTGTCGCCGCGGGTACACCCGGGCACCGACCAGGGGTTTGCTCTGGTCCGGCCTGGGCATACCGTGGCCATGGACGGTCGAAAAGGTCCGGCGACAGTGGTGATGGACTACGAAATCTCGACGGAGTCCGGTTTCCGGCGGTACGTCGAGTCGGTGAGTGCCGCGGTGGGCGCCGCGCACGGCGATGTCCGCTGGCAGTTCTGTGCGTCGGGGCCCGCATCGGAGGCATACATCCCGTTGCCCCGTGACGACGTGTTGTTCCCGGGCCGGGAACTGGCGCTGATCTGGCTGGACTCGGGTGGCTGGAGACTCGCGGTCGAGACCGGTTCGAGCGAGGACATGATCACGCTCTGCAGCACCACGGGCGCACCCGTTCCGCATCCCGAATCGGTTGTCGCACTCTGTGATTCGTGCCTTCAGGCACGCAGAAGCCCGCCCTGAACGGACCGGTGCCGGACCTGCTGTTCCCGGGAGGGTGTACAGGACTGCCGCAGGAGGGTGTACAGGACTGCCGCAGTGTGGTAGCAAGAGATGCGGTTGAGATGACAGCCGACGCGGTTCGTGTCCGATTCGGGCTCATCGAATTGCCAGTCCTACATGGCCCCCGTGGTGGCCACGACAGGTTGTCGGCGCGCGAACCATCCCGAAAGTTCTGGGAGGTTCGTCATGTTCGCAACCGCCACACTGGAGCGCCAATTCGTGGGATCCCCACTCGGGCGCGATCCGCTGTCCGACGACGCCGGCACGCTGACGGGTTGTCACACCGCCGTGGTGATCGTCGTGGGCGATCTCGACGCCGCACTGCTCCCCACATTCCTCAACGTCCTCGACCGCGCGCTCACCATCAGCCAACACTCCGTGGTGGTCGATCTGTCGGCCGTGCAGTTCCTCAGCGCGGCGGCGGCCCTGGCACTGGGTCCGGCGCAGGAGAGGGCGTGGCGTGACCACCTCGACCTGAGCGTCCTCGTGGAGTCGCGCGGAGTCGAACGCGCACTCGACGCGACCGGGATGCGCGAGCTCGTGCGCTGCGACCCAAAGCGCCGACGGTGAATTTGTTCGCCCGGACTGATTGAGCAGGCGGGCTCGGGGGTAGTCGAGACAAAACGCACTTTCCGAGACGGCACGTGCGTCAGATCTTCGATGAGGAATTGGCGATGAATACCAAAATGCAGGTGGGCCTCGCGGTAGGGGCCGGATATCTGTTGGGCCGGACGCGCCGGATGAAGACCGCGCTCATGCTCGCCGGCGCAGGCCTGACCGGTCGGTTCCCGGCCGCACCGAGAGATCTTCTGGAACGGGGCGGCAAGGCACTCGCCGCCTCACCGGAGGTCGCGAAACTGGGGAAGTCGATCCGAGGTGAGCTGCTGACCGCTGCGAAGACGGCGGCGACGACGGCGGCCAGCGGCCGGATCGATTCCCTCAGCGAACGGCTCCAATCCGGCGGTAAGGGAGTCGTCCAGGGTGGAGAAGACCTGCTCGAGGGCGTCGGCGAGGGCGTCGGCGAGGTCGTGACCGGAAAGAAGCGCAAGCGCGCGGAGCCGGAGCCGGAAGACGAATACGACGAAGACGAGTACGAGGAAGACGAAGAAGAGGAGCCGGTGGAGGATGAAGCGCCCCGTGCACGGAAGCGTCCCGCCGCGAGGCGCCGGAGCGAGGAGGGTTCGTCTCGGTCCACCCGGTCCCGGTCGTCCGCCAGGGCAGACGACGACGAGGACGAGGCTCCGGCACGGCCCAGGAAGACACGTGCGCCGGCTTCGAGTGACTCCGCGCCGGTACGCCGGACCCGGAAGTGATCACGATGACTGACAAGTCCAACGACGAGACGAGCCGTGACACCTCGGAGGAGTTGTCGCCACTGCAGGAGTCGGTGCAGCGACTGGTTTCCACCGTGACCGACAAGGCGGTGTCGTCGTTGTCGAACAAGGTGCTCGATGCGACCGGACGGCTCAACGAGTACGCCGCTCAGCAAGGCGGTCCCGGTCTGCTCGCGGCGGTCACCGGCGCCGAGAAGCTCGGCGAAGGCAAGTCGCCCGTCAAGGCCGCGATGGGCGCGGGGATGGCCGCGGTGAAACAGGGAGTGAAGGACAAGCTGTCCGCCATCAAGAACGCGTTCACCGGCGGCAAGGGTAAGGGCAAAGGCAAGAAGATCATCAACATCGTGGAGTCCATCGATGTCGGCGTTCCGGTGCAGGTCGCGTACGACCAGTGGACGCTGTTCGGAGAATTTCCCCAGTTCATGAAGAAGCTGGAGAAGGTCGAGCAGGTGTCGGACGAGAAGCTGAGCTGGAAGGCGCAGGTCTTCTGGTCCCATCGAACCTGGGAGTCGACGATCATCGAGCAAGTTCCCGGCGAACGTATCGTGTGGCGGTCCAAGGGCGCCAAGGGCTTCGTCGACGGTGCGGTGACCTTCCACGAGCTCACGCCCGACCTCACCCGGATCCTCGTCGTCCTCGAGTATCACCCGCAGGGGTTCTTCGAGAAGACGGGCAACATCTGGCGGGCGCAGGGAAGGCGAATGCGCCTCGAACTCAAGCACTTCCAGCGTCACGTCATGACCCAGACCATCCTTCACCAAGAAGAAGTGGAGGGATGGCCGGGCGAAATTCGCGACGGCAAGGTCGTCGAGCCCGAGGAGGAACCCGAGGAAGGCGAGGAACCCGGCGAACCCGAAGCCGAGGAGGGCGAGGAGACGGGGGAGCGAGGCTCCGGTGAGCGCGAAGAGGACGAAGGCGAAGAGGACGAATACGAGGAGGAGGACGAAGAGTCCAAACCTCCGCAGAAGGCACCGCGACGCCGCCCGGCCGGCCGTACCCGTAAGGAAGCGGCAGCGAGCGGGCCGCGCCGAAAGCAAGGAGCACGTACATGACCACCGCCATACAACCCGCAGGTAGCTCAGGAGGAGGGGTCGCGGGGCGTCCCAATTCGAGCGGCCTCGCCGACGTGATCGACACGATCCTCGACAAGGGACTCGTCATCGACGCGTACGTGCGTCTTTCGCTGGTCGGCATCGAGCTGGTGACCATCGACGCACGCATCGTCGTCGCGAGCGTCGACACCTATCTCCGGTTCGCCGAGGCCGTGAACCGGCTCGAGATATCCGGAAGCCAGCCGAAGGGCCTGACCGACATCGTCGGCAGCGTGACCGAATCCGGCGCGAAGGGGAAGACGAAGGGCGCCATCGAGGCCGCAGGCGAGAAGCTCGGCCAGTTCCTCGCCGGCGACGAGAGTCCGGAGCGCGAACGCGCGTCGCGGAAGTCCAGCAGAGGTGATCGGTGATGTCTGCCGAGCAGACCACGGACAAGACCGAAACCAGCGGCATCTACGTCTACGGGATAGTTCCTGCCGACGTGGAAGCCGAGAACGACGCCGTCGGAGTGGTGGATTCCGACATCAGCGTCGTCAAGGAGGGCGACATAGCTGCGCTCGTGAGTGAACTGTCGGTCGACCGTCCACTCGGGGAACCGGAAGACCTGCGGGCACACGCCCGCGTGCTGGACGGAACCTCGCGCGTCGCGCCGATCCTGCCGCTGCGGTTCGGCGCGGTTCTCACCGACACCGATGCGGTGAAACAGGAGTTGTTGTCGGCCCACGCGGACGAGTTCGCGGCGGCCCTGTCGGAACTCGAGGGCAAGGCCCAATACGTGGTGAAGGGCCGCTACGTCGAGCACGCCGTCCTGCGGGAGGTGATCGCCGAGAACGACGAGGCCGCCCGGCTGCGGGACGCGATCAGCGGCACGTCCGAGGATGCCACCCGTGACGCCCGCATGGCGCTCGGCGAGCTCGTCACCAACGCGATCTCCGCCAAACGCGATGAAGACACCCGCAGGGCGGTCGAAGCGCTCGACGAGCTTTCCGCCGCCGTCAACATCCGCGAACCCACGCACGAAAGGGAGGCCGTTCACGTTGCACTCCTCGTCGACGTCGGCCGGCAGGAGGAACTCGAAGAAGCTGTGGGGAAGCTCGCGGACGAATGGGAGAACCGCGTCGAGATGCGCCTGCTCGGACCGCTGGCGCCATACGACTTCGTCGTCACCGCGGAACCGGCCGACCAGGGCTGAGCCGTGGGGATTCTGTCGTTCATCGCGACCCTGCCGCTGCGACCGGTGACCGGGGTGATCTCGCTCGCCGAACTCATTCAGCGGCAGGTCGAGCAGGAGCTGCATGATCCCGCCCGAGCGCGCCGCGCGCTCGAGGAGCTGGACGAGGCACGTGAGAGGGGCGAGATCACGCCGGAGGAAGAGGAGCAGGCCGAGCAGGCGATCCTCGACCAGCTGACGAGACGTCCGCGGAAGGAGTGAGAGGTCATGGCAGAGGAGGAGCGGCCCCCGCTGCCGGCCCCCGAGATCGCGCAGCTGGCGCTGCGGGACATCACGGAGCTGACGGGCCGAGAACCCCTCGGCGCGACGGCGGTGCTTCCGTCGGACGACGGCTGGACGGTCGAGGTGGAGGTGGTCGAGGACCGGCGCGTGCCCTCGTCCACGGACCTGCTCGCGACCTACGAAGTGGTGCTCGACCTGGATGGCGAACTGCTGTCGTACAAGCGGACCCGCCGGTACACCCGCGGGGTGAGCGACGATCGGAGTGGACTCCCATGACCGTTGTCGGGCCCGGAAACGCGAATCTGCCTCAGTCCGCCGGGGGACCTCACTCCACCAATCTCGGCGACATCCTCGAACGGGTACTCGACAAGGGGCTGGTGATCGCCGGAGACATCCAGGTCAACCTGCTCGACATCGAACTGCTCACCATCAAACTGCGGTTGGTCATCGCCTCGCTCGAAACCGCGAAGGAGGTTGGCATCGACTGGTGGGAGCACGACCCGTGGCTCACCGGCCGAAGCAGCGACCTCGAACTCGAGAATCGGAAGTTGAAGGAGCGGGTTGCCGAACTCGAGTCGGACCACTCGGTGCGCTCGGCGATCGGGGACGGCAGGCAGCCGGAAGTCGAATCGCGGTCGACACCCGATGACTGACGGAGTGTGGCTGTACGGCATCACCCTGGACGGTGTCGACACGTCGGGCCTCGCCGGCGTGAAAGGAGTCGGCGGCGAACAGGTCCGGACCGTGCGGGCCGGCGGTCTGGTCGCCGCGGTCGGTTCGGTCGATCTCGACGAGTTCGGGGAAGCCGCGTTGCAACGCAACCTCGACGATCTGGACTGGCTGGCGCGCACGGCAAGGGCACACGATGCGGTGGTGGCGGCGCTCCTGCACTGCGGTCCGACGGTGCCGCTGCGGCTGGCGACGCTGTACCACGGCGACGAGCCGATCACCGATCTGCTCGCGGAGCGGAGCGACGAATTCGCCGCCGTGCTGCGCATGGTGACGGATCGCAGCGAATGGGGAGTCAAGGCCTACGGTGACCGCAAGGCGATGGCGGCATCGGCAACAGACGAGGAACGCGAACAACGAGCGGCCGGAACCGGAACCGCCTACCTGCTGCGGCGACGAGCCGAACTCGCCGCACAGGCCGACGTCGAGAAGCGTGCCGCCGCTCACGCGAGCGACATCCACGATCGGCTCTGCCGCGTCGCGGTCCACGGGCGGAGACAGCGGATCACCGACCCGGTCCTCACCGGCCGACACGCGTGGATGATCCACAACGGCACCTATCTGGTGGACACCGCCCGCACCGACGAGTTCGCCGCACTGGTCGCGGAACTCGACGCCGAACACCCCGGCGTCACAGTCGAACTCACGGGGCCGTGGCCCCCGTACTCGTTCACCGGCAACGACCGGGCGGCCCCATGAACGAACCGTTGCCGAACGAGCAGCTGCCGACGGACGAGTACCGCCGCATCGCCCTCGTCGATCTCCTCGACCGCGTGCTCGCGGGCGGTGTCGTGATCTCCGGGGAGATCACCCTGTCGCTCGCCGACATCGACATGGTGCAGATCTCCCTCCGCACGCTCGTTTCCTCGGTGAGTGCACTCCTGCCGGCCCCCGACGATGACTGAGCAGCGACCGGATGGCGACCGCCGGGGACTTCCACGTCGCATCGACGCCGATCCCGAGTCGGTGGAGAAGGGTCTGGTCAGCCTGGTGCTCACGATCGTCGAACTCCTGCGGCAACTGATGGAACGCCAGGCCATCCGCCGGGTAGAGGTCGGTGATCTCAGCGAGGCGCAGATCGAACGGATCGGCACCACCCTCATGCTGCTCGAGGAGAGAATGGCGGAACTACGGGATCATTTCGGGTTGACCGCCGACGACCTGAACATCGACCTCGGGCCACTGGGACCGCTCCTGGCCGACGAGTGATGGCAGCGGGACACCCCGCCCCGTGGTTACCGTCTCAGCGAAAGCATCGCCGCCGCCACCTCGCCGGTGGCCGCATCGGGGATCGCGGTCGCTGCATTCTCTATCACGAGTAGCCGGGCCTCGGGGATCTCCCGCGCGCACGCCTCGCCATTACCGACAGGAAAGAACGGGTTGCGCCTGCCGTGCACCACGAGTGCCGGCATCGCGAGTTCGGGCAGACGTTCTCGCCAGCGCGGCTCGCAGTCGAGCTTGGAGAACACCATTCCCAGCTGATTGGCCATCTGGATCGCGGGGTCGGTGCCCGGCGTGCGGTCCCAGATTCGTTCGGCGGTCACGCGCGCGGCGGCGGGGTCATTGCCAAGGATCTCGGCGCCGGCGGCGGCGAACTCCGCCACGCTGGCGCGGTCGGACCAGTCCGGCTTTGGACGCGCGAACGCCCTGGCCATGGTCGGCCCGTCATGGTCAGGCAGGTCGTCGTCGACCGGACCTGGAGCGACGGGCCTTGTTCCGACGAGCGTGAGCGCGCTGAACGCCTCCGCATGGTCAAGCGCGGCGACCTGGGCGACCATCCCGCCGACACCAATGCCCGCCAGGTGCGCCGGCCTGGAGTCAAGCTCGTGGGCGAGCGATGCGGCATCCGATGCCAGATCGCGCAGCGTGTAGGCCGGCGACTCGGGATCGACGGTGGTCGATGCCCCCGAATCGCGCAGGTCATACCGCACGACGTGGCGCCCGCCGTGGGCGAGAGCAGCGCACAGGGCGCTCGGCCACGAGAGCATGGTGGTTCCGCCCACCAGGAGAACCAGCGGCGCCGTCGCGTCCCCGAAGTGCTCCACCCCGAATGTGATGCCGCCAGCGTCGATCGTTCTCATCACGTCTGCCATTAGGGTCTCCTCCCGGTCATTGTCTGCACGGTCCGGCCAGTGAACTGGCCCGTAAGCCGCTCGTGCACAGATAGACCCATGGCGAAGCCCAAAACTATCGGTCGGGCCTGACCGAAGAGGTCGAGTCTCCTGCAGCGCCTCGCAGCGTCCAGGACCGCCAGGGTTGAAACTTGGGTACCCAACCCACCTTCTGTAGCTGGGCTACCTTCACCAGCTGGGGTGGGTAGGCAAGGTAGGGCAGGCCGAGTAGCCAAAACCCAGGTCCCCTGTTTCGTTGCGGGGGCACGGATGGCCGGGAACAACCGGCCCGACCGGCTGGTTGACACGGTTGACGCAACCGAGAACACTGAGGTTGACGAGGTTGACCCCCAGGAGGATTTCCATGAACACCCCCACCCTGGTCGAGCAGGAACGTGAGCTCCTGGACCTTCTCACCCGCCGCGTCCACGAGACGTTCGCCGACGCCCGCGCGGCCGGCGTCCCCGCCGAGGCCTTCGGCGACGTCGAGGCCATTGCCGCGGCCATGGCCGCCGCGCTGCCCACCACCCACGTCTACGACCAGCTGGTCGGCCCGTTCTACGACACCGGCGGCCTCACCCGGTGGTGGGACGTGAGCCGACAGGCCGTCAACAAGGCCGTGGCCGCCGGCACGGTGATCGCCTGCCGGCTCGCCGACGGCCAGTGGGTCTACCCCACCTGGCAGTTCACCGCCGAGGGGACGGCGCACCCGCACCTGATCACCCTGTGGAAGTTGCTCCGCGCCGCCGCCGACCCGTGGACCTGCGCGGTGTGGTTGCGCAGCCCGCAGCCCGGGCTCGGTGACCGCAGCGCCGTCGACTGGGTCACCGACGGCCACCCGATCGACACGGCCCTGGAGTTGGCCCGCGCCGACGCGGCGCGGTGGGCCGCGTGACCCGGGACTCTGTCGCCCTCCGTCCCCCGGCCCTGCCGCTGCAGCAGTTCCCCGGCTGCGAGCTCACCGCAGCGCAGCCGCTCGTCCGCGGGCACCGCGCCGCGAACGGCCCCTGGTGGTTCTCCTCCTCCGGCGGCGGCCGGTTCGACCTGACGCCGCCGCGGGGTACCTGCTACCTCGCGTTCGACGAGCTCACCGCGATCCGGGAGACCGTCGGGGAGGCACTGGCGACCACCGGGGTCATCACCGAGGAGTTCGCCTCAGACCGTCAGCTGTCGACCCTGGCCGTGCCGCACGCGCACAACGTGGCCGACACCTGCGCAGACAGGGCCGCCGACTTCGGCCTCACCCGAGAACTGGCATCGATGACCCCGTACGCGGTGCCGCAGGAGTGGGCCGCAGCGTTCGCCGCCGTCAGCTTCGACGGGCTGCGGTACCAGACCCGGTTCACCACCGGGCCGAACCCGAACGCGGTCGGCCTGTTCAACGAGGCGGGCGAGGCCGCGACCTGGCCGACCGACCCGAACCCCGAGCCGCTCACCGCAGCTGCTCGACGGTGCGGCCTCACAGTCGCCGGCCCGCCGCGGTCGGTGCGGATCGTCTCGCCGCCGACGAGCTGATCCCGGCCGCACCACCAGGACCCGCACTCTGCCCTCACCGGCAGGTTCGCGGCGGTGGCAGGCCCCCGGTCTTCGATGCGGTCGATTATCGCGGCCGCAATGTGGTCGAGCGCCGGTTCTGCCACCTGAAGCAGTGGCGTGGGTTGCCTACGCGGTACGACAAACTCGCGATCTTTCACCGCGCGGCGGTGATGCTGAATGCCTTCATCGCCTGGGTCAGGCATTTGTCAGACGTCTAACTGCCGGTGGTGAGCAGGAGGTGGTCGAACCGGCCGCGAAGTCCCGCGGGCAGGTCCACCGCCCCGGGGAGAGCCTCGACGAGTTGCTCCGCGATCACCCGCAGTTTGACGTTCGATTCCTGGGAGCGCCAGGTCAGCACGTCGAAGGCGCGGTCGGCGTCGATGCCGTAGACCACCATCAGCGCACCCTTCGCCTGTTCGATGACGGCGCGGGATTCGACGAGCCCGGGCAGCGTCTCGGTGATGGTCCGGTGGGTGTCCGCCTGAACGGAACTGGTGACGTCGACGTAGAACCCGGCGGTCCCGACCGGGCGGTCGCCCTCCATGATGCGGTGCCCGACGACCACCACGTGCCGCACGTGGCCCGCGGTGTCCACGATCCGGTGTCGGCTGCTGAACGGCTCGCCGTCGTGCAGGACCCGCTGCAGCAGGCCGGCGACGCCGTCTCGGTCGTCCGGATGCTTGTGTTCGAGCAGCAACTCCGTCGTGGGGGTGACCTCGCCGGGTTCGTAGCCGTGCATCCGGGCCACCGCGTCCGACCACTCCCACCGTTCGCCGTCGAACAGGAAGCGGAAACTGCCGACCCTTTCGAGCCGACCGGACATCAGCACTTCACGGAAGCGGTCGTCAGCCGTCGTCACCTAACAAGTCTGGCACCTGCCCGAGAGGCTTTCCACCTGCTTCGCAAACTCCACGATGAGCAGATGTCGCGCTTCCGTGTCGCGTCCGCGTCGGATCGACAGCCCCTCGACCATGTTCTGCAGGACATGCCAGCCGTAGCCTCGTTCAGACCACCTGCTTTCCTCGGGCGACCCAACTATCGCTGTGGCAGTGAAACGCAGCCGACGGCGCGTCGCGCCGAATCGACAGACCAACGAGGTCCCCGGCACCGCGGCACGGATCAGTCGGGTACAGGCTTCGTCGACCGCCATCTGCAGCTCGGCGATCGCGTCCTCGTCGAATTCGTGCTGTTCCCCGAGCACGCTCGCGACCTCGCGAATCCCCTTCGCCTGTTCCGCGTCGGCGGGCACGCACAACTCCACCGGTTGCCCGAACTCGTCGTCGCCTACAGACACAGGGCGGAGCCGGCCGCGCCGACAGCGGTCGCGCCACACGCGCGGTCGACCGTGTCGAAGATACGGAACCGCTGGAGTATGCCGGTCGCCGCCAGCGCACGCCGTACCTGTCGATCCGGTGCCACCAAGACAACTTCCACGCCGTCGTATCCGGCCCGCCACTGGGCGTCGCCGAGGATGAAACAGGCTGTGATGGACAGAAATCGGATGCGCGAGAGGTCGACGATCAGCGCGCGGCGAGCTGCAGTCAGGCCGTCGTTGAGACGAATGGTGAAGCCGTCGATCGTGGCGGCGTCGACGTCACCGGCCACGCGGACCACGGACGCACCGTTCGCCGATGCCTGCCGTCTCGTGGTCGAACCGTTGGTCGGACCGGAAGGGGAAAGGAGGAGGTGAAGCACAGCGGGCCCCTGACATCGTTGTACGCGATGTGGCTGTTGGCTCAACCGCGTCCCTTTCTACCAGAACATTTCCCGGCGTGCGCGCAGTCGTGCACCCACAGCTGCCCGCCGCCACCCGACCAATTGGGTGGGTGGCGGCGGGAACCGGGAGATCAGTCCTTGAAGGCGTCCTTGACCTTGCCTCCGGCGTCCTTGACCTTCTCACCTGCTTGCTTCAGGTTGCCCTTGGCCTGGTCGGCGTGGCCCTCGGCTTCGGTGTCCTTGTCTCCGGTGGCCTGGCCCAGCTTCTCCTTGGCCTTCCCGGCCAGCTCTTCGGTCTTGTTCTTCGCCTTGTCGACGGCACCCATGAGTTCTCCTTCGGGGTTCGGATCCGCCGCGAATACGCGACGGGCGGCCACTTCGGGTTCTCTCGACGACCGTGCGGCCCACTGTCCGGGTACCCAGGTGCGACGCGGTTCCAAACCCGCTCGTGTCAATCGAGGTGGGGGGCGCCCTGCAGCGTCCGCTGCGCGGACCGTTCCACCACCGCCTCGAGCGTGCCGCACTCGTGCCAGGTGCGGCGTTGCCACTGCGCACCGTTACCGGTGGCCAGCTGCCGGCGCACCAGGCGGTCGATGCGGGGATACTCACCGAACTCGTCGAGAGAGTCCCGGACATGCGCGATCAGCGCATCAATCATCGGCAGCGGCGCGGAGGGCGTCGCGGTTCGCGGGTCGATCGCCCGACCCGCCAGGCCATCGCGAGCGGCGATCCACGTTGCCGCACGAAGCGTTTCGAGGTCGACGTCGGGTGCCGCCGCACCGGCCGCGACAACCCGTGTGGACGTCGCAACCAGCGCCCGGATCAACGTGGCCAGCAGAATCGCCTCGTCCACGGTCGGCTGCACGTCCGCGATCCGTATCTCCACGGTCGGCAGGTGACAGGACGGCCGGATGTCCCAATAGACCATCCGCTCGTCCATCAGCAGACCGGAATCGACGAGGGTGTCGACCATCCGGTCGTAGTGCTCCGCCGATCGGAACAACGGCGGCGGCCCGGACGTCGGCCACCGGGACCACACGACGGACCGCCAGCTCGAGTACCCGCTGTCGGCGCCGCGGTGCAATGCACTGTTGGCACCGAGCGCCAGCAGCGTCGGCAGCCATGGGCGCACGTGATTGCAGACCTGGACGGCGAGTTCGCGATCGGGGACGTCCACGTGCACATGGCAGCCACAGACCGCCTGCTCGATCGTGAGGACCCCGAAGCGGTCGGCCATCCGCTGGTAGCGCTCGGCATCGCTGATCGGGATGCGCCACGGCCCGAGTATCGGTGTTCCCGCTGCCACCAGTCGACAGCCCTCCGAATGGGCCGCCGCGGCAACCTGGGAACGGGAGGAGAGGAGGTGGTCACGGAGGGTGCCGGTGTCCCAGCAGACCGGCGAGTTGGTCTCCACCTGACACTGGGACAGCTCCAGCTGCAGGTCCAGCCCCGACCGCTCGGCCGCGGCCACCACCGCGTCGTTGCACAGACTCGGTTGCCCGGTCTCGGAGTCGACCAGCAGGAATTCCTCCTCCACCCCGAAGGAGGGGCGCGCCGGATCGTCCGGCCGAGGCGGGGACGGGGCGGTTTCGGTGCTCACGAGCGGAGGATGCCCGGTACGCCGCGCAGGAAACACCGATCCGCGCCGGAGCTCGCGCGACGAAACCGGGCGGGTTCAGCGGTCGGCAGGGTTCCCGGGCGTACGACCGAACGCAATGTGGCCGCCGAGCGCGCCGCCGGCGCCGACGATCAGGACGGCAGCGAGGCTGCTCGCCTCGGCACGCGCGGTCGGTCCGTTCCTGCGCTGCCGGTAGGACGACACCATCGCCAGTGCGGCGAGGTTGACTCCTGCCGCATGCACCAGCCCGGCGCGCCGTTCCGTGGCGTCGCGGGTGGACCAGTCCGCCCAGCCCGTCAGGGCGGCGAACGGCACGGCGATCAGTCCGAGGCCGATCAGCCTGCGGGCCGCGCGATGATCACGGAGGAAGGTTTCTAGCAGGACCGCGGCCGTCCACGCGCCGATCGGAACGGTCACCACGATCGGGTGCACCGGGTGCCCGAGCCAGGAACCGCGGAGGGCCGCTCCGACCCTGCCGCCGAAGACCTGCTGGAGGCGAGCGTGCAGTGGATCGCCGACCTGATCGAGGCCTGTCAACGACTCCGGGATCGCCAGCACCTCTCGAACGCCGAAGGTGTCGGGCTGTGACAGATCAGTGGTTGCGGAGCGCATCGACGAGTTCCCCCTTGTTCATCTTCGAGTAGCCGGTGAGGCCGATTTCCTTTGCGCGGTCGCGCAGTTCGGGAACCGTGCGGTCCTCGTAGGAGTCGCCGTGTCCGCCCTTGCGACCCACGCTGCTGCGTCCCCGGTTGGCGGCGGCGTTCGAGATGCGCGCCGCTTTCTCCTTCGAGTCGCCCTGCTTGCGGAGCTCCTCGTACATCTCCTGGTCCTTGAGATGCGGATCGGAACCCTTCCTGGGCATCGTCTCCTCCTTCCGTCGGCGTCCATGTCGGATACCCACGGCCCGGTCCGGCGAAACCGTGGCGCTGCCGGTGCACTCACCCGTTCGCAGGATCACGGGTCGGGGGATCACGGCGGAGCAGCCACGGCCACACCAGCCAGAAGAACGCGAACATGATCGCCGCGAGGGCCCCGGCCAGGATCCCGAATTCGATCCCGGCGACCACACCGACGGTGAGGACGACGACGCAGGACAACGCGAGGCCGAGCAGGGCGCCACCGGCGATCGCACATCCGTGTGCGGTGGCGACGAGGGTCTCCAGGCGGTGCCTGCGGAACAGGATGCGGTGCATCCCGACCGGCGCGACGAGCAGCACGGTCGACGCCACCGCCGAGAGCACCGCCACCAGATACACCCCGCGCTCCACCTCGGAGAGTGTGTCGAACTTGGGCTGGAACGGCAGGATCAGGAGGAACCCGGTCAGCAACTGGACGCCGGTCTGGGTGACGCGGAGCTCCTGCAGCAGGCTGGCCCAGTTCCGGTCGAGGCGTTCGGTGGGCGTCTCGTGCCGCGCGGCACGGTCCCAGCCGTCGTCCGCCGCGGCGTGGTCGACCGGAGACCCTCGCATGATCACGTACTCGGTTGGGGGAGTTCGCAGTCGGTGACCTTCGGATTGACACCGACGTAGTTCAACGGTCCCGCGACCACCGTCACCGCGGTCGTGCCCGCGCCGGCACAGTCGCCGGGTGCGCTTTCGAAGTACCCCCGTTGATAGGCGGCGACCGCGCCGATGACCAGCCAGATCACCGCGACGAGCAGAACGATCCTCATGGCACACCTCACTCGGGTGGGGGGTGCCCCGCGGGGCGGAGTATCAAACGCGCGCAGAAAGTCGGCCCGTCGTGCTGCCGTCCCGCCGCGTTCATCGCGGCGCGAGCCCGTCCACGTCGACGTCCGGCGCCTCGGCGGGCGCCCGGAGGACCGTCGCGGTCGCCCAGCCCTGTCGCAGCAGACCGGCATCCGTGCTTTCGAATTCGCTCGCGCGCACACCGGTGAACGTGACCGCCAGGCGCGAGCTGGAGGTTTCCTCCATCACCGCCTGCACGGCGCCGAACGCGGCGAGCGAGGCGTACCGAATCCCCCGACAGGACGCGGGGGGCACATCCGGGATGTTGATGTTCAGGACCGTGCCGTTCACCCCGCTCGCGATCAGCCAGTCGATCGCCGAGCGGGCCACCGCTTCGGCGGTCGCCCAGTGCTCCGGCACGGCGGCGTTCATCGACAGCGCTGCCGCGAGCACGCCCTGGTTGGCGGCGGTGAAGGCGGCGCAAACGGTCCCCGAGTGCAGGACGGCCTGCCCGGTGTTCGGCCCGTGATTGATCCCGGACAGCACCAGGTCCGGTCTGGCACCGAATGCGCCAGAGGCGGAGAGGAACACGATCATCGCGGGGGAGGATTCGACCACCATGACCTCGACACCGGGAAGATCGGGGTACTCGCGGTGATCGACCACCAGCCGACCGTGCTCCTCGAGGCGCGTCAGTGCGGCACTCGAACCGCTGCTGTCCGAGGAGGGTGCCGCCACCACCACCTCGAGCCCGGCGTCCCTCGCCACCCGGGCGAGCACACCGATGCCGGCGGAGTCCACCCCGTCGTCGTTGACCACCAGCGCCCTCATCGGCCCGGGTCTCCGGTACAGCGCCGAACGACGACCGCGTCCGCGAGCCTGGCCACCACGGCGCGCTGTCCCATGGCCAGGCCGTGGCGCGTGACGTTCGCGGCACCGGCGGCGGCACCGAGTTTGAGTGCTCCCTCGATCGGGTCGCCGCGGGCCAGCCCGACCGCGATTCCCGCCGTCATGGAGTCCCCGGCACCGGCCGGGTCGGTGACGCGCAGGGGCGGTGAGACGACCTCCGAGAACTCCCCGCCGGACAGGACCAGAGCCGGCTCCGCCGCCCGGGACACCACGATCGTGCCCGTGTCCTCCTCGGCCAGTGAGGTCATGGCCTCAGCCAGATGTGACTCGGCTGCCGAGTCCACGTGCCCGCTGCCGAGGAGATCCTCGTGGCTGACCTTGAGCACCGTCGGCCCTGCGGACGCGGCGGCGGCCATGGTGTCCCCGGACAGGTCGGCGACCACGGCGATTCCCAATCCGGACAGGTCGGCGGTCAGCCGGGAGTACACATCGGTGGGTACGACGCCGCCGCTCCGCATTCCCCCGAGCACCATCACATCGACCGACATGGCCGCGCCGAGCGCGATGCCGAACAGGTCGTCGGCCTCGTGCCGACTCAACGCCATGGGTTCGATCGTCCGCCGCTCGCCGTCCTCACCGCGCCGGTCGTGAATGTAGGCGCCGTTCGGTCCACGTGCCCGCACAGAGTGCACGTCGAGCCCGTCCCGAGCGATCAGGTCGTGCAGCACCGAGCCCGTCTCACCACCGAAGGCGCCGCACAGGCTCACCCGCGCGCCGGGGATGCGGGCCATGCGCGCCATCCAGAACCCCTGACCACCGGCGTGCACGTGCAGCTCATTGCTCCCGTCCGGCAGGTCCTCGAGCGTGATCGTCAGCACCGGATCGGGCGCGAAGACACAGATCCGCGGAGGACTGTCGGCGGTCGAACGGCGCGGTTCACTCATCGGTGACCGCATACCCGCCGGGCGGGTCCGGGAAACCCCGTCCTCGACGTGTGACCCTCCGGGGCGTCGGGTGCAGGACCGGACGCTCTGACCGGCTGACCGGGCCCGTCCCGACCACGGTTTCGGCTCGCGCCGTACCGGGTATCACGCGCGAACACCGACGGTCAGGAGCACGAGATGAATCGAACCGCGGGCGCGACCGTGGTAGGCGCCGCACTGGTCCTGTTCACCATGGCGGGATGCGGCGACAACGAACCGACCACGCCGGAGGCGCCGCAGACCTCCTTGCCCGGACCACACGGTGACAACGACACCGCCGAGGCACAGGACACCGTCGACGAGATCCCGGACAGTCCCGCCGGGCAGGCGGTGGTCACCGTTCAAAATTTCGCCTTCTCGACTCCGGCGACGGTGCGGGCGGGGTCGGAGGTGACGATCGACAACCGCGACGGCGCCGAACACTCCGTGACATCGGACACGGCGGGCGCGTTCGACGAGGACGTCGACGGGAACGCCGCCGCGACCTTCCGCGCGCCGACAACCCCCGGCACATACCGGTTCCACTGCAAGTACCACCCTGAGATGGTGGGGACCCTCGTCGTCCAGTGACACGGCCGTCCAGTGACGCCGCCGGGTCACGGCTCCGGGCGGTCCCCGTCGACATCGGGGTGCTCGGCCGCGGAGTCGACGTCGGGCTCCTCCTCACGCAAGCGCTCGTCGAGCGACTCGCCGCGGCGGGACTCCGCCTCGGTGGTGCCGAAGCGGTCGGCCTCCGCCCAGTGGTCGGGCGCGTCGTATCCCACGTCGATAGGATCGGCACCCAGGCGGTCCTCGTCCAGGGACTCCGCACCCGAGGCGGCTCGCTCTTCTTCCTCGATGTTGTCGGCTGGTTCACGTCGTGGTTCGGTCATGGATGGCCTGTGCCCGCACACGGGCCGGCCGAAACGCCCTGGCGGTCCGAGTTCGTCACGCCGGCACCGGGTCGGTGTCGCGATCCCAGCACCTGTGCCGGGAGACCGCGTCGGCGAACTCGGCGAACAGCGCGCTCGGCAGCGCATCGGACGCCGCGGCCGAGGAGATCACGCCGTGCGAGACGACCACGTCGGCCCGATCGGCCAGCTCCTCGCGAATCCCCGCCGCCCGCAACAGATCCAGACCCACTCCGAACGCGGCGATCGGTTTGGCGTGCTTGTATGCCTCGGTGACGAAGTGCACGGCGGCCCCGTCCGCGGCCAAGGTCGCGTTGCTCGACGGCCCGCACGGGACCACCACCGCGTCGTAGAGCACTGACCCCATCGTGTTGATCGCCCGATCCGCGGTGAGGGAGCCACCGGAGCCGCCGAGCATCGCGCCCTCCGTCGGGCCGAGAAGTTCGATCACCGCCCCCAGCCCCTCGAGCGTCTCCTGCAGGCGCTGCACTCCGACGACGTCGACGCCGTCGGCCACCAGCACCGCGATCTTGCGGGTTGCGATCCCGGCTGGCGCCTGACCGGTCTGGGACAGCGCGGGCGAGGCGGCGCCGTCACCGATCATCAGGTCGTGTGATGGCGGGGCCATGCCGACAAGGGGCGCGACCTCGGACGCCAGGGTGTGCGAGAGGAGGTTCAGTTGTGCGAGCACCCGGCCTCGCACGTCCACCGATCGCACCTTGCCCAGCTCGAACCCGAACGCGGCCACGATGTGCCTGCGTTCGACCTCGGACATGCTGTTCCAGAACATCCGGGCCTGGCTGTAGTGATCGTGGAAGCCGTCCGCGCGGATCCGAACCTTCGCCCCTTCCACCAGCTCGGCGCGATGCCGGTATCCGTCCTCGCGGGCGAGCGCGGGGCATCCGCCGCCGAGCGTGTTCTCCGTGTACGCGGTCCGGCCCTGGGGGATCCGGTGCTGACCGTATCCGTCCTGCTGGTTCGTCCGGACGTCCGCGAGTGGCCGGTTGACCGGCAGCTGGGCGAAGTTGGGGCCGCCGAGCCGGATGAGCTGGGTGTCGAGATAGCTGAAGTTCCGTGCCTGCAACAGCGGATCGTCGGTGAAGTCGATGCCGGGAACCACGTTCGCGGTGTGGAAGGCGACCTGTTCGGTCTCGGCGAAGAAGTTGTCCGGGTTGCGGTCGAGCACCATCCGGCCCACCGGGAGCACCGGCACCGCCTCCTCCGGAATCAGTTTCGTCGCGTCGAGGAGGTCGAATGCGAAGGCGTTCTCGTCGGATTCGGGCACAAGCTGCACACCGAGCTCCCACTCGGGGAAACTGCCGGATTCGATGGACTCCCACAGGTCACGCCGGTTGAAGTCGGGATCCTTGCCTGCGATCTGCTGGCACTCCTCCCACAGCAGCGAGTGCACCCCGAGCAGGGGACGCCAGTGGAACTTCACGAACGTGCCCCGCCCGTCGTGGTCGACCAGCCGGAAGGTGTGGACCCCGAAGCCCTGCATCATCCGGTAGCTGCGCGGCAGTGCCCGGTCCGACATCAACCACATCACCGTGTGCAGGGTCTCCGGCTGCAGTGCAACGAAGTCCCAGAACGTGTCGTGCGCCGACTGCGCCTGGGGGATCTCGTTGTCGGGCTCGGGTTTGACCGCGTGGATCAGGTCCGGGAACTTGATGCCGTCCTGGATGAAGAACACCGGAAAGTTGTTCCCGACGAGGTCGTAGTTGCCCTGCGCGGTGTAGAACTTGGTGGCGAATCCGCGCACGTCACGCACCGTGTCTGCGGATCCCCGCGACCCAACCACAGTCGAGAAGCGCACGAACACAGGTGTTTCCACGTCCGACCGGGTCAGGAACCCGGCGGAGGTGTAGGCGGACAGCCGGTCGTCGTAGGGTGCGAACACGCCGTACGCGCCTGCGCCGCGGGCATGCACCACGCGCTCGGGGATCCGCTCGTGGTCGAAATGGGTGAGCTTCTCCCGGAAGTGGAAGTCCTCCAGCAGCGTCGGGCCGCGCTCACCGACCGTCAGGGAGTCGTCGGTGTGCGCGACGGGCACGCCCTGCTGCGTGGTGAGGTGGCCGGTGGACCGGTCCACCCGTGCCGAGTCGAGTTGGCCGTCCTTGGGGTCCCCGTTCCGGGGCTCCTCCCGACGCGACGAGCGTTCCGCCATTTCGAGCACCTCCACACGTGTCCATCGGGTACCGATGTTCCGAACCGGGTGGCGAAGCGGGCGCCGGCGAGGGCGGACCGATCCGCACGCCTTCGGTCCTGCTGGTACCCGGTCGGCCCGTGTGGCAAACCCGGGGGAGGCCTCACCCCTGCGAACGGGCGCGGCGACGGCCGCCGGTTCCTCCCGTTCGGGACGAGGACTTCGTGGTGCGCCTCTTCGGGCTCGAGGCCTTCTCCTCGCCGGAACTCGTCGCCCTGCTCGAACTCTTCTCCTCGGTGGTGCGCTTGCCGGTGGTCCGCTTGCTCCCGCCCGACGACCGGGACGCCTCGATGCTGCTCGACAGTGCCTCGAGGAGGCTGGTGACATCCGCGTCAGGGGCCTGGGTCGCCGCCGGTGGCTCGACCGTCTCGTGCCCCTCGATCTTCGCCTCCACCAGTTCCTTCAGTGCCTTCCGGTAATCGTCGTGGTATTCACCCGGGTCGAACACCGGCTCGGACAGCGCGTCGATGAGCTGGGCGGCCATCTTCATCTCCTTCACACTCACCTGCGGAGGATCGGCGGCGAGGAAGTCGAACTCGGGGGACCTCACCTCGTCCGGCCAGAGCATGGTGTCGACCATGATCACGTCACGATGGACGCGCAGCAGGGCGAGCGACTCGCGCTGGCGGATCGCGATCTTCGTCACGGCCACCTGGCCCGACTTGTTCATCGCGTCGCGGAGCATCACGAACGGCTTCACGGCCGACTTCTCCGGCTCGAGGAAGTAGCTCCTGTCGAAGTAGATCGGATCCACCGATTCGATGGGAACGAACGCGAGAACCTCGATGGTGTGCGCGCTCGGCAGGGGCAGATCCGCGAGATCCTCGTCGGTCAGCACGACGACCTGTCCGTCCGCCGTCTCGTAGCCCTTCCCGATCTCGTCGAAGGGAATCTCCTTGTCCTCGGCCGCACAGAACCTTCGATGCCGCACACGGCTGCCGTCCTCGACGTGGACCTGGTGGAACGCCAGGTTCTGGTTCTCGGTTGCCGCGTACAGCCGCACCGGGACGGCGACCAGCCCGAACGCGATGGTTCCCTTCCACATCGACCGCATCGACACCACACTCCCGGGCTCGAGTTCGCTTCGTGGCATACCCGGCCCGGGCGTGGGCAAACCTCGCGGGCGGTGACCGGAGATCACCCCTGGGTCTCGCCGACGCCCGCGCATCACGAGTTGGGGACCTTCGGCCCTACCCCGATTCCGCGGGGCCGGTCCACGATGGGAACGTTCGAGGTCGTGGAGGTCTCACCGTGGACGCTGTCGGGACGAGTGCGCCGGTCGTGGTCGGCGTCGACGGATCCACCACTTCCTTCGCCGCCGTCAGCTGGGCCGCCCGCGAGGCCCAACTCCACGGATGCCCGCTGCACATCGTCTCCGCGCTCGGCGCCGTCACCGCGACCGGGAACGGAATCCGCCTGCCGCCGAGCTATTTCACCGACCGGGACCGCGTGGTCCGCGCCAACCTCGACGAGGCCGCCGCGATCGCCCGCACCACGGACACCTCGACGTCCGTCACCGACGTCGTCACGTGCGTTCTCGACGGACCTGAACGACCCGCCCTGCTCGAGGCGTCCAAGTCTGCCCGGATGGTCGTCGTCGGCAACCGCGGACTGAGTCAGATCACCACGGCGCTCGCCGGGTCGGTCGCCGTCGCCCTCGCCACCCACGCCCACGGGCCGGTGGTCGTCATCCGCGGCCACGCCGGGCAGACGTCCGGCACCGGCACCGTCGTGGTCGGAGTGGACGGCAGCGAGAACAGCAGACCTGCGCTGGCGACGGCGTTCGAGGAGGCGTCACTGCGCGCGACCGGCCTCGTCGCGGTCCACACCTGGTCCCAGTTCGCGCTGTCCACGGCCTTCGACCGTCACCTCGATCTGCCGTGGGACGAGGTCGAGGTGGCCGAACAGGCGACACTCGCCGAGAGCCTTGCCGGCTGGCCCGAGCGGTACCCGGAAACGCCCGTGACGCGGACCGTGACCCGGGGACATCCGGCGAAAGCACTTCGGGATGTGGCGGTCGATGCGGAGCTTCTGGTGGTCGGCAGCCACGGTCGCGGCGGATTCGCGGGCATGCTGATGGGTTCGACCAGCATGGAACTGCTGCACACCGCGGAGTGCCCGCTCATGATCGTCCGCACCGATCGATCGGACGACGCGGCGGCGCAGGCAGACTAGCACCGGGGACCGGTACCCGGGCCGGCGCCGAGCTCGGTCGGAGAACCTTCTCAGAGCATCTCGTTGACGAGCGCGATCAGCACCAGGCCCAGCACGAAGAACAGGATGACTGCTCCGCCGAGCAGCAGCAGGTGCGGCCAGCTGTCGTCGGATCCGCGTGGGCGCCCGCGGCGGGTCACGGGTCACCGGATCACGATGTCGGCCGCTTCAGCACGGTCTCCCACCAGGAGTCCAACGGGCTGGGGTCCGGCCAGACGATCACGATTCCACTCTCGGCATCCACCGGCGGCTCGGCGGGTGCGCGGCCCTGCTCGACCCCACCCGACTCGGTGCCGGCGGACGTCCTGTCGAGACTCATCGCGACCTCCTCTGCGGCGCGGCACCGATGCGGCCCACGTTCGCGAGTGTCGGATACCCACCTGGGGGATATGGCAAACCTCGATGTGAATCCAACTCCGATGACACTCACTCCGCTCGATCGAACCACTCCCACCCGCTCGCCACCGCGAGGCCGGTGTGTGGCGTGTCGTTCGGCTGGGCACCCACTCGCTCAGGAGGACAACGTGAGAAGGATGAGCGCCGCGACCTGCGCGGCCGCCGCTGTGGTGGCTGTGGCGGTGGGTACCGGATGCGACACACCCGCCGGTGACAAGGCCCCGGATACGGGGAGGCCGACGGATGCCGCTGCGCTGGTCGTCTCCATCGAGGACCACTCGTACGTCCCGACGACACTCGCCGTGCGACCCGGCGTCGAGGTGACGGTCGGCAACGGCGACGAGGTCAGGCATTCGGTGACATCGGACGACGCGGGGGAGTTCGACGAGGACGTCGGCGGCCGATCGACCGCCACCTTCACCGCGCCGATGACGCCGGGAACGTATCGGTTCCACTGCACGTACCACCCGACGATGCGCGGATCCCTCGTCGTGGAGTGAACGCCGTCACCGGCGCAAACCCGCTCGCGCCTAGAAGCACGGTTTTCCCGCCACGCGAGTCGTGCCTCTGCCAAGATGGCGCGAGTGAATTCGGTTGGCATCGCGGAACGCTGGCGCCGCCCGGGCCGCGACCGCCTCGCCGATTCCGCCGGTGCGGCGTCCACGCCGGAAGCGACCTTTCGCCCGGACATCGAGGGCCTGCGGGCCGTCGCGGTCCTGGCCGTGGTTCTCTTCCACGCGGGCGTACCCGGCCTCGGTGGGGGATTCGTCGGCGTCGACGTCTTCTTCGTCGTCTCCGGGTTCCTCATCACCGGCCTGTTGTGGCGGGACGTGACCGCCACCGGTTCCGTCCGGATGGCCCGCTTCTACGGCGCCCGTGCCCGCCGCCTGCTCCCGGCCGGCGGTCTCGTGCTCGTCGCCACGGCGGTCGGTTCGGCACTGCTCCTGCCGCCACTGCAGGCACGGGACGCGCTCGGCGACGGGATCGCCAGTGCGCTCTACGTCGGCAACTACCGGTTCGCGATGCGCGGCACCGACTACCTCGCCGCCGCCACGCCCCCGTCACCGTTCCAGCACTTCTGGTCCCTCGGCGTGGAGGAGCAGTTCTACCTGGTGTGGCCGGCGCTGATCGTCGCGGTCGCCTGGGTGGTGCGGCGACGCTCCCGGGCCCGGACCGAGCACTCGGCGCTGCCGTACCTGCTGGTCCTGGCGGGGGTGGCCGCCGGATCGTTCGCGGTGTCGCTGGCCTGGACCCACACGCAGCCGCCGTGGGCGTTCTTCTCGCTGCCGTCGCGGGCCTGGGAGTTGGCCGTCGGCGGCCTGGTGGCACTGTCCGTCCCGCTGTGGCGCCGGCTGCCCGCACTGCCCGCGGCCTTCGCCGGGTGGGGCGGACTGGGACTGATCGCCCTCGCCTGTGTGCGGTTGGGGGAGACGACACCCTATCCCGGCACCGCCGCCCTGTTGCCGGTGCTCGGCACCGCGCTGGTGATCGGCGCCGGCTGCGCGGCGTCCCGGTGGGGCGTCGGTCGCGGCCTGTCGCTCGGACCGATGCGGGCGATCGGCAGGACGTCCTACTCCTGGTACCTGTGGCACTGGCCCCTGCTTATCCTCGCGCCGGAGCTCGTCGGCCACGAGCTGGGCCTGTCCGGCCGACTGGGTGCGGTGGCGGTGGCCGCCGGGCTCGCGATCCTCACGCTGAACCTGGTGGAGAACCCCGTCCGATTCGCGGCGTCCCTGCGCCGCTCATCGGTGCGCAGCCTCGCGCTCGGCGGCGCCGTGACCGCGGTCGCGGTGGCGACCTGTCTGGCGCTGCTGATGGTGCGCCCCGTTCCGGTCGGCCACGGGCAGGAGGCCGCGGCCTTGACGGTCACCGCACCGACGCAGGTGGCGGCGCCCACCGCCGACCCGCACGACGTCGCGGTACAGGACCTGACCGCCCAGGTGCAGGCCGCGGTAACGGCGTCGGCCGGGTTGGGTCCCGTCCCGTCGAATCTGGCCCCGCCACTGGCCGACGCGCCCGCGAGCAAGCCGGAGGTGTTCCTCAACGGCTGCGTGCGCTCGTGGCTGGAGGTCGGGCAGGACGAATGCGCGTCCGGTGACATCGCGTCGCCGACCACGGCGGCCCTGGTCGGAGACTCGCACGCGGCGATGTGGAGTCCGGCATTCGAGTCGGTCGCCGAGCAGCGGCACTGGCGACTGGAGACCATGGGCAAGGTCACCTGCCCGCTCCTGGATCTGCCGTTGACCAGCCCGTATCTCGGTCGCGCGTACACCGAATGCGACCAGTGGCGCGGCGAGGTCGTCGCGCGGCTGCAGACCGAGCGGCCGCAACTGATCGTGCTGAGCATGTCCCGCCGGTACGGCGGCGACTTCGGTTTCGCGATGTACGGCCCGGAGTATCTCCGCAGCCTCACCGCCATGGTCGCGCAGCTCCGGGCGACCGGCGCGCGAGTCCTCGTCCTGGGACCGATTCCGGATCCACGCGGTGTCGTGCCGGTGTGCCTGTCCGAGCACCTCGACGACGCCACCGCCTGCTCGCCGCAGCGGCCGGCGGCGCTCAGCGCGCCCGGCATCGCCGCCGAGGCCGCGGCCACCACCGCCGGAGGCGGCGAGTACGCCGACCTGTCCGACCTGTTCTGCACCTCCGACCGCTGCCCGGTCGTGGTCGGCAACGACCTGGTCTTCCGCGACGACAACCACCTCACGATCGAGCACGCCCGGGCGCTGGCACCGGTCGTCGGCGCACTCGCGGACCGCGCCCTCGCCCCGCGCTGACGCGTCCGGATCGGCCGACCCCGACGCTGGGGATTCGTGCACGCCGTTCCGGGGTATGCCGGTGACGTAAGGCCGACGGAAGGAAGGGACCTCGTGACCGACGAACACGTCGAAGGATCGAACACCGCCCGCGAACACGCCGGTGAGGCGGTGCGGGACGTCCGAGGCTGGCCGGGATACGGAGGTGTGATGGGCGGCGTCGTCCTGATCGCGCTGTGTGTGCTCGCCGCCGGTTACGGATACGAGGGCTGGGCGTGGATCAGCGGTCTCGCCGGTGCCGTGGTCCTGATCCTGGGAATCGTCGCGGTCGTGGCCGTGAACCGGATGTCGCATTCTGTGAGGACGATTCGTGGTGGGGACCTGAAGCACTGCAACGGGGCGAGCGCACCTTCGATGCGCATCCCACGGTCGGACTGATCGCCGCCCGCATGGTGTCGATGCCGGAACAGCGGGACGATCCGATCTCGGAGCGCATGGAGTCCAGTCCGCTGGGGCGCCTGCCGGACCTGCCGGGCGTGTCGGTGCTCGGTTTCCTGGCGAGTGCGGCGATCGTGCGTCGCGACGCATACCTCGAGGTGGGTGGGTTCAGCAGGCTCCTGCAGTTCGCCGGTGAGGAGGATCTGCTCGCGATCGACCTGTCGCAGCACGGATGGGATCTGTGCTACCTGCCGGACCTGGTGGCGTATCACAAGCCGTTACGCCGCCGACTGCACCGTCGGGCACGCCGACGACGCGAGGAACGCAATCGAATCCTCACGGCGCTCATGCGGAGGCCCGGTGCACACTGCGTCCGGCTTCTCCGGGAACTAGTGGCCGAAACAGCACACGACCCGCGGAACCTCGCCCTGTGGATGTCGCTCGTCCGGCGTGTGCCCGCGGTGGCGCGGAGCGGCTCTGATCGCCGACGCGACACCGTCCGCACGTTCAACCCCGGTGCTCGTCGGTTCGGGCATTGCCGGGCCGGGTAAAACGCCGCCGGAGCGCACACTCAGCTCCGGCGGCCCCTCGGATCGGGCGCGCACCCTCGAGAGGCCCCGCGCGCCCGATGACTTCATCTGGCTCGGTTACTGCCGCGACCGGACGAGCACGTAGTCGAGATCGACGTGCGCGGAAAGCTCCGCACGTCGAGCCTCCACGGCCGCACGAACGCTCGGGAAACAGCGGAAGTGCTGGTCCGCGTCGACGACCTGCAACACCCGCCGGGAACTCTCGTCGGGGACGAGGAGCATCGCCAGGCCACGGAGATCCGCGTGGAGCTGAGCCTCAGCGAGGGCCTGCACACCCGCAATCGACACGAAGCCGGCGTGCGAGAAGTCGACGATGACGGTGCGACGTGCTTCGCGGAGGGCCTTGTCCAGGCCCTTGACGAAGTCGGCGATCACCCGCGCGTCAACGTCGCCGACCACTGAGGCAATGGTCGGGCCCGGTCCACGGACACGACAACACCCGACGCCGTTGACGGATTCGACTAGCGGGTGGGCCAAGCAATGAATGTGGACGCGCACGGCAAACCTCCAACGTGGTCGAACGCAGCTGTTTGCTCAACCGCCGAATGGATTGGGTGGGCCGCGGGGAGTGTCGACCGACAGCGAGGTCCGAGCCGTCAGCGTCAAGGTCGAATCGAAACCCACTACCGGTGTAGCACTCCGCGACAGCCACGGCAACGGACCAATTGTCCAGTCGGGCCGGACCAATACTGAACAGGTCGTTGCAGACAGACAGCCTCCCTCAGCGACGGAGACCCGACGCCCCACATCCCTCACACGGATGCCGGTGGGTCGCCTGACTCAAGACGGGCACGCGCACTCCAGACGAAGACGCTCCGGGGCCGAGAGGTTTGGCCTGGCCAGCGGATGTGGGTGCGCACGGCGACACGTCCGCGGGGGCCGGTCACGGCTGCGGGGCAGCTCGCAACGTGGTGTCACGCCGTACGGGCGCAGTGCGCAGAGCCGGAAGTGTTCGGCTCGTTGCGCCGGCTACGAAGAAACTCGATGCGAGCGGCCCCGCAGGGACTCACCGTATTGAATCAGGTGCTGTATCACCTCCTAGATCAATGGCACGGGGGAGCTACGGCACGCGGTGCCGGCGGTCGGGGGGAGCGCGTTCAGGACCGCCCCTCCTGGCTTGACGTAGACGCGCCGACGTGGCCTGCCCAACCCCCGCCTGTCCTGTGTCACTCGGGACCGGCCGAGGTGAAGGTGGCCGCCGCGCCGTGAGCGTGCACGGCGGTCCTTCTGGCGGAGTGCACGAAGAGGGCATCTCGCCGAAGATGTCGTCAATTACGCTGGCCAGCCATGCCTCGTCGGCGACGAGGCATGGCGCCTGGCCCACTTCGGGGGGAGCGTCGTACACGCGGTCCACGGTGATCATCTGTCTCATCTCCTGAAGCGCGCTCGCACTGCGCCGGACTCAGGCCGTGATCGCTTCCTGACCAGCGGTGGTGTTGATTTCGATCTTCCGCGGCTTGGCCTTCTCCGCCACCGGAATCGTCAACCTGAGCACCCCGTCGGCGTACTTGGCTTCAATCCGATCGGCGGCGAGGTTCTCGCCGAGGAACAACTGGCGGCTGAACACCCCCCGAGGACGTTCGGAAGCCACCATTTCGACGTCCGCGTCACGCACGGGCCGCTCTGCATGCACAGTCAGTACATTCCGCTCGACGTCGAGGTTCAGCGAATCGGCCGGCACCCCCGGGAGGTCGAACTCGACAACGAACTGGTCACCTTCGCGCCAGGCGTCCATCGGCATCGCCGCCGGCCGGGCGACCGTTCCCAGCACCTGCTGGGTCCAGCGGTCGAGCTCACGGAACGGATCAGTGCGCATCAACATCGTGGCCACCTCCAACAAACCCTTCCAGTCTCGGTTCTGTCCCGATGATCCTTCCAACAATCACCACGTTATCTGCATTCCGTGGTATAGATTAGATATAGCACTTGAGTAAGAGTGCGACAAGGGCCGAGAGCTGAAACGGAGATGTCGATGACGAAGGAATCGTCCGCACGGGAAGCGCGCGGGGTTTACGGCATCTCGGTCGCCGCGGAGCTGTCAGGTGTGGGGCCGCAAGCCTTGCGGCTGTACGAACGCAAGGGATTGCTCACCCCTGCTCGCACCGACGGGGGCACGCGACGGTACAGCGATGAGGACATCAACCGACTGCAACGGATCACCGAGCTCATCGACAGCGGGGTGAACCTCGCCGGCATCGCCAAGATCCTGAAACTGGAGAGCCACAATGTCGAACTGCAGACCGATAGCAGCTGGCTGAGGTCCACCAATGCCCGCCTGAAGTCGGACAACGCGCAGCTCACGTCCGACAATGCGCAGCTCACGTCCGACAACGCGCAGCTCACGTCCGACAACGCGCAGCTCACGTCCGACAACGCACAGCTACGACAGGAACAACGCAACAGGAAGGGATAGCCCTGATGACGAACGACACGGACCGGACCCTGACTGTCACCGGTGAAGCGGACCTGATCGAACAGCGTCTCGATGTCGTCGATCAGAACGAACCGGACCTCGATGAGATGGCGCAGGCGGGCGTCGGGTGGGACGCCTCCGAGGCTGACCGGATCGACCAGGCTCTCGCCGTGCCGTGGGACGCCGAGGAGCGCAGGACCTGACAGGGATCGGCCTGGGACTGTTCATGGCTTGGAGATCATTTCGGGAGGGAAGATGACCGAACCGTCAGCGCAGCGACCCGCTGCAACGTCCTCGAGCTTGAGTACCGAGGAAATCAAGCGCCGGATCGAGCAGATGTTCGCCGGCCGCCCTCCGGGCGGGCAGCAGAGCGGCTGAACGCCGCCGCGCCGCACCACCCCCGGTTGGTGGCCTCAGCGCTGGGCACGCGGGTGTCGTTCGACCCCGACACCGTCCCAGTTGCGCTCGCCGGGAGAGCAGCGAGGTTCATAGATCTTTTTCAAGCAGTACAGATTACCTATACCGGAAGATAAGCTTTGGGCGCTCGGCGGGCGCCAGACCCGGTTACTCGACGGATTGAACGCGCCGCAAGGACATCACCGAGCCGCCACACGAGGACCAGGAGGCGAAACCGTGTTGGGATTCGATCCGTTCCGCGACATCGATCAACTCACCGAACGGATGCTGGGAACGAGGGCAGGATCGGAGAGGGTTCCGCGGTTCATCCCGATGGACCTGTACCGCTCAGGGGACCACTACGTGCTGCACGCCGACCTGCCGGGCGTGGATCCGGGCTCGATCGAAGTCAGCGTGGAGAACGGTGTTCTGACTCTGACGGCAATGCGTAGCGAACGCACCGAACACGATGTGGAATGGATGACTTCGGAGAGGTTCGCCGGGCGCTTCGTACGTCGACTTCACCTCGGCGAGGGAATCGACGCGGACAACATCAGCGCCACCTACCAAAACGGCGTGTTGACGGTCACGCTTCCGGCGCAGGAGCAAGCGAAGAGGCGTCGCATCACCGTCGCATCCCGCGGCCAACAGAAGGCGGTCGACGCGAACGCGCCGGACGATCCTGAACAGTCCACAGAGTAACGACGACGCCAGGACCCGGCCGGTCGACAGGAGGCGTGGGTGATGGAGTACCGCCCCGAGCGAGAGGACTGGTATCAGGTCTTGGGGGTGGATCCCTCCGCCAGCCAGGATCAGATCGGCCATGCGTTTCGCCGACTCATCCGCGCCCACCACCCCGATACACGGTTCCGGTCGGACCCTGTCGAGGATGAATGCCTTGGCCGGATCATCGCCGCCTACCGGGTCCTCCGAGATTCACGACGCCGGACAGAATACGACCGCGACCATCCCGATCCCGCGCCAGTTACACCTGCACGGAGCACCGGAACGCCTGTCGACATCCCCGTAACCCAGAAAGCGGCCGACGCCCGGCGACGGTCCCCGCTGTGGGCTGGACCTGTACGTTTCGGGAGGTGACCGCGGGACCGGACGTCGATATCAGCGCCCGTGATGTGGAGGGCAACGGGCGGCAGGCGTGCGAGGCGGTAGCGAGATCGGGGCGTGAACTCCATTAGGTGGCCATGCGGCCGACTGGGGCAGCCAGTGTCGCGGTTCCCGCTTGGACGCGGAACGGATCCAGCTCACTCCGCTGACTCTCGGCGCGCTCGATCAGCTCGTCGAAGTGGATGTTGGGAAGCCGCCGGTCTAGGCCCGCAATGTCGCGCAGGGTGGTCCACAACTGTTTCTTGGCTTCGCCCATCGTGAGGAATTCCAACTCACTGAACCGGCTCAGTGGCGAATAGCCATGTGCTCGTCCGTTGAGTTTGAGTCGTCCCAGTCGTTCTGCGCCCATTGCCAGGCCGGTCTTGAGGGGTTTTCCCGGATGCCCAAGCGGTGCATCATCGTGCGACAGGTCTCGATATCTTCGGCAATGCCTGCCGAAACCCGCGCGAGCGCAGCACCGAGGTCGGTATCGCGGTTCTCGCGTTCAGACCTTCGAGCCATCTCCCGCCAAAGAACACCGAGGGCGAGCTGATCGTTGAGGTAGATGCGAAGTTGCTTCTCCATGCCGCCTCGACTACCCCCGAGTACACAGGAAGAATCCTCTCCCAAGTGCGGATCGCTGCTGGCCCGCCCGCATCCGGCAACGATTGGTCCCCCAGGGACTGGAGATCCCCTCCAGGGAGAAGGACCCATGCCACAGTTCTCGCGTCACGGGGACCGTTCCGCTCCCGGACGACGGCGGGTTCGATAGCCGGACCCAGAGCCCGTCATCTGCCAGGATAGGTACGCGGCGACGCAGATCAGAATCAGAAGGCCCCACGACTCCACGGCAATGGGCTACCCACGGAATCGACCTGTCACACAGCACCAACTTCACCGCATCCCGCCGCCCTTGGACGGCGACGCAAACAGGCAACGCGGCCGAAGCTGTACAAGACGGGAGGACTGAACGTGAAACCGACCGACGCGGGTGGCGCCTCAGCTGACCCCTGTGTGCGGGTGCGCGGCCGGGAGTTCCGCGCGGTGATCTTCGACCTCGACGGGGTGATCACCGACACCGCGACCCTGCACCGCCGAGCATGGGCGGCGGTGTTCGACGACTTCCTCACCCGATGCCACCCTGCACAGCCGGCCTTCAGCGCGCAGGACTACCTGTCCTACGTCGACGGGAAGAATCGGGCCGACGGGGTGCGGTCCTTCCTCGCCTCGCGCTCGATCATCCTCCCGGAGGAGCCCGCCACACGCGGTGGGCGCGAGGTCGAGACCGTGTCCGGGCTGGCGGAGCGCAAGGACCGGATGTTCCACGACCTGCTCGACGCGGAGGGACCGCACCCGATTGCACCGACCGTGGACCTCATCGACCGGCTGGGCCGCGCGGGGGTGCCCGTCGCGGTCGTCAGTGCCAGCCGGAACGCCGCCGCTGTGCTGTCCCGCGCGGGACTGACCGACGCGATCGACTGCCGGGTCGACGGGCACGACGCCCACCGGCTCGCGCTGCCGGGGAAGCCGGACCCCGCGCTTTTCCTCGAAGCGGCGCGGCGGCTGCGGCTGCACCCGGGCGACGCGATCGTGATCGAGGACGCCGAATCCGGTGTCACGGCCGCCCGCCGCGGCGGATTCGGCCTCGTCGTCGGGCTCGCGCCCGCGGGACACGCGGCAGCGCTTCGGCGCAGCGGCGCGGATGTCGTCGTGCCCGGCGTCGACGCCCTGTCCTGGACGTTCGAGACCACGGGTGCCCCCGATCGGACCGGCCACGCGTGAGCCGGTCGGCGCACCACTCCTACCTCCATTCGTCCACCACCACGGTTGCGGCGCCACCGCCGTCCGCCGATCCCCAGGAGGCACTGGACCGCCTCCTGCGTGACCTGCGGTCGCGTCGCGAAGGCCTGTCCGGGCGCGAGGCCGAGCGGCGGCTGACCGTGACCGGGACCAACGAACTGGTGCGACAGGCCGGTGAACCGTGGTGGCGGGAACTGCTCCGCCAACTCGTCCATCCGCTCGCGCTGCTGCTGTGGTTGGCCACCGTCCTCGCCGCGCTGTCCGGCTCGGGACCGCTGGCCGTCGCGATCGTCGTCGTGATCCTCCTGAACGCGGGCTTCGCCTTCGTCCAGGAACGCCATGCGGAACAGGCGGTCGAGGCGCTGTCGGCCTACCTGCCTCCGCATGCCCGGGTCCTCCGCGACGGTGCGGAACGGCAGATCGACGCGCGTGAGCTCGTCCCCGGGGATGTGATGGTCGTCGGCGAGGGGGACCGGGTGTCCGCCGACGCCAGGTTGCTCACGGGCTCGCTCGAGGTCGACACGTCCACACTGACCGGGGAATCCGCACCGGTCGCGGTGGCCGTCGACATCGCGGACAGTCACGTCCCGCTCATCCGGGCCAGGGACATCGTCTTCAGTGGAACCACCTGTACCGCGGGCGAAGCCACCGCGGTCGTGTTCGCCACCGGGATGCGCACCGAACTCGGCCGTATCGCCGCGCTCTCCCAGCGAGTTCGACACGAGGAGAGCCCACTGGAGCGGCAGGTGAAGCGGGTCGCCCGGCTCATCGCCGTGGTCGCGGTCGGGATGGGGATCGCGTTCATTCCTCTCGGCACCCTGGCGGCCGGACTGTCGTTCGGCGACGCCGTCACCTTCGCGATCGGGCTCCTGGTCGCGAACGTCCCCGAGGGCCTGCTGCCGACCATCACGCTCGCCCTTGCGGTCGGTGTGCGTGCCCTGGCCCGGCAGGGAGCGCTGGTCAAACGGATCTCGGCGGTGGAAACCCTCGGATCGACGAGCGTGATCTGCACCGACAAGACCGGCACCCTCACCCTCAATCGCATGCGGGTGGACCGGATCCGGACCACCGACGGTGTCCTCGACTTCGACCGGACGGTCGTCGTCGCCCCGGGCTCGGCCCTGGACCGCCTCGCTCGGGCCGCCGTGTCCTGCAGCAACGCCGAACTGGCCGGGCCGGGCGGCGACGAGGTCGGTGACCAGACCGAGTTGGCGCTGCTACACGCCGCCGAGCAGCTCGGCGTCGATCCCCGCAGCGATCACCGCGATCGGATCGCGCACTTCCACTTCGACCCGAACCTCCGGCGCATGTCCACCATCGACGCGACCAACGACGGAGCGCGGGTGCACACCAAGGGTGCGCCGGAGGAGGTTCTCGCGCGCTGCACCCGGATCGCCGTCGGCCGGGACGCCGACCGTGCACTCACGGACGCCGACCGCGCCGACATCGACGCGTCGGTGACGCCCTGGGCCCGGCAGGGCCGGCGGCTGCTCGCGCTGGCGGACCGTCGCCTCGACGCCGCCACCGCGGCCGGGCTCGGCCGTGACGAGGCGGAACGCGATCTGGTCTTCCTCGGGGTCGCGGCCATGGTCGACCCGCCGCGGCCGGAGGTCGCCGACGCCGTCACGCGCTGCCACACGGCCGGGATCCGCCTCGTCGTGGTGACGGGAGATCACGCGTTGACCGCGCGGGGCATCGCGGAGGGCGTGGGCATCGGTCGGGGCGGTCTCCGGGTGATCGGCGGACACGAGATGGACCGGATGTCCGATCACGAACTCGACGCGATGCTCGCCACGGAGGGTGAGCTGGTCTTCGCGCGCAGTTCACCGGAATCGAAACTGCGCATCACCGATGCGTTGCAGGCGCAGGGACACATCGTCGCGATGACCGGCGACGGCGTCAACGACGCACCCGCGCTCCGCAGCGCCGACATCGGTGTCGCCATGGGTCGTTCGGGTACCGACGTCGCACGGGAAGCGGCCACCATGGTGCTCACCGACGACAACTTCGCGACCATCGTCAGCGCCGTCGAGGCCGGCAGGCAGGTCTACGACAACGTGCGCAAGTTCATCGTCTACATCTTCGCGCACGCGACGCCGGAGGTCGTGCCCTTCCTGATCTACGCCCTCACCGGGGGAGCGGTTCCGCTGCCGCTGACGATCATGCAGATCCTCGCCATCGACCTGGGCACCGAGACCCTGCCCGCGCTCGCGTTGGGGCGCGAACCCGCGGAACCCGGGCTGATGGAGCGCGCACCGAGACCGCGGTCCCAGCCGGTGATCGACGGTCCGATGCTGTTGCGCGCGTGGGGCGTCCTCGGAGGCGTATCGGCGGTTCTGGTGATGGCCCTGTTCGCCGCGACGCTCGTCGCGGGCGGGTGGACGATCGGGGCCGACCTCGGGTCGGGGCCGCTGCATCACACCTGGCAGCAGGCCACCACGATGACCTTCCTCGGGATCGTCGCCTGCCAGATCGGCACCGCCACCGCCGCACGCACCCGACGGGCATCGCTCGCCCGGATCGGGTTCGCCACGAATCCGCTGTTGTTGTGGGGCATCGCTTTCGAACTGTGTTTCGCCGCGTTGGTCGTCACGGTCCCGTTCCTGCAACGCGTCTTCGGCACCGTCACTCCGCAGCCCTGGCAGGTGGCGGCGCTGCTGCCGCTGCCGTTCATCGTGTGGGGCGTCGACGAGGCCTTGCGGTGGCTGGCGCGCCGGAGGGCGGCACCGGTCACCGATCGGTGACACCGGCGACCGGATCCGGGTGCTCCATGCGGGGCTCGGCGTCCGCGGACAGCGCCGCGGCGACCGCGCGCGCGACCGCGGGGGCGGCGGCGGCGACCGCGGGCGACAGGCCCCGGCCCGGCGCGACGTCGGCGACCTCCACGGCAACGATCACCAGCCGGGCCGGCATGCGGCCGAGGGCCCCGCCCAGGGCGATCGCCGCGCCCAGGTCGAACCCGTGGGTCCCGGCGGTGGCGACGGGCAGATCGGCGGCGGCGAGCACGTGCACCCGTCCCGGTCGCGGGTGCGGCATCCGCAGCGCGTCGAGCACGACGGCCACCCGGGCGCCGCTCCACGCCTCGATCAGCTCGATCGGGTCACCGGGCGAGATCAGGGTCCGGGCGGGAACGCCGTCCCGGTGCAGGCTCCGGGCCAGGGCCGGTCCCACGCCGTCGTCGCGGCGGAACTCGTCGCCCAGCGCGATCAGCACCGCGGTCATCGACGATCCACCGTGAGGTCGAGAAAGTGTGTGGCGCAGGAGATGCACGGGTCGTGATTGCGGATCGTCCGCTCACACAGGGCGGTGAGCTCCGCGTCGTCGAGGTCGAGGTGCCGCTCGACCACACCCGCGAGCTCGTGCTCGATTGCCGACTGGTTCTGCGAGGTCGGCGGCACGATGACCGCATCGCGGATGACGCCGTCCCCGTCGACGTCGTACCGGTGGTAGAGGAGTCCGCGGGGGGCTTCGCTGACCCCGTGACCGGTCGCCGCCCGGGGGCGGACGTCGCGCGCCGGCCGCGGAGGCCGCTCGTAGGACGCGATCAACCGCAGCGCCTCGTCGACCGCGTAGACCACCTCGACGGCCCGGACGACGATGCTGCGGAACGGGTTCCGGCACACATCGCCGAGTCCCGCCGCCGCGGCGGCCTGCCGCGCGGTCACCGACAGCCTCGCGCTGCCCAGCGAGTACCGGGCGAGCGGTCCGGCCAGGACCCGTTCGCCGTCGAGCCGGGCGTGCAGCGCGGTGGAGTGCGGAACCTGGTGTTCGACGACGTGGGCGGGGAAGTCCGCGGCCGGGAACCGGGCACCGGACGAGGTGTGCACGGTCCCGGACTCGATGGCGTATCGGTCGGGTTCCGTCAGCGCGATCATCTCGTAGGGGAGTTCGCGATCGGGGAAGTCGAAGCCGGCGGCCCAGGCGACCGTGTCGAGGGCGTCGTCGAGGGCGCGGCGCAGCTGCTCGGCGAGCGGAGCGAGCTCGTCGCGGGTGGGTGTGCGGTAGAAGCCGCCGACGCGGACGTTGACGGGGTGGATCGGGCGACCGCCGAGCTGTTCGAGGATCGCGTTGCCCGCCTTCTTGAGCCGCAGTCCGGTCTCGACCCGGGCACGGTCGGTGCGGGCGAGCGCGATCGAGTCGGCGACGCCCGCGAAGTCCGGGGCGTGCAGGAAGTAGATGTGCAGCACGTGGCTGGCGATCCACTCTCCGCAGTAGAGCAGCCGGCGCAGCCGGACCACGGCGTCGTCGGGAGGCGCCGCGCACGCGTCCTCGATGGCGTTGCACGCACTGACCTGGTAGGCGACCGGGCAGATCCCGCAGATCCGGGAGGTGAGATCCGGCGGCTCGCGAAAGTCCCGGCCGCGCAGGAACGATTCGAAGAACCGGGGCGGTTCGTAGATGCTCAGCTCGGCCCGTTCGACCCGGCCGCCCTGGACCGTGACCCGGAGCCTGCCCTCGCCCTCGACGCGGGCGAGGGCGCGCACGATCAGTCGCCTGTCCTCGTCACCCATCGCCGGTCCCCGGCCGGTCGGGCTCGCCGTGGGTGTAGGCGGCGAACTCGGGTGCGGCGACGTTGAAGGTGGCCAGCACCCGGTCGATGGCCGCGTCGTCCATGCCGCAGATGCGCAACCAGGCCGCCATCGAGGCGAGGTTCGGCCCCTTCATCGGGCCGAAGCACCCGTAGCAGCCGCGGTCCTGAGCGGGGCACAGCGCACCGCAGCCGGCGTGGGTGACCGGACCGAGACACGGCGTCCCGTCCGCGACCATCACACAGGTCAGGCCGCGGCGCTTGCATTCGTTGCAGACGCTGGTCGCGGGGGTGTCCGGACGCCGGCCGGCCAGGAACGCGGTCAGCACCTCGAGGAGCTGGCGCCGGTCGATGGGGCAGCCGCGGAGCTCGTGGTCGACGTGCACGTGGGCGGCGATCGGCGTTGACGTCGCGAGGGTGTCGATGTACTCGGGTGAGGCGTAGACGTGGGACGCGAACTCCTCGACGTCGGCGAAGTTGCGCAACGCCTGGATCCCGCCCGCCGTCGCGCAGGCCCCGATCGTCACCAGCATCCGGGACCGGTCCCGGATACGGTGGATCCGGTCCACGTCCGTAGCGGTGGTGATCGATCCCTCGACGAGCGAGAGGTCGTAGGGCCCGTCGACAGTCGCGCTGGAGAACTCCATGAAGTGGGCGATGGTCACCTCCTCGGACAGTCCGAGCAGTTCGTCCTCGCAGTCGAGCAGCGAGAGCTGGCATCCGTCGCAGGACGCGAACTTCCACACCGCCAGGGTCGGTTTCGTCATCACAGCTCCCGCACGTGGAGAAGTGCCCCGGCAACGGTGTAGTCGACGACCGGGCCGTCGCGGCAGAGCAGGAGCTCGCCGAGCTGGCAGTGCCCGCACAGGGCCGTGCCGCACTGCATGTTCCGTTCCAGGGAGACGCGGATGTCCGCCGCGGCCACCCCTTTGCCGATCAGCACCCGCGCCGCGAACCGCATCATCGGTTCCGGGCCGCACAGCAGGGCCGTCGTCCGGCCCGGGTCCAGACGCAGCCGCCCGAGCGGTTCGGTGACGAACCCGACCGGGCCGTCCCAGTCGCTGCTCGGCCGGTCGACGGTGGTCTCCACGTCGATGGCCCCGGCGGCGGACCACGCACCCAGTTCGCGCCGGAACAGGAACTCGTCGGGGCCACGGGCACCGACGACCAGAACAACCCGGCGGAAGGCGTCACGCGCCGCGAGGATCGCCAGGACCGCGAACCGCACGGCCGCCAGCCCGACACCACCGGCCACGACGACCACGTCGCGGCCGCGGCACGAACCGAGCTCCCATCCGGTGCCGAACGGGCCCCGCACGCCGAGGGTCGAACCCACGGGGGCGTCGTGCAGAGCGCGACTGACCGCACCGACCGCGCGGACGGTGTGCTGAAGTTCCCCGCCGCCCGGCGCGCCGCTGATCGAGACCGCGACCTCGCCGATGCCGGGGGCGGCGAGCATCATGAACTGCCCGGGCGTGGAATCGGGCAGCGGCGCACCGATCGGGACGAGGGAGAGGGTGACCGAATCGTGGGTCTCGGTCACCCGGTCGCGCACCAGATACCGGGTGGGCACCATCGGATCCGTCGCGGTCCTCACGTCGTCACCGCGTGCCCCGGTCGGTGCGAGGCGGTGACGCCTGCGGTTCGCCGTACAGGTCCAGCAGCCGGGCCCGGGTGGCCTGGAGCCGGTCGACCAGCGCACCGGACAACGCGCACGCGACCGCGTACCCGAACACCGGGTCCACCGCGCTCGCCTCGCGCAGCAGCTCCGCATCGATCTCGTGCGCGCGCGCAGCGGACCGCGCGGTGGCGGCGAAATGCCACCGGTAGGGAGCGGTCATCCACGACCAGCCCAGCACGTCGCCGACCCCGAGCGTCTCGATGGGCACGTCGCCGCGCCCGGGAACATGGGTGTGCAGCAGGACCCGACCACCGCGCACCAGCCAGAGCCGCTGCGCGAGGTCGCCCTCCCGGAAGACGTTCTCCCCGGCGGCGAACTCCACCAGCCGCGACAACCCCAACAGCGCTCGCAGATGCTCCGGATCCAGCCCGGCCAACATCGGAACCTGCTCGGGTGCAGTGGAATTCATCCCGATCCCCGGGTGGGATCCGCGCCGACGGCCGGGAACGCCTCGGCCAGGCGAGCGGCCTCCTCGGTGATGTCGATGCCGACGGGACACCAGTCGATGCACCGTCCGCAACCCACGCACCCCGACGAGCCGAACTGGTCGTACCAGGTGCCGAGCTTGTGCGAGATCCACTGGCGGTAGCGGCTCTGCCCCGATTCCCGGACGTCACCCCCGTGCAGGTGGGAGAACTCGGGTTCGAAGCACGAGGCCCACCGCTGCCAGCGTTCGGAACCCGTTCCGGTGAGGTCGGTGACGTCCTCGACGCTCGTGCAGAAGCACGTCGGGCACACCATCGTGCAGTTGCCGCAGGTCAGACATCGGGACGCCACGTCGTCCCACACGTCGGCATCGCGGGCGGTGCGCAGCAGCTCGCGGAGATCGACGTCGGGCATCTGCCGGCCCATCCGGTCCGCGGCCGCGCACACCTCCTGCGCGGCGCGGTCGACCTCCTCGGGTGCGGCGGGCGCGTGCGGCACCCGCGCCAGGACCTCCGCGCCCCGACTCGTCCCGACGTCGACGAGATAGTGCGGAGCACCGTCGGTCAGGCGTTCGGTCAACCGCAGGTCGTAGTCGCCCGCGGCTCCGGGACCGGTGCCCATGGACGCGCAGAAGCACACCCCGCCCGGCTCCGTGCAGTCCACCGCGACGACGAACAGCCGCGCGAACAGCGCCGCGGTCCGGCCGTCGCCTCCGCCGGCCAGGACGGTCCGCAACGTACGAATGGCCGCCAGGTCACAGCCTCGGACACCGAGGAACGCGTAGGACACCTCCTCGTCGGGTGGCGGACGGAACTCGTCGTCCCCGCTCGTCGACCACAGCTGCCTGCGCGGCGGATGCAGGTACTGCTTCCACGACTGCGGACCCGACGAGTGCCCGAACACCGCCCCGTCGTCACGCCGGTGCACGCGGTACCGGCCGGGCGCCGTGGTGACGCCCCACCCGTCCGGGAGTTGGTCACCGTTCTCGAGCTCGCGCAGGACGATGGCGTTGTCGTCGAAGGTCGGGCCGATCACCCGATAGCCGTCGCCACGCAGCACCGTGACCAGGTCGTCGAGTCCGCGCCGGTCGAGCACCGCTCCGCCCGGCGCGGGGTCGGGCTGCTGCTGATCGGGATGCCGGGTGCCCTCCACAGGCCCCTCCTCGCGTCGCGAGCGGATCGTCTTGCGCCGCTCGATGTCCGCCGTTGGTTCGGCCGTACCGGTAAATTCCCAGTATCGGCGGTGTCCTCGCGCCGGTCAATCGTGCGGCTAGCTGAGCCTGACGGTGGCACCCGGCCGCAGTTCGACGACCTGGCCGCGGCACTCGATCTCGATCGGTCGCTGATTGCCGGCCGCGGCCCGCACCTCCACGCTGCGCCCGCTCACCGTCAACCACAGCTGGTGACCGCGGTAGAAGATCGGAAACTCCAGCGCCCCCATGGACTCCGGCCACTGCGGGCCGAGAACCAGCCTGTCGCCGCGTGTCTCCAGGCCGGTGAAACACCGCTGCAGCAGGTCCACGCTGCCGGCCATCGCCGCCAGGTGGATCCCTTCGGCCGTCGTACCACCCTGGATGTCGGTGATGTCGGAGGCGAGCACGCTTTCGAAGAACGCCATCGCCTTCTCGCGGTTGCCGCGCGCGAGCACCCAGGAGTGCACCACCGCGCTCAACGTCGAGCCGTGGGACGTCCGGTCGAGGTAGTAGTCGACCGTCCGCGGAATGTCCTCGGGATCGAGCCGATATCCCAGCCTCCCGAACAGGTCTCGCAGTTCGTCGGCGGAGAGGAGGTAGAACAGCATCAGCACGTCCGCCTGCTTCGACGCGCGGTAGCGGTTGACGTCGTCGTCCTCGGCCTCGAGGATCCGGTCGAGCCGCCGGATGTCCCCGTACCGCCGCCGGTAGCGGTCCCAGTCGAGTTCGCTCAGATCGCCGTACCCCTCGAACTGGCTGATCACCCGATCGTGGAAGGGCACGAACATGCGGCGACTGATCTCCTCCCACCGGGCCAGCTCCGGTGCATCCAGATGGAGACGGTTGACGAGTTCCGTTCGGTCCGGCTCGGTGACCGCATCCAATGCGTCGAAAGCGCGCAAGATCACCCACACCGCCATGACATTGGTGTAGGCGTTGTTGTCGATCCCGTCCTGGGGCGCATCCGGGTAGCCGGAATGGAACTCGTCCGGCCCCATCACACCCCGGATGACGAACCGGGACCGTGACCGGTCGTACGACGCCACACTGGCGAAGAAACGGGCGATCTCGATCAGCATCTCGGCGCCGAAGTACGCGAGGAACTCGACGTCGCCGCTGATCTGGTAGTACTGCCACACGTTGTACGCCACCGCGATGCCGATGTGGCGTTGCCGCCAACTGGTGTCCGGAAGCCACCGGCCCGACCGCGGGTTCAGATGCAGTTGCTGGCTCTCCTCGCGGCCGTCGCTGCCCGACTGCCACGGGAACATCGCGCCGCGGTGGCCCGCCGCCCGGGCAGCGCGGCGGGCCTCGGGCAGCCGGCGAAACCGGTACAGCAGCAAAGACCGCGTCAATGCCGGACCCCGCAGCGTCAGCACCGGGAAGACGAACAACTCGTCCCAGAAGATGTGACCGCGATAGGCCTCGCCGTGCAACCCGCGGGCCGGGATACCGACGTCCAGATCGGCCGTGATCCGGGAGACCGTCTGCAGCAGGTGCAGGAAGTGGAACCGCAGGATCCGCGACGCTTCCACCTGCCCCGCGATGTCGATACCGACCCGGTCCCACAGGTGCTCCCAGGCCAGGGCGTGCCCGGCCAGCAGGCTGTCGAATCCACGGAGCCCGGGCAGCAGGCGCGCCGCCTCGTCGGCGGGGTCGGAGACCGCGTGGTCGTGTCCGGTGAAGAGGGTCACCGTCTTCTCCACCGTGACGGATTGGCCGGCCGCGAGGTGGACGACGATGTCGTGGCCGACGACACCGTCGGTGTCGAACCACCGGCGCCCGCCTTCGCACAGTTCACCGTCTCGTCGCACCGTCGTTCGGGCCGCCATCGCCACCGGGACGCGCGACTGGTTGGTTTGGACGGTCAGCAACACCGAGTCCGGCGCCAGCTCCACCGCCTGGACCCGTTCGAGGTGGGTGCCTGCGAGATCGCGATAGCGATCGACCAGGCTGTTCCGGACCGAACCGTCCAGAGCCGACCGCACTTCGACGGTCCCGGACCAGTCCTCGGCGACGATGACCGTCTGCAGCGCGCAGACGTGCGGACTGTGCATAGCCACGAACCGCCGCTGGAGCAGCGTCGTCGTCCGGCCCGCCGCGTCGCGGCAGCGGATCCGCCTCGTCAGCACAGCCCGTCTCAGGTTGAGGTCCTGCCGGTGCTCGAGCAGGTCGACCGTGTCGACGTCGAACCACGGCCCGCCGTCGACGCGGAACGTCGTCGGCAGCCAGTTCGGCGCGTTCACCAGGCTCTCGTTCGAGATGACCACGCCCGCACGTTCGTCGCCCAGGCGGTTGTAGAGGCCCGCCACGTAGGTGCCCGGGTAGTGCCCGCGGCCGGCCACCGATTCGGGTGCACAACCACGGCTGGCGAAGTACCCGTTGCCGACCGTGCAGATCGCTTCGCGCAGTTTCTCGGCCGCCGGGTCGTAGCCGTCGAAGTGGAGAATCCAGGCCCCGTCCCTCGGCGCGGTCGGGGAGTCGAGTTCCGCGATCTCGGCCAGTCGCTCGAGCAGCTCGCGGACCTCGACCGGGCCGTCCACCGCGAAGCGCGCCGCCGACCACCGATTTCCGGATTCCGGGCTCCGCACCACGATGCCGACGGCCCGGTTCGGCAACGCATCGAAGGCATCCTCGTCGGTGAGGTCGTCTCCGACGTAGATCGGAAGAATCGCCCCGGTGTCGACGTCCCGATCGACGACGCGCTCGAGGATCCAGCGCAACGCCCGGCCCTTGTCCCAGTCCAGATTCGGACGGAGTTCGATCACCTTGCGGCCACTGGAGATTCGGAGCGTGGCCTCACCGCCTGCCACTTCGGACACCACGGCCACGACCTCGCCGACGTGGTCGTCGCCCACGTTCCGGTAGTGCACCGCGACCGCGAACCGCTTGTGCTCGACGAACACCCCGGGGATGTGTCGCAGACGCTGCTCGAGCTGCCGGGCCACCCGATCGAGCACGGGGATCGCCGCGAGCGCGTCCGAATTCTCGTACCGCTGACCCGCGGGCCCCACGAGTTCGAGACCGTGGCTTCCCCCGTACCAGATGCCGGGCACCCCGACCCGCGCCCGAATGTCGGCGAGATCGCGTCCGCTGATCACCGCCACGGGGCATTCGGCCACGAGCCGCGTCAGGGCGGCCGCCACGCCGTCGACCGGCACGGCCGCCGCCGGGTCCGGCACCACCTCGGACAACGTGCCGTCGAAATCGAGGAACACGGCGGGCCGGCACACGCGAAGCGGCGCGGTGAGCGCGCGCCGCTCGGTCAGGGCACCGGGAATCTCGCTCAGTCGCCGGTCACCGACCCGAAGTTCGATCTCGGCGGCGTCTCGCACGACCACGTCCGCGCCGCGGCGCAGCAACTCGTCGCCGCGCTCCGCCCGGTCGACGGCGACGACGAGGGCGAAGCCGGCACCGCGCGCCTCGGCCACGACATCCTCACCAGAGGCGACGAGCACTGCTCCGGTCAGCGCGACGCCGAGTTCAACGGCAGCGTCCTGCGGCGTCGCATCACCGATCCTCACCGGAAACCACCTGCCGATTCCGGCTGCCTCGCACCGGCCGAGCGTCTCACCGCTCGCGACCACCGCACACAGGACGCCGGCGCCGTGCAACCGTTCCGCCAGTGCGACAACGGATTCGGCGCACCGCGTCGGGTCGGCCGGGTCCACCACCACGTCGGCGGCGAAAATGACGGCACGGTGATAGCGCAGATCGATGACCGGGCGGATCACCTTCTCAGTATCCACGTCGCGCACGCGTTTTTCCCTGTTCCCGAACAGAGAACGAGATCCGGCCGGGGTGTGCAGGCCCGGTGGGGAAGTGGGCCGTCAGCGCACCGGGGCCCGCCAGCGGACGGTGGTGCCCTCCATCGCTGTGCTGTCGACCGTGACCGTTCCACCGGCGGCCTCGGCGCGCGAGTGGAGGTTGTCGAGACCTCGCCCGGGTTCGCCGCGCGCGATTCCCCTTCCGTTGTCGGAGATCTCGAGGAGCAGGTCGTCGTCGACGGTGACGGTGACGGTGACCGCGGTGGCCTTGGCGTGGCGGACCACGTTGCTCAGCGCCTCTCGTAGCACCGCCTCGGCATGGTCGGCCAGATCCGGTGCCAGGGCGGAGAGCGGACCCGACATGTGCACAGTGGTCCGGAGGCCGGAATCGGCGGTGACGTCGGCGATCACCTGGTGCAGTCGACTCCGGAGCCGAGTGACCCCGGCCTCGCCCTCGTGCAGGTCGAAGATCGCCGAACGGATGTCCTCGATGATCTCCTGGAGTTCGTCCACGGTGCCGAGCAGCCGCCTGTGTACGTCCGGAGACTTTGCGCGCTGCACGGTTCCCTGCAGCGACAAACCGGCGGCGAACAGGCGCTGGATGACATGGTCGTGGAGGTCACGGGCGATGCGATCGCGGTCGGCCAGCACGTCGAGCTCACGCATCTGGCGTTGCGCGTTCGCGAGCGTGAGCGCCACCGCGGCGTGATCGGCGAATGCCGACATCCGCGACAGCTCGTCCGCGTCGAAGGGTTCTCCGCGTGTCCCGCGAAGACACACGAGCACGCCGGAGACCGCGTTTGCAGCGCGCAGCGGCAGCGCGAGTGACGCACCGGGCAAGGTGACCGCGTTCGGACCGGGGTCGAGCGTCAACCGGTCGGCGCACACGGGTTGCCGGGTGCGGAACGCCTCGCCCAATCCCGGTCCGGACAGCGGAATCCGGCGGCCGACGACGTCGACCGGTGTCGTCCCGGCCGCCACGCTCACCACCAACTCGGTCACCGACTCCTGCTCGGCGTCGGGATCGTCCGGGACCGCGAGCAGGACGCAGGACGACCCGGTCAGTTCCAGCATCTTGTCCGCGACGACCTGGAGGACCACCGGTGGCTCGTTCCCGGCCAACAATGCCAAGGTGATCTCGCGGGTGGCTTCGAGCCAGGACTGCTTGGTCTGGGACAGTGCGTACAGCCGGGCATTCTCGATCGCGATGCCCGCCGCGGCGGCCAGGGCTTCGAGGACGACCTCGTCGTCGGCGGTGAACTGCTTCCCGTCCGCCTTCTCCGTGAGATACAGGTTCCCGAACACGGTGTCGCGTGTCTGCACGGGAACACCGAGGAACGTGCGCATCGGCGGGTGGTGGGCGGGGAATCCCACCGCCGCCGGGTGGGTCGACAGGTCCGCGATCCGAATCGGTTCGGGATCGGTCGTCAGGACGCCGAGAACGCCGCGGCCGCGGGGCAGGTCGCCGATCAGCTCGCGGGTTTGCTCGTCGATCCCCTCGTAGATGAACTCGACGAGTTCGTCCCCGGGGCCGAGCACACCGAGCGCGCCGTACCGCGCGTCCACCAGGCCGATCGCCGCGTGCACGATGGTGCGCAGGGTGTCGTCGAGATCGAGCCCGGAGGCCACCGCCAGGATCGCACCGAGCAGGCCGTCGACATTCTGTCTCGCGCGCACGATTTCGAGCACCCGGCCCCGGACGTCCGACGGGGTCGAGCGAGCGTCCCTCGTGAGGTACCCGAGTACCAGGTCCGCGCTCCCGTCCCGGGCCTTCCCGGTCACGGTTCACCTCCTGTCATGGATCGTGGTGCGGCGGTCACGAGCGTGCCCGGGGTTCCACCTTCGCCGCCAGCACGGCGGCCTGCGTGCGCCGTTCGACGCCCAGTTTGGTGAGCAGACGCGAAACATAGTTCTTGACGGTCTTCTCGGCCAGGAACATGCGGGCCGCGATCTGCCGATTGGTCAGGCCCTCCCCGAGCAGCTCGAGCAGCGTCCGCTCCTGGTCCGAGAGGCCGGAGAAGGGACCGGTGTCCTCCGCCTCCGACGCCCGTAGCTTCGACATCAGCGCGGCGGCGGCGTTGCTGTCGAGCATGGACTTGCCCGCGCCGACCTCGTGCACCGCCCTGACCAGTTCGAATCCCTTGATGTCCTTGACCACGTAGCCGCTCGCGCCGGCCAGGATCGAACTGAGGATCGCCTCCTCGTCGGTGAAGGAGGTCAGGATCAGGCAGTGCAGCATGGGCAGTCGGGCCATCAGTTCGCGGCACAGCTCAATGCCGCTGCCATCGGGTAGTCGCACGTCGAGCACCGCCACGTCCGGTCGCAGAGCCGGTATCCGGGCCAGTGCAGCGGCACAGGTCCCCGCCTCGCCGACGACCTCCAGTTCGGGATCCGAGGCCAGTAGTTCGACCAATCCCCGGCGCACGACCTCGTGATCGTCGACCAGGAAGACCTTGATCATGCGGAAACCTCCCGCTCCCGGGTATCACCGTACGTCAGTTCCGGCCGCCGGGTGCAGGGTCGACGCCGGTGAGGCTGGGCAACCGAAGCGGTCGGGACTACCGTCGTCGCATGACGGACGTCGAGCGAGCGATCGCCCCGATCCGGATCCGGGCCCTGACGGCCGACGACGCCCCGGCGGTCGTCGAATTGCACGAGTCCCTGGACCAGCACGACGGATATCTGCGGTTCCTCGCCGCGCGGCCCAAGAATCTCGCGCCACTGGTGTCCAGGCTCGCCGCGGTCGACCGGCGGCACGGCGCCGTCGGCGCATTCGACGCGGGCGAGTTGGTCGGCGTCGCGAATCTCGTGGTTCTCGACGACCCGGAAACCGCGGAGATCGCCATGATCGTCAGGCACGATCACCAACTCCATGGCATCGGCACCACGCTGCTGGCGCGCCTCGCCGAGATGGCCCGGGAGCGTGGCATCCGCACGCTCGTCGCGGAGGTGCTGCTCGAGAACGTCACGATGCTGAAGGTCATCGACGAAACCGGTCTGCCGACGACGCGTTCGCGGGAGGGGAGCGTCGTGCACGTCGAGATCGCGCTGTCGAGATCGCACTGAGGAGAACGTCATGAACACGCACGCTCCGATAGTGGTGGGAGTGGACGGGTCCGACTCCGCCTTCGACGCGGTCAACTGGGCGGCGCGCGCTGCGGTACGACGCTCGGCGCCGCTGCACCTGATCTCGACCGTGTTCGTCGCGGGCAAGCACGGGGTGCCTGCCGGTCTGCCGCAAGCATTCGTCGACGATCACGAACGCGAGGGCAACCGCCTCCTGTCGCACGCGCTCGAGGTGGCACGCGCGGCGGCGGAACCGCACCCGCTGGACATCGACGCAGAGCTGACGTGGGGTCACCCCGCCGGCATCCTGCTCGAGCGCTCCGCCACCGCGGGCCTGCTGGCCGTCGGCTCACGCGGGCTCGGCGACGAGGCGGGTGACCGTCCGCGTTCGGTCGGTCCCGCGGTCGCCGCACACGCCCGCTGTCCGGTCGCGGTGATCCCAGAACGCGCCGAACCCGAATGCGGCCCGGTTGTCGTCGGTGTCGACGGCACCCGGAACAGCGAACCAGCGCTCGCGGAGGCATTCACCGAGGCGTCACTGCGCGGCGTCGAACTCGTCGCGGTCCACGCATGGTCGGACACCAACCTCGCGAGTTTGCTCAACGCGGACCGCGGACTGGACTGGAAGTCGATTCACCAGCGGGAACACGCGCAGCTCGCGGAGCGCCTCGCGGGTTTCGGCGAGAACTTTCCCGACGTCCGCGTCCGCCGGGTCGTGGTCAAGGACAAGCCCGCACGAGAGCTCGCCGAGCAGTCGGCACAGGCGCAGCTGGTGGTGGTCGGAAGCCGGGGCCGCGGTGGATTCGCCGGCCTGCTGCTCGGCTCCACGAGCCGGGCACTGATACACACCGTGACTTGCCCGCTGCTGGTCGTGCACGCACCGCACTGAGCGGGCGGCGGTGACATGGGTCCCCGGCCCGACGACACTCGGCCCTATCGCCCGCCGGCCCCGGGGTGTGACGTGAAGGGGTCGGAACAGTGTTGTCGCGCAAGGAGGAAATCATGGGCATGCTGTCGCCACACCGTCCCACCCAGCCACCGTCGATCTGGCCCGCGATGCCGGACTGGTCGGACCTCGTGGCCCGGTTCGAGTCGATGTCGCCATGGACGGCGATCGAGGGTCACATGATCCGGGTCGAGGAGCATCTCGCCGAGGGCCGGTACACGTTGCGTGCCGAACTGCCCGGGGTGGATCCGGCCAAGGATGTCGACATCAGCGTCCGGGACGGCCAGCTGACCATCAAGGCCGAACGCACCGAAAGGCAGGAAGAGGGCCTGCGGTCGGAGTTCCACTACGGCAGCTTCTACCGTTCGATGCCGTTGCCTGCGGGCGCGAACGAGGACGCCATCGACGCGACCTACGCCGATGGGATCCTCACGGTGACGGTTCCGGTGGCCGAGGCCCCGGCCCCGGCGAAGCACGTCGAGATCAAGGCGGGCGGAGAGGCGGGGAAGTAGGGTCGAGCGGTACCTGCGCAGCGCGCCCTGCGGCTGGAACGCCGTGCGTGATCAGCCGTGGGCCCGCGTGCGCCGCTCGGCGTATCCGTCGAGTATCTTCCGCATCTCGGCGATGGCCGTTTGCCGATCCTCGGGATCCTCGATCAGGGCCAGGTGCTGTTTGAGTGTCACCGTGAAATCCGCGTAGTCGTTCTGCCAGTCCCGGCCGACCAGTTGCGCCGCGTCCGAACGGGCGGTCTGGACCAGCGTCGCGGGGGTTCCGGGCCGTAGCCGGTAGCCTTCGCCGATCTCCGGGGTGACGACGTTCAGGGACGGGTCCTCCTCCGCAACGAGTTGGGCCAGCGCCGCCAGCGCCGTCGGCTCACCATGGGTCAGGAAGAGGCTGCCCGAGATCGGCTTGCGTTCCCTGATCCAGTCCTGCAGCTCGGTCTGGTCGGCGTGTGCGGAGTAGCTGTCGATCCGTCGAATCCGAGCCCGCACGTTGATATCCGTGCCCGAGATCCGCACTCGCCGCGCGCCGTCGAGGATCACACGACCGAGCGACCCCTGAGCCTGGAACCCGACGAACAGAACAGTGGAATCCTGCCTGGGCAGATTCTGCACGAGGTGATGGCGGATGCGCCCCGCCTCGCACATACCCGAGGCCGCGATGACGATCACTCCCGACATGTCGTTTATCCGTGCGGAGGCGGCGGCGTTGTCCACGTAATGAATCGCGGGATGGTGGAAGATGTCCCTCCCACCGAGATCCTCGAGTTCCCGCGCATGCCTGGCGAACACCCGGGTGGCGTGGGTCGCCAACGGTGAGTCCACGAAAACCGGCACTTTGGGAATTCGATTCTCCTCGACCAGGCATGCGATGTCGAGCAGCAGTTCCTGCGTCCGCTCGAGGGCGAACGCAGGAATCAACAGATTGCCGCCGCGAGCGATCGCCCGGTTGACCTCGTCCTCGAGCAGGCCGCGCCGTTCGGCGATGGTCAGCCGTGCCCGTGCGCGGCCGCCATAGGTGGATTCACAGACAACGTGATCCACACCGGAGGGCCCCGCGGGCCCGGTGTGAAAGGCCTTGTTCCGCGGACCGAGGTCGCCGGAACAGAACACGCGGACACCGGCCAGTTCGACCTCCGCCGAACTGGCTCCGAGAATGTGCCCCGCATTCCACAGCCGAACCCGTGCGCCGGGTGCGGGAGCGAACCACTCGCCGAGCGGCACCGGGCGCGTCCGCTGCCATGTCATGACGGCGTCTCGTTCGGTGTACAGCGGGGTGAAGGAGTCCTCGCCGACGCGATCACGCCGACGGTTTCGGCGGGACGCCTCGAACTCCTGGATTCGTCCGGCATCGGCAAGCATGTACTCCAGCAGATCCGCGGTCTGGTCGGTGCAGAAGATCGATCCGCCATAACCTCGGGCCACCAGTTTGGGCAGGAGCCCGCAGTGGTCGATGTGGGCATGGGTCACGACAACCGCGTCGATCTCGTGCGGGTCGAACGCGAACGCGCTGTGGTTCAGCGTCTCGAGGCTGCGTGACCCCTGGAACAGACCGCAGTCGACCAGGATCCTGGTCCCGTTGGTGGAAAGCTCCATGCACGAGCCGGTCACCGTCTTCGCCGCCCCGTGAAAGGTCAGATTCACGTGATCCGTCATCGAGGTCTCCGATCCTGACCGGTGTCAGGGTTGCTGGGCGAGCGAGCGGCCCCACTGCTCGGCTCGGTCCTCCTCGCCCGCCTCCAGGTGCGACTCCTTGTCGACGAGGAAGCTCTCCGACTCCGCGACGAGGTCGTATCCCAGGTGCCGAAGCTTCTTCCCGATTCCCTTCGACGCCCTTCCGGTCAGGAACGCGGGCGCGTCCCCGCGGGTGTCGAACGTGGCCGCGTGGCCGTGCGCGGGCGACAACGACGAGAGCCACTCGCGGATGCCCTCGCTCTCCGCGTCCGGTTCGAGTTCCACCTCGCTGTCGGGTTTGGCGGCGGTCTTCTCCGCTCCGCGGCGCGTCGACGGGCGACTCATCCCGTGTGCGTGCGTCGGACCGCCGACAACCAGCAGGTCGTAGCCGGACAGATCCTCCTGATCGGCGCGCGACGCCGCGACGGTCTTCACCTCGCCCGAGGCGCCGATACCCCGGGCGATCGCCTCTGCCACGTGACGAGTGTTTCCGAACATCGACTCGTAGACGACGAGTGTGCGCATGACGATTCCTCCCTCGAGAATCCCGTGGCGCGTCGTTCAACTCCAACGTGTGCACGCCTCTGCCTGCCATCGAACCCGCCGGTCCCGGGTCGGGCTAGGGCCGAACGACCCCATACACACTCCCGCGGCATCGTCACCGGACGAGCACCCGCCCCCGGGTTGGGCCGAAAGACCCTGTGGCGGACGACGGGGACGCGGGACACTGAACAAGCGGGGTGCAGTGGGCTGTACCCGGTCCCGGCGCAGCGACGTGCAGAGTGGGAGGCCTGGCTGTGATGTACATGTACGGACCCGGTGGATGGGGGTGGGGCTATGCGCTGATGCTGATCGGCATGGCGCTCTTCTGGGGGGTGCTGGCTCTGGCTGTCGTCGCGCTGATCCGCTATGCGGGCCACAACCCACCCCCGGCGCCCCCACCCGTTTCGGGCGGCGCAGCCGAACAGGTTCTGGCCGAGAGGTTCGCGCGCGGAGAGATCGACACGGCGGAGTACCAGGAGCGCATGCAGACGTTGCGGGCCGAGCAATCACCGTGATCGCCGGTCGCAGCCACCATCGCGAGTGAGGCGGTCGGATGAACCACATGACGCAGACGGATCACCTGTCGTGGCGGATGGAAGCGGACCCGATCCTGCGTTCGACGATCGTCGCCGTCGCGCTGCTCGATCGGCACCCCGACTGGGCACGATTCGTCGAGATGATGGAGCGGGCGACACGGCAGATCCCGATCTTCCGGCGCAAGGCGGTCAGAGACCGGTTGGGTCCGGCCCCGCCCCGCTGGGTGGACGACCCCGACTTCGACCTGCACTGGCATCTGCGCCGACTCGCCGTGCCGGAGCCGGGTGGCTGGGACGGTGTGCTCGACTTCGCGCGGGTTGCCGCGATGACGGCGTTCGACAAGGACCGTCCGCTGTGGGAGTTCACCCTGCTGAGCGGGCTCGATTCCGGCCGTACCGCCCTCGTGATGAAGGTGCATCACAGCCTCACCGACGGGGTCGGGGGCATGCAGATCGCCCGGGAGATCGTGGATTTCACCAGGGAAGGCGGACCGCACGACGCGTCCCGCGTCGCTGCGCCTGCCGCAACGGACGCGGCGACATCGCATTTCCCCGGCGGGCTCGACTGGTACCGGGACACCGCGGGCCGGCTGGTTCGGCAGGCGTCGACGACGCTGGCCAGACAGAGTGTGGGATTCGCGCGGCACCCGGCAAGCACGCTGCGCGACAACGTCACCGCGGTGATGTCGACGACGCGGTTCACGCGTCCGATCCTGAGCACGCTGTCCCCGGTGATGACCGCTCGCAGCACCCGTCGACGACTCGCGGTGCTCGACGTCTCGATGCAGGCGCTCGACCGGGCTGCCGCGGCGGGCGGCGGCTCCGTCAACGACGGATTCCTCGCATCGGTGTTGCTGGGTATGGCGCGATACCACCGCCATCACGGGGCGGACGTGCACGAATTGCGGCTGACCATGCCCATCAGCCTGCGCACAGACGAGGACCCCCTGGGCGGCAACCGGATCACGCTCGCGCGATTCGCGTTGCGCACCGACATCGACGATCCCGCCGATCTGATCCACCACGTCCATTCGGTCGTCGACCATATGCGACACGAGCCCGCGGTGGCGCTCTCGCCCGCCATCGCCGGCGCTCTGAACCTGCTCCCGGCAGCGACCTTGGGCAACATGCTCAAGCACGTCGACTTCCTCGCCTCGAACGTGCCGGGTTCACCGATACCGCTGTTCACCGCCGGGGCGGAGGTGCTCCGCTACTACGCGTTCAGCCCCACCCTGGGCTCGGCCTTCAATGTCACGCTGCTGTCCTACACGTCCTGGTGCGGTGTCGGGATCAACGCCGACACCGCTTCCGTCCCCGACCTCGGTACGCTCACCGAATCGCTCGCCGGCGGATTCCGGGACGTGCTCGCGCTGTGCCCGGACACCCCGGGCACAGCCGTGGTTCTCGATCCGATGAGGGCCACCGGCCCCGGCGGATCCGCGCGGCTCACGCCTGGGCGAACCGAACCTCGGTGACACCGGGAACGGTCTCCGCCAGCGCCGTGACGACCCCCAGTTCCGGATCGGCGTCGGTCAGGCCGGCGATCTCCGCTCGGCCTTCGGCGACCGCGACCGTCCAGCGTCGGGTTCCCGCGTACACGTCCAGCCGGTGCTGCACCTCCCGCTGAATGTGACCGTCGTCCATTGCCAGCACGCCGATCAGATCCCGCCGGGTCACGATCCCGACCACGTCGTGGTCGTGGACGATGGGTATCCCGCGCAATCCCGACCGCAGCATCGCGGAGGCGAGGTCGCTGACGTCGGCGTCCGGGGTCATCGCGACCACCGGACTGGTCATCGCCTCCGCGACGGCCTCGTCGACCGGGCGCGGCGTGCGGAACTTCTCGCGGAGGAGGTCGCCCTCGGAGACGATGCCCACCAGCTTCTGGGCGTCGTCGACCACGGGCAGGACGGTGTATCCGAACTCCTCGACGAGACGGAGGCATTCGTCGACCGAAGTCGCCGGTGTCACGGTGGTGACCGGACTGCTCATGATGTGCCGCGCATGCATCACGACTCCTTCCCTCGAGATCCAGCGTCACCACCCGACGTGTCCGCCGAAAGGGCCATTCGACCCTTCCTGACCGTCCCGACGACCCGCGAGCGAGCCGCCGGGTGGCCGGGGGCCGGCAGCGGTGACTTTCGGCCCTGTGCGACCGGCCTGCCTCGGTGTTGGCTGGTGGGAAACGGTGAGGAGTTCCGATGGCCACCACCCCAGCAGTAGTCGAGAACCGGTGGGTGCGCCCGATCGACCGGATCGGTCTGCCCGACACACCCAGCGTGGGCGGCAAGGCGGCGAATCTCGGCGAGCTGACGCACGCCGGCTTCCCCGTCCCCGCCGGATTCGTCCTGACCAAGGACGCCTACCTGGACACGATGGCGGAGGCCGGCGTGCGGGACACTTTGCGCGCCAGGAGCGTTCCCGCCGCCGGGACCGGGGAGGACGAACTCACCGCCGCCGCGCGCGAGTTGCGCGCGCTCGCGCTCGGCGCACCGGTGCCCGACGAGCTTCGCGCCCGCATCGTGTCGGCCTACCACGACCTCGGCGACGCGGTACGGGTCGCGGTGCGTTCATCGGCGCCGGGGGAGGACGCCGCGGACACCTCGTTCGCAGGCATCCACGACAGCTTCACCAACGTCGTCGGCGCGGATGCCCTCGTCGAGGCAGTCCGCAAGTGCTGGGCGTCGTTGTGGTCGGAACGGGCCCTGACCTACCGCAGTGTCCAGGCGTACGACGCGGAGCCGGCGATCGCGGTGGTCGTCCAGACCATGGTGGACTCGGAGAGTTCGGGAGTCGCCTTCACCGCCGACCCTCGAAGTGGGGACCGTGATCGCGTGGTCGTGGAGGCCGCCGCCGGCCTCGGGGAGGTCGTGGTCGGGGGCCAGGTGGAGCCGGACACCTACGTCGTGGCGAAGGACGGGCTCAGGGTCCTCGACACACACATCGGGTCGCAGGCCTTCGCCATCACGGCCGACGCAGGCGGCGAGCACCGCACCGAAATCGCGCCGGCCGACCGAGGCAAGCGGGTGCTCACCGACGACCAGCTCGAAGGACTCGCACGCCTCGCCGTGTCGGTGGAGCAGCACTACCAGGCGCCGCAGGACCTCGAGTTCGCGTTCGCCGGCGACGACCTCTGGCTCGTCCAGACCCGCCCGATCACCACCCTCGGGGGCCACCCGGAGCGGGCCGAGACAGGTCCGTCGGCCCCGACAGGGCGGATCCTGGCACAGGGACTCGGCGCCAGCCCGGGGACCGTGTCCGGGCCGGTTCGCGTGCTCCTGTCGGTCGCCGACGCGCACCTGCTGCACGACGGCGACATCCTCGTCGCCCCGATGACCCGGCCCGACTGGCTTCCCGTGCTGCGCCGCGCGGCGGCGATCGTCACGGACGGGGGCGGCATCACGTGCCACGCCGCGATCGTCGGTCGCGAACTGGGCCGCCCCGTCATCGTCGGGACCCGGACCGCCACGACCACTCTCGTCGACGGGACCGTCGTCACCGTCGACGGCGACGCGGGCACCGTGTCGGAGGGCGCCGCGGCCACGCCAACGCGCCCCGCGGCGCCCTCAATTCCGCCCGATCGAGGTGGGACCACGTGGATGGAGACGACCGCGACGGCGGTGTACGCCAACCTGGCGACGCCCGAGGCCGCCGAACGCGTCGCGGCAACCGATGTCGACGGGGTCGGTCTCCTGCGCGCCGAGTTCATGATCATGGACGCGCTGCAGGGGATGCATCCCGCGAGACTGCTCGCCGAGGGCAGGCGCGACGAGTACGTCGCGAAGATGGCGGACGGTGTCCACCGCATCGCCGCGGCCTTCGCACCCCGGCCGGTCGTATACCGGGCGATCGATCTGCGCACCAACGAGTTCGCGAACCTGTCCGGCGGGGACGTCGAACCCTCCGAGGACAACCCGATGATCGGCTACCGCGGCTGCTACCGATACGTCCGCGAACCGGAACTGTTCGGACTCGACCTCGACGTGGTCCACACCGTCCGGCAACGCAGCCCGAACGTGCACCTGATGATCCCGTTCGTGCGCACCCGGTGGGAACTCGAGAGCTGCCTCCGGCACCTCGACGCACATCCACTCGGATCGGACCGGCGGATGCACCGCTGGATCATGGCCGAGGTCCCGTCCGTCGCCTACTGGATCCCGCACTACGCGACCCTCGGCATCGACGGCGTCTCCATCGGCACGAACGACCTGACCCAACTCGTCCTCGGCGTCGATCGCGACTCCGAGATCTGCCGAGACCTGTTCGACACGATGGACCCGGCCGTGCTCGACGCCATCGGCACGATCATCGAACGGGCCACCCGCGCCGGAATGACAACGTCACTGTGCGGTCAGGCGGTGTCGACGAACCCGGCCCTGGCCGAGCACCTCGTCCGACAGGGGATCAACTCGGTCTCGGTGACACCGGACGCGGTCGCTCACACCCGGCGCGTGATCGCCGCCGCCGAACGCCGGATCCTGCTGGACCGTGCCCGCGCTGCCGACAACTGAAGAACCCGGCCGCACCGACCCGATCAGCCCTCGACGGGGCCGCCCACCGCGATGCGGCGGATCAACTGCTCGTGGCAGCGATCGATGTCCGCCCGAGTACACAGTGCGGTCCCGGGACTGCCGAGCGTCGCCGCACCGGCCGCGACGCCGTACCGCACCGCGTCCCGCAACGCCCACCCCCTGACCAGGCCGAACACGATGCCCGCCACCAGGCTGTCACCCGCCCCGACGCCGCTGACCACTGGTACCTCGACGGACGGGCAGTACTCGGCGTCGTCGGCCGTCACGTGTACCGCACCCTCCGCGCCCAGCGACAGCACCACCACAGCGCAGACCCCCCGATCGACGAGATCCCGCGCGGCGGCGACCTGGTCGTCAACGGATCGCAGGTCCCGCCCGACGCAGTCACGTAACTCGCGGATGCTGGGTTTGAGGAGATATACCCCGCGACGGAGCGCGCGCAACGGCGGCCCCGACGTGTCCAGGACCAGGCGCGTACCCAGATCCGACACCGCGTCGGCGACGGTCTGATAGAAGTCCGCCGGCACCCCAGGGGGCAGGCTTCCACTCGCGACGACGTATCGCGCACCCGCCGCCGCGGAGGTCAACCGGTCGAGGCACGAATCGACCTCGAGGGAAGTGAGGGTCGGTCCGGGCAACACGAACCGATACTGCAGCCCGGTCCGCTCCTCATTGACGGTGAAGCACTCCCGGGTCGATCGCCGCATCGTGACGGTCCGACTGTGGACCCGCTCGGAGGCCAGGAGATCCTCCAGCGCGCGGCCACTGTGCCCGCCGGAGGGGAACACCGCAAGCGCGGGTTCGCCGAGCACCGTCAAGACCCGGGCGACATTGATTCCGCCGCCGCCAGGGTCCCGGCGCGGCTCGCCGCAACGCATCTTGTCCGTCGGGACGACCCGCCCGGTGGTGGTCGCGATGTCGAGGGCCGGATTCATGGTCAGCGTGACGACGTCGGTCATCCGGGGCCTCCTGACGGCGGGTCGCCGGCCCGCCGGGCCGGATCGTGCTGTGGCTCCTCCGGTGCATTCCATCGAGCCAGGGCGGCGTCCGTCGCCGCACGCAGCTCGGTCGTCGTGTCGATCCGGGTCGCCGCCGGCCGATGCCGGAGGCGCGCCGCCATCGCGTCGTACACCTCGGCGTTCGCATCCGACTCACCACGTGGCCGCCCGGCGACCCGCTCCAGGGCAACGGACCGCGGCGCCACGCACTCGATCTCTATCAACTCGCTCCGCGTGCGGCGCGCAACCGACTGCGCCCACTCGGTGTACCTCGGATCGATCCACGAGGCGTCGAGCACAACCGACATGCCCCGGCCGAGCAGTTCTGACGCCCGCCCGAGCAGTTCTGTGTAAGTCCGATCGGTCATCTCACGCGTGTACAGGCCGTGCCCGTACTCGGTCGGGCAGGACTGCCGCGGGTCCACGCCCGCCAGCTGCTTCCGTACCTGGTCACTGGACAGGACGGCCGCACCGGCGTCCTCTCCGAGAGCACGCGACAGCGTGGACTTTCCGGTGCCCGGCAAGCCGCCGACCAGGCCCAGCCGCACAGTGCCCCGCCGGAGGTGGCGCACTGCCAGGCCACAGTGCCTGCGGGCATCCGCCCGCGCCGTCGGGGCGCCCTGTGTGTGGCGCAGGGCCGCGACCTTGGCCCGCACGAACGCCCGATACGCGACGAAGTGATTGACCAGCGACCGCGGCGGATCGTCGCTGGACTCCGCCCGAACGCGAGCGAGGAGACCCGCCCCCAGATCCGCCCGGCCCAGATACTCCAGATCCATCACCAGACAGGCGAGGTCATCGATCACGTCGAGATGACGGAGGCGATCATCGAAGTCGAGGCAGTCGAGGATCCGCGGACCGTCCGGGAGACAGAAGATGTCTTCGGCCAGCAGGTCGCCATGGCCGTCGACGATCCGTCCATCGGCGATCCGCTCGGCGAACAGGTCACCGCGACCGGCCAGATAGTCGTGCGCGCGACACTCGATCTCGTCGATCTCCGCCCGTGGGAGGAGGTCCGCATCGTATCCCCGAACCTCGTCGACGTTGTCCCGCCAGCGCGTGAGGACAGCGTCCCGCGTCGCGTCCCGGTCGACGTCGGCGCCGCGCCGGCACCGACGGTGGAAGCGGACCAGCAGGCGGGCGAGGGCATCCAGGTGCACTGCGGGGTCCTCCCCGCCGGCGATCATCGTCGCCAGCCGCCGGTCGTCCGGCATCCGCCGCATCTTCACCAGCGGCTCCGGCGGGCCGCCGTTCGGGTCGGTCAGCTCGGCGACACCCAGATACACGTCGGGACACAGTCTCCGGTTCAGGTCCACCTCCCGGTGGCACGCCGCCGCCCGCAGCTCCGCCGTGCCGAAGTCCAGGAACGCAGTCCGCACCGGCTTCTTCGCCTTGAAGACCACGTCGCCGACCATGAACACATATGCGGTATGGGTTTCCCGCACAGCCGCCGGTGGCGGCGCCGGGTCGGTCGCGCGCACCATTCGCCTCACCTGATCCGTCGATGCCGTCGGTGGAATTCAAACCGGCGTCGCGGACCCCGCCCAGAGTAATTGGTCACCGAAAATGGTCCTTTGCCTCTATCCGCTCCGGCTCCGACGCGCCCATGCTGGACCCGACCCTCGCCTCCCCAGTCGAGCAGGACAACCCGTATGGCCACCATTTACCACGAAACCGCAGGAACCGGAGTCGCCCCGAATTTCACCGACTACGAAGGCGAACGCGCACGCTTCCGTTGGACCGAGGTGGAGCGCGAACTGGGCGAGTCGCCCGGTGGATGCAATATCGCCCACTATGCCGTCGACCGGCACGCCGCCGGACCACTGGCCGACACCCCCGCGTTCCGGTTCGTCTCACAGGAAGGCCGCGACAGCGGCGGACCGACCGCCGACACCCTCACATTCTCCGAGTTCGGCAGGCGTGCACGAACCTTCACCAATGTTCTGCGGAATCTCGGGGTGCAGAAAGGAGAGCGGGTGTTCGTCCTGCTCGGACGGATCCCGGAACTGTACGTCACGGTCCTCGGCGCACTTCGCAACGGCTGCGTCGTCGCTCCACTGTTCTCCGCCTTCGGTCCGGAACCACTGGCCACCCGAATCCGCCTCGGCGACGCCCGCGTCCTGGTGACCACCGAGCGGATCTACCGCCGCCGCGTGGCAGCGATCGCCGACCAGCTGCCCTGCCTGCGCCACATCCTGATCGTGGGGGACGGAGACGACCACCCACCGCCGGGCACGATCGACTTCCGGACCGCGATGGCGGAAGCCGACGACGATGCCGCCACCACCCCGACGGGCCGGGAGGACCCCGCGCTGCTCCACTTCACGAGCGGGACGACCGGCACCCCGAAGGGAGCGATCCACGTTCACGGGGCGGTGGCCACGCACTTCGCCACCGGACGCTACGCCCTCGACCTGCACCCCTCGGACATCTTCTGGTGTACCGCCGACCCGGGCTGGGTGACCGGAACCTCCTACGGGGTGATAACCCCGCTCCTGCACGGCGTCACCTCGGTCGTCGACACCGCCGAATTCGACGCCGAGCACTGGTACCGGATCCTGAGCGATCAATCGGTGACCGTCTGGTACACCGCACCCACCGCCATCCGGATGCTGATGAAGGCAGGGCCCCAACTCGCCCACAAGCACGCCTTTCCGCGATTACGGTTCATCGCCAGTGTCGGCGAACCGCTGAACCCCGAAGCAGTGCTGTGGGGGCGCGACAACCTGGGACATCCGATCCACGACAACTGGTGGCAGACCGAGACCGGCGGAATCATGATCGCCAACACACCGGGCTTCGACATCAAACCGGGGTCGATGGGCCGACCACTACCCGGCGTCGACGCCTGCATCGTCACCCCACCGCGCGATGGGCGCAGAACCGACGACGTGGCGGTCATCGACTCCCCGAACGTGGAAGGCGAACTGGCGCTGCGCCGGGGGTGGCCGTCGATGTTCCGCGGCTACCTGAACGAGGAGGAACGCTATCGCCAGTGCTTCTCCGGCGACTGGTACCTCACGGGCGACCTCGCCAAACGGGACGCCGACGGCTACTTCTGGTTCGTCGGGCGCGCCGACGACGTCATCAAGTCCGCCGGACACCTCATCGGGCCGTTCGAGGTCGAGAACGTCCTCATGGAGCATCCCGCGGTCGCGGAGGCGGGCGTGATCGGGATCCCGGACCCAACGGTCGGGCAGGTGGTCAAGGCATTCGTCACTGTCAAGAGCGGCTGCACCGCCGACGACGGGCTACGCAGGGAGCTGCTCGGCCACGCCCGCACCGCATTGGGAGCCGCTGTGGCACCGAAGGACGTCGAATTCGTCGAGACCCTGCCTCACACCCGCAGCGGAAAGATCATGCGCAGGGTACTCAGGGCTCGCGAACTCGGACTGGCCGAGGGGGACACCTCGACGCTGGAGGCAGGCGGATGACCGGAACCGACTTTCCATACGACAAGGCGTTTGCTGTCGCACTTCTCACCGACATGCTGCGCATCCGTCGGCTCGAGGAGAAGGCGGCAGAACTGTACGGCGCAGCGAAGATCCGCGGCTTCCTTCACCTGTACATCGGAGAGGAGGCCGTCGCCGTCGGCGCCCTGCACGCACTCGACCCGGGAGAGGCCGTGGTCGCCACCTACCGCGAGCACGGGCATGCGCTCGTGCACGGAGTCCCGATGAACGCGATCATGGCGGAGATGTTCGGCAAACGCGAGGGTTGCTCGCGAGGACGCGGTGGTTCCATGCACCTGTTCGACGCCACGACCCGCTTCTATGGGGGCAACGCCATCGTCGCAGGCGGCCTGCCGCTCGCGGTCGGGCTGGCCCTGGCCGACAAGATGCAGGGCATTCAGCGAGTCACCGCCTGCTTCTTCGGCGAAGGAGCAATGGCCGAAGGCGCGTTCCACGAGTCGATGAATCTGGCGTCCCTGTGGCGGCTTCCCGTGCTGTTCTGTTGCGAGAACAACCTGTACGCGATGGGGACCGCTCTGGCCAGATCCGAGTCGCAGACCGACCTGTGTGTCAAGGCCTCCTCCTTCGATGTCCCCACGCTCCGCGCCGACGGGATGGACGTGATCGCCAGCCTCGAAGCCGCCCGGGCCGGGGCCGCGCACGTCCGCACCACCGGACGCCCGTTCTTCATCGAGTTCCGGACCTACCGATTCCGCCCCCACTCGATGTTCGATCCCGAGCTGTACAGAGACAAGGCCGAGGTGGACGCGTGGAAGGAGCGCGGTCCGATCCACACCTTCTCGGCCCGGCTCAAGGAACTCGGCTTGTTCACCGAAGCGGAGTTCCTGCGCATCGACGCCGCGGTGGGCGCGGAGGTGGAGGCCGCAGTCGCGTTCGCCGAGGCCGGCGCCGCCGAGCAACCGGCAGAACTCCTGCGAGACGTGATCGCGCCGATCGACACGGTCGGGGAGGCGCGGTGAAGACCAGCTATCGCGAAGCCGTGCGAGACGCGATCCGGGAGGCTATGCAAGCCGACCATCGGGTCTTCCTCATGGGAGAGGACGTGGGCCGCTACGGAGGCACCTATGCCGTCTCACGGGGACTGCTGGACGAGTTCGGGCCCGACCGGATCCGCGACGCGCCGCTGTCGGAACTCGGATTCGTCGGGGTCGGCATCGGCGCGGCAATCGGCGGGATGCGACCGATCGTCGAGATCATGACCGTCAACTTCAGCCTGCTCGCGCTGGATCAGATCGTAAACACCGCGGCGTCGCTCCGCCACATGTCCGGAGGCCAGTTCTCCGTGCCAGTCGTTATCCGAATGGCAACCGGTGCAGGGCGCCAACTCGCCGCGCAGCACTCCCACAGTCTCGAGAACTGGTATGCGCACATACCCGGAATCCGGGTACTCGCCCCGGCCACCGTCGCAGACGCCAGGGGCATGCTCACACCCGCACTCGAGGATCCGGATCCGGTGATCATGTTCGAGCACGTACGGCTCTACAACACGACCGACGACCTGACACAGACACAACCGGTGGACATCGACACCGCCCACATCCGTCGTGCCGGTACAGACGTCAGCCTCGTCTCGTACGGGGGGTCACTGCCGAAGGTGATGGCCGCGGCAGACGTGCTCGCAGACCTGGGGATCGACTCCGAGGTCATCGATCTGCGGGTGTTGCGGCCTCTCGACACCGAAACAATCGTCGGGTCCGTGTCCAGGACTCGACGCGTCGTCGTCGTCGACGAAGGATGGCGCAGCGGCAGTCTCGCCGCGGAGGTGATCGCCCGGATCGTGGAGTCCGCGTTCTACGAACTCGACGCTCCACCGCAGCGGGTGTGCAGCGCCGAGGTTCCGGTTCCGTACGCCAAACATCTGGAGGAGGCTGCGCTACCGCAAGTGGACACGATCGTGTCCGCGGTACGAGCCGCCGTCGGAGTCCGGTGACCGGGAGGCCCGATGTTCGAGTTCACACTGCCTTCGCTGGGGTCAGACATGGATGAGGGCACGCTCACCGACTGGCTCGTTGCACCAGGCGACGAAGTGGAGCGCGGCCAGGCCATCGCAACCGTCGACACCGTCAAAGCGGCCGTCGACGTCGAGATCTGGCGTCCAGGCACCGTTCGTCAACTTCTCGTCGAGCCCGGTACCACGGTGTCGGTGGGAACACCCCTCGCGACATTGCTTGAACCGGGGGAGCAACCGCCAACCGGACCGGCACCGCCCACCCGCGTACACATCACCCCGGCTGCACGCCGGGAAGCCGACACGCGGGGGATCGACCCGGCGACGCTCACCGGGACGGGTCCGGAATCGGTTGTCACCCTGAGCGACGTGCTTCACGCCGCCGACGACGGCCGCGGCACCGCTGGAGCCAAACCCGGTCCAACCGAGGAGCGGGTCCGCGACATGCGCGGGGCGATCGCCGCTGCGATGAGCCGTTCGAAACGGGAGATCCCGCACTACTACCTCGCCGAGGACATCCCGCTCCGAACCGCGACCGACTGGCTCGAGACCGAGAACGCCGGACGCCCGGTGACCTCGCGAATCCTGATGGCCGCCCTGCAACTGAAGGCCGTGGCACTCGCCGCCGTACAGTTCCCCGAAATCAACGGAGTCTGGCGGGACGGCGAGTTCCGGTCGCCGACGTCCGTCCACGTCGGGGTCGCAATATCCCTGCGGCAGGGCGGACTGGTCGCGCCCGCGATCCACGACACCGCGGACAAGCCCCTCGACCAGCTGATGCGAGAACTCACCGATCTCGTCGCCCGCGCCCGTGCCGGATCACTGCGCAGCTCCGAGATGTCCGACCCCACGATCACGGTGACCAACCTCGGCGAGCAGGGCGTGCGCACTGTCTACGGGGTGATCTACCCACCGCAGGTCGCGCTGGTCGGTTTCGGCAGACCCTGTCACCGCCCATGGGCCGTCGACGGGACGCTGTCCGTGGTACCCGTGGTCACCGCCACCCTGGCCGCCGACCACCGGGTCTCCGACGGACACCGCGGCGCGCAGTTCCTCGCCGGGATCCGAGATCGTCTGCAACGCCCGAACGACCTGTGAGGAGCCGAACGTGGATGCTGCCGAGATAGAGTCCGCCGTGGTGACCGCACTCGAGGACATCGCCCCTGAGGTCTCGGGGCAGGAACTGGCCCCGGACTCCCCGCTCCGCGATCAGGTCGACCTCGACTCGATGGACTGGCTGAACCTTCTGGTCCGGCTGCATGCACGGTTCGATGTCGACATACCAGAATCCGACTACGGCCGCCTCGTCACCCTGCGCGACCTGACCGACTACCTGGCCGCTCGGACACCGGGCTAGAGGGGAAGGTCGTCGTGGTCGATCGAGCGGCGCGAGGGCAACCGGTGCGCTGGCGCCGAGCCCTCGAGCCCGCGCTCCTGGTCGTCACCGCCAGCGCACTCGCCGCCGGCGCCCTCGCCTGGCTCGTCGGTGCATCCACCCTCGCGGACCGGTGCTGGATCGCAGGGACCCTGGCCGCGATCGTCCCGTCCGTCTGGTGGGTCGTCGACGCGATGCGCCGCGGCCGGATCGGGGTGGATCTGATCGCCGTGCTCGCGCTGATCGGCACGCTGCTGGTCGACGAGTATCTCGCCGGCGCACTCATCGCGGTCATGCTGGCGACCGGGCGCAGCCTCGACGCCGCGGCGACCCGCCGCGCGTCCAAGGACCTGCGCGCCCTGCTCGATCGCGCCCCACGCTCGTCCCGCCGTCGTGTCGGGGACGACGTCGAGACCGTGCCGATCGACCGGATCCGAACGGGCGACGATCTGATCGTCGGCCCCGGCGAGACCGTTCCCGTCGACGGCTGGGTCACCGACGGCCCAGCGGTGCTGGACGAATCGGCACTCACCGGGGAACCCGACCCGGTCGTGCGCCGTCCCGGCGAAGCCGTGCGCTCGGGCGTCGTCAACGCCGGCGACGTCTTCGAGATGGAGGCGGGCGCTACCGCAGACGACAGCACCTACGCCGGCGTGGTGCGGCTGGCACGCGAGGCCGCCGCCGAGTCCGCGCCGGTCGTCCGGCTCGCGGACCGGATCGCCGCATGGTTCGTACCGGTGGCGGCCGCTGTCGCGGTGACGGCGTGGGCGGTCAGCGGCTCCGCGGACCGCGCAGTGGCGGTACTCGTCGTTGCGACCCCGTGCCCGCTGCTGCTCGCAGCGCCGGTCGCGATCGTCTCCGGCCTCTCCCGGGCCTCCCGAATCGGGGTGGTGATCCGCAGTGGGGGCGCCCTGGAGAACCTCGGCCACGCGCGCACCCTGGTGATGGACAAGACCGGCACCCTCACCACCGGGCGACCCACGGGCACCGACATCGTGGCGGCCCCCGGCCAGGACCGCGCCGAGGTCCTGCGACTGGCCGCATCCGCCGACCAGCTGTCGCCGCACGTCCTCGCCGCCGCCCTGGTGCAGGAGGCAAAGGTGCGGAAGCTGACCTTGTCGTATCCCGCCGACGTCGTGGAAGAGGCCGGCACCGGAGTGACCGCGACCGTGGATGGTCGCCGGGTGACCGTCGGCGCCCGGCCACTGCCGCCCGACGCCCCCGGCTGGGCCCGCGCGACCCTCGCCCGCAGTGCCCTCGACGGCGTGGGCGTCGCGTGGGTGACCGCGAACGACGAGCTGCTCGGCGCCCTGTTGTTCGCGGACCCGCTGCGTCGAGATGCACCTCGCACCCTGCGCCGACTCCGATCGGCCGGACTGAGCAGACTCGTCATGCTCACGGGGGACCGGCGCGAGCCCGCCGAGGAGATCGGGAGGGTCCTCGGCCTCGATCAGGTGTATGCCGAGCAGAGCCCGTCGGACAAGGTCGCAGGTGTGCGCCGGGAGCGGGAATCAGCGGTGACGGTGATGGTGGGCGACGGCGTCAACGACGCTCCCGCTCTCGCCGCGGCAAGCGTGGGAGTCGCGATGGGAGCGCGAGGCTCGACGGCAAGTTCGGAGGCCGCGGACATCGTGTTGACCACGGACCGCCTCGACCGGCTGGCCGACGCCATGGAGATCGCGCGCCGCTCACGCCGCATCGCGGTGGAAAGCGCGGCGGCGGGCATGGGAATGTCCCTGGTCGCCATGGGTTTCGCCGCGGCCGGGTGGCTCACGCCTGCCCTCGGGGCGCTGCTGCAGGAGGCGATCGACGTCGCCGTCATACTCAACGCACTTCGCGCCCTGCGCGGCGAACGCGCACCGGACAGCGCGGTACCGCCACAAACCGATCGGCTGCTGCACCGCTTCTCCGCCGAACACGAAGCGATGCGCGACAAGCTGGCCCTGCTGCGCGACGTCGCCCAGTCGGTGTCCGCCGGCGATCAGGCACACGCGGTGACCTCGCTACGCCGAGCCGACGACTTTCTCACCGGAACGCTCCTGCCGCACGAGCGCGCCGAGGAGACGGAACTGTATCCGGCGCTCGCAGGCCCGCTCGGCAGCGGGGAAGCCACCGCCACCATGAGCCGGATGCACGCCGAGATCGACCGGCTCGGTCGCCGGCTGCACAACCACCGACGACGGGTCGACGCGCGGGGTGGACTCGACCCCGACCAATCCGAAGACCTGCTGGCCTGCCTGTACGGGCTGTACGCATTGCTGCGACTGCACTTCGTCCAGGAAGAAGAGAGCTACTTCACGCTCGCCACCCAGGGAGACGACCCCGACCGCCCTGGATGACGGTGCCCGCAACTCCCGCCGTCACCGGCGACCCTCGCCCGGTACCACGGTGAACACCGAGTCGGTCGGTCGGCGCGGCGTCTGCCGGGGCGGGAGCTCCCTCGTCGCGACGCCCACCCTGATCAGCACCTGCGGGAACCCGCGGTCGGGGAGGAGGCCGCGGACCAACTCCCGGCTCGGCGTCAGCTCCGTGACATGGGTGAGGGGACAGGTCGCAAGCCCGTCGACGGTGGCCTCGAGCAGCACCACCGACAGCGCCTCCCCGGCACGGAGCCAATCCGGCCGGCCATCCGCGGTGGTGCTCAGCACCAGAACGGTCGACCGGTCGACCTCCTCGGCGGAGTAGTCGTCCTCACCAGCGGGAAACTCACGCCCGATGTCCACCCGGGACCGCTCCTCGTCGGTGGCGAGCGCTTCCGGCGGTATCCCGCCCGATGTGAGGAAATGTCCTGCCCACCAGCGGAGTTCGGCCTGGTACGTGGCGTCGTACCTGCGCGCCGAAGCCGTCGCGGCGGTGGCCTCCGCCAACGTCGGCCGAGCATCCGCGGGCAGGACCGTCAGCTGGACGCCCCGTCGTCCGACCAGATCCTGCAGGTGCGCGGGGAGCCGTTGCTCACCCCCGAGCGGGCCGAACGGCCGACGATCGGAACTGCGGTGGCGGATCGCGGCAACCAGGTCGAAGTCGTGCGAACGCGGACTTGCGTCCCTCTGGAATCGAACGGTCGAGAGGTGGTCCGACGCCGCCCCCTCGGGGAACCGCTCGACATCCGATCTCCAGCGGAGCGTGGTGAGCGCCGTCTCCAGATGCTGCAAGGCCGCACCACAACTGACCACCAACTGCCTGCCCGACGGATCCATCGACGGCAGGAGCCTGGCACGCTCGGCATACAGCTCCAGCCGGCCGCCCGAGTACGTCCACTGCCACGGCTGACTGTTGTGAACCGAAGGCGCACGCCCCGCGAGATCCACAGCGATTCGGACCACGTTCACGTCGGGAAAGGTGTTCACGATCGTCTCCACTTCCGCCCGATGCGCGGACACGGCCCATGCCGCGGAGCGGGCCCATGCAGTCAGTGTCCCGCCAACCCGGTGCGCCGGGTTAGGGCCGATTGTCACTCGGTGAACGGGCGCGTTGCCGCGGCGCGGATCGGGATCGATGACGTTTGTCCCTTGATCCAGGTCGGTTCGCGCCGCCGCGATCGGGGAGACCACTCGGATTCGCGCGCAGGGCGTGCGGGGGAGGGAATGGCGGGTGAGCGCATCCGCGAAGAGCAATTTTCCGCTATCGCCGGTAGCGGCAATTCCTGCCGACTTCCTGCCAGTCGCCTGTCGGTCCGGACCGGACGTCGGTGTGTGGAATACGCTGCGACCCGGCGTCCCGGCCGAGCGCGGATTCCGGACAGAATGCGCGCGTCGTGACGGCGCGAAGACGACAGAAGGATGGTAGGAGTGCGAATGTCCGCGATGGGCAGAGTTGTCACGCTCGCGGGAGCGGCAACACTGGTCGTGCTGTTCGGGCGGCGTCGCGACCGGACCGGCAACATGTCCACGGGGTTCGGCTTCGGTCCGAATGAGCGCGGACCCGGTTCGGGGACAGACGATTTCGGCTACGATTCCGGCGCAGACCCCGACAGCGACCTGCCGGAATCCGGGCCGGGCGGGCAACACGGCGAGGCATGACGACCCGTCACGACCGACGGGCAGACATCAATCCGGGGGCTGCGGTAAGGATCCATTACCGCAGCCCCCGGATTACGTTGTGTCGCCTAGCCTTCCAGGGTGGTCGGCGACTCCGAGTCGGAGCTCCCGTCACTGATCTTGGAAATGATGTTGATCAAACCCGAGACCGCCTGGAACAGGCCGATGATCTCCGATGAACCCATGATGAAACCCCCGATGTGCGATGTGAAGTGCGCCAGAACCGGCGCCGGGCAAAGTGTAAGGACGCGTTTCGATCCGCCACATGACCTAGCTCGCGGAGTGCGACGCGGATCATATCGGCCGGCGAATGTGACAGTGCCCGAACAAGCACACCGCCGCACCGAGGACCGACTCGGGGTCGGTTCGACACTCAACCCGGTTCGGCGTCCTGGTTCCCCCACTTCAATACGTCACAGTGACGTATTGAAGTGGGGGAACCGGAGGCAGGGAGCGAGGGCCGAGGAACCGGGATACCGACTCGGTTACTGCGTGCCGACCAGAGAGGGCGAGACCGACATTCGGCCGTGGCGACACAGCCGGCCGAGCCGCGGCCAGGCGCCGCCACGAAGGCCGGCCGGAGCGACGGGTCGGCGGATGCGGTGCGCGACGCACGCCGGTTGCCAACGGCGCCCACGAAGGCCGACACAAGGACCATCGGACGAACTCCGGCAAGGAAGACGTCGACGGCCGCGAACTGCGGACAACGGTCGTCACCGAAAGGCACCGAAAGGCACCGAAAGGCACCGAAAGGCACCGAAAGGCACCGAAAGGCACCGAAAGGCACATTATCACCGCAATTCATGCCCACCCGATAAGGAACATTATGTCAGTTTGAATGGATCGGGGTGTCCCCGCACAGGGCCGCGCACCGGATGCCGAGCATCGGCACCCTACCCGTGGGTCCGTGTCGTCGAGCCGTGGCGGGCCGGACCCAACCCGGTGGCCCCGACCGCCTGCCGACCCCATTCGGACGAGGCCACGCGGACCGTGTCCGTACCGACCCGACGCCCGGGTCTCTACGCAAAGACCGCCGTGTGTCGTCGTGACACACATGCAGGATCATTCGGGCCGGCATCCGGACGGCCGCCGCATCGGCACCGGAACACCGGACGCGGCTACGCTCCCCACGTGGAGGCCCGGGACCTCGACCGAGTTTCATGGATAATTGCGATTATCCATGAAATATATTGCGCAGCAACAGCATTCACTCATCGCGACTACCCGTGTGAATCGCCGGCATAGTTGGCCAATTGTCAAGATGGTTAACCAACCTCAGATTGCGGGGCAATCATGACGGTCCCAGCGAACTGGCAGTCGTAGCGCACTCGCATACTGTGCGGGTGCGATCTGAGGTGCCCCCTGCCGCTGCACGCACCCTCCCGGGGAGCGTGACCCGCCGGACCATGTCCCGAACAGGCGAAGGATCGCAATGATGAGCCCGAGACGTAGCGTGCGTCAGGGGGCGGCTGGTGTGCTTGCTGCGGTGAACGCGCAGCTGGGCCGTCCGATCTCGACACCTCTGGATGCTGAAGCCATCGCCCGGACTGCGTTCCTCGAGCTTGATCAGCTACCCGTGGCGGACTTGGCCCCGTTGTCCGAACTGTCGAACCTGACCGAACTGCGATTGCATGGGGAGGTAGTGATCGATCTTCGCCCGCTGTCGACGCTGACCGCGTTGCAGAGGCTCGACCTACGCTGGTCGCCTGTGCGGGACGTGTCCCCGTTGGCGGGCCTGAACGCTCTCACCCACCTCTACCTCAGCGCAACGGAAGTCAGTGATGTGTCCCCGCTTGCCGGTCTGACCGGACTGGAGTTTCTGGACCTGCGCTGGACGCCACTCCGGGACGTCGACCCCCTGGGGGGCCTGAGCGGCCTCACCTGCCTCAAACTCGCGGAGACCGAGGTGGTCGACGTGGCTGCGCTGGCGAGCCTGACGGGCCTGACCTGGCTCGACCTCGAGGGGACCTCGATCACGGACGTCTCGCCACTGGCCGGCTTGCCGCATCTGGGAATGCTCGAACTCTCCGGATCGCACGTCACAGATGTTTCCTCGCTGCGCAGCATGGCCAACCTGACCATCATCGACGGGTGAGTGGACGGAAGGACGACTGGGTGCGCCAGTGCCGGAAGTCGCATTGGGCCGCCATCACCAGGACTGGAACCTGCGCCTGCGTCCGGGCGAGAAATGAGTACGAGAAAGCCGGCAATGAGCACGATGGCGACTACCAATTTTCCCCGGTGGATCACCTGCAACGGTGTGCAGGTGATCCACGCAGCCCCACATTCGAGGCTTCCGAAGCCGGATACGAAGGCCTTTCGTCGTCGATTACCCCGCGACGTCGCGGCGGCGGAATCCCGGTAATGCGACAGCGAGGAGGACCGCCACCGTACCCAGGGAGACCAGGACGGCTGGCACGGATAGTCCGTTGCGGAGGGGATCGTGTCCGGCGTACTGAAAGAACGGCGAGAACCTCTGCCACGGCTCGAGCCAGGACACGACAGGACCGAGGCCATTGACGACGTACGCGAGGACGGCCGCGACGGCAGGCACGGCACGACTGACCATGGTGTGCCCGGTCAGCGCGCCGAGCATGGTCGCGAGTGTGCCGTACACGAGGGCGAGCAGCGACAGGTGCACCATCGTCGCGGCGACGTTGCCGGCGGGCAGGTCCATGTCGACCAGACGTCCCTCCGCAATCAGAGCGACTCCGGTGACGATCCCGAGCAGCGCGACTCCCACCGCCATCGCGGCGAACTTCTCCACGACGATTCGGCTACGGCCGATCGGGCTGGACAACAGCAGGCCCAGGGTGCGACGCTCCTCCTCCCCCGCGACCGCTGCGGCGCCGGTGGCGATCGCGTACAGCAGCAGCAACAGCGGGCCCATGAACGAGAGTAGTTCCACCTGCACGTAGCCGACTGCGGTGGACATGTCCGCACCGGACATCACGAACAGCGCCCGCATCGCCTCCGGCATCTGCTCGACGAAGTCACTGATCGACGGTTGGTCCCGCACACTCGGCCAGATCGCGACATACATGGCGACCAGCAACACCAGCCCCACCGCCCAGGCGGGCAGCGACCGCCGCTGATCCCACAGAGATTTGGTGAAGACGGTGCGGGTGGCCACTGCCCGGCTGAAATCGATGTCCGGCATCACGGATCCTCCGAGCCGTACAGCGCGAGGAAGGTCTCGTCGAGGCTCGCCTCAGCGCATTCGAAATCGATGAGGGGGTACCGCGCTACGTGTTTGACGAGACCATCCAGCGCAGACTGCGGTGCGCTACAACGGAGGACGGTTCCATCGATCACGACATCGCGCACGTCCTCGATGCGCCGGAAGTCCTCGACGTCCACCGGATCTGCAAACTCGGCGACAACATGGTGCAGCGACTTCGCCTGCAGGTCCTCGAGTGTCTCGACGGCCACCAGATGGCCGTCACGCAGGACACCGACACGGTCCGCGACCCGCTGCACCTCGCTCAGGACGTGGGAGGAAAGCAACACAGTCCCTCCCGCGGTGGTGTGCTCACGCAGAATCGCGTAGAACTCCAGTTGTACGAGCGGATCCAGGCCGCCCGTCGGCTCGTCGAGGATCAGCAGCTCGGGGCGCGTCATCAGCGCGAGCACCAGTGCGAGCTTCTGCCGGTTGCCCTTGGAGAGTGCACGTACCGTCTTGCCGAGTTCCAGATCGAGGCGGGAGGCCATGGCATCTGCGTACTGCGTGTCACGGTCCCTGCGAAGGTTCTGCACGTAATCGATGTGTTGGCGCCCGGTCATTCTCGGATACAGGGCGAGCTCGCCGGGAACATAGCCGACGCGTCGACGGACGGATGCCGACGACGCGAACGCATCGATTCCGAACAACTCCGCGGTCCCAGAGGTGGGGCGCAACATCCCCATCAGCAGACGCAGCGTGGTGGACTTCCCGGCACCATTGGGGCCGAGGTACCCGAAGACTTCGCCGCGCTCGATACAGAGGTCGACGGCGGAAAGGGCCGTGAGCCGACCGTAGGTCTTTGTCAGCTTCTGGGTCCGCACTATCACATCCGACGCGGAGGCCATTCCTCGACTATGTCAGCTTCCCCGCAGGGCAGGCCAGAGGCTTTCGGCCTCTCCCGTGATCGGCACCCGGACACCTCGTCGGGAGCTTCGAAACGGGCCTTGTCGTCGTGACGTCTCATCTCACGGACCATCCCGGTGACGATCCGAAGCCTCTCCACTCGCTGTCCCACTGCGCCAGTCGCAGTTTCGTGTGCAAACTGTGCAGCCCCAGATTCAGACCGGTGCACACCACAGCTGCCGTCACCCACAGCGCAATCGAGTCGTCGATCGCGGTAGCAGCATTCTCCGCTCCAGTCCGCGGTGAATCGACTGGCGTTCCGCTCCCGTCCACCCAGATGGATATGGTCTGCGCGGCTTTCGCACCAGGCCCGACCGTGATGGTGTCGGAGTGATCGATACCCCGCACCTGCCATCGCGCGCGGGCGTGCCCTTGGCCGGCGGCGGTTCCCGCCATAGTGCTCACTGCCTCGCTGTTGGCATCCTCGAGCAGCACCGCCTGCACTTCACTGTGGGTAGAGCGCTCGGTCCGAGCCTGATCGGTCAAGCGGGTGTAGGTCGCGGTACCGATTGCGGCGAAGATCGGGACCAGGAACAGCAGGATGGCCGCAGAGGCGAGAACGGCCCACGCCTCGAGCCGATCGCTACCGCGCATCAGCCGATTGCTGTTCCACGGACGCAATCGCCACAATCGCGCCGGTATGGTGTTGACCTCCATCATCCAGTTCTTTCACATCATCCGATTCGAGCGCCCGAAACTCCCGAGCGGTTATGCATCGAGGTGAACCCGTTCGTGAGTGACTGCCTCGAGATCTGTGGCCGCCGTATCGATCAGCCGGTGGGCCAGGTCGGCGAGTGCGCGTGCGACGGCCAACTCGTCGCCGATCTCTGGGATGTCGGCGTCCCGTGGGTTGCGACGTGCCACTCCGATGCCGACCAACGACGTGGCGTCCTTCGTTCGAAGCCGGGCCTCCGCTCGGGTCCGGGTTTCACCCGTCGTGGAATCGTGTTCGTCGATGATGATGTCCACCGACCACTTCTTCTCGTGCAGATTCATGATGGCGGTGTCACCTCCCTGCCATGTCAAGGAAAATGCCGAGTCCAGCATGGAGGCATGGCCGTCAGGTGAATAGAGTCGAAGGACCATCTTTGGTGACCTGCTCCTCTGACCGACGGCTGGCAACGACGATCGAGGTCGGCCGACCGTTGCTCCGGACGCTCGTGGCGGCACATCCGCGGCGTGGACAATGTCGTTGATGCCTTACCCTGCGAGACAGGGCCCGCTGCCGAGGACAGTCAGCGGAGTTCCCCGGCGATCCTGCTCGCCCACGTTGCCACGTCGGCGAGGTCCCGATTGTCACCGTAGTGTGCCCCCAGCAGCCGGATGATCAGCCGTGTACGTCGCTCGGGCGGGCGTTCGAACACCCCAGCAAAGGCGTGATAGTCGTTGACGCCCAAAGTGTCGCGGATTCTGGCGATCGGTTTCGGCACCATCCGCCCCAGTCGTGCGCCCACGGGGCCACGAAGTGCGGGGCCCATGCCCACGCTGAACAACCATGTCGGCCGCGTCGACAACGCAGTATGACGGCGATCGAGATACGCGCGGAACGCGGGAAGGACGTCTCGGTCGTGGATTGCGCTTCCGAGCACGACCCCGCCGAACGAACTCGGATCGGGGTCCTCGTCCACCGAGGCGGTGTGCACGGATACGTCGGCGGCCGTGAGCGTGGCGGCTATGTGGTTGGCGATCGTGGCTGTCGAACCGTGTGCGCTGGCGTAGACCACGAGAACGTGGGGGTTTTCGCTCATCGCCGCGAGCCCCGTGCCGAGAGACCGCGACGGCTGCGGGTCATGCGCGCCGGGGCGGCCGACTCCCCCTTACGATGGCCCGTTGGACCTCGGCAATCCTGTTCCGTTTCCGGGCGTCTTCCCGTTCCATGTCGGCTGCCGGAACGACGTGCGCGTCCGGGCCGGGGAAGACCAACGCCTCGTGGCCGTCGTGCAGCCATTTGACCAGGTATGGCGGTGTACCGTCCTCCCGTCGCACCCCGAGGATCTGTCCGACCTCGTCTGCGGCACCGACGGTCGTTCCCTTGACGACGAGCCAGTCTCCCGGTACGGCGTACACACCGCTCCCCCTGTCGTCTCCAGCGACACCCTGTCTTCGGAGCCGCGGTTTGTGCTCCACGCGCCGACCAGGTGGGTGCCAGCGGACTGGGTCGGCCGGGCGACAGCATGCCCACAACTTCCTCCCCCACGTCACTCCCCCGACCCCGCGTTGGAGTAGGGCCGAGAGTCCTCGGACAGACGACACACGTCACCGTGAATCGAGAGATCGTCCTGGCGTCCGGTGGGAACGCTCGTCAGTGCGCGTGGACGATCAGTAGGGGACGGGCGATGGCGTGCAGTAGCGCCCGGCTCGTGGAGCCGAGCAGAAGGCTCGCGAACCCGCCCCGACCCCGACATCCGACGACCACCAGTTGCGCATGGTCCGACAGCTCGGTCAGCTCTCGAGCGGGCTGGTCCTTGACGACAACCCGAGTGACACGAACGCCCGGGAAGTCCTCGCCGAGACCCGCGAGGCTCTCCGAGAGCTGAGCTTCTTCTCGCTCCTGGATCGACAGCCAGTCAAGTCCACGGTCGGCAGTGAAGAGGCTCCCGATGTTGGTGTCGGACCACGCGTGGACCGCGACGAGTTCGGCCCCGCGGAGCGACGCCTCGGTGAACGCCTCCACAAGCGCCGGTTCACTGTTACGGGTCCCGTCCACGCCAACCAGCACCGAACCGCCTTCAGGACCTTCGGGGTCCGCAAGCTCTCGGATCACCGCAACCGGACAGCCAGCGTGAGCAGCGACCGTCGCACTGACCGACCCCAGAAGGCCGCCCGACACCTCCCCGAGTCCCCGCGATCCGACCACCAACATCCGCGCGGCGTGCGCCCGCTCCAGCAGAAGACCGCCCGGGTGACCCCACACCAGCTCTGAATCAACCGCCAGTGGGTGGGGCAACGCCTCCGCACGTGCCACCTCGAGTGCCCGCGCCAATCGGCGCCGTCCGACAACCTCGTGGTCGTCGAAATACGCCGGTGGCAGGCCGACCGGAACGCCGTAGGTCCCTGCGACATACATCGTCGAGACCAGATGCAGGGGTGCGGAGCGGCGAACCGCATCGCGGGCGGCCCAGCGAACCGCGTCGTTGGAGGACTCGGATCCGTCGACGCCTACCACGATCGGGGCATTGGCATCCAATGTGGACTCCTCGGTTCGGGCAAGCGCGTCTGCCGCGAGTTGGGTGTCACGTCATCTTCGCAACGCGGGAAGACACCGCCCAGGGGCGAAGGTCCCTCATCCGGTGGTCATCAGTCGACAGGGTGCAAGGCGATGCACGTGTAGGACCGAGGCTGACGGGGAACGTTCTCGACAGGTCCGTCGTCGAGTATTCGGAGGACGTCATGGGTTACGGAAAAGATGTCCAACAGGAGCTACGCGCCCCAGCCCGCGCGTTGCGTCAAGCGATTCCGCAGGTCTACGAGAGTTTCGGGCAGCTCTACGCTGCGTCCTTGGCACCTGGAGCGCTCGATGCCAAGACCAAGGAACTGATCTGCCTGGCGATCGCGGTGACAACGCAATGCGACGGATGCATCGCCACACATGCGCGGGGAGCCGCTACGCAGGGCAGCACCCCAGAGGAAGCAGCAGAGGCCATCGGTGTTGCGATCATGATGGCCGGTGGACCGGGAACCGTGTACGGTCCCCGCGCATTCGCTGCATTTCACGAGTTCCTGGCGGAGCAGCCGTGATCATCGGAATCGACACCGAAGGCGCGTTCGTCTGGACCGAGGCAGCGATCACGCACTGCCACCACCGGTACCGGGCAATGCGGCCAGGTGGGCGGTGAACCAGTCACAGGCCAGTGCAGCGACTTCTTCGAGTGTTCCAGGCTCTTCGAAGAGGTGCGTAGCCCCTTCGACGATTGTGAGTTCGCGTTCACACCGAAGTCGGTTGAGTGCTTGACGGTTGAGCGCGACGACGGCGTCGTCCCGTCCGCCGACGATGAGCAGCGTCGGGCAGGTGACCCCGTCAAGCCTGACGGCAGCGAGGTCGGGGCGTCCTCCGCGGGAGACGACTGCGAACGGCCCGGCGGCAGGATTGGCGGCAGCCCACAGTGCAGCGCCGGCGCCGGTACTCGCGCCGAAATAGCCGATCTGTGCGGTGGCGGTCTCGGGTCGACGACGCAGCCATTCGGTGACGTCGAAGAGCCGGCGCGCGAGCAGCGTGATGTCGAAGACGCAGCGTCGGTCGGTTTCCTCCTCCGGCGTGAGCAGGTCGATCAAGAGGGTGCCGATCCCGGCCTCGTTCAATGTGCGCGCGACAAACCGGTTCCGCGGGCTGTATCTGCTGCTGCCGCTGCCGTGCACGAACACCACGATCCCGGTCGAATCGGCCGGCAATGCCAGGTGCCCGGAGAGCCAGGCGTCGTCGGTTTGTATGACGACGTCTTCATCCAGGTCCTGCGGGGCATCTCCCGGCGAGGTCACCGGCGTCGGGATCCGATCGGGGGTGGTGCGTTGGAGCAATTGCGCAACCTCAGCGTCCGATACCTGCGGAAAGTGTTGGTACCACTGACCGACGGCATCGAAGGGCGTCGGTGACGCCAGGCACACCACATCGTCGGCAAACTGGAAGAAGTCTGTGACCGCGACGGGGGGTGCTGCCGGTACGGCGACCACGATCCGGGCGGCGCCACGCGCCTTCACCACCTGACACGCAGCCTTGGCGGTCGATCCCGTTGCCGCGCCGTCGTCGACCACAATGACCGTCTTCCCAGCGAGTGAAATTGCGGGGCGCTCAGGCCGGAAACGGTGCACACGCCGTTTCAACTCGGCACATTCGACACTCACGGCGGCGGCGAGTTCCGCGGGGGTGATTGCGGCCTTGTCGATCACGGACTGGTCGAGCACCTGCACGTCGCCTTCTCCGATCGCGCCCATGGCCAGCTCGGGCTGAAACGGCACGCCGAGCTTGCGGACGACGATGACGTCCAGCGGGGCGCCGAGCGCCCGCGCGACCTCCCACGCGACCGGCACACCACCTCGCGGCAGACCCACGACGACGACATCTGGACCGTTCAGGTGTCGCAGTGCCCTTGCGAGTCGAATACCCGCATCGGCTCTGTCTACGAACATCACCCTCGCCTCCTTGCGCACCGCGGTACGGCTGTAAGGGTCGCTGATCCGTCTCACCGACCATCGTCGCCTCGACCTCGATGCGATGCCAGGGCCAGAGTGCCCTTGTGTGGCCCCCCGACGCGGGCCCCCCGACAAGCTGCTGCCTGCGAATGGACCTGTCAAGAGACTTTGTGCCCTGTCATCTCTCGCGGCCGGAGGGAAGGCTCACCGGCAAATCGAGGCGAGAACCCGGACAGGACGTCAGCTCCGGGACACGCCACGCATCAGCCCACCAGATTGACGCGATGACAGTGGCGGCTCCACGCGACGCGTTCGGCCGGATCCGCGGCGTTCGATGATTGCTGGCGAACGTGCCGCCGAGCGGAAGTGCGTAGCCGCTGTCTCGGGTCTTCGCGCATGCCTGCGATGCCGGTGACACCCGTACGGTCAGTCCACGGTCTCGAGGGTACTTGCGCGGCACCCATCCGATTCGTCTGTCGCTGCGAACCGTTCATACGAGAGATCTGGTCATTTCGGTCCCAGCAACGGGAGGAGCCCCGATGATCGACATGCAGCGCGAGCTGACGACCGAAGCGTCAGCCGGCGCGGTGTTCGCGTACCTCGCGGACTTCACCACCACCGAGCGATGGGATCCTGGCACGATCCGCACCGTGCGGATCTCAGGCGACGGCGGCGTCGGAACCCGGTATGCGAACACGTCCCGGTTCGCGGGCCGGACCAGCGACCTGATTTACGAGGTCGTCGCCCTGACACCCGGCAGGTCGATCGAGTTGCGCGGCGCGAACGTCTCGCTGATCGCACTCGACACGATCACCGTCACCGCGCATCCGAGCGGTCGCTGCTTGGTCACCTATCGGGTCCGATTCGCGTTCCAGGGATGGCTTCGATGGGCGGAACCGTTGCTCAGGCGGGCCGTGGCACACCTGCTCGACAGGGGCGCGCAGGGGCTTCGTCGGGAGCTGGCGCAGATCTGACCGTCGTCGGCGGCGTCGAGCCGACGGGCCGAATTTGGTGACCATCGGCCCTGTCGATGCCACCGGAGCGTCCGAGATCATGACGGTGCCGACCCGCGCCTACTTGCGCCAGCGGCCGCGCGTCCGGGCCACGAAAGCCACCGACGCGGCGAACACCGAAATCTGGAGGAAACTCGTGACCATCGCACGAGAAATCATGCACAACGGAGCCACCTGCATCGGTGAACACGACACCCTCACCACCGCAGCAAGGCACATGCGAGACCTCGATGTTGGCGCGCTTCCGATCTGCGGCGACGACGGCCGACTATATGGCATCATCACCGACCGCGACATCGTCGTTCGATGTATTGCCAACGGCCAAGACCCGTCGGCAACCACCGCGATCGAACTCGCTCAGGGGCACATCCACTACATCGATGCGGCAGCGCCGGCCGAAGAGGTCCTCTCGATGATGGAGGAGCACCGGATCCGTCGGCTTCCCGTCCTCGACGACCACCAACTGGTCGGGATGATCAGCGAGGCCGATCTGGCCCGGCACCTTCCGGAACGTACGGTCGGTGAATTCGTCGAGGCGATCTGTGCGGCCGGGGAGCTGTCCGGGAAGTGATCGACCCGGGCCGCCCAGGGAATGGGTCACGCGGGCCCGCACTGGTGCCCCCCGGTCGCCCGTCCATCTGCGTCCATGTCACCGATGCTCGGCGCGCCCTCGGGAGCCTCGAAGACCACGTTCGTGATGATCTCGCCGAACGAGCGGGGATCATCCATCAGCCAGGCATGCCCGCCGGGTACGGTGATGGTCCGAGGCTCCCCCAACGCAGCACGCAACGACATGGTGGTGGCCATCGGGATGACGTTGTCTCGGAGACTCCAGACAACGAAAATGGGCAGTCGTCGGTTCGCCAGCGCGTTGAGTTCCCTGGTGAGGTTTGCAGTCCTCGCGATGCGCGCGACTTCCCACACTCCGACAGGATTTCGCAGCACATTGGGTACTGCGTCCCGAAGTATCACGGGCAACACCCGAGTGACCTGACGTCTCGGAAGTAGATCAGCGGGAAGGTGCAGGCCCCAGTCCCAAACGGGCCTGTCCCGGATGGCCTGTACGAGTCCCCGGCCGTCCACCCACGCCGAGCCACCGATCGAATTCACGAGGACGAGTCGCTCGGCCAGATCCGGCGCCCGGTACGCGGCGGCGACGGCCACGCCACCTCCGAAAGAGTGGCCAACCAGGGTGACCGGACGTTCCAGCCGGATCGCATTGGCGAAATGCCCGACCCATCGCCCGTACTCCGTCAACGTGCGGGTTCGTTTCGACATTGCGGCGGTGCCACCGAAACCGGGAAGCGCCGGTGCAACCACCTGTATTCCCGCGGAAACCAGCTGCGCGAGAGGTTGACGATAGGCCTGTCCACCCAGCCCCCATCCGTGCAGGAACAACACCACCGGCCCGCTTCCACCAACGGCATATCGGACCGGTCGGCCGCTGACGGTGGTCCGGCGCCACCGCACGCGCGGCGCCACGCTGTCACCACGATCCGTGTTCACATATTCGAGCAAACGCTGATCGAACCCATCGCGCACAGAGCCTCGGGCCACAATCCCGCGTGGCGTCGAGGCCGACATTCGGGCCGAAGGCCCCTACCACGTGTGACCGCGGGCCCTACTGATGCCGGCGACTGCACGGTTCACTGAGTCCGATCACACGCTCGGGCCCACCGGGAGAACAGATGTACCGCAGACCAGTTCGCAACGATCAGCCAGTCAACGAGTCAGGTCCTGAGCCGGACGTCGTGTGGCCGGACCCGAGCCCGCTCAGCGGCTGGTGGCAGAGCGTGATGTTCCCCGAACCCATGGCCAGACCGTCGACCGTCCACCGAGCGCACCCGGCGTGACCGAACTCCTGTAGCCAGCCTGGTCCAGCCGAGAATCACAATCCGTTCGCCGCCGGCATTCGGAGAGCACTCGCCCTGTGCGACAACCCAACTGGTGACCTTCGGAGTGTCACCAGAGGAGGAGCGATTCATGTTGTCGACGCCGCGGCGCTGGAGGCCACCGGCCGCTGCGGCGATGATGGCTTCGTGCCTGACACTGGGGTCGTCCGTCGCAGTCGGGGCACCGACCGAGGTGTCGTTCATCGATGCCTGCCGGGCGTCTTCCGTCATCGACGTCGACGATCTCGGGGCGGATGCGGTCACCGTCGAGGCGCCGACCACCGTCGAACCGGGACAGCGGTTCACCTATCGAATTCAGACGGGTCCGAGGTCCTATCCCTCCTCGAAATCGGGGGCGACCACCGTCAGTGTCTCCCGACTGAAGAACGACTTCGAGATCCCGGCCAACGCGGTGTTCGTCGGCGCCACGGTGGTGGCCGGCACGGGCTTCAACCTCGACAACGTGGCACCCAACGTGCTTCGCGTCGACGACAACGGTGTCGTCGACGACGTCTCGGGTGGCGTTCTGCGACTGTCCGGGAACAACGAGGTGATCGGCAACAGCCCAACGTCGGGCACCGACACCGAGGGCGGCATCCGGGTTCCGAAGAACTCGAAGAACCTCGACGGCTCGACCAACCCCAACGGGGACACCTGGTTCCAGATGCCCGCAATAGAGGTCACGATGACCGCAGGCCAGTCCGGCGTGATCGCACCGAAACTCAGGACTGCGGGTGCGGCCGGCGAATTCGACAACGACGCGAATTTCAACACTTCACTCGCCAAGGCATCGATGTTCGGAACCCGGTGGGCCGCGACCCGGTGTTCGCCGCGAGACACGCCCACCGGGCCGCTGAACGCCGGGGCGGGTCCCCTGGCAACTGTCGCCATCTCGAGTCCGACCGATGTGAGAACGTCGACGGTGATCTCCGTACCGGAGTCGGTGCCCGCCGGGACGTCGATCACCCTGTCTGCCACTGTTTCTCCGGCGCCCGGTGGCGGCACTGTTCAGTTCCGCTCGGACGGTGTCGATCTGGGCGACCCGGTCGGTGTGATCGACGGCCGGGCATCGGCGTCTCACACCTTCACCGATGCCGGGGACCACAGGATCGGGGCGGAGTACTCGGGCGCCCCGGGGACCATCGCGTCGACGTCCGAGGTGCGCACCCTGACGGTGACGGCTGCAGGCGAGCCGAGCACGAACCGGGTACCGGAGACCGCAGTGTTCATCGCCCTCGGCGCCGCCGCCGTCGTGACGCTTCTCGTGGTCGCCCGGTCCCGGTCACGCGGAATGTGAGTGCAGGCCGCGCCTCGCCCGGACCGTGGCGGACGAGGTCACAGTCGGCGTGCGATGGACTGCGCGTGCGCGCCCAGCCGCATCATCCGTAGGTCGGTCAACGGGGTGAGCGCGTTCCCCATCCGATTCGTCACGAAGGCCAGTGCCAGACCGGACTTGGGGTCAGCGAATGCGCCGGACCCACCGAGTCCGTAGTGACCGAAGGCTTGTCCATACTGCGTCCGGCTGGCGACAAGGCCGGCGTGATAGCCGAGCCGCCAGTTCATCCTGATGCCGAGGACATAGTCACGGTCAGTGGTCTGCACCTCGCTCAATTGCGCGACGGTCTCCGGTCGCAGGAACTGGATGCCCTCGACGCTGCCGCCGTTGGCGAGCGCCGCGTACATCTTGGCGAGCGCGCGAGCGTTGAAGACACCGTTCCATCCCGGCATGGCGAAGTCGTGGATCGCTGGGTTGCGCACGAGTTCGTCGAATCCCTTCGGCATTCCGGCATCGGCGACGCCCCTGAGCCCCGGGATCCTGGAAAGCGCGAACGAGGTCGTCTCCCACGACAGCCGGAACGGATTGATCCGCGGGAAGGTCTTGGCGATCCGGTATCGCTCCTCCGGCGGAACGACGAACCAGAACTCGGGGACGCCGAGCGGCTCGGCAATCTCCGTGCGCACCAGCTCGGCGAACGGCTTCCCAGTCGCTCGCGCGGCCAGCTCCGCGACCAGCGTGCCGTAGGTGACCGCGTGATACCCGGGCAGCCTCGGACTGCGGGGGTCCGGCGCGCTGGCGGCCAGTGCGGTGGTGACGGCGGTGTGGTCCAGCAACCCCAGCGGACCGGGAACCAGGCCCCGCACCCGGTGCAGCCCGGCGCGATGGCTCATCAGGTCCCGGACAGTGATCGCTTCCTTACCTGCGGCGGCGAACTCGGGCCAGTACAGGGCGACGGGGGCGTCGTAGTCGATGATCCCCCGCTCGGCCAAACGATGCAGCACCGTGCTGGCGACACCCTTTCCGGTCGAGAAAGACAAGGCGACGGTGTCCACCTGCCACCGGTCGACCGGTGTCGCCCACCCCGCCCACACGTCGAGCACCGGCTCACCGTGCAGGTAGACGGCGAGTGCACCACCGCCGTCCTGTGTCTTCTGGAACAGGTCGAAGAACTGGGCTGCCAGTGTCCGGAATCCGGGGTCGACGCGCATCGCGTCTGTCACGAGCGGCGGCGCTGGCACCGGGGTGGGGCGGTCGGGGTGAACGGCCGGGTTGTTCATCATCCATCCACTGCTGTCGCGGTTTCGAGGTCGCACAATGCTTCCTCGAGCACTTCAGTCAAACGCTCGATGTGCGGAACTGATTCCGGTGCCCCGATACAACCGAACTGGAGCTCGTCCGCGTAGTGACAGACGGTGATGTTCAGGTCGATACCGTCGAAGACGACGGAGACCGGGTACAGCTGCCGCAACGGCGCGCCGTTCCAGTACAACCGCTGCCGTGGACCGGGAACGTTCGAGATCACCAGATTGAATGTGGGCCTCAGGTGAGGGTCGATCGGCAATATCGTGGTCAGGTTCGAGACGAGGTCCGGAACTGCCGTCATCAGGGACGGGTACAGGCCCTGCTCGTGAATCCGATTCTTGGCGGCGGTCATCGACCGCACGATCAGGTCCAGTCGATCGAGTGGGTCTGCCAAGTCCGTTCCCAGATTGCACAGCGCCACCCCTACCGAGTTTCCACCCGAATCGGCGTCCATGCGCCTGCGCTGCGCCACCGGCACCAAGGCGATCAGCGGCGCATGCGGCAGCTCGCCCCGCTCGAGCAGACAGATGCGCAGCGCGCCCGCGCACATCGCGAGGATCACATCACCGCAGGAAGCGCCGGTCGCATCCTGAACGGCCCTGATCCTCGCCTTCGGCCACGAACGGGCAGAGAAAGCCCGCGCTGAGGTGATCTTTGCGTTCAGGACACTCCGAGGGGCCTGCATCGGCAACACCGTGGCCTCGGACCTCAGACCTGCTACGACCTTGCCCGCCTCTCCGAACAGGGCCTTGCCGAGGATTTCCACCGCGGCGACCATCCCCTCGGCGAGGTCGCGGGCCCGGCGGCCGGAGCCGATCAGCCCCCACCCGTCCCGGACAGGACTCTTCACGGGCTCTTCGCCATCGAGCATGAGCGGAACCGGCTTGCCGCGTTCGAGCGGATCGGTGCTCAGCGAACGCTCGATCAGACGTATCCCGGACATTCCGTCGAGGAGCGCGTGATGGATCTTCACGTAGAGGGCGAATCGCCCGCCGGACAGACCCTCGATCAGATGGGCGTTCCACAGCGGTCTGGAGCGGTCGAGCTGGCTCTCGTGGAGACGTGCGACCAACTGGTACAGCTCCGCGTCTCCTGCCGGAGGAGTCAGCACCGACCACAGCAGGTGCCTGCCCATGTCGATGCAGTCGACCGTCTCCCACGTGGGCAGGCCTGCCGTGGACAATCGTGCGACTGGCCTGCGCATGAGCGCCGGGTGCACGGTGGTGTAGGTCAGGGCTTGCCGGTAGGCCGCTTCGACGAAGGTCTCGTCCTGATCCTCGGCCGCATCGAACACCATCAGGGCAGCGACGTGCAGGGTGCGCGAACCGATCTCTCCCACGAGCAACGCCAGGTCAACGGGTGACATCAATTCCATCAGGCACCTCCGCGGTGCGCACGCATCGCTCCTCAGCTTTACACCCTCGGACTTCTTCCGTCCAGAACTACGGCAACGCACTCATCCGGCCGGCGATCGCAGCCCACCGCCTCCAGCCGGACCGCCCGTACCCGAAGCGGCGGCTCACACCACCAACTCGGTCAGCTCCGGCGGAGTCCACACGGGCCAGCTGATCTCGCCGACCGCTTCCCCGTCGACGAACCTGGCGACGATCCGCGTGACGTCGGCCGCGGTGTTGTCGTACACGCTCGCATGGTCGACTCTGCCGATCGCCTCCACCACCAGCGACCACAACCGCCCGAACCGATCCCGGATCTTCTCCTCCGGCACCCGATGCCCACCCTCGACGACGCGCTCGGCGACACGAGCGACCGACAGCTCGACCGGCACCAGCACCACGTGCAGCACGACGACGTAGCCTGCCCTGCGCGCACGGTCGATCAGCTCCAGCTTCGACGGGTGCGAGAACACCGTCTCGGCGATGAACGACTCCCCCTGCTCGATCAGGGCGTCTCGGATGGTCGCCGCGATCCGTGCCGCCTCGTAGGAGTGCTCCTCGGCGCTGTCGGGCCAGCGGTCCTGCGCGATCACATCGGCGTTGACGAAGACACTGCCCGGAAGAAGCGGCGCGAGACGCTGCTCGACAAAGGTGGACTTGCCGGCACCGTTCGGCCCGACGACGAGGTCGAGCCGCCTCACAGAATGATCTGGGTGCCGTCAGGCAGGTGCTTGACGACGCGGCCCTGCTCATCGAGCACGATCGTGGCGCGGCCCTGCGCGGCGCGATCGGCGACGTGATCGCCGGTGGCCAGTGACTCCTCGAGCGCGGCTGCGATCTCGGCGTTGAAGACCACGCCTTCCTCGTCGGACAGCTCGCGCAGCGGCAGCCGACCGGCGAGCGCGGCCTCGACGCGACGGCGCGCCACCTGGCGCTGGTTCGACACCTCGCGGCCCACCCGGGCCCAGTGCTCGAGCTGCTGGCGCGCCGAGCGGTTCTCCCGCTCCCCCTCGGCCGCCGCCGCATCGACGAGTTCCGACGAGAACCTGGTCACCTTGTCCGCGACATTCGTCATGACTGCTCCTTCGGGCGACGCCTCACAACCGAATCCAGTGTAGCAATCTGCTACAAACTCGCCCTGGAGGCGGCTCCGTCACGCATCGCGACCGAAGGATCGACCACCGTCGTTCACCGACCCTCGAGTTCGCTGCGCAGCTGCGCGAGGGTTCGTGACAGCAACCGGGACACGTGCATCTGCGAGATCCCGACCCGTGTGGCGATTTCCGTCTGCGTCATTCCTCCGAAGAACCGCAGGATCAGGACCGTCCGCTCGCGCTCGGGCAGCCGTTCCAGCGCCGGTCCCAGCGCCACGAAGTTCTCCACCTTTTCCAGCGCGGCGTCATCGGCGCCGATGGTGTCGACGAGTGGAGCGTTGTCCTCTTGGTCGCCGATCGGGGCGTCGATCGACATCGTGTGATACGCCCCTCCGGCGAGCAGTCCGTCGGCCACCTCGGATACGTCGAGTCCGAGTTCGTCTGCGATCTCGCGGGCCGACGGCGCCCGTCCCAGCCGTTGCGCGAGCACGCCGACCGCCCTGGTGATCTCGAGGTGGAGATCCTTCATCCGGCGGGGCACCCGTATCGCCCATCCGACGTCGCGGAAGTGATGGCGCACCTCCCCCATGATCGTGGGGACGGCGAAGGAAACGAAGTCGGTACCGCGGGTGACGTCGAACCGGTCCACCGCGTTGACCAGCCCCAGTCGTGCCACCTGGAGCAGGTCGTCGTACGCCTCGCCGCGGCCGCGGAACCGGCGGGCGATGTGCTCGGCCAAAGGCAGTGCGCGCGTGACGATTTCTTCCCGAACGGCATCGGTGTCGGTGTCCGGCCGGCACATCTGTACGAACAGATCCGTCAGATTGTCGTAGGGGTCGGACGTGTCTGTTCCGTGCCCCTGCCCGACGACCGCCACTAGGCGTCGCCGCCCATCCTCTTCGTGAACACGATCGATGTGCGGTAGCCGCGGTCATCGGATCCCAGCGGCAGGTGGCTCACCGAGATATCGTCGGTCAGTTCCTGCAGCACATGCCATCCGAACCCGCGCTCATCCGGGATCGTGCGGGACGATGTGTCCGCGCACGCCTCGACCTCGATCGCGCCCCCTGCGACGACGAACTTGCAGATCAGTGCGGCGCCGGTGAGTGCGTCCTTGATCAGCTGAGAACAGACCTCGTCGACGGCCAGTTTGATGTCGGACACATCGTCGAGATTGAAATCGGCCAGCACCGCGATGGTCTCGGCGACTGCCCGCAAGACGGGCAGTTGACCGAAGTCGGCAGCCACCGTCACCTCGACCGGCGAGGTGACGATCGCGCCGTCCCCCATCGTGACTCCTTCCAGTCCAATCGCCCACTGTCCCACTGCTACCTCCATGTGGTGGGGAGATCAAGTGCGCAAGCTGGGATTCAGTAGTAGTGAGCGCGGCCGCCCACCGCGTGCCCGGCCGCCCCGAGAATCCACAGGATTGCGCCGATGACGATCAGCACGATTCCGATGGTCCACAGGATCGAGATTCCGAACACGAACCCGAGAATCGCGAGAATGACTCCGAGAATGATCACGACCTGACCTCCTTGCCATAAGGGCCGAACTTGCCCGGTTCGCGATCGATTTCCCCGAACCGGCGGATCACAAACCTCGTGCGGCCGAGATCCGCCCGATCACGGAAGTGGCAGTTTTCACCACGGCAACCGTGGGCACCCGGTGGCCATGACCACGATTGCGTCGCCGGCCACGACTAGGACGATCCCCTCGGATCCGATCCCCCAGCCACCCGTGCCCACGCCACCGCCACCCACTCCGCCACCGATCCCGGATCCGGAACCACAACCCCACCCTCCCGGACCTCAGCCGCCGTCGCCTGAACCGGTCCCCGGGCCGGGCCCGGATCCGATCCCACCGGCACCGCCGCCTGCCCCGGGACCTCCGGTGCAGAGTGTGCCCCGGTGAGAACGTCTCTGCGGGACAAGGCTTTCGATGAGTAGTTCGATCGCGGACGCGGCTAACCCGCGAGTCTCGCGGGTCCCACGCACACGCTTTCCACGGCTTCCCGGACCGATCCGAATCGGAGGAAGCGGTCCCGCAGCCCCGCTACGGTGAGCGGCCGGATCACACCACGACCTCCCGGCACGAGAAGCATCTCGACAGCGCTGCGCTCGGCACGGATCTTCTCCACCGCCAGCGCTTGCACCCCGGAGAGACCCAGAAACTCGACGTTGGTCAGATCCACGATCACCGAATGCGACGCTTCTGCAACCCCGGCTTCGATTCGGTCCGTGAAGGTTGGCCACCGCGGGTTCGTCGACGTCGCCGGCGACACTGACAACCGTGATTCTCGGCGAGCGCCGCTCCCGGACACCCAGGCAGACATCGAGTGGGTCGTAGCGACGCGTCTGTATGTGCACGGCTGACCTCCGTGATCGGTTGCGCGTGACTGCGAGCCCCTGAAACGCAGCGAACTGTCGGTTCCATGTCACTCCGGTAACCCGCCCGTCGCGGCGCTCGGCCGGCGGAACGATCAGGGGCAACCCCCTTCTCTTCCTATCACGAACGCTGCAGGGGTGCTCGTCACAGAATCAGACCGGCGATCACGATCACGATCACGAAGATGACGGACCCACACCAGCCGGTCGGGCACCGTGTCGGTGCGCGCGTCCACCGCTCGAGACGTGCGACGCTGGGGAGAGTGTTCTTGCGAGAGGAGACCGCACGTGAGCCCAGGACGATCGAGATTGCGGCATCCTCGCCGGCTGCTGCGCGAGGTCGACGCCGAGTTGATGGCCCGTAGTGCCGGACTGAACCCCTCCCCGGCGGACCGGGGCCTGCGGCATCTGAGCCGCGCAGCCAACCACAGCAAGCTCTGGTGGGGTGTATCCGTGGTGCTGGTGGCCGCGGGTGGTCGACCACGCCGGGCCGCGGTACGTGGGCTCCTGGCGGTGGCGGGCGCCAGCGCATTGACCAACGGACTGCTCAAGCCGATCCTCCCTCGGCATCGGCCCGACCTGACGAACCTGTCAGTTCTGCGACGGGCCCGGTCGCTCCCCCGCTCGTCGTCGTTCCCCTCCGGCCATTCGGCGGCCGCGGCCGCGTTCGCCACCGGTGTGGCGCTCGAGTCCCCCGCGGCAGGCGTGGCGGTGGCCCCGCTGGCCGCGGCCGTGGCGTATTCGCGGGTGCATGTCGGCGTGCACTGGCCGTCCGATGTCGTCGCCGGAGCCGCGGTGGGGGCGGCGGTCGCGCTCGCGACCAGACGATGGTGGGCGGTGCGCACCGACGAGCCCGCCGAGCTCGGACCTGCCCTCGACGGGCCGCCACTTCATCAGGGACTGGGACTGCTTGTCCTGGTCAATCCAGGTTCCGGCGGCAACGACGACGATGTCCTCGGCCGGATCCGGGACGAGCTGCCGAAGGCGTCGATCGTCGAGATGGATCCAGACCGCGACGTCGGCGAACTGCTCGACGACCGGATCGGATCCGAATCCCCGACCGCACTCGGTGTCTGCGGCGGCGACGGTACGGTGATCGCCGCCGTCGATGCGGCCCTGCGCCATGACCTGCCGCTGACGGTGTTCCCCGGGGGCACCCTCAACCACTTCGCCCGGGACGCCGGCGTCGCCGACGTGCAGACCAGCGTCACCGCCCTGGAGAAGGGGCGGACTGCGCTCGTGGACGTCGCCGAAGTCGCCGTCGGCGGCGCCGACCCGCGGCCGTTCGTCAACACCGCCAGCCTCGGCGGGTACCCCGACTCGGTGCGGCTACGAGAGAAATGGGAACCGCGCCTCGGCAAGTGGCCTGCGGCTGCCGCCGCGATGATCAGGGTGCTGCGCACCGCCGAACCGATCACCCTGACGATCGACGGCGAACAGTTCGACGTCTGGATGCTGTTCGTCGGGAACGGCCGCTACTCACCCGGCGACCAGGTTCCGATGTCGCGTCCGGATCTGCAGGGCGGCATCCTCGATGTGCGGTACCTACGCGCCGACGTCCCCCTGTCCCGCCTTCGCCTCGCCGCCGCGGCGGCGACCGGAACCCTGGGCGGCTCCCCCACCTACGTACGCCGCACCGTCGACGCCGTCGACGTCGAGGTGCGTGGTGCCGCCGTCGCGCTGGCCACCGACGGCGAGGTCGTCGGCGAGGGCACCACTTTCCGATTCGTAAGCAAGCCGAAGGCACTGACCCTGCACCGCTGATGCGGTCGAGTGCCTCCGGTGCGATGAGGTCCAGGCCGAATCCGAGTCGATACAGGTGAATCCCATCGATCCAGGAGGACAACCATGCTCGACCTTCGACCCGCCACGCACGCGGTCGCCGGTATCGTCCGAGGTGTCCGTGACGACCAGCTCAGCGCCCCGACGCCGTGCCGCGAGTACACCGTCGCGGATCTGCTCGACCACATCGACGGTCTGGCCCTCGCGTTCACGCTCGCTGCCCGGAAGCAGCCACTCGAGGTCGGTCCGTCCGGGCGCGGAGACCGGCTCCCCGACGACTGGCGCGACCACATCGCGACCCGGCTGGACGAGCTCGCGCAGGCGTGGCGGGACGAGGCCGCATGGTCCGGAAACACCCGCGCCGGCGGGGTCGACCTCACCGGAGGCGAAGCCGGTCGCGTCGCGATGAACGAGGTCGTGGTTCACGGCTGGGACGTGGCCCGCGCGACCGGACAGTCCTACCTCGTCGACGACGCCTCGGTGAACGGGGCGCGGGACTTCGTCGCGCAGTTCAGCGGTCCCGGCACCGAGGAGGCGCGCAGCGGGCTGTTCGGCCCGGAGGTCGCCGCCCCCGCGGATGCCACGCCGCTCGAGCGACTGATCGCACTCACCGGCCGTGACCCGCGCTGGACCGGATAGATCACGCCTGGCGCGGGTGTCGGGGCGAGGCGGGTAGCCGGAGGACGACCACAATGACCCTGTGGATCTCACCCTCATAGCCATCATCGGCGTAGCCAGCATCGTTGCCGTATCGGCCTTCTCACAGCGTCTGGGTCTGGCCGCTCCCCTGAGCCTGGTCGTCGTCGGAATCGGACTGAGCTTCGTCCCCGCGGTGCCCGACGTGGACGTCGAGCCGGAGTGGATCCTCGCCGTGGTCCTGCCTCCCCTGCTGTACTCGGCAGCGGTGACGATGCCCGCGCAGGACTTCCGCCGGAACTTCAAGGCCATCAGCGGGCTGGCGGTGCTGTTGGTGCTGGTCACCACCGCCGGCGCCGGCGCGCTGTTCCACCTGCTGATTCCCGACCTCGGGTGGGCGACGGCGTTCGCGCTCGGCGCCGTTATCAGCCCGACCGACGCCGTCGCCGCGACGTCGGTCGGCCGCAAGCTCGGCCTGCCGTCCCGGCTGCTGACCGTCCTCGAGGGCGAGGGCCTGGTGAACGACGCGTCCGCCCTGGTGCTGCTGCGGTCGGCGATCGCCGCGATGGCGGGTGCGGTGTCGCTGTGGCACGTGGCCGGCGACTTCGTGTTCTCGGTGGTCTTCGCCTCGGTCGTCGGCGTCGTGGTCGGTGTCGTCAACGTCCGCGTGCGGAGCTGGATCAACGACACGGTGCTCAACACCGCGATCTCGTTCGTGGTGCCGTTCGTCGCTTTCGTGCCCGTCGAGGAGTTCGGTGCCTCGGGCGTGCTCGCAGTCGTCGTGACCGGACTTGTCACCGGGCACCTCAGTCCCCGCTTCCTGCGTGCCCAGGACCGCATCACCGAGGAGATGAACTGGCGCACGATCGCCTTCCTCCTCGAATCGGCGATCTTCCTCATCATGGGCTTGAGCCTCGAACACCTCCTCGACGAGGTCCAGGACGCGGGACTGCCGTCCGGGCAGGGCCTGCTGTTCGGTCTCCTCGCCTCCGCCTTCGTCATCGCCGCGCGGATGATCTTCGTGGTTCCGCTGGTGGCCGTGCTCCGCCGGGACGAACGCCGAGCAGCGGCGAGGGCACCGCGCATCGAACGATGGCAAGAACGTCTGCGTGACCTCGACGACGTGGAGAGGCTGAGCCCTGGCCGCAAGGCACTCATCCGCCGCCGCGTGACCCGAACCAGCGCGGACATCGACTTCCTGCTCACCGAGACCCTCGGCTGGCGGGGCGGAGTCGTCCTCGCGTGGTCCGGGATGCGCGGGGCCATCACCCTGGCCGCCGCCCAAACGCTCCCCCACGACACCCCGTACCGCGCCGAGTTGATCCTGATCGCATTCGTCGTCGCGGTCACCACCCTGCTTCTGCAGGGGCTCACGCTGCCGTGGGTGATCCGCTGGGTGAACGTGCCCGCGGACGACACGGCCCGGCTGCGCGCCGAGTACGGCAAGCTGCTCGAGGAGCTCGCGGACGCGGCGGAGGCCGCCCTCGCCGACGCCCCGCAGGAGACCGACCCGGACGTGCTGGCCCGCGTCCGCCAGGACAGCCTGATCGGCAAGCGCGAGGCCCGGGGCGGGTCCTCCCCCGATCCCGAGCACGATCTGCGCCGCGAGGAGTACCTGCGCGTGCGTCTGGACACCATCTTCGCCGAGCGCGCCGCCCTCCTCCACGCCCGCTCCCGCGGTACGTACAGCTCCCAGACCCTCGAGGCGGCGCAACGCCGACTCGACCTCGAAGAGACGCGCCTCGAGGCGCTCGGCGAGCAACAGGCCCACTGACCGCGCGCCCCGAGGGCCCGCCCCCTCGGGGCGGGTTATTGGTCGGCGAGGTTTGCCGGGTTCGAGCCACCCCTACTGCCGATAAGCTGCGTTATGACATTATTTTGCGGGCCGCGTCGGGGATCTGGAACATATCAGCAGGTCAGACGTACAAATATCGGCGAGGAACGTCCTGCCGCACGGATGGCGGAGAATGACCGTCATGAGCAGGACTGCACTCGTCTGGTTCCGGCGTGATCTGCGACTGACCGACCTCCCCACCCTGCTGTCCGTCGCCGACGACGGCGACTCCGCCGTGGCCCTGTTCGTTCTCGACGACGCGCTGCTCCGCCCCTCGGGCGCGCCGAGGCGCAACTTCCTGATCGAATGCCTGCGCTCCCTCGACGAGGACCTCGGCGGCCGGTTGCTCGTCACCACCGGAAATCCGACTGCGGTGGTTCCCGCGCTGGCGCGGGAGTTCGACGCCGCGTCGGTGCACGTCACCGCCGACTACGGCCCGTACGGCACCCGGCGGGACGACGCGGTCGCGGCCGCACTGGGCGACGTCCCGCTCGTCGCGACGGGCTCCCCCTACGCGGTGGCGCCCGGCCGGATCCACAAATCGGACGGCACCGCGTACAAGGTGTTCACACCGTTTCGCCGGGCCTGGCTCGAGCACGGCTGGCGCGCTCCCGCCGCCACCGGACCCGACACCGTCGACTGGATCGACCCGGAAGGTGTCGCGGCGCGGGTACCCGTGCCGCCTCCGCACGACGGGGACGGCCCCCTCCTCCCCCGCGCCGGCGAGGACGCCGCCCTGCAGCGCTGGGCCGACTTCCGGGACGGCGACCTGGCCGCGTACTCGAGTGACAGGGACCGTCCGGATCGCGACTCCACGAGCCGCCTGTCGCCGTATCTGAAGTTCGGCTGCATCCACCCCCGCACCGTCCTGCACGACCTCTCGGGTCGCTCCGACGAGAGCGCGACGACGCTGCGCAGCGAACTCGCCTGGCGCGATTTCTACGCCGACGTCCTGTTTCACCGTCCCGACACCGCGCGCGGCAACTACAACCCGCGTTTCGATCACATCGCCTACGACACCGGCGTGGACGCCGATCGCGCGTTCATCGCATGGGCCCAGGGGCGCACCGGGTTCCCGATCGTCGACGCGGGCATGCGGCAACTGCTCGCCGAGGGGTGGATGCACAACCGGGTGCGGATGATCGTCGCGTCGTTCCTGACGAAGGATCTGCACCTGCCGTGGTGGCGGGGCGCGCGCCACTTCATGACGCACCTGGTGGACGGCGACCTGGCGTCGAATCAGCACGGCTGGCAGTGGACCGCGGGCTCCGGTACGGATGCCGCGCCGTATTTCAGGGTGTTCAACCCGACCGCGCAGGGCGAGAAGTTCGATCCGACGGGCGACTACGTGCGCCGCTGGGTGCCCGAACTGCGCGCAGTCGCGGGCAAGCGGGTGCACCGCCTTCCGGACGGTCCCCCGGACGGCTATCCGCACCCGATCGTCGATCACGCGCACGAGCGGCTCGTCGCGTTGGAGCGGTACGGGCGGATCAGCGGTCCGAGCTGACCCGTCCGAACGGCGGTCGGTACCGAATTCCCGGAACGCACGATCGGAAGGAATTCGCATGGGAATCGAGTACGCGAGCACCGTGACCGCGCCTCGCCGAGAGGTGTTCGACTGGTACGCCAGGCCCGGCGCGCTGCACCGTCTGCTCCCGCCCTGGCAGCCTGTCGGGGCGATCTCGGAGGCCGGTTCGCTCGCCGACGGCCGCGCCGAGTTGTCGTTGCCCGGTGGCCTGCGGTGGATCGCCCAGCACGACGCGTCGGCGTACGACCCACCGCGCCGGTTCGTCGACCGGATCGTGCGGGACGGCCCTGCCTCCCTACCCGCCGGGATGCTGGTGCCGTGGCGACACGTCCACACCTTCGTGGAGGTCGACGCCCGGACCACGCGCGTGGTGGACGGCGTGGAGACACCGGTACCCGCGTCGATGCTCCGCCAGATGTTCGCGTACCGGCACCGGCAGCTCGCGGACGACCTGGCCGCGCATCAGGAGGCCCGAGACCGCGGGACCCGGCCGATGACCGTCGCCGTGACCGGCGCCTCCGGTCTGGTCGGGTCCGCGCTGACCGCCTTCCTGAGCACCGGTGGGCACCAGGTGCTGCGCCTGGTGCGTCGGGCGCCGCGGAGTCCCGACGAACGTCAGTGGTTCCCCGCCGCACCCTCGCCGGATCTCCTCGACGATGTCGACGCGGTCGTGCACCTGGCGGGTGCGTCGATCGCAGGCCGGTTCACCGAGGCACACAAGGCCGCGGTCCGGGACAGCCGGATCGAGCCGACCCGCCGGCTCGCCGAACTCGCCGGCACGGCCTCGGACGGACCGACCGCCTTCGTCTGCGCCTCCGCGATCGGCCTCTACGGGTACGACCGCGACGACGAACCGCTCCGCGAGGACGCCGGCAGGGGCTCCGGATTCCTCGCGGACGTCGTCGCCGACTGGGAGGCCGCGACGTCGCCCGCCTCCGACGCCGGGATTCGGGTGGTGCGGGTGCGCACCGGCATCGTGCAGTCTCCCCGCGGCGGGACGTTGCGGCTGCTGCGACCGCTGTTCGCCGCCGGCCTCGGCGGCCGCGTCGGTTCGGGGCGCCAGTGGCTGTCGTGGATCGACCTCGACGACCTCGTCGACATCTATCACCGCGCACTGACCGATCCGCGACTGTCGGGCGCGGTGAACGCGGTGGCACCGGAGCCGGTCCGCGCCGGGGAGTACGCACGGACCCTGGCCCGGGTGCTACACCGCCCCGCGCTGCTGCCGGTGCCCGGATTCGGGCCGCGGCTCCTGCTCGGCGCGCAGGGCGCGCGGGAGTTGGCGACCGCCAACCAGCGGGTGGTGCCACAGACCCTGCTCGATGCCGGCCACCGGTACCGCCGCCCCACGCTGGAGCCGTCGCTGCGTCACCAGCTCGGGCACATCGCGGAGCCGACGTGACCGCGCCGCTGCGCATCCTCGTCACCGGCGGGACCGGATACATCGGCGGCCGATTGGCTCCGCGCCTGGTCCGGTCGGGGCATCGGGTCAGGGTGCTCGCGCGGACGCCGGACAAGCTCCGCGACGTGCCGTGGGCCGACGACGTCGAGGTGGTGCGCGGCGACCTCGACGACCCCGAGTCGCTGGCGCGGGCATGCCGCGACGTGGACGTGCTGTACTACCTGGCGCATTCGATGGGTGGTCGGGGACGGTTCGAGGACACCGAGCAGCGGTGCGCCCGCAACGTGGTCGCCGCCGCCCGCGATGCGGGAGTGCGCCGGATCGTGTATCTCGGCGGGCTGCACCCGGACACGGGCACGCTGTCCCCGCACCTGCGATCCCGGACACGGGTCGGCCGGATCCTGCTGGACTCGTCGGTGCCCACCCTCGTCCTGCAGGCCGGCGTCGTGATCGGATCGGGGTCGGCGTCGTTCGAGATGATCCGCCACCTGAGCAATCGATTGCCGGTGATGACGACGCCGCGTTGGGTGAACAATCGCATTCAGCCGATCGCGGTCCGCGATGTTCTGCACTACCTGGTGGGCGCGGCGACGGCGCCGTTGCCGCACAGCCGAACCTACGACGTCGGCGGTCCCGACATCCTGCGGTACGGCGAGATGATGCAGGTGTACGCGCAGGTCGCCGGGTTGCGGCGACGGCGGATCCTGGTCCTGCCGGTCCTCACGCCACGGTTGGCCGGGCTGTGGGTGGGCCTGGTCACGCCGATTCCCCCGAAACTGGGTCGCGCGCTGATCGAGTCTGTCAGCACGGACGCGGTGATGCGCGACCACGAGATCGACTCGGTGATCGCGCCCCCACCGGACGGGTTGACCGGCTACCGGGAGGCGGTGCGCCTGGCACTGCGCCGGATCGAGCGTGGCGACGTCGAAACCACGTGGGCGAACGCCTCGCCCGTCGGTGCACCCGCCGATCCGTTGCCGTCCGACCCGGAGTGGGCCGGCGATAACGCATTCGTCGACGAGCGACACATCGACTGTCCCAGCGACCAGGCGTCCGTGTGGTCGGTCGTCGAGGCGATCGGCGGGGAGAACGGCTGGTACTCGTTCCCCCTAGCGTGGTCGGTGCGCGGCTGGCTGGACCGCGCGTTCGGTGGGGTGGGGCTGGTGCGGGGGCGCCGTCATCCGCGCACCCTGCACACCGGCGATGCGCTCGACTTCTGGCGGGTCGAACGCATCGAGCGTCCGGTGCTGCTGCGGTTGCGGGCGGAGATGCGCGCCCCCGGACGCGCGTGGCTCGAGTGGGACCTGACCACCCTCGGCCCGGATCGGACCCGGCTCCGGCAGCGTGCGGTGTTCCTGCCGAAAGGTGTGGCAGGACGGCTCTACTGGTATGCGCTCGTGCCGTTCCACCGAGTGATCTTCGCGGGGATGCTGGAGAACATCGCCGGCGCCGCCGGGCGGAGCGCGTCACCGCACGGCGGCTCCCCCCATCGGGAGCCGCGTCACCGGCCCGCGCACCGGTCCTGAGCCCGTTCCGGGCCCGCGCGCGGAATGGACCGACCGGTCCGGGAGGCCTTGCCAGGAACTCCGTCGAGGCGTTTGACTGGAACGCGGACCCGAGGGCGTGGCACGGCACACGATGTCGACCGCGGCCCGCCGCGACGAACGTTCCATCGAGGATGCGTCATGCCCACTCATCGAGCAGTTCACGTCCAGTCCCCCGGCGGCGCGTTGACCCTGACCGAGGTCGAGACGACGCCACCCGAACGGGACCACGTCCGCATCGCCGTCTCCGCGTGCGGAGTCTGCGGCACCGACCGCGCGTTCGTGGGTGGCGCCTTCCCGGACATGACGTGGCCGCTGACGCCCGGTCACGAGATCGCCGGAACGATCGCCGAACTCGGCCCCGGCGTCGACGACCACGCCGTCGGCGACCGCGTCGCCGTTGGCTGGTTCGGCGGCCACTGCAACGAGTGCGTGCCCTGCCGCCGGGGCAGCTTCATCCACTGCGAGAAGCTGCAGATTCCCAGCTGGCAGTACCCCGGGGGTTACGCCGAGTCGGTGACGGTGCCGGCCAACGCGCTCGCCCGGATCCCGGACGAGCTGTCCTTCACGGAAGCCGCTCCGATGAGCTGCGCGGGCGTCACCACTTTCGATGCTCTCCGGAAGACCGGGGCGGCGCCCGGCGACCGGGTCGCGGTCCTCGGGATCGGTGGGCTCGGCCACCTCGGTGTGCAGTTCGCCCGGGCGATGGGCTTCGAGACGATCGCCATCGCCCGCGGTGGCGACAAGGGCGAGGACGCCCGGCAACTCGGCGCCCACCACTATGTCGACTCCACGGAGGGCGACGTCGGTGCGGCCCTGCGGAAGCTCGGTGGCGTGTCGGTGGTCCTCGGGACCGCGGCGAACTCGACGGCGATGGCCGACACGATCGGCGGCCTGCAACCCGAGGGTGAACTCGTCGTCGTCGGCGTCACGGCCGACCCCCTTCCGATCAGTCCGCTTCAGCTGATCCAGCCCGGGCTGACCGTGACCGGGCACCCCTCGGGTACCGCCCGCGACGTCGAGGAGGCGATGGACTTCGCGGCCCTGTCCGGCGTGCGGGCCCGGATCGAGGAACGCCCCCTGGCCGAGGCGGCGGACGCCTACGCCGCGATGGCGGAGGGCCGGGCCCGCTACCGCATGGTCCTCACCACGCGGTAGCGGCGGAGGTGCCGGGCCGTCAGAGGGTGCAGAGGGGCCGGATGTCCGCGAGCCCGGTGCTGGTCGGCGAGGTCAGCATCAGGCACGAGTTGTAGCCGTTCGCCTCCACGACCTGCCGGATCTCGTGCCAGCGGCCCGGGTCCGCCACGGGACTGCGCGACAGGACGAAGCCGGACAGCCGGGTCGGGTCGCCGACCAGCGCCCACGAGTAGTCGCCAGCGAGGTGGGCGATCAGGTAGTTGCTCGGCCCGTCCGGGTTGTCCTGCCCCGGTACCGACGGGAACGACACGTGCAACTCGGCCGGGCCGTTGACCCGCGCGTTGCCCACGATCCCGCGGCGGGCACCGGTGACCGTGGTGCACGAGTTCTCGACCCGCACGTCCCGATCGTCGACCGCGCTGTACCGGGCGGTGGTGTCGCGCACGCAGTCCAGGTTGAACGGGGCGGGATTGGCGGCCAGCTGATGCCACGTTCCCAGGTAACGCGTCAGGTCGACGCGGTCCACCGGTGTCAGGGGGCCCAACGGGGCGGCTGCGGTCGTCGACCCCGGCAGCACGACCGCCGCCGCGGCGGCACAGGCCACCGCAACGGTTCGCATCGTCGATCTCATGAATGTCTCCTCGCTGTCGTCTAGTGGGGGGATCGGCTACTGGGGCGACAGGACCGAGTCGATCAGGTACACGGTCGCATTCGCGGTCTGGATGCCGCCGCAGATGACGCCCGCCTGATTGACCTTCCAGTCGTCGCCGGATCCGGTGACCTCGACTGTGCCGCCCTGGACCGTAGTCTGGGTGCCCGCGATGTCGGCGGGTGCGATCCGGCCCGGAACGACGTGATAGGTCAGGACATTGGTGAGGGCGGCCGCGTCCGTCTTCAGGGTCTCGAGAGTGGCCGGGTCGACCTTCTCGAAGGCCGCGTCGACAGGGGCGAAGACGGTGAACTGGCCGCCGTTGAGGGTGTCGACGAGGTTGACCTGCGGATTGAGCTGACCGGACACCGCCGCGGTGAGAGTGGTCAACATCGGGTTGCTCGACGCTGCGGCGCCCACCGGCTCCTGCGCCATGCCCTCGACCGAGCCGGGGCCGGTGGGGACCTGCTCCGCGTAGGCTGCGCAGCCCGGTCCGACCAGCGACGCGGACTGCGCGTTCGGCATCGCCGAATCCGTTGCCATCGGCTGCGTCTCGGAGGTCGCCGGGGACTCCGGCGCCGAAGACGTGTCGTCCGAGGAACAGGCGACGGCGCCGAACAGGGCGATCGCCCCCGCCCCGACCAGCGCCAGATTCTTGCGTGTGCTGATTCCCATGATGTGGGTCCTTCCGTGTGGCGGCGGCCGAGGTGCCGCCGACGAGGTTGTGTCGGCTGCGATTCGGGGCCGCTCCGGACCCGGATGGGTCGCGCACCGAGAAAATGTCCGACCCATCCGGACCGGTCCCTGTTCCGAACACCGGTCATGACGACCACTTCGCGTCCCCGCGGTCCGGCGCCCGTTCCCGAACCGCCCGAGCGAGCCGGGCGACGTTCGGTGGCGGTGATCGGCAGCGGGATCGCCGGACTGGCCGCGGCTCACGAGCTGGCCCGACGCGACCGGGTGACGCTGTTCGAGGCGGACGACCGGCTTGGCGGTCACGCCCACACCCACACCGTGGATCTGGGCGCCGGCAGGCGGGTCGACGTGGACACCGGGTTCATCGTGCACAACGACCGCACCTACCCGACCCTGTGCGCACTGTTCGACGAGCTGGGCGTCGCCACCCAGGCCACCGACATGTCGATGTCGGTGCGCTCGGACGCGAACGGCCTCGAATACGCCGGTGGAAAGGGGATTTCCGGGCTGCTGCCGACCGTGCGCACCGTCGGCCGCGGCCGGTACCTGCGGATGCTGGGCGAGGTGCCGCGCTTCCACCGGGCGGCGCGGGCACTCCTCGACGACGGACCGGCGGAGACCGAGGAGACTCTCGGGCAGTTCCTGGACCGGTTGAAGTTCTCCCGGTACTTCGTCGATCACTTCACCATCCCACTGGTCGCGGCGGTGTGGTCGTGCGACCCGGACGACGCGATGCGGTACCCGGCGCGCTATCTACTGACCTTCCTCGACCACCACGGCATGCTCACGGTCTTCGGGTCACCGCCGTGGCGAACCGTCACAGGCGGCTCGGCCCGCTACGTCGAGAAGATCACCGCCGCGCTCGACGAGGTGCGCACCGGCACACCGGTCGAACGCCTCGTCCGCAGCGGCGGCGGCGTGGTGGTCACGGCAGGCGGTGCGCCGCGCCGCTTCGATGCGGCGGTGGTCGCGGTACACCCGCACCAGGCGCTGCGCCTGCTCGCCGAACCGACACCGGCCGAGTCCGCTGTGCTCGGCGCGATCACCTACTCGACGAACCGGGCCCGGCTGCACACCGACGAATCGGTGTTGCCCCGCGCCCGGGCGGCGCGCGCGTCGTGGAACTACCTCGTTCCGAGGGCGGGTGAACGGGCACCGGGCGTCATCGTCACCTACGACATGACCCGGCTGATGCGACTGCGCGAGGCCGGAGGTCGGCGGCTGCTCGTGACCCTCGGCGGCGCGGACCGCATCGACCCGTCGACCGTGCTCGCGGAGATGACGTACGAACATCCGCTCTACACACCGGAATCCGTGGCCGCGCAGCGGCGGCTGCCGGAACTGGACTCCGACACCGTGGCGTTCGCCGGCGCCTACCACGGGTGGGGCTTCCACGAGGACGGCGCCGCGTCCGGAGTGCGCGCGGCCCGCCGGATCGGCGCCCTCGACGGCATCGCGGTGGGAGCGCGCGCGTGAACACCCCAGCGATCTACCGCACCCGGATCCGCCACGTACGCGCCGGCCCGATCCGGCACGCCTTCGACTACCCGGGCTACAGCTGGTTCGTCGACCTGGACGAGTTGCCCGGTCTGCCGGTGTGGTTGCGGCCGTTCGCCCGATTCGACGTGCGCGACCACTTCGATCGGTCGCCGGCGCCGGGCACCCTGCGGGCCGGACTCGACGCGGTTCTCGTCGACGCCGGCATCGATCCGGGCGGCCTGCGGGTCACCGCGCTGCTCGGTGCCCGCGTGCTCGGGCACGCCTTCAACCCCCTGAGCCTGTATTGGTGCCACGACCGCGACGGCATCGTCGACTGTGTGGTCGCGGAGGTCCACAACACCTACGGCGGCAGGCACAGCTATGTGCTGCGCCCGGATCCCACGGGGCGGGCGGAGGCGGCGAAGGCGTTCTACGTGTCGCCGTTCAATCCGGTGGCGGGCCACTACACGCTTCGGGTCCCGGAGCCTGCGGAGCGCCTCGCGATCTCGGTGACCCTGCACCGGGACGGGCACGCACCCTTCGTGGCGACGATGCACGGGAACCGCGTGCCGGCCACCGTCGGCGGGGTGGCAGGCACCGTGCTGCGGGCACCGCTGGCACCGCACCTCGTGTCCGCGCGGATCCGGATCCAGGGCATCGCGCTCTGGCTGCGCGGCCTGCCCGTCGTCCCGCGTCCCCGGTCGTCGTCCACGGCCACCACGTCCCACCCGAACCCGGAGGTCCTCCGATGAGCGTCACCCGCACCGACGGCGCGCCGACCCTGCCGGGACCCGATCCGGCTCGGTGGCCGGACGTCGCGCGCCGACCGACCGGTGCGATCGCGCGGTTCGGCGCGCCGGTCGCCGCCCTCCTGTTCCGGCGTGCCGTGGCCCGGCTCGACGTGCGGGTCGACTATCCCGACGGGACGGTCATCGGCTCAGGTGATGCGCACGCGCCGCGCATGATCGTGCATCGCCCGGAGGCGTTCGCGCGACGGGTGGCCGCCGACGGGCTGATCGGATTCGGCGAGGCGTACATGGCGGGCGACTGGAGTTCGCCGGATCCCGCCTCCGCGCTGACACCGTTCGCGGCGTCCGCGTCCATGCTGATCCCGGGCGTCCTGCAGGCCCTGCGTCCGCTGGTGGCGCGTCGTCGACCCTCCTGGGAGCGCAATTCGCGGGAGCAGGCCCCCTCGAACGTCTCCCGCCACTACGACCTGTCCAACGACCTCTTCCGCCTGTTCCTCGACGAGACGATGACGTACTCGAGTGCGCTGTTCGACGGCTGGACCCCCGGATGGGACACCCTGGCCGAGGCGCAGCACCGCAAGATCGACCGGCTGCTCGACGCCGCCCGCGTCGGCCCGGGTACCCGGCTGCTCGAGATCGGCACCGGATGGGGAGAACTGGCGATCCGTGCCGCACGGCGCGGCGCGACGGTCCGGTCGGTGACCCTGTCGGCGGAGCAGCAACAGCTGGCGCGCCGGCGGGTGGCGGACGCCGGGTACGCGGACCGGGTGCGGGTCGACCTGCTCGACTACCGCGCGGTGCGCGGCGAGTACGACGCCGTCGTCTCCGTCGAGATGATCGAGGCGGTCGGGTACGAGTACTGGCCGGCCTACTTCGCGGTGCTGGACCACGTGCTGGTCTGGGGCGGACGAGTCGCACTGCAGGCGATCACCATGACCGATGCGCGGATGCGCGCCACCCGCAACACGCACACCTGGATCACCAAGTACATCTTTCCCGGCGGCCTGATTCCCTCCCCCGAGGCGCTCGAGGCCGCCGCCGCGACCACGTCGCTGCGGATCCGGGCGCGGGACCGCTTCGGGGCGGACTACGCGGACACGCTCCGCCTGTGGCGGGAACGGTTCGTCGCCAACGCGGCGGCCGTGGACGCGCTCGGATTCGATGCGACGTTCCGCCGGATGTGGGAGTTCTACCTCGCGTACTCGGAGGCGGGGTTCCGGTCCGGCTACCTGGACGTCCAGCAGATCGTTCTCGCCAAGGACGGAGGTCCGCGATGAGCGCCTGGTCGACCTTCGCGGTGGTCGCGGTGACCTCGCTGGCCGCTGTCGCGGTGGTGCAGGCGGTCGCGTTCGCGGTGAGCCGCCGACTCGACCGCGTCAACGTCGTCGACGTGGCCTGGGGTGCCGGATTCGTGCTGGTCGCACTCGCCGCGGCGGTGATCGGGGACGGCGCAGCCGGGAGACGGTGGCTGCTGTTCGTCCTCGTCGCCGTGTGGGGTCTGCGGCTGAGCGTGCACATGTATCTCAAATCGAAGGGCCGCGGCGAGGATCCGCGTTACCGCGACCTGCTCGACCGCGCCGGGGGCGCGAGTACCCGCACCGTGGTGACCCGGGTCTTCGCGACGCAGGGCGCCGCGCAGTGGTTCGTGTCGCTGCCCCTGCAGGTGTCGGCGGTCCTCGGCCCGACCGAGGGTGTCGGTTCCCTCGCCGTCGCCGCGGGTGTGGCGCTGTGGGTGACGGGAGTGACGTTCGAGTCCGTCGGAGATCGGCAGTTGTCGCGCTGGCGTGGTGATCCCGCGAACCGGGGACGCATCATCGACACCGGTCTGTGGGCGTGGACCCGGCACCCGAACTATTTCGGGGACGCGTGCGTGTGGTGGGGCCTGTGGCTGATCTGCGCCTCGGTGTGGCCGGGCGCGCTGACCGTGGCGTCGCCGGCGTTGATGACGTACTTCCTGGTGTACGCGACCGGTGCGCGCCCGCTGGAGACGACGATGTCGCGGCGCCCGGGATACCGGGACTACCAGCAGCGCACCGCGTTCTTCGTGCCGCGACCACCGCGGCGGTGAGGGTCGTGCTGGACAGGAGCACGGCGGATGCCGCCTTGAGCGCCCGAATACCCGCCGATAGGCTTTCCTGCGATGAGTGGACAAGGCCGATGACCGGCGTCAGCGGGGACACCGACACGCTCGCGGCGCTGCTCCAGCGGGTCGCGGACCGGGACGAGTCGGCATTCGCCCGTTTCTACGATCTGACCCGCGCCCGGGTCTACGGGATGGTGTTGCGGGTGCTCCGCGATCCCGGGTACAGCGAGGAGACGACGCAGGAGGTGTACCTGCAGGTGTGGCGGACGGCCCGCGCGTTCGACGTCACCCAGGGTTCCGCGCTGTCGTGGGTGATCACCCTCGCCCACCGGAGGGCGGTGGATCGGGTGCGCGCCGAACAGTCCGGCTCGGATCGGGAATCCCGGTATCGGGCGAGCACCGTCGAGTCACCGTTCGACAGCGTGACCGAAGAGGTGACGCGGCGTGAGGATCGGCGCATGGTGGTGCGGTGCTTGGGCACGCTGACGGACCTGCAACGCCAGTCCGTGGAGCTGGCCTACTATCGCGGCCTCACGTACCGCGAAGTGTCCGAACAGCTTTCGGCGACGCTTCCCACGGTCAAGTCCAGGATCAGGGACGGGTTGCTCCGCCTCCGGAACTGTCTCGGAGGTGAGCGGCAATGACCGACGATGCGGTCCCCGGTGTCCGGGGCGTGGAACGTGACTGGCTCGAACTGGCCGAGGTGTACGCCCTCGACGCCGTCTCGGACACCGAACGTGCACGGATCGAGGCCCGGCTGGTCACGGCTGGGCCGGCCGAGAAATCCGAGTTCGAAAGCCGCGTCCGCGACGCCCGCGAGACGATGGCCGACGTGGCCGCGGCGACCGCGGTCGAACCACCGGAGCAGCTGCGCGGCCGGGTACTCGACGCGATCGCGGACCGGCCCGATGCCTCACCGAACCCGGCCCCGGTCGATCTGGACGCGCGGCGTGCCGCGCGGCGTCACCGGCTGCGAAACGGATTGCTGGCGGCGGCCGCAGCCGTCGTGGTCGCGGTGGGAGGCGTCGCCGTGGGCTCGCGGATGTGGTCGTCGGAGCCCGCCCCCACGGCGGAGCAGGTGTTCGCCGCCGACGACGTACGCACCTCGTCCGGGTCGATCGAGGGCGGTGGCACCGCCACCGTCGTCTACTCGAAGGACGTGGGCGCCGGTGTGCTGGTGATGAACAACGTCGCCCCGCCCGCGGAGGGCACCGTCTACCAGATGTGGCTGATGAACGATCAGGGCAGCGCCCAGCCGGCAGGCACGATGGACGCGGGCGCCGTGGCCCCGTCGACGACGGCGGTGCTCGAGGGCATCGGCGACGCGACCGCGCTCGGCTTCACCGTGGAACCGCCGGGCGGCTCGACCCAGCCGACCGGGCAGATCTTCGCCGAGTTGCCGCTGACCTGATCATCGGGCGGATCGAGTCGACAACAATCGCCGCTGCCATGCCGGTCGGCTGCCACGACGCGCTGCCAGACGGTCCAGAACGTGACATCGTGAATCCGCCGGAACGACCGCTGCACGACGGCAACAATGTCCGCAGCACCACAGACCGGATCACCGCAGAAGTTCCATAGGGCTTGGAGGTGTGTGATGGCAAGGAAATACACCACGGTAAGCGGAGACACGCTCTTCGCGATTGCGCAACGCTTTTACGGTGACGGATCCATGTTTCCGATAATCACTTCGGCGAACAGCATCGCAAATCCGGACAGCCTGCCGGTCGGTCAGGTCTTGTTGATCCCGGACCTGCCTCGACACTCGGACGTATTCCGGACGCATGGCGACATGATCAGCGAGAGCCTGGGTCGATGCGTACTGCCGGACAAGGTACCGGCTGGAAGACGTCTTGTGATCGAGACCGTGACCGGGATGTACAACGGGGACGAGGAGATCCTCGGCGCTGCCTTTCTCAGCCACGGCGCCGCCGGGACACCGAGGTATGCATTTCCGTGGATTCTGTGTGGCACAGCCTTCGATGGGAAAAGGCGCTTCTTCGCCTTCAACCATTCGGTGAGAATATATGTGGACGGTCCGGCCACACTGCAGTTCGACGCAGCCGGCGGCGCCTCGGTTGGCGGCGGGATATACGACCACCCCGATGGGGAGTACAGCATTTCCGGATTTCTCGAGGGATTGCCGCCTGCATGACTCACGCACAGGAGCCTCGAAGCGACGCAACTGATTCGGGCAGGACCCGGAATCGCTCCCCGAATTTGGGCGATAGGTCGCTTCCACTCGCCCCTGTACCCACATCATCGACCTACCGGCGCCGGACGACGGTCAGGCTCACTGACAACCCCCGTCTGGCCCCGGAAGCCCGGTCAAGACGCCGCAAACGTGGAGGTGGGACAGCTTCCACTCGTTGTCGGAACGCACGAAAGGAATTGGCCCCACCGGATACGGGGCCATGCCGTCGACGTAGCCCTGCCCACTCGCATCGACACGGTCCGGTCCGTCGGGTTCCACGGTGGTGAACTGGATGTATTGGGGCATGGGCAGTGCACCCCAGGACCGCGCGATCTGCAAGGTCTGATCGCTGGGACCGTCCAAGAGTCGCGACCGATCCTCCTCCCGTATCGAGTAGTTGGTTGTGGCGTTGTACAGCGTGGTCAGCTGCTCGGCAGTGGGAACGAGATCGGTAATCGGCGGCGGCGGCGGTGCGAACTGTGTTGATTGGATGAGAACGGTCGGAGCAGGCGATTCGTGGTCATCGACCGGCGAACAGGCGCACGCGGCGGCGATCGCGACAAGAGCACCGGCACCCCTCACGGCTTTCCTCACCATGACAGTGTGCACCGGGAGGCGACCGATTCGGCTCTGATCGAACGTCCACAGCCGGGGCGGACCTTCCCAGGTCAGCACAGTGATCTGCACAACTTCACCGGTCAGCGACAGAGTGCCGCCACGCCCTCACCAGGCGGGCCGCTACCTGCGGCGGTACGGCATGTCTGACCGACACCCGTGACTGCTGCCGAGCCTCTCAGCGGCTGACGGCCTTCTTGTACCGGCGGATCGCGAACGGCACGAACACGATCAGCGTCAGCGCGATCCACAGCAGCGACGCCAGGACCGGGTTCTGCAGCGGCCACGCCTGCGGCGGCGGCATCATCGGATTGGTGTTGCCGAACAGCTCACGCACCGCCTGGGTCAGCGCGGACACCGGGTTCCACTCCGCGATCACCCGCAGGACCGTGGGCATCGAGGACGGGTCGACGAAGGTGTTCGCGATGAACGACAGCGGGAAGATCACCATGAAGCTCGCGTTGTTGAACACCTCCGGCGTGCGAATCCACATGCCCACCACCGCCATCACCCACGACAGGGCGTACGCGAACAGCAGCATCAGCACGTAGCCGGCGATGGCCTCCCCCAGCGACGAGTGGATCCGCCACCCGATGAGCAGGCCCGTCAGCGTCATCACCACCAGGCTGATGACGTTGATCAGCACGTCGGTGGAGGTCCGGCCGATCAGCACCGCCGAGGGCGCCATCGGCAGCGACCGGAACCTGTCGATGATGCCCTTCTGCAGGTCCTCCACCATCCCGAGCCCGGTCCACGTGGCACCGAAGATGACGGTCTGCGTGAAGATGCCCGCGATGAGGAACTCGCGGTAGGACATCCCGGGGATCTCTATCGCGCTGCCGAACACGAACGCGAACAGCAGCACGAACATGATCGGCGAGAGGGTCGTGAAGACGATGAGATCGGGAACCCGCTTGATCTTGATGATGTTTCGCTTCGCGATGGTCAATCCGTCGGACGCCACCATCTGCATCGCGTTCATCGCACCGCCTCCTCGTCCACGTCCACGTCCTGCGCCTCGTGCCCCGTCAGGGAGAGGAAGACGTCGTCGAGGGTGGGTTTGCGCAACGCGACGTCGGTGACCCGGATGCCGGCCGCGGACAGCCGTGCGAGCGCCGCGGCGAGGGTGTCCGCTCCGCCGCTGACCGGGACGACCACCTTCCGGATACCGGACTCGACCTGGATCTCCCCGGCGGACAGCGGCGCGAGTTCGGTCCGCAGGTCGGGTAGCCGTGCGGCGTCCACCAGCCCGAGTTCGATGCGCTCGCCGCCGACCTGGTCCTTGAGTTCGTCGGCGGTGCCGCGCGCGATGACCGCGCCGCGGTCCATCACCGCGATCCGATCGGCCAGCCGCTCGGCCTCGTCCATGTACTGGGTGGTGAGCAGCAGCGTCGTCCCCTGCGCGACCAGTTCGTCGATCACGTCCCACAACGCGAGCCTGGCGCGCGGGTCGAGGCCGGTGGTGGGTTCGTCGAGGAACAGCACCGGTGGCTGCGCGACGAGTGCGCCCGCGAGGTCGAGGCGGCGGCGCATGCCCCCGGAGTAGCCCTTGACCGGGCGGTCCGCGGCGGCGACGAGATCGAACTGCTCGAGCAGTTCCCTGGCCCGGTCGCGGCTGCGTTTGATGCCGAGGTGGTAGAGCCGGCCGACCATCTCGAGGTTCTCGAATCCCGTCAGGTACTCGTCGACGGCCGCGTACTGACCGGACGCGCCGATGCGTGAACGCAGTTCCTGGGCGTCGGCAACCACGTCGAGCCCGTCGACGCGAGCGGTGCCCCCATCGGGAACCAGCAGCGTGGTCAGCACGCGAACCGCGGTGGTCTTGCCTGCCCCGTTCGGCCCGAGCAGAGCGGTGACCGTCCCCGCTGGGACCGTCAGATCGATTCCGTCGAGGGCCGTGACCTTGCCGTACCTCTTGATCAGACCTTCGACGACTATGGCATCGGCCATGAGTCCTCCCCGTGTCCGGTGGTTTCGACTCCCAGTGTGCCCGAGGTCACCGACAGGTTTCGACCGCTGGATCGGCGGGGCCGTCGTGGAAGGCCCGGGCCGCGCGATGCAATTCACCGCTCACCGCGGCGAATGCCGGCTGGGATCCGCTGCCGCGGCGGTAGGCGATCCGGGTCCGTCTGCCGATCGGGAGGGCGGTGAGCACCACACCGTCCGGGACATCGGTCGCCCCGAGCCGGGGAACGAGTGCCACACCGGCGCCCGCGGCGACGAGGCCGAGGACAGCGGCGAAATCGTCGACGCGGTGGGCGACGAGTGGCTCGAAACCCTGCGACTGGCAGGTGCGCACCGTCATGGTGTGGCAGAGGGTGTCCGGGTTGCCGACGATCCACCGGCTCCCGGACTGGCTGCGGACCACATCGGCGGCGGGTACACCGGGGGCGGCGGACGAGGCCAGGTACACGACCTCGTCCAGCAGCGGTTCCAGTTCGATGCCCGCCCCCACGGTGGAGGGGACGTTGTCGTACTCGTGAACCAGCGCGAGGTCCAGTCGGCCGCCGCGAAGAAGGTCCGGCACGTCGGCCGGATCGGCCTCCGTCACCGTCAGCTCCAGGTTCCGTTGGGCGCGAGCGAGTTCCGTCATCGCGGGCAACACGATCGTCCGCAGGGCGGTGGGAAACGCGCCCAACCGAACCGATGCCGACAGGCCGGCGCCAGTCGCGGCGAGCGCCGCTTCGGCGCGCTCGAGGTCGGCGAGAACCACCTCGGCGTGCTCGACGAGCACGACCCCGGCGGGAGTGAGGCTCACCCGACGGCCCGTCCGCGTCAGCAGGGGTTGGCCGGCCTCCCGTTCGAGCGCCGCGAGCTGTTGCGACACCGCGGACGGCGTGTACGCGAGCGCGTCGGCGACGGCCGCGATGGTCCCGCGATGGGCGAGTTCGCGAAGAAGCCTCAGCTTGCGAATGTCGAGCATCAGTTCAGCTTACGGACAGACGAAGGAACAGTAACTGGATCTTGATTGTGCGGACGGTGAGAGTGGGAATATGACCTTCCACCCGTCAGGACTCCTCGTCCCGCTCGTCACGCCCTTCACCGACGGCGGCGAGCTCGCGGTCGCCGACCTCGAACGCCTCGCCCACGACACGATCGAGGACGGTGCGGCCGGGATCGTCGCGCTGGGGACGACCGCGGAGCCGTCCACGCTGAGCCCGCAGGAACGTCGAGAGGTCGTGCGGATCTGCGGCAGGGTGTGCCGCGAACACGGTGTGCCACTGATCGTCGGGGCGGGAGGCAACGACACCGCGGGCACGGTCCGAGCCGTCGAAGAGCTGAACTCGAGCGTCGACGCCGCGGCGGCGCTGACGGTTGTCCCGTACTACACCCGTCCGTCCGAGGCCGGCGTCGTCGCGCACTTCGAGTACGTCGCCGACCGCAGCCCACTCCCGCTGATCGTCTACAACGTTCCGTATCGCACCGGACAGCAGCTCGGCTGGGAGTCCCTGACGCGCCTGTCGCGGCATCCGCGAATCGTCGGCGTCAAGCAGGCGGTCGGCGTGGTGGACACCGACACCGCGCGACTGATCGCGGAAACGGCCTCCTCCGGTCGCCCCGCAGGCTCCGCTCCTGCCAACGTGTTCTCGGTGCTCGCGGGCGAGGACACGCTGGTCTCACCGCTGTTGGCGATGGGCGCGGCGGGCGCGGTCCTGGCGACCGCGAACGTCTGCGGACGCGAGTTCGCCGAGCTGGTCCGGTTGTGGCACGAGGGACGGCTCGAGGAGGCACGCGCGCTGGGAAGTCGACTCGTCGGACCCGCGTCCGCCCTCATGTCCGAACCGAACCCCACGCTCCTCAAGGCCGTTCTCCACGCGCAGGGCCGGATATCGACACCGAACGTCCGGTTGCCGTTGGTTCCGGCCACGGCGCCCACCCCGATCCTCGACGCGCTCCGAGACCTTCGCGCCACCGACGCCATTCCCCGAGACAAGCGCCTGAGCCTGGATCCACCGGTGATGTAACGCCTACTCGCCCAAGGCGATCGGTACCGCCCGAGGCGTCGGGGCGAGTGGCCGGGTCCTGGCCCGCGCGGGGTCGACCTACTTCGGGCACACGTTCGTTTCCGCCGCAGCCGTCCGCGCCGAGCCTGGTTCTCAGGGGACCGAGAGGATGAACCCACAGATCCGGGCCGCGATTGCATCGATCGACGAGACCGCGTGGGGCGGCCGCGGATGCGCGGCACCGCGATCACGTGATCAACATCCCCGCCCGGATCGCATCGCCAGGCCGGAGACTGACGCTGGAATGTCGCACCGCGGAAGCAGGGCGCAACAGATGCACGTCGAAAATCGAGTAGCCGCATACTCGCGCCACCAACGTGCCCGACGACGAACCTCTCAAGTATCGATCGCTCGACGCCGCATCAAGTCCGCCAACAGGAGGGGACATGTCATTCGTACTGATCAAGGGCGCATTCCGAGCCAAGGGGGCCCAGCCTGACGGGGACTCCGTCCGGTTCATCCCGGACGCGCCCGCCGAGTGGGAACTCGTCGGCGGACCGCATCCGGTCAAACGGACCGCTTCTGGGGCAGCGCAGCTACGCCTGGATGGAATCGACGCCCTCGAGACCCACTACACGCCCAAACACGGCACCCGCACCCACCAACCGCTGGGATTGGGGCACGCCGCAGCCGAAGAGCTGCTCGGCTGGCTCGGTTTCACCAACGTCGAACGCAACAGCGCCGAGACGGTCACCGCTTGCACTCCCGATACCGTCAACGGGTTCATACTGACTCGCGGCGCCGATTTGTACGGCCGCTGCGTAGCATTCGTCTGTCGCGGCGCACCTCCCACCACATCCGGAAGCCCTGTGTTCGTCGATACCACCCTGCTGCGCACCACTCTCAACCATCATCTGCTCAGTACCGGGCTGGCATACCCCACCTACTACCGCAACCTGTTTCCCGCCCTACGCAACGAATTCACCGCCGCAGTCGAGAGTGCACACGCCGCCAAGGACGGGGTGTGGGCCGTCGACGCCACCACCAGCGGCGCAGTGATCGACACGGCAACCACCCTCACCGAGGACGTTGTCATCCTGCCGAAACTGTTTCGCCGCCTGGTCGATTACTTTGAGCTGGATCCCGGCAACCTGTCGTTGGCCGGGTTTGCCTCCTTCCTCTCCCAGGCCCAGGACAAGTTCTTCATACTCTCCACTGGGCACTCCACCACCGGACTCGACGCCATCGTCGATGTCCAGGCAGACACCGTCCGCCTCACGCACCCTCCAACTGACCTCGTCTTTGACGAGAAATGAAGGACGGACGCCAATCCAACGTCCTACCTCATTCGTCGATTGGAGCCCGGAATGTCGTAGACCACTGCGCGGGGACGGACGCAGGAATGGACAACACGGTCGTCGTCGCCATCTACGGACAGCCGGGCTGACAGGAAGAACCAAGAACCCCGAAACGCCTGCAAAGTCGAGTACTCGACTACGCGTGTGCGGCGATCCTCCAGCGCCATACGCTTCGCGCTGTGGCCCACACGGCCAATACACAAGACAGACAAGTCGGAGGGACAACCATGTCTGCAAGCTTCAAGCATGCGCTGCTGCCCTTGTCGATAGTGGGGGTAAGCCTGCTGGCGGCGACTACTGGTACGGCGCCGGCCCACGCCGACCATGACCTGCCCTACGGGCCCGACACCTGCGTCCAGGGCTACGTATGGCGGGAGGCTCGGGTCGGTGACACCGTCTGTGTGCCGCCGCAGGTCCGGTCACGCACGGCCCAGGAAAACGCAACGGCCGCAGATCGGGTCCAACCCGGCGGCGGCGCGTACGGGCCGAATACCTGCAAGCAAGGATTCGTCTGGCGGGAGGCCTTCAACGGTGACGTGGTCTGCGTGACTCCCGATATTCGGTCGCAGACCTGGGCCGACAATGCCGCGGCCGATTCGCGCTATCAGCGCAACCAACCCAATCGCCACCCGCAGCAACAGCCCGGTGGTGATCAGGGCGGCGCTGTGCTCAACCTGATCAACCAGCAGCGCGCAGCGAATGGTTGCGGTCCTGTCGCATCCAACGGCCAGCTCGCTGCGGCCGCCAGTCGGCACGCAACGGACATGCTCAACAGTGGTGTGACGGGCCATACCGGTTCGGACGGCTCGTCTCCAGATGCCCGGATCGCGGCCGCAGGCTACGCTCCCGTCGCGCGGTGGGGCGAAATCGTCTACTGGGGTACCGGCGGCGGTGCAACACCCGAGGCGGCGGTCAACTGGTGGATGAACAGCCCGGGCCATCGTGCCATCATCACCAACTGCGCTCTTACCGACGCCGGCGTCTCCACCTCTTCGGGCAACGGCAAAATGACCGCGGTCGGTGACTTCGCCACACACTGACCTGATGCGTCCAACGCTCCAGCAGACCGGACTGTTGGGTGGCGTACTGCCACTTCTCATCGATCGCGACGCCCAAGTCTGGGGTGCACCCGCTCTGGAATCATGGAAATCCCGACGCGGGGCGGACCGGGCTCCGGCTTTGGGCGGCGAACCGCGCACTTGTCGACTCCGAGTGACCCGCGCTGTTCCAGCTGTACTGCCCAGGGACATTGGTCAAGCGGCTGCCCCACACGCGTGCCTCACCGACGTCCGCGCCTCACCGACGTCTCGGTCAGTCCTCGGCCGGGGCGGTCGCCAGGCGCGCGGTCCACCGCTCCTCGATGTGCCCGTACCGCCAGATCGCCAGCGCGGCAACCCAGGTGACCACGAACAGGGCGACGACGAGGTAGCCGAGCAGGTTCAGGTTCAGGCCGGCCAGCCGGTCCCAGATGCCGCCGGTCCAGCCGAGTTGTTCGGCGAGCAGGCCGAGCAGCTCGACGGTGCCGATCAGCAGCGCAACCGCGACGGACAGGAAGGTGATGGTGAGGTTGTAGTAGACCTTGCGGACCGGGTGGGAGAACGCCCAGCCGTAGGCGAAGTTCATGAACGAGCCGTCGATCGTGTCGAGCAGACTCATCCCGGCGGCGAACAGGATCGGCAGGCACAGGATCGCGTACCACGGCAGACCCGCGGCGGCGCTGGTGCCGGCGAGCACGAGCAGCGCGATCTCGGTGGCGGTGTCGAAGCCGAGCCCGAACAGCAACCCCACCGGGTACATCTGCCAGGGCCGGGTGATCGACCTCATCGCCCGGCCGAGGACGCGGTTCATCAGCCCCCTGGCGTTCAGTTGTTCCTCGAGCGCGGTCTCGTCGAACCGACCGGCGCGCATCTGGCGGAAGACCCGCACGATCCCGAACAGGATCACGACGTTGATCGCCGCGATCACGTACAGGAAGGTGCCCGAGACGGTCGTGCCGATCAGCCCGGTGTAATGGTGCAGCGCCGAGTCGTCGTCCTCGACCGGCCCGACGACGGCCTTGATGCCGATCGAGATCAGCACCGCCAGCCCGAACACGATCGTGGAATGTCCGAGCGAGAAGAAGAAACCGACCGACAGCGGCCGCTGGCCGTCGTTCATCAGTTTCCGGGTGGTGTTGTCGATCGCCGCGATGTGGTCGGCGTCGAAGGCGTGCCGCAGTCCGAGGGTGTAGGCCGTCAACCCGACACCGAGCCCCAGGGTCGTCGTGCCGAGGCTGTAGTGCTGTGGGGCGACGACGAGCGCCAGAATTCCCCATCCGAGCACGTGCAGCACGACGATCACCGCCACCATCGCCGCGACCCGCACCCATTCGGCTGCGGTGAGCCCGGACCGGATTCGGGCCATGCGCGACGTGAAGGGACGGCCGGACGGCGTGGTGGTGATGCCGGAGGCGGGCATTGATGTCGTCATTGCGATCGTGTCCTCTCCGCGGGAGTTCACGGCACATCCGTCGTCGCCGGTTCGGCGGCGAGTCGTTCGTTCGTGCAGGCGAGCTGGCGGACCGTCCCGGCCGCGAGACGCTCGGCCTCGTCCCCGGTCAGCCGATCACACAGGAAGCCCCAGTGCATCGCGACCTGCTCGCCCACCCGGAGCGCGGGCACGAACGTCCCCGACGCGGTCCGTCGCTGCACGCGCTCGATCCGTTCGGTACCGAGATCCAGACGGGCGCCGTCGAACTCGAGCGGCCGGGAGCGCACGGTGGCCGACGCGGCATCGACGTCGAGCACGATGCCCCAGCGGATCCGGCAGGAATCGAGCACCTGCAACGGCTGCGGCATGCCCGTGTCGAGCAACCGCGACCACGGATACACGCCGAAGACGTGGAAGGCGTGCGTGGGCGCCGCCTCGTCGAGCAGCGCCGGCGTCAGGTGCGTCCAGTAGTGTCCGGCCGCGGACCCGAGCCGCTCCAGCAACCGGGTCCCGAACACATGCGGGTCGACGCGGTCGGTCAGGTCGCTCCCGGTCCAGTAGGCCCGGACCACCCGTACGTCGAGGGGATCCGCGATGCCGGTCAGCTCGGCGAGCAGTTCCTGATAGGGCCAGGCACCGCTGAACCTGCGTGCCGCGTCGGTGACGGCGCCGCCGTCGCCCGCACCGCACGCGGCGTGCTCGAGTGCCGCCACCCCGGCCGGACCGCAGAATCCGAGCGCGTTCGGGGCATGGGCGTAGCGGGCGAACAGCCGCTGACCCTCCGTCGGCTCGGCCATCGGTCAGACCGTCTCGCCCTGACCCACCAACGGCTGCCCCGCCGCGCCGCGCCGTCCCACCAGCTCCGCCGTCTCCCGGTGCAGGCGCCCGAAGTTGTAGTAGGCCGCGCACGCCCCCTCGGGTGAGACCATGCACGTACCGATCGGGGTCTCCGGGGTGCAGGCGGTGCCGAACACCTTGCACTCCCACGGCTTGATGACGCCCTTGAGGACCTCACCGCACTGGCAGGCCTTCGGATCCGCGACCCGCAGACCGGGCATCGAGAATCGCTGCTCGGCGTCGAAGTCGGCGTAGTCCGGGTGGATACCGAGCGCGCTCTGCGAGATGAATCCGAGCCCGCGCCACTCGAAGTGCGGGCGCAGGGTGAAGGTTTGCGACATCAGGCGCAGCGCCTGCACATTGCCGTCCGCGCGGACCACGCGGCTGTACTGGTTCTCCACCTCGCACCGCCCGTCGCGGATCTGCCGCAGCAGCATGTGGACCGAGGCCAGGATGTCGAGTGGCTCGAAACCCGCGACCACGATCGGCTTTCCGTACACCTCGGGAACGAAGCGGTACGGCCGCAACCCCACCACCGTCGACACGTGCCCCGGGCCGAGGAACCCGGACAGTCGCAGGTCCGGTGACTCGAGGATCGCCTTGATCGGCGGGACGATCGTCACGTGGTTGCAGAACACGGTGAAGTTCTCCAACCCCAGTTGCCGGGCCCGCACGAGCGTCACCGCGGTGGACGGCGCGGTGGTCTCGAAGCCGACGGCGAAGAACACGACATGCTTGTCCGGGTTGTCCACGGCGATCTTCAGCGCGTCGAGCGGGGAGTACACGAAGCGGACCTCCGCGCCGCGGGCCTTCGCCTCGATCAGGTTTCCGCGGGATCCGGGCACCCGCATCATGTCGCCGAACGTCGTGAACACCACGTTCGGCTGTTCGGCCAGCCACATGGCGTCGTCGATGCGCCCCATCGGGATCACGCACACCGGGCATCCGGGGCCGTGCACCAATTCGACCGACGGCGGCAGAAGATGTTCGATGCCGTGCCGGTAGATGGTGTGGGTGTGGCCGCCGCACACCTCCATGAACTTGAACTCGTCGGCGGCCGCAAGTTCGGTGATCGACGCCACCAGGGCGCGGGCCGCGGCCGGGTCTCGGAACTCGTCGACGAATCTCATGTCGCTGCCCTGCCTTTCACGCGATGTCCGACGCGTTGAAGGCGTCGATCTCGTTGACGTAGTCGGCGCCCATCCTGCGGACCTGGTCCAGCGTCACCTGTGCTTCGGCCTCGTCGATGCGCGCCATCGCGAATCCGACGTGCACCAGCACCCAATCGCCCACCTGCAGTCCGCTGTCGGCGAGCAGCCGCACGCTGATCGCGCGCTGCACCCCGCCCACGTCCACCTTCGCCAGATGCTGCGCGGGATCGACCATGTCGACCACCCGGCCGGGGATACCCAGGCACATGACGTGACTCCTTTCACCTCGGCAGATCCGGGTTCTCAACAGATACGGGGCAGCGGATCACCGACGAGCATGTCCACGATCCGGCTGCCGCCGAACGCGGTGCGCAGCGCGACGATCCCCTCCGGTTCGGCGAGGATCTCGCCGACCACCGTCGCCTCGGCACCGCCCGGGCAGGCCCGCAGCGCGGCGACCGCGGCGTCCGTCTCGTCCGGGGACACGATCGCCACGAACTTGCCCTCGTTCGCGACGTACAACGGGTCGATGCCGAGCAGGTCGCACGCACCGACCACCGCCGGCCGGATCGGCAGCGACGCCTCGTCCAGGATCACGGCCAGGCCGGTGGCCTGCGCCAGTTCGTTGCACACGGTGCCGACGCCGCCGCGGGTGGGATCGCGCATCCACCGGGTCGACGGTGCCGCCGCGAGCAACGCCTCCACCAGCGAGTGCACCGGGGCGGTGTCCGAGGCGATGTCCGCCTCGATGGCCAGATCGCCGCGGGCCAGCATCACCGCCATGCCGTGATCCCCGATGGTCCCGGAGATCACCACCCGGTCGCCGGGCCGGACCAGGTCGGCGCCCAGGCGTCGACCCTCGGGCACGATCCCGACGCCCGCGGTGCTGATGTACAGCCCGTCGGCGGCGCCCCGGCCCACCACCTTGGTGTCACCGGTGACGATCTCGACCCCGGACGCGGTGGCCGCGGTCGCCATGTCGGCGACGATCCCGCGCAGCCGGTCGATCTCGAAACCCTCCTCGATGACGAACGCCGCCGACAGCCAACGCGGACGGGCCCCGGACACGGCCAGGTCGTTGACGGTGCCGTGCACGGCCAGATGCCCGATCGAGCCACCCGGGAACGACAGCGGCTGCACGACGAACGAGTCGGTCGAGAACGCGAGCCGCTCCGCGGGGCCCGGGCGCACGGTCGCGGCGTCGCCGAGCTGCTCGAGTTCGGTGTTGCGGAACGCGTCGACGAACACCGCATCCACCAGCGCGGCGGACGCCTTGCCGCCGGCGCCGTGCGACAGCGAGATCACCGTGTCCCGCAGTCGTGGCCGACGCCGCCGGAACGCCTCGATCCGTTCGAGGACCCGGTCCTCCCGTTCGGCCTCGGTACTCATGGTCGACCTCCTGCCTCGGTCTCCGCGCTCATGGTCGACCTCCCACGTCGGTCTCCGCGCTCATGGTCGACCTCCCACGTCGGTCTCCGCGCTCATGGTCGACCTCCCACGTCGGTCTCCGCGCTCATGGCCGACCTCCCACC